>JAPLNM010000029.1 GCA_026692845.1 Planctomycetota bacterium | reverse complement strand
GGGCTAGTTCGTCGTGGGTGACCTCTTGATAGTCGGTGGTCGGATCGAGGTTGGATGTCCAGGCTTTGATTGGGATTTTCTTGAAAAGCTCTTGTCGATCGACTTCGTTGAATTGGTCGGGGCTCCAGCGATCCTGGCCTGCGAATCGTTGCATCCAATCGGCATCGACGATTCGGAAGTGGATGGTCGAGATGTTTTTGTATCGGACACGGATATTGGGGGCAGGTGCATTCCAGACCCGTTCGGTCGAAACGTTGATTGCTTTTGCGGTGATCGATTCGATCAGGTTGTGGCACAGTTTGCCTCCGATGCTATCGGGGAAAGCGTTCTTTCCTTGGAGGGCTGCATCGTAGGCGGCCTCTAGGTCGTTTTGGCTTACGTGAATCTCGGCCAAGCGAGCCCGGGCTACTGAGGAGAGGGGATGCTTGGGGTTCTTTTGGGCAAAGGAGTCCAGGAGTCCTAGAGTACGGGCTGCTTTTTCGTCACCGTTGGCGTTGTTGGTGACGAAGCGGATGCGTTCGAGGTCGCAATGGAGTCGTGCGTCGGGGGACTCGTCTGCGGCATGGAAAGCCACGAGAGCTTGGTAGAGCTTGATCGCTTTGAGCTTTGGAGAATCGGCATCGATGGTTTTTGGATTCCAAGAAAGGAACTCGTCGGTCGGTCCCAGGGCTGCTGAAGCCGCATCGATTTCGAAAGCGTCTTGGCGGACCACACCGGCTTGTTCTCCGGATGCGTAGAACTCGATGGCTTGGTGGGCCAGAAAGTCGTAGAGGGTGGGTCGATAGGAGTCGGGGTAGGTGCCCGGATCTAGGAGGGGGTCGAAGGTTTGAATAGGGGAGGCTTTGAGGGACTCGTTATTGGCAAGCGACAGAGAGTATTGGCGATCGATCTCACGAAAGATCCGTTTGAGGTCCCAGGTTTTGATATCCTCGGAGGTTTCATCGGCAAGTTCGGAGCGGCGTTGGAATTGCCAGCGGTTGGATTGGAAGTAGGACCAGTACCAATAGCCGAGGATCGCATGCAAAGCGGGTTTCATCGTGTCCGGTGCGGTCTGTAGTTCTTTGCTCAGGCCCAAGATGGCTTCGGCCGGATCACCCCCTTGGATGTCGCTTTGGAGACGGATTTTTCGGGCCAGAGCCAGAGCGGCTTCGGGGTAGGCTTTTTGGTCGAGAGCTTGCTGGCCGATGGCTTCGAGTTTTTCGATTGCGGTTTTGGGCAGGCCCTTTTGGATCGCTTCTTCGACTTGTTTCCACATCGGTAGTCGTTCCTTGGGGAATATGGGCTCGCTGTAGCGGCTCGGGGGTTGCTCGGGGGATTGGACGGCAAAGATTGTGTTTTGGGCAAACAAGAGGCTCACTGTGGCGAGCAAAAATCTTGTGAACATAGATAGGTCCATGAAATTTCGAAAAGACTCGGTCAGTGGGTCACCCGGCGTTTGGGTGATGCACGAAGTTCAACGGGAATCGGTGAAGTTTATTAGGAGCTTGATCCGAGATTTGGCAGGCCTAGGTATTCTCGGACCACAGGGCGGCTAAGTAAACGGGGGTTGACATGAGGACGGCAGGCCAGCAGGTGGGCTTGGGCTTGCTCTGGGCTCATTCCCTTGTGTTTTACTAGCCAGCAGATCACGATGGTCGCAGAGCGAGCCCGACCTGCTTTGCAGTGGACGTAGACACGTTGGGACTTCGAGGTTTTCTCGTGGAGGAACTCGACACCACGGCGGACCGAGTCGAGAGACGGTGGGTTGAAATCGACGGTTGGGAGCCAGAGTTGTTCGATTTGATATTTTTGGTACGCGGCGGTAGGTCCCCCGTACTCTTGGCACATATTGATCACGCCGCGCACATCAAGGCTCGCGAGTTTAGGGACGTCGGAAGTCAGAGGACGTGCGCCGAGGATGACGCAAGGATCGACTTCGTTCCACCAGTCTCGCCGATGCAGGACTCTGCCCAGGAGGTAGTTCCAGGCGAAAGTGGGTGCGAACAGGGCGCGGGCGATGAAGGGCCGCATGGGGGGTTTAGAGAGCCTCGGTCGTCAGCGGGTCGGTATCTCCGCTTCGTTCGCCATCGGTGGTGGTCATCATGTGGGTCGAAAGGTCGATGACGGTCCCATAATTTCGAATCGGCGGGGGCATTTCCTCGATCACATTTGGCTTGGAAGGAGCGATTGCAGATATTCTCATTGAAGGCTGTTCGTTGGCCAGGGTCCATTTGGATGCCACGACGGTTATGTTATCGGTCCCCCCCCCTTTTTTGGCCAAATCGATAAGCGATTCGCAGATCCCTTGCATCGTGCCACCTTTTGCCAGAACGCCTTCGATCGTCTCGTCGTCGACGTGTTTGTTGAGTCCATCGCTGCACATCATGACGATATCGTCGGGCTCAAGCGGGTAGCTCGTCAGATCCCCTTGGACTCCTTCGGCCCCGGCTCCCAGGGCGTTGACAAGGACGTTGGCCCAAGGGGATCGCTCGTTGTTGTTGGGATTGAGTTTGCCGTTTCGCATCATCTCGTTGGCAACGGTATGGTCGCGAGTCAGGAGGGATAATCGTCCTTTGCTAAAGACATAGCAACGGGTATCACCGGCGTGGACGACCACGATACGGGGCCAGACGACGTAGGCCATGGTGAAGGTAGTGCCCATCCCGCTTAGGGCTTCGGAGGCTTCCGAGCGACGTCGGATCTCACGGTGGGCTTCGCTGAGCATTTCGCGAAGATCGTCCAAGAGATGATCTTGTTGTCCGTCTGCAAGAAGGCTGTCCCACTGCAAGCGGTTGAGGATCGCGGTCATGAAGTATCGGACAGCGAGCCCGCTGGCTTCGGCCCCGGCGCGGTGGCCACCCATCCCATCGGCGACCATCATCAGTTGGCCGATCGGATCGCCCAGAAGCGTTGTCTCCGGGGCGATGCCCAAAGAGATCGAGTGGATCCGAACGCTGCGGGTAAGTTCGCCGACAAAGAATTGGTCTTGGTTTTCGGCTCGTACCAATCCTTGGTCGGTCAATCCGCCGGTATCAACTTTGATGGAGGTCATTTTTTATTGAGATTCTCTTCTGTTCCGAACCGTTCCGGTGGTCGTTGCCTACAAGGTTTGTGCTGGACTCGACCATAGCGATTCGTTACCTTTCGGCATTTCCCGGCATTTTCCGGCATTTTCCGGCATTTTCCCTGGGCGGCTGCTTCTCGTTGGCGTTCTTTCCATGAACAAAAGAATGAGGCGGCTTGGGTGCATTCCGAAATGCCTTATAATGGTACCTGAATCCGCAGTAACGTGTCGAGTAAAGCCTGACTTATGCAAGAAAACCTACCTGAATACCCGCTCCGAGTCTACAACACTTTGACGAAGGTCAAGGAGCCCTTTCGGACCTTAGAGCCGGGAAAAGTGGGGATGTATTTGTGCGGTCCGACCGTCTATGCCGAGGCCCACATTGGACACATGGTCGGTCCTGTGATCTTCGATACCGTCAAACGCTATTTGACCCATTGCGGCTACGAGGTGACGTGGGTCGTCAACATCACCGATGTGGACGATAAGTTGATCGTAAGGTCCCGTGAAAAGGGGATCTCGATGTTTCAGTTGGCTACCGAAATGACGGCCGATTACGTTTCGAATCTGCAAGCCTTAGGGGTCGACCAGATCGATCGCATGCCTCGTGCGACCGACAGCATCGCTGAAATCATTACCTTTGTCGAAGAACTCATCGCCAAAGGGTTTGCTTACGCAAGCGACGGGGATGTATTTTTCGATGTGACGAAGGATCCGCAATACGGTTCTTTGAGCAACCGTTCTGCCGACGAGCAGCAGGGCGAAGGTGGAGGTGCTGCAAGCCGTAAACGCTCCTCGAGTGACTTTGCGCTGTGGAAATCCGCCAAACCTGGAGAACCAAGTTGGCTCAGCCCCTGGGGCCAAGGTCGACCGGGTTGGCACATTGAATGCTCGGCGATGAGTCGCGCGATCCTCGGTCAGACGTTTGACATCCATGGTGGTGGTTTGGACCTCGTTTTTCCTCACCATGAAAACGAATTGGCCCAAAGCCGTTGCTGCCATGGCAAGCCCATGGTGACGTATTGGATGCACAACGGTTTGATGAGAGCTTCGAACGAGGGGGGGAAGGTTGGAGGCAAGACCGATCGCACGCCTGGCGAAGCATCGGAGTCCCCCGCCGTTTCGAATCCAGATGCGGCTGTCTCGGGCAAGATCTCCAGAAGCAAGGGTGCCGGCGGCCTAGCTGGTTTGATTTCCAAGCACACCGGAGAACGGATTCGATTCTTTTTGCTACGCACGCATTACCGTTCGACAAGCGTCTTTGGCGACGAGCCGTTGGCAGAAGCCGGGGCGGCGCTGGAGACTTTTTACAGGCTTTTCGAAAGGTCGGGGAAAATCCTCGGCTACTCGGTTTACGAAATCCCTCATGCGATGCGAAGGAGCGAATTCCAAACTCCTGCGAACCCCCCTGCCCTGCTGGCCGAATTGGTCCAATTGCGAGATTCGTTTTTGGCCAAGATGGATGACGATTTCAACACGGGCGGCGCCACGGCCGATCTGTTCGAGATGGCTCGGGCATTGAATCGATTCATCGACCAATCGCACCTGGACGATTCGCCAAGCGATCCTAATCGCGAAGTCTTGCGCAGTGGGCTTTCCATTCTGCGCGAAATGGCCTCGCTCCTGGGTATCTTCCGTAAACCGGTACCTCAATCCACCGGCTCTTCGGAATCGGCTCGGCTGGTTCAAGGGCTCATGGAACTAGTGATTCACCTGCGTGCCGAAGCGAGAACCAAGCGAGACTTTGCAACCTCGGATGCGATCCGCGATGGTCTCAAATCCATCGGCGTTGCGATTCAAGATGGCAAGCAAGGAACGACGTGGGAAGCGCAATAGATTGCCTCCTTTAGGCATCCAGGGAGCTCGGAGCCAATCCCCGCACACTCCCGAGTAGATGCCGGTACTTGGTGCTCAGATGATTGAGCCAAAGTCCAAAATAGACGTTCAGGATAAACGAAAGCACCAAGAAGAATGGAACCAGCGACCCTCGGGGTGAACTCTGTGCGATGTCTTGATCTCGGTTCGGGTTGAAGCTGGGCAACGTGTGCGAAACAAGTGGCGGTTGCGTTGTGGTCGAAGGTAACGGGCGAGAAGCAACCTGCGGGATTGGCAAAACCGGATTCGTGATGCCTTGGCTTGCATAAGGGTTTTGTGCGTATTGAGTTGCTGGATAGCCGTTGTTGGCGTAAGCACCTTGGCTGTAGCCATTTTGAGGCTGCTGAGCGTAGGCTGCATAACCGTCGTTGGGTAAAACGTATCCACCCGTAGGGGGATTCGGGTTGGTTGCCAAGTGGGGAACCGAACTGTTGTAGGTGACGTTTCCTTGATTCGTTGTGGACGTATTGGCAAGTCCACTTTTCCCAAAAGGGTTCAGTGTCGATGGAACGGATCGTGGCATCGGGGCAAAGCCATCTGCCGCGTAGTTGTTGCTCGATGAGGGTTGCGATGCGTAGTAGGAGGATGGGGGCTGCAAGTTCGACGGCTGCAAGTTCGACGGCTGTAAGTTCGATGGCTGTAAGTTCGATGGTACCCCTCCGGATGGGGGAAGCACGGGGCTGGGTGTCGAGGGGAGAGTCAATCCAGGAACCACGGGGACTTGGGGACCTCCTGAAGTGGTGATGATCTCTGGGGAGGAACGTTCGGGCGGTTTTGGGTAATCGATATTTACCGGAGATCGCAGGTCCAAATTGGAGATCAAAGGCTCGTTGGATAACCCGCTCGGGGTAGTGCTGGCGTTTAGCGGTGCTAGGCGATCTAGCTCGGATTCCGGTGGGCTTTGTTCGACAGGTCCATTCCCGACCCTGACGATCACTTTGTGGATACGACCTCTTAAAGCGGGCGGAATGAGGCTTTCGAGTTCCATGGAGTTGCCGCCTGCGGCGAATTGAGCGATGGATGCCGGGGCCAGTTGGATCACCAAGTACATGGAGCGATCAGCCGGATCGGTTCCCCAACCGATTTTGCATTCTGGTGCGGAGAGAATCGGCTGTTGGGGTTCCATATTGCTTGAAACCAGCAGCGGTTTTGGAAGCGTTTCGCTCTTGGGTGCTGGAAGAAGCTCATCGGGTTGCAAGAAACTCAGCAACAGGATCATCCATAATCCGCTCATGACCGTCACCTTGGACTATTGTCCGGGCAGTAATTGAACAAGGGAGAGCCGTCCGATAGCTCCCCGTTTGGGTGATGATAGAGAATTGAGGAGGCTGGAGTAAAGACGGAACCCAGGGAAGTTTGGGAAAAGCAGGGGTTGGTATAGATCAAAAAAAAACCGGGCTTGAGTTACCAAGCCCGGTTTAAGATTTAAGATCGAGGTTCGCTAAGCGGACTATTCGATGCTAGCAGCATCCCATAGGTCGCCAGCGTCCTTGGTTCCCATAGCACCCCAAGCACCGTAAGGGCTGACGGCGTTGGAACGAGCACCGTCGATACCCAGAGGTGGATCTCTACCAGCATCGCCAGCGTCGACCGAGTTGGGGATGAAGCGAACGTTGTTATCGCCGAAGCAAACGTGGGCACCAGCACCGTGGTAGCTACTTGCGGAGAAGACACCCCAGTCCCAGTCACCAGCACCTGCGTTGCAGGAAGCTCGGTTTGGAGGAAGAATCGTGGTGAAGCCGCTGAAGGATGGGTGACCATCGCCCCAACGGATACCGCGCCAGTGACCGCCGAACGAACCGCTGACGTAGCGATCGCCTTGGGCGGTGTTACGGCAAGCCAAAACACCGGTGCCAGCGTTCATGCCGCCAGCATTGACGATCATACCGCCTTGGACACGGAACTTACCGGCACCCCAACCAAGGTTTTGGCTAGGAGTGGTACCGATTTCGCCGAAGAGGGCCGTGTAGGCCAGACCATCGGTCGCTTCGGCCATTCGGCGCTGATAGCGGCCTTGGAACATACCGCGGTTGGCAGCAGGGTGCCAAGCGACGTGGTTGTTTTCGGTCGTATCGCCGTAGCACATGGCATAGTTGGTACGAGCTGCACCATCATCGAACCAGTTGGCATCCGGATTCATCTTGCCTGGATCCGAAGGGCAACGCAGGTTAGGAACCTGGGTTCTCCAAGGGGTGTAGTTTCCTCCAGGACCCATGTCCCAAGGCCAGAGCCAAGCGTTGATCGTCGCGCCGTTGGTCGGGTTACGGAAAGGAATGGTGAACAGTTGGGTGTAAAGTTGTTGCTGTTCCATGTAAGGAAGAGCCATCAACGTACCCGACCATCGGTTGATCCCCACGCGACCTACGTTGGCATCTTGGTCCGTACCGGTTCCGCCGGGAGCTGGCCCGCCGTGTCCCGGTGGGAACTTCTTGTAAGCTGACTCATAATTCAAAAACGCCAGACCCACCTGGCGAATGTTGTTGCCGCAAGACATGCGTCGTGCAGCTTCGCGAGCGGCCTGGACCGCTGGTAGCAACAGGCCCACGAGAACCCCGATGATCGCAATGACCACCAGAAGTTCCACGAGCGTGAAGCCATGGACATTCCTACGCTTCATAGAAAAAACCCTTTGGAAAAAAAGGAAATCAAAAAACTCCGCCACAAAGTGTGGCTATCAACCCATATTTTTAACTCGTAGCGACTAACCGGACAAGACGTAGCTTTGTTAACCGGCAGATTTTCGTGAAGATTTCTTAGGGTTCTATGCTTTTACTAGCCTTAGGCGTTTCTTAAGGGTGGGGATTCTTGCCGTAAAGCAGTTTTCGAGTGCCCTGTTCGTTCTTCCACGGCATCGGATCGGAATACGACTCCATTTTCTTGAAATGATCCCCAATTTAGGATGCTCTTTGGGCGATCGAGTTCCGTCGTCGTGAGTCGAATCGGGCGAAATAAGCCGCTCGGGTTTCTCCGGATCGATCCGATTCTCAAGAGTTTGAGCAGTGTGGCTGTGGGAGAGGTTTCCAGCCGGATTCACTACGCGACGGAAGCGACAGACTGGAAGTCTGCGGTGCGCGACGGAAGTGACAGGATGGAAGTCTGCGGTGCGCGACGGGATCGACAGACTGGAAGTCTGTCGTACGGGAGGGAGTCGACAGGCTGGAGGTCTGTCGTTCGTATGTGTGAAAAGTCCATTCGACAAACACACTGTTGCTGGGTCAAGCAAGCAAGTGAGTTGAATTACTCAAGTGAGCCGCCGACAAGACATCGCCTGGGAGTCACAGGACAATGGCAGATGTTTTCATAAACGTTCTTCTGAGTGGTTTCTTTGTTTACGGGATCGGTTTAAACTTGTTGACTGTTTCGCGTTCGGTTCGTATTGTTGCCGGATCTTATGGATCGCTCTTGCGACCCATTGGTCGGTCAACGGCGTTTTCCGAACCTGAAATTGTCGTTCCTTAAATGCCGTTCCAGTTCCATCGTCAAAGCTCCTTTATTTAATCAGAGGCCTCTTCGTATGACTTATCGCTTTTGGAAATCTTCGTGGTCCGTTGCATTGGTTCTGGGGTTTGCCGCCGGAGCGCCGGTGCTAGCACAAGATACCGTAACCAACGGGACCATTGCCCAAACCGCTGTGGTAGCCAAGCCGGTATCGCCGGAGCAGTTGGCTCTGGAAACCGAAGCCGTCAAAGCAGTAAAGCAGCTTGCCGATGCTCTCAACAGTGGGAATGTCGATGCGATCTCCGGTGCGTTTCTTGCTGACGGCGAGTTGATCGACGATTCTGGAACGGTGCATCTTGGACACAATGAGATCAAGGCGTTGTTGAAAGCCTTTTATGAGACCTATCCAGGTTCCAAGACCGAGGCCCAAGTCGAATCGGTTCGAGGGGTTGGCGGATTGGTCTTGGTCGATGGCACGCGAGTGATCACCGACAAGGATGGAAAGAGTCTATCGGTATTGCGATTTGCGTCCGTTTGGAAGAAGACCGATGCGGGGCTCAAGCTCGCCTCGCTGCGGGATGTCAGCGAAACGTTGCCACCTACGCCCCATGAAGCCCTTGAGGAACTCTCGTGGATCGTGGGCGAATGGATCAATGAATCGAGCGATTCGAAGGTTCAGATGAACTATCGCTGGGATGAGAGCGAAAACTTTATCGTCGGCGATATCCTCATTACCAGCGGTGAGCAAACGATCATGAAGAGCTTCCAGAGGATCGCTTGGGACGCCAGCCAGGGCAAGTACCGATCTTGGACGTTTGACTCCGACGGCGGGTTTGGCGAAGGGGTCTGGACTGCGACACCGAATGGTTTGGTTATGCAGAACAGCGCTGTCAGTCCGGATGGGGTGCGTGGAACCGCAACGGTCAAATTGTTATCTGATAGCAAGGACCGATTCACCTTCCAAGGCATCCATCGGATGAGCGAAGGGGTCGAATCGCCCGACTACGAATACACCGTCGTTCGCAAACCTCCAGTTGCCAAGTAGGTTCGCAATCAGGTCTTTGCAAACCATTTGTCATGAAATTTCCCTACGCTTGTAGTCCCAAGTGGCACAAGCTCGAATAATCGAGGCAGCAAATTCCTCGCACAAAAATCGATAGGCAAGAAATCAGGGTAGAAAAGGTAGTTCAAATGAAGCGTAAAGCATGGTTGATGCGTTGGTTGTATCCGGCTGCCTTGGCAATCGGTGCGATAGTTTTTGTCGGCCCGATCGATTCGGCTTCGGCGCAGATCCGAGGGGGTGGTGGAGGCCGTGGTGGTGCCAACCGCGGTGGTGGCGGGGGGTTCAGTGGCGGGGGGGCTCGTCCGAGCATGCCTAACATGGGTGGCGGATCGCGTCCGTCGATGCCCATGTCGCGCCCTGCTCCTCAAATGCCAACAAGCAGACCTTCGCTTGGCAACTCGGGGCCTCAATCTCGTCCTGCCGGTCCATCGGGATTGCAGGGGAACATGAGCCGTCCGAGTGGCAACATGGGGAATATCGGTTCGAGCATGGCTCGGCCAATGCCAGGCAACATCCAGCGTCCGACTTCCGGATCCGGGCTTGGGAACAGTATCAATTCGAGTCGACCGAGCCTCGGTGGCGGGATGCCCACGACGCGACCTGCCCCCGGTGTTGGCAACGGTGGGATCAACGGTGGCTTGAGCACAAGGCCATCGACGCCTGTGGCTAAGCCATTGCCGGGCAATCTAGGGGGATCGAGCCCTTCGACGCGTCCGAATGTCAAGTTGCCTGGTTCGATTCCTTCGACGAGCCGTCCCTCGACGCTCCCTGGGACCGTGGGTCCCTCGACGCGTCCTGCGCCGCTCCCTGGAAATGTGGGGCCTTCGTCACGTCCTTCGACGCTTCCTGGAAACAGTGGGCTTTCGAATCGTCCTTCGACGCTTCCTGGAAACGTCGGGCCTTCGAATCGTCCTTCGACGCTCCCGGGAAACAGTGGGCCTTCGCTCGGTGGCATTAGCCGACCGACTGGACCTGGGGTCTCGACGCGTCCTGCACCCAAGCCCGGAATCCCAGGTTTGGGCGGCAACGGTCAAATAACGACCAAGCCCGCTCCGGGTTTCGGCGGTAACATCGGCAACAACCAAGGTGGCAATCGTCCGAACATCGACGGCAATCGTCCGAACATCGACGGCAATCGGCCCAATATTGGCGGGGAGAATCGGCCAGCGACCAAGCCCAATCGACCGACCATCGGAGGTGGCAATCGGCCTGGCGGTGTTCAGACGCTTCCAGGGGTTGTCGACAACGGCAACCGACCCGGTGGGGGCGGCAGTTGGAACCGCCCAGATTGGAACGGAAACGGCAACAACAACTGGAATGGCGGTAACAACAACTGGAACGGCGGCAACAACAACTGGGGGAACGGGAATTGGGGAAACAACAATAACCGGCCCAACTGGAACAACGGCAATACCAACATCAACGTTAATAACGTCAATAACAACAGTTGGCACAACAACAACTACAACCGGCCTTTCTGGGACTCTGGTTACAACAATAACAATTGGGGTAACAACTTTGGGTATCGTCCTGGATACAACAACAATTGGAACAACGGCTGGCATGACCATTGCATCCATCCGCACTACCAAGGTTGGTACAACGGGTGCTGGTCTGGATACTGGGGTAGTTCGTGGTACTCGCCGATCGTTTGGGGCGGTATTGGTTGGGGGCTCGGATCGATGAGCACGGCGGCTTACACCAATACCTATGCTTACTCCAACCCCTACTATGTCGCACCCGTTGTGGGAGCTACACAGGTTGCAGGTTCGGTGCCTTACGATTACTCGCAACCTGTGGTAGTCAACAACTACATCACTGCAGAGTCGCAAGGCTCGACGGCCTCGTCGACCTCTTCTCCGGTCACGACTGCCAACCCGACATCGAGTTCCAAGATTGAAGAGTCCTTTTCGGACTTTGACCAGGGTCTTGCGTCGTTCAAGGAATCGAACTACCAAGCGTCTTTGGGTTCGTTCAACAACGCGTTGTCCAAGAATGGTGGCGATCCGGTGGTCCACGAGGTTCGCGCCTTGAGCCTCTTCGCATTAGGCGACTACAGCACCGCAGCGGTTGCACTCAATGCGCTGCTAGCGTCGGCTCCTGGGATGGATTGGACGACCATGAGCAGTCTCTATGGCAACTCCGAGGACTACACGGCTCAGCTTCGCAAGTTGGAAGAATACTGCAAAGCCAATCCGAAGAACCCCGCATCGGCTTTCGTGCTGGCCTATCATTACCTAGTAATCGGCCAGAAAGATTCGGCGATTCGAGCGTTGAAGGTTGTGGTTGAAAACCAGCCCAAGGACGTGACGGCCAAGCGAATGCTCGAAGCGCTCGATCCAAAGCCGATCGAAGCCAAGGTAGCCGATCCGAAGGCCCCTGCAGCACAGCAGGCCGAGGAGTTGGCCAAGCCTACCCCTGAGGTGGATTTGGTCGGCAAGTGGCAATCGGTGTCCGGAACGACGACGATCGATCTTGAGATTTCCGAGGAGTCGACGTTCAAGTGGAAGGCGGCCGAATCGGGCAAGCCAGCCGTTGAATTGTCGGGTGACTTTGGGACCAACGGTTCGGCGGTATTGATGGAGACGAGCGACAAAGGTTCGCTTGGCGGCACCGTCAAGAGTCTCAGTGGCGAAGAGTGGATTCTCAATCCACCGGGAGCAACCGACGACAACGCTGGCTTGAAGTTCAAGCGGGTCAAGTAGACCTGTAGGCTTGATTCTTTAGAGTGTCGAGAATGACAGACCCAAGAGCTTCGCGAGTGTTCCACTCGCGAAGCTTTTTTTTGCGTCTGCAGGCATGAGATCGGAATCGCATGTTCCGTATCGTCTGCCCCACGAATTCGCGGCCTACCCAGGGCGGCGTACCTGCAAACGGGTCACAGACCCATTTTACGGGCGGAGAGACAGCAGCGTAGCATGGTCCTCCGAGGCCGTGCGTTTCAATCGATGAGGCCTACCGCTTTGCTACGAGGTACAAAAAATCGCGAGCGCTTAAAAGAGCAATGCTCACCTGAGGGCTGACTAGGCTCGATCCAAGCAGACAAGGGTAAAAGCTCAAGGTTTTCCTTTCAGAGCCCTGGCAACGCGAAACCCGTCGTTGAAGAACGTATTCGTCGGTTCATTGAGTTCGCGAAACGACGCCGAAGCAATGCGTCCATAGTTATCGAATGACCCGCCTCGCGAAACACGGGAAACGGTCGCATCGCGAGCTAGGCTTTCTTGCCTGTGTTGCTGTTCTTGCTGTGGAAACGGGGATGCCTTGGCTGGGGCCTCGTAGTTTGAGCGTTGCCTATCCTGACACCACTCCCATGTGTTCCCCTGCATGTCCATCAGACCCGTGTTCTGGCCTTCCGGGCCACGATCCAGCGCCTTGCTCCCTGATGAAGCCCGTGCAGGATCGGGAACCACAGTACACCCTTTTTCTTCGTTCGATGGAGTCCTGTCAGTGGTCTCGAAGCAGTTGATCCGCGACTTGATGAACATACGATCAGCCTTTTCTAAATGCTCGATGCCTTCCCACCAGTACTCGAGGTCCCCAGAAGCAAACCCGTACTTGGCTGCATACTCCCACTCGGTCTCCCAAGGCAACCGACACGACTGATCGTCCCACCGCAACCACTGGCAATACACCCACGCATCGAAGAAAGAAATTACCACCGCAGGATGTTTCAGGGTCTTTGAATACTGCTTATAGTTTGACCGGATCTGTGTGTGCCGAGGATTGTACAAGCGGTACCAAGCGTTGCTGATGGTCTGCCTGCCAAGCTGAAACGCGTCGATCGATAGCTCCGGATTCAGTCCACCGTTAGCTCGCTGGCAAATCTGTTCCTTGAACTGGTCGTATTGCGGGACGCTGTCGAACTCAGGTATGTCGTACAAATAAGCCGGCACGGGATCCTCAGCTTTGCTGGGTTTGCCGCTGGTGAATGTTCGTGCAGAATGATCCAACTGGATGTCGAAGGACTGGAAGGCTTGGCGAGCCAGTAACTCAAGAACCTCCGACGCTTCCACTCCGTCATACTCTTTTGGTCGAGTTGCCATGCCCCTTGCGATCATCGTAACGAGGGCTTGGAAGTAGACATCCGCCGCCGTTCGGATGTCTCTTTGTTTAGTGACCGATACGAACCATCAAAAAAACACCACTTGTAGTATTATAATCCCGTGACTCATAGGAACCACGGAACTACGCTCAATACGCCGAAATCCATTGCTGATACTAGCATAACCGCAGACCGTGCTATCCTCACAATCCAGCACCATTTTTTCCCTGAGCATCAAATTCGGTTGATTCAGCAGACCGTCTATCCCTCAAGCAAGCGTTGTCGCTGACGGGACTGCCCGAGTACGAAGCGGTGGATAGGCCGTATGGAAAGTGGAATCGCGATGCGGAAAAAAGGGATTTTTGGAAAACGATCGACACAAACGATGGCAGAGCCGAGTTCCTGAAGTTCCTCGGGGGGAACGCCGACTCGCTGCCGAACGAACGGCGGTTGCTGTGTATCACCTCGTCTGCCGGGATTGGCAAATCGATCGCACTCGAACATGCCCGATTCCTTCGTAGCCAACTGCCGGGTCATGTTGTTCTGTACTACCACTTGAGCCGGTTTCCGAACTCGGTCGACTCTTTTTGGGGCAGAGGTTCCGGCGATGCAACGCACGAGTCGGTGTTCAAGAGAATTGACAAGCAACTGTCAGCATCGGGATCCAACCGAACCATCCCTAAAGCGTACTATTCTGGAATTGAGGCATGGCTTACTCGTCAAATGTCCTTTGGCCTAGTGACCTTGTTCATCGACGGGCTCGATGAGGTCGACAGTTCCAATGCGTGGCCTCGTGCTGCGGCGATAAAATCGATCTTAGAGGAACATCCAAACCTTCATTGCATGGTCGCCGGTCGGCCTTATGCGATCACCGATGCCTATTGGAACACGATTTTCGGAAACGAATCCGAGCCGGGCTTTGAGGACCATTCCTCGGATTGGACGTTCTGTTACTTGGGCTTGTTCGATCAAAAGCAGATCGAACGATCGCTGGGACCAAAGCGTGCAAAAAGGATCCAAGAGTTGGCTGGTGAGTTGGAACTGACACCACGTACCATCGAGGTCCTCAGAAGCCTCCCCGACGAGAGCTTCGCACGCATCGACAATCTTTGCGATGTGTATTGGGAGTCCCTGCCAAGAACCTTTGAGGAGGATGTGCTCAAGAAGAACAAAGGGAGCGTCACTCCGAACTTAGGGGGTATCCAAATCGATACTTTCATCGAATACGCTTGCGCCTTGGCCATCACCATGTTTCTTGAGACGAAACCTGAGGTGCAATACCGTGACATCGCCGACGATCTTTTGACGCGTCTGAGAACGATCCCGAAATGGCAGGGGGATTCGGCGGAGTCGCTCGACAAACGTCGCGAATCGATCGAGGCGCTGAACGCCGGTGCGATCGAGTTCCGCTTATTCAACCGAATTGACACCATGGTTTCATGGCGTGACAACACTCTTAGAGATTTCTTTGCGGCCCTTTGGATGGTTCGCTACAGTAACGAGGCCGAACTCAAGCAATTGATCGAGGCCATTCCAGAGCAGCCAAGGACGCCTGATGATAATGAAGGTTGGGAGTTCATCGCAAGCATGCCGGTTGGAGCCATGGTGGCCGGCCCCAAGAGTG
The DNA here is from genome assembly GCA_026692845.1 of Planctomycetota bacterium. GTDB lineage: Bacteria > Planctomycetota > Planctomycetia > Pirellulales > Pirellulaceae > JBKCUI01. The sequence continues at coordinate 108,135 of JAPLNM010000029.1, read as the reverse complement.
AACGCTGCATGCGATGGCTGCGCCTTGCCGAAGCGGTCTTCAAGCAACCAGAGAAGCATCCACGTCCCACTCAATTGATGTGGTACGCGTGGCCAAGGCTGGCGGAACTGACGGCGAAGAATCCCGAAATCAATGTTCCTGCCGAAGTACCAAAAAGTGCCCAATCGATTCGAGAGCGGTTTTTAGCGGATTTTGAGGCACTAAGTAAAACGCAAGAGTCGGCACGGATCATTGACGAAGACTTGATTTTCATTCCGATCGAACCGCTTGAAAATGGATCATGGAATGTCGCGGTCGGCCATCCTGATGAAAACGACAATCAACCAAGGAGGATAGAACTCCACGGGCAATACTCCGCATCCAAGTTTCCGATCACTCGACGGCTTCATAAATTGTTTGATGGCAATCACGAGGTCCATTACCGAGACGATTTTGAGAAATACTGCTCGGAACAGCGATGCCCTGTAATCCGAGTGAACTGGTACGACGCACAGATGTTTTCAATCTGGAGCGAGAGTCGCTTGCTTACCGAATGGGAATGGGAGTATGCCTGCCGAGCGAATCGAAGTGCACAGGATCATCAGAAGAAAGAGCCAGAGCATTGGCGGGTAGATCCCATCGATGATCAAGCACGAGAAAAGGTTGGATGGTTCGACGTAAACAGCCAAAAACACACATGGCCAGTCGATGCGAAAACAGATCTGCCGCATACGAATTCCTTTGTCTGCCTGGGGGAGCGATTTTTCTAGAATCCTGGCAAAGTGGTAGTCTTCATCGATTGAAACGCACGGCCTCGGAGGGCCGTGTTACGAAGCTAGTTCAACATCCACCCGTAGCATGGGCCTCTGAGCCCGTGCGCCGCTTAGCTAGGAATCGCGCACGGCCTCGGAGGGCCATGTTACGGCGATGCTACGGGTGTTTTGTTAGATTGGTGTCTTTCGTTACTGCCAAACGTAGGGCCGGTGCAGCCGATCGACGAATTGCCCGCCCGACGGGTCGGTGGTCCCAAAGCACCGACGAAGCCACCGAGCCTCGTCCCATGCCCCAGGATCAAACGACTTGCGCCGGTGGAGAACTCGGTAGTTGTCGAACAGGAGCAACTCTCCGGGTCGCAAGTAGATCGGGTTCGAACGCGCGTCCATATCCTCAAGCCGCTTCGAGAGCTCGGTAACTGCACCGGTTGCCAACGCAGTCAAACCGAGCGTCTGACCTTCATTCGCATTGAATCGCAACAGATAAGCCCCCGTGCATGCACACACCTCAAGCAGCGGCATGCGTCGCATTGAGACATGCCTCCCAAGAGCATCGTGTCAGAGAAGAGCGTTTGGGTATCATCTCCGTACCCTTGCGGAGTCTTGGGGAGTTGCTCTTGGAGCGGCAGACCGCGCAGGACCAGCCTCGGCAACCTAAATCCTTTGCCGGATTCGCTCATCGCTTGGCGTTCGGGCTGTGACAAGCCGTTAGCCAGAGCTGCGGCACCGATAAGTCCCATGAGGTCGGCGTCTGTGTCGACCATGAAACTACGGTTACCAAGCCCTTCCAGAACCGCTTGGAGAACCATTTGCCGCATCGAGTGGCGGATCTCTAGTTCCGAGCCGACGCGGACGGAGGGAGGGAAACACGAGAGTTCATAGAAACCGCACTTTCTTTCGCACTGTTGCGAATGAGGGTCGGTGCACTTGCGAAGGCACCCATTCGGTCCCGGCACACACTGCCGAGTACGCCAGGCACTGCCGTTCCCCCGGGTTTATTCTGGTTTTTTCTGAAATGCGACAAAGTTTTTTCACTGACGACCGGAATCCCATGCTGCAATCGCTAGCTCAGCAAATCACACACGGGCCGGAACCTTAGAGCTGTAGCATGGGCCTCCTAGCCCGTGCGAGGCTGACTTAGCAAATGGCGCACGGGTCAAAGCCCCATGCTACGGTGGGGGTAACCAACATCGTCGATTGACTGCCGCTACGAATCGCGTTTGGATTCGTTAGCGGAACGTAGCATGCGCGCCGGGTGTCGCACGAGGCCCCCATGCTCGATGGTGGGTTGCGCGGTCGAAGGTAAAGCAACACGAAGTTCGACTCAGGCTATCAACGGAAACAGCACGTTGCCGTGCACGTCGGTCAAGCGATAATCGCGACCTTGGAAACGGTAGGTTAGTTTCGTATGGTCAAAACCCATCAGGTACATCCAAGTGGCTTGAAGATCATGAACATGGACCGGGTTTTCAATCACCGAAAAACCTAGTTCGTCGGTCTGTCCATACTCGGTGCCTCCCTTGACCCCACCCCCTGCCATCCACATCGAGAAGCAATCAGGATAATGGTCCCGGCCGAGTTGAGCCCCGTTGGCCGTGCGTCCTTCTCGGAACGGCGTTCGTCCGAATTCTCCCCCCCAAATGATCAGCGTCTCGTCCAAAAGTCCTCGTTGCTTTAGATCGCCAATCAATGCCGCGACGGGTTTATCCATCGTTTCGCATTTCTTGGTCAAGCCGTCGCGTATGTCTTCGTTGGGTCCAGTGCCGTGAAAATCCCAGCCCCAGTCGAAAAGCTGAACGTACCTTACGCCCGACTCAACCAATCGGCGCGCTAGCAAGCAATTGTTCGCCAAACTAGACGCTCCAGGCTTGGCTCCATAGGCCTCCAAGGTCTCGGCGCTTTCCTTGGTGATGTCCATGACTTCCGGGACACTTGTTTGCATGCGGTAGGCCAGTTCGTATTGGGAGATACGCGTCATGGTCTCGGGATGCCCGAACTCTTTGGCTTGCAACGCATTGAGCTCACCGAGTGTATCGAGGCTTTTACGGCGCAACTGGCGGTCGATGCCGGGTGGATCCGAGACATAAAGGACCGGTTCACCTTGGGAGCGGCACTGAACTCCTTGATAGACGCTTGGCAAAAAGCCGCTTCCGAACGAACTTTTGCCGCCGTTGGGTTGGACTCCGCTGCTGATGAGGACGACGAAGGCTGGGAGGTTTTCATTTTCGCTTCCCAAGCCGTAGGTCAACCAAGACCCGAACGAGGGTCGACCACTACGGGGCGAACCGGTGTAGATGAGCAGTTCGGCTGGAGCATGGTTGAATTGCTCGGTGTGCATGCTGTGGACGATGCACATCTCATCGGCATGCTTCTTGAGGTGTGGCAAACAGTCCGAGAGTTGCAAACCGCTCTGCCCGCACTTTTCAAATTGGTGCCTGGTTCCTAGCAGCTTGGGGGTTCCGGTGGTAAACGCGAACTCCTTGCCTTGGATAAACGAGGCAGGGGCTTCTTGGCCATCGAGCTCGATCAACTTGGGCTTGTAATCGTACAGATCCAAATTCGGTGGAGAGCCTGTCATGTGAAGATAGATCACACGCTTGGCCTTCCTGGGAAAATGCGCCACTTTGGGTGCCAAGGGGTTGTCGGAAGCTTCGACTCGATTGGTGGCTTGCAGATCGGCTAGGGCCACAGCGCCGAGGCTCAATCCTGTATTGGCTAAGAAGTTTCTTCGCGTGCGGTTGAGCAAGTGCTCTTGGAATGGTTTTTCCATCGCTTTACCTGTCGTGTTTCCGTTAGGGAGTCATCAAAAACTCGTCGAGATTCATCAGAACGTTTCCGACCAGAACCCAGCTTGCGAGTTCCTGCGGAGTGATATGCGGGGGGATTTTTCCGATTGGTTCTGTGGCTAGTTTCATCGCTTGATCAGCTCGATCCTTGAGATCCTCGCGAGATTCTTGCAGAAGCTTGAGCATGCTTTGGGTCTCTGCATGGCTGGGTTTGCGAGTCAGCACGAGCTGGAACATCCGACGGAGTTTCGAGGCATCATCGGGTGCATCGTCGGCTTCGTGGATCAAGACTCTGCGCGAAAGGCCTTGGGCCGCTTCGATGTAGACCGGGTCATTGAGCATCACGAGGGCTTGGAGGGGCGTGTTGGTCCGATCCCTTTTCAGGACGCAGACCTCACGGCTAGGGGCGTCAAAGGTGGCCATGGACGGATAGGGATTGCTGCGCCGCCATTGCGTGTAGATCGCGCGGCGAAAACGGTCTTCGCCTGTGCTTGTCTCCCAGTCGGTTCTGGAACCAAACGCGGCGCTGAGTCCCATGCTCGGCTGAGGGGGACGGGCTGGAGATCCGTAGAATCTCCTTGACAACAGGTCGGCAGAAGCCAGTGCCATGTCGCGGACTTGCTCGGCTGCGACGCGGAAGCGTGGTCCCCGAGCAACATGAATATTCTCAGGATCGGACTCATAGTCCTCTTCGGTGACGCTTGAGGACTGTTGATAAGCATTCGACAGGACGATACTGCGAATCAGCTCCTTTTGGTCCCAACCACTGTTGAGAAACTCCATTGCTAGGTGGTCCAATAATTCCGGGTAAACCGGCAGATCGCCCTGGGAACCAAACTCCTCGCTGGTCCGGACGATGCCGACTCCGAAGAGGTATTCCCAAGTTCGATTCGCAAGGACCCGAGCCGTCAACGGATTGCGATCCGACACAAGCCATCGCGCGAACTTTAATCGATCGATCGCTTGGCGGTCGGCTGGCGGGCTATCTTTTGAAGCGTCGGGTTGCACGGATACCGGTACGTAGCCGAAGATACTCGGAACCCCTGGGGAAACCTCGTCTCCGGTGACCTTGTAATTGCCGCGGATCTGGATCTTCGTCGCCCGGCGCTTCTCCTTGGCCAACTCTCGGAGGATAGGGACCGTGGTGATCGGCTTGAGGCTGGCCAAGGATTCTCGGGTGGTCGTCAAACTTGCGCGAAGGGCCGAGCGTTCGGGAGCTATTTGGCGGACATAATATCGATGGAGCGCATCTTGCTGAGAATCGGTTCGATCCGAGGAGCGAGCGATCTGGAGGATCTCATTGGGCGTTTGGAGGACCTCAGTTAAGTTTCTGTCGTCGGTAAGAGCAACACGCAAGCTCGAGAGAATAAGACGCTTGTAAGGAGAATCGAATCCCAATTGCAATCGCAATACCCAGGGTGCAGAGTTTGCATCGGCATCGAGCTTCGGTGCATTGACGGCGGCACCTGCAATTTGCAAAGCGTGCGGCTGATCGATTGATCCACCGACGGCCCACCCGGTTTTCGGATCGCTATCGATGGAATGCGATGCGGGCAATCCACCTTGTTCGTAATCGGCGTGAGCAAACTGTGCGTTCCAAAGGACTTGTTGCTGAAGGCTCAGCGTATGCTCGGCGGCACCTTGGTCGACACGACCTTGCCAAACTTCCTTTCGATTCTCATCGAGCAACCGCACGATTGCGCCAGAAAGCCGTGTAGCCACTCCATTATCGGTTCGATTGAATAGGACCATCCGATCGACAGCGATGGCTGCATTGAGATCGAGTTCCCACCAAGGGGATTCGCTGGTGTTGGTGTGAGTGATCGAGTTGTCTTCCCATTTGCCCGAAGTGTTCCCATCGATGGCACGCGCTGCCGCCCCGCCCAAGATCTCGGAGCTTTGGCTCGCTTTGCCTTGGCTTGCGACATTCTGCTGGCCGTCGAAGACTTGGACCTCGGCAAGCGAGAGAATCTTTTCTTTGCCTGGAAGTTCTACGCGAACAAATCGACCCTTGGCTCGTTGGCGAGGCTCTTGGTAGAGCGATGCAGCGACATGGGTTAGGACGAAGTTGCCGTCACCGTGGCTCGATCCTCCGCCCGGTAAAGCTGGATCCGGAACCGATTCGATCCGAAGGCCGGTCAAGTTTTCCGGCCCCCAGCCGTCAGGTAGAGCCATCTGCAGATCGAGCCTATCGTTGTCCGCCTTCGAGTCGAGCTTGACTAGCCCGCTGTCGAGCACCTGCGTTGAATTTCCCGATTGGGCTGCGGCCGTTTTTGGGACCGTGGTTTTCCAGTCCGAAGCGATCAGCAATCGCGATTCCCAGTCGGCTTGCGATTTCGCAAGCGACGCGTCGGGAGCTTCGAGTTGGGCCTGAAGCTTCTGGACTTGAGACTCAAGTTCTGAGCGTTCCTCGCGTTGCGTTGGAGAGTACCAAGCGTATGTCGGCGACTCATCCCCGCGATCGGCATCTTCGGTTTGGTTGAAAATCGAGAAGACTTCAAAGAATTCCTTTTGGGATATCGGATCGTACTTGTGGTTGTGGCATTGCGCGCAACCGATCGTCACGCCCATCCAGACGGCCATCGTCGTGTTGACCCGGTCGATGACCGCCACATTGCGAAACTCTTCGTCATTGGTTCCCCCTTCGTTGTTCGTCAGGGTATTGCGGTGAAAGGCGGTTGCAACCCACTGATCGGGGCTAGGGGACTCGAGCAAGTCCCCGGCGAGTTGCTCGACGGTGAATTGGTCGAACGGCATGTTGGCATTGAAGGCTCGGACGACCCAGTCGCGATAAGCCCAGATCGTTCGGGCCGGGTCGTCGGCATAACCTGCGGAGTCTGCATAGCGAGCCAAATCCAACCAGCGGCGGCCCCAATGCTCACCGTAGGCAGGGGAGGCCAAGAGGCGGTCGACAAGCCGTTCGTAGGCCAACGCATCGGAGTCGTTCAAGAACGCATCGTGTTCGTCAAGAGTCGGAGGCAGGCCCGTCAGGTCGAGCGTCAGGCGTCGAAGCAGCGTCGTTCGGTCGGCTTGGCCCGAGGCAACGCGCCCATGGGTGCCGAGTTTGGCAAGCAGGTGTCGGTCGATGGGGTTGCCGGCCCAAGCTTGCAGGTCTGCCTTTTGGTTCGGCTTTTTGTTCGTATCTTCGCTTGCAGATGGATGGAACGAATCCAAGTCGTCTAGGTTTGGCGTCGGTGGTTGAACGATCCTTTCGTAGGACCAATGTTTGTTGTAGGTCGCCCCGGATTCGATCCAGCGGGTCAGCAACTCGGTCTCCTTGTCGCTGAGACGCTCGGCAAAGCGTGGAGGCGGCATTCGGATTTGCTCGTCGGTCGAAAGGATCCGCTGGAGGATCTCCGATTCGCTTGCAGAGCCAGGTGCGATCGCTTTTTTGCCCGAATCGGCGGCCGTTGTGGCCGCTTCGAAAGAATCGAGCCTAAGGCCCGATTCAACCGTTTGCTCGTCGGGTCCGTGGCAGGCAAAGCAGCGATTCGATAGGATGGGGCGTATCTGCGTGTTGAAGTCGATCTTCGATGCGTTGGGCGCTTGAGCCGATGCTTCGTTTGCGCTGGCAAGGGCTAACCAGCCGGCTGAGGCAAGCAAGCTAGCAAACAAGCCAGATTTCAAGCAGGGATTTGCGAGCGGGAAAAGCCTAATCATGGCAATCTTTTCTTCGCGGGGGAGGCAGGGGGTGAATCGAGGCCCAAAGCGGCCGACTCCGTACCCGCATTTTATTCGGAATGGGAACTGGCGTCAGTGTTGGTTTCTCTAAAAGAGGGATCTCCTTGGGTCAAAACCGGAAAATTAGACCGACGATGCCGATTCGGACCGCCAATTTTCTGACCGAACCGAATCGGTTGAGATTGCGTATTAGTCGTAGGCTAGCGTCAACGATTCGCGGCTTCTTTTTCAAGATCCTTCCGAGCTTCCATGGCAAACCAAGAATACTCCTTTAGTCCCGAGTCCGATGAGGTCGTCGATAGCGAGGCCTTTTCGGGCCTGTCCCTTCTGGGGCTAGTCGCTTCGCTCGTCGGGATTTTGTCGGTCCAATTCGTGCACTTTATGCCTCTTGCAATCGTCGGAACGGTTCTGGGGATGTTTGTTCTGCTTTTTGCCAAGAAGCTTGGCCTGAGCCGGTTGTCCAAAGTCTTTGCATTCTTGGCGGTTGCCATTGGGGCTACGTCTGCTTCTTGGGGAGCCTCCAAAAGTTATTTGCACAGCAGTTATGAGCTTGCTCAGGCCCGCAAAGTCGCCGAGTTGTACCTGAACTCTCTTTCGAAGGGGGATCTTGACAGCGTCTATTACTTGGTAGGTTTTCAATTCGAGGGGGAGCGACGCCCGGGAGATGACACTCCCGAGACCGATCTTCAGAAAGCAAAAAAGCGCCTGGCTGCTGATTCGGCCCACGTAGCGATCCAGAAGCGGCGAGAGCCGGCCAAATGGACATTCGTTTCGCTCGACGGAGAAGCGATGGGATCGGTGGGATATTCCTACAAGCTCAAGTACCGCGACGAAGGCCAAACCAATCCGCCGACCTACTTCGTTTTCGCACGAAAAGACGTCCAAGAACGTTTCGCGACCAAGGAAGAAGTTCACTGGTACGTCGACACCGTTGAAGCCATCAAATAGCGATCTAGTAACCTGCGGATTTTGTGATGCCCAGTTCGCTGATCAGCTTGGGTGCGAACCTTGGCAATACACTCGAAACCATGCGGGCCGCATCACGGCTGCTTCATGAGACCTTCGGGACCGCAGGGATTCGTTTAAGTACGATCCTCAAAACTCCACCGGTTGGCGGACCGAGCGGCCAGGGTGATTTTCTAAATGCAATCGCCAGGATCGACCATTCCATGAATGTTTGGGAGGTCTGGGAGCTTATTAAAAAGATCGAGACAGAACTTGGGCGGCAGCGATTCAGACGCTGGGAATCCCGGCGCATCGATATCGATCTTATCCTCCACGAGCAGGACTTGGTTTGGACTCCGCACTTGAAAGTCCCTCATCCTCGGATGAGCATGCGGACATTTGTCATGCGACCTGCGTACCAAGTCGCTTTCAACTGGATCGACCCAGTTACCCAATTGAGTATCGGCGCGCTGGCCGAACGGCTCGATTCGCCCGATGAGCCACGTATTGCGGTCGTCTGTAGTAGCGAATCGCTCAAGATGCGGCTTGAGTCTGCGCTCCAGCAGCGAGGTTCTTGGCCGGCTAGCTCGATCCGAATCGAAACCAGAAAGCAGCCATCGGCATGGTGGCAAGTCTGGCCCGAGGCCGACCTACACATCGCTTGCATCGACGTTCCGGATCCGGAAAATGTTCAGTGGGAGGACTACTGTTTGCCATGGGCTATTGCGATGGGGATTGCAAAACCCACCGCGACGATGGGCTGCCAACAAGCGACAGTGCCGAAGGAGAAACTTGGGTTGAGGTATCTTTTGCCCGGTACCGACATCGACTGGATCTGCCACGAGATTCATGCTGCACGATTGGCGTTGCGTTGCCCGGTCGAGGACTCCGGTGAATCGTGGATTCAATGAGGATTTTTTCAGGATAGCAAAAAGAAAACCAATCGGGGATTGAACGATGAGCCAACAAGACAATCAGGGAACTCCGGAGCGACTTCCAGGGATAGACCTTTTCCGGATCGACGGCCAATTGGCGGTGGTCACTGGTGCTAGCCGGGGACTCGGTTGGGCCATGGCCTGTGGGCTGGCCAGCGCCGGGGCAAACGTTCTGCTGGTCAGTCGCAACCAAGGAGAGCTCGACGAAAAAGCCAAAGAAATCACAGCTCGTTACGGCACCAAGGCCTGGGGATATTCGACCGATGTGAGTTCAGAGCAAGCCGTATCGAAACTCAGAGACTTTTGCTTGGCAACCGCTGGCGTTCCATCGATCTTGATCAATAACGCAGGGATCAACATTCGGGGTCCGATCGATGAATTGGATTTTCAGCAGTTCAAGCAGGTGCTCAGCACGAACGTCGAAGCCCCCTGGCTGGTGACTCGAGCCTTCATCGAGCAGTTGAAACAAAAGCGTTATGGAAGGATCATTCACATCGCCAGCACCCTGGGCTTAGTGGGACTTGCCAATCGGACACCCTACACGGCCAGCAAAGGGGCCGTCGTGCAATTGACCCGAGCAATGGCCTTGGAGTTTGCCCCTTGGAATATCACCTGCAATGCGATATGCCCAGGCCCATTTCTCACGGAGATGAATAAAGGGGTAGCCGACCAACCCGATATCAAAAACAACATTGTCGGGGCAACGGTGATGGGTCGCTGGGGAGAGCTCAGCGAGATTCAGGGAGCCGCGATCTACCTTGCCAGTCCAGCCAGCAGTTTTACCACCGGCAGCATGCTCGTCGTCGATGGCGGATGGACAGCCCGGTAAAGTTTCAACGTCCTCAAGACCAGGAACCTCCAAATGCAATCTCGGGTTTGACGATCGGTTTCGAATCCTTAAGCCGATTGGCCTAGAAAAGCCTTTTGCCCTGAAATCATCTTGCGAAAGCAACCCTTTTGGAGATTGCTTTCGATCCATTCTTAGATCATAATCCCTCGGGTCTTCAAGTCTTTTTTGCGCCCCATTGCTTCGCAACCTAATCTTTTGTGTCGCGAACGATTCGGCCATTGCTTCTGTTTCCCTGAGGGCCTTTTGGCTGCTTTGACCGACTTCACAAAACGTTATTCTATTGCGCCCCAGGATGGGATGTCCCCTTGGTGCCGTTTGACGGGTCAAGGTCTAGCGCTGATTGCCAAGCTCGTCAGCGGTTTTTCAGTGCGCTGGATCGGTGCAGAGCCCGACACATGCCAACGCGTCTACTTTGCCAACCACACCAGCCACCTCGATGCGGTCGTTCTGTGGGCCGCGCTGCCGGGAAGCCTCCGCCAACTGACCCGTCCGGTGGCCGCACAGGACTATTGGGGGCAGACCCCCTTTCGCAGGTTTCTAGCCCAATCCTTCAATGCGATCCTCATCGATCGAAAACAAATCAAAGTCCACCAAAGCCCGATCGAACTGATGCTTCGTGAAATAGGAAACACCTACTCACTGATTGTCTTCCCTGAAGGAAGTCGCGCCATCGACGGCGAAATGGGGGAATTCAAAAGCGGACTGTATTACCTCGCCAAAAAAAGGCCCGATCTGGAACTCGTCCCGGTTTACATGGACAACATGAACCGCATCCTTCCAAGAGGCGAGTACATGCCCGTCCCATTGCTTAGCTCCATCTCGATCGGAGCGCCGATCTTTCTGGAACCTAAGGAAAGCAAGCAAGACTTCCTCAATCGAGCCATGCGCAGCGTCAAAGCGCTCAAAGAACGCTAAAATAAGCGGCTGATCCCCCGTTCGTATCTCAAAATCCGCCGTCATTTGCCGATGAAAAAGTCCTCACCCAAGCAATCTTCCAACCCTCGGCCTTCATCTTCTTTCGCTTGGCTGATTTGGATTCTCGCAGGCACGTGCATCGGCGGTGGGGCCGCCGCCTTGGCCTTCCTCGGGCCGAATAACGAGTCCTCTTCGAACACAAAAGCCTCACAGGTTTCCAAGCCATCGAGTCCACTGCCGGCTGGTTTCGAACCGACCATCGTGAATAAGAGCCAACCCCAAGGCAAAGAGCCCAAAGGCATGGTTTGGATTCCAGGCGGTGAATTCTCAATGGGGAGCGACCATCGAAGTGAATCCCTCTGCGGTCTTCCCGGCGTTACCAACGATGCGGTCCCCATCCATCGTGTCTATGTCGATGGATTCTGGATGGATGAAACCGAAGTGACCAACGCACAGTTTCGAGCCTTCATCGAAGCGACCGGTTACGTGACAGTCGCAGAGATCAAACCCACCAAAGAGGAGTTCCCCACAGCGCCCGAGGAAAACTTAATCGCCGGCTCGACGGTCTTCAAACCAACCGCTGGCCCTGTGGAATTCGACAACTACCTCCAGTGGTGGAGCTATGCCCCTGGTGCCGATTGGCGCCATCCGGCAGGCTCCGAAAGCAACATCGAAAACAAAGACGATTATCCTGTCACCCATGTTGCCTACGAGGATGCAGAAGCTTATGCCAAATGGGCCGGCAAACGGCTTCCTACCGAAGCCGAATGGGAATTCGCCGCTCGGGGCGGCAAAGCCGGTGAGCTCTATTCATGGGGCAGCGAAATCCAAATCGATGGCAAATACCAAGCCAACATCTACCAAGGTCGCTTTCCGGTCGATGGCGGAGATAGCGCCTTGGATGGCTTTGCCGGAATTGCTCCAACTCGGCAGTTCGCTTCGAACCCCTATGGCTTGTATGACATGGGGGGCAACGTTTGGGAGTGGGTCAGCGATTGGTACCGTCACGACTACTACTCGCGACTCCGATCCAGTGGTCAAGTGACGCGCAACCCCCAAGGTCCGGCAGACAGCTACGATCCGATGGAAGCCGACCAAATCAAACGCGTTCACCGGGGTGGATCCTTCTTGTGTTGCGATCGCTACTGCACGCGCTACATGGTCGGCACACGGGGCAAAGGCGAAGTCCGAACGGCCAGCAATCACCTGGGCTTTCGCTGCGTAAAAGCGGATTAACGCAACGAATCGACCGACACCGCTTCGGCGATCACCGCGATGCAATCCCCCTGCTGTGTCTTGCACGCAGTCCGCATACAAAGCAGATAACCTTCTTTTGGGGAAACGACCAAGTCCGGCTCCCTGTCGGGTCTCTCCAAATAATGGATCCGAGCTAAGGGCTCATCGACCGATACCTTGGACCCCAATTCGACGCAGATCTCGAAGATCCCAGACTCTGGAGCCAACAAGTAATTCTTCGCCTCCAAGGCTTGGGTCAAGATCGTCGGAGGTAGCCCCAACGAAGCCCGTGTTTGTGCCGTTCCGTTCAAGACCCCAAGATGCTTCAGGACATTGACCAGCCCGTCGTGCGCGATGCGATGGACGCGAGCAGAAATCGCCTCCCCTCCACCGAGCTCGGTCGTCACAACCGTCTTGCCCTGGGACTCAGCCTCCACAGGCAAGAGCCCACTGCCAGCAATATCGGTGTAAAGGAAGCAGAAATCCGTATTCCAAGCCAACATCGCCTCGAGCATCGCATGCCTCTGCAACCGATCCGAGACCACGTGCATGTGCGAGCAAGGGACAAACTCCATGCTACGACCACCCGAATGGATATCGATCACCGCATCGGAAATCGGAAACAATTCATGCGTCAGATAGTGGGCGATCTGGCTGGTAACTGAGCCTTCGGAGTCCCCGGGAAACGCCCGATTCAGGTTCATTCCATCGATTGGAGACAGTCTTGTTGAAGCCAACGCGGCCGGAAAGTTCAGCGACGGGATAAGGATCAAGCGTCCTTGTACTTGGCCCTGTGAAACCGACCGAGCAAGTTTCATCAATGCCACTTGGCCCTGGTATTCATCCCCGTGGTTGCCCCCTAAGACCAGCACCGTCGGTCCGACTCCATGGGCTACGACGGTCATCGGAATCATCACGTTGGCCCAGCCACCGAGGTTATGCGAATAAGGGACCCGCAAGAAACCTTGCTGTTTACCTGAGCGATCCAAATCGATGTCCGTACGAATCATGCCAGCACCTCCGCAGCGTCTTGGTCAAGCGAATCCTTGGGTTCAAACCATCGATATATACTCGGCAAAACCAACAAAGTCAAAAGGGTCGACGTGATCAGTCCTCCGATCACCACGGTCGCCAGTGGCCGTTGTACCTCGGCCCCCGAACTGCCCGAGATAGCCATAGGGATGAAACCTAGCGCCCCACAAGCAGCCGTCATGAATACAGGTCGGAGTCGGTCCATCGCCCCCTGAACCACCGCATCGAACGGACTGAAATTCTGGTGCCTAAGATGCCGAATATGTTCGATCAGCACCACTCCATTCATCACAGCGATTCCGAAAAGAGCGATAAAGCCGACACCCGCCGAGATGGAAAAAGGCATCCCTCGGGCCCACAAGGCGAGGATTCCACCGGTCGCTGCGATCGGTACGTTCAAGTAGATCAGCAGTGCCAACTTTACCGAATTGAACGTCACATAAAGCAACGAAAAGATCAAGAGCAGAGCCACCGGAACGGCGATCGTCAAACGCTCGGTCGCCTCGCGCAAATTCGCGAACTGCCCGCCCCAATGCAGGATGTAATTGGGTGGCAACTCGACGGCTTGATCCACCGCTCGCTGGGCCTCGGCAACGAAGCCTCCCAAATCCCGACCTTGCACGTTGCAACTGATGAGCAACCGTCGGCGAATCGAATCGCGACTGATTTCCACCGGTCCATCGCTGATCTTGATCTCTGCGAGTTGGGAAATAGGTATCTGCCTACCCGAGGCGTCCTCGACCTTCAATTGCGAGAGTTTCTCCACATCGGTTCGCCACTCGGGAGCCAATCGTACTTGCATCGGAAACCGCCTTTGCCCCTCGAAGACTTGTCCAACCACTTTGCCGCCAACACAAGCCACTGCGTCGAGCACTTCGCGTGCGTTGATCCCATAACGAGCCAATGCATCGCGTCGAACGGTCACTCCGCAATAGGACAAACCAGCGATCTGCTGCGCAGCGACATCCGCCGAGCCCTCCACGCGCAAGAGCGCTTGGACGATCTCATCCCCTTTGGCTTTGAGTACCCCCAAGTCATCGCCATAGAGACTCAGTCCAATATCGCTTCGCACCCCGGCGACAAGCTCCTGGACTCGCAATTCAATCGGCTGGGTGAAGCTGAACGCATTGGCTGGCACTTCCTTGGCCAAGGCCTCACGCATCTGGATGACCAAATTTTCCTTAGAGATTTTCTCGGGCCACTCCTCTTTAGGTTTAAGCCTTACGATCACATCGGTTTGATACACCCCCATCGGATCGTTCGCGATTTCAGGTCGCCCCGTTTTCGAGACCACCGTGATCACTTGGGGGAATTTCAGCAAGCAGCGTTCCATCGCTTTGGTCAGTTCGACGGACGTCTCGAGCGATACACTTGGCAAACGCGTCGCTTGAATCGCAATATCCCCTTCGTCCAATTTCGGAACAAACTCCCTTCCGAATTGCCGAGCTAGCAACACGCTGATCGCAAAGATGCCGATTGCGCCAAGGAACATGCCGACAGGATGCTTCATCGAAAAACGCAAGCAAGGCTCATAAACGCGTTTGAGTCCGCGAACGACCAACGTATCTTTCTGCTGAATCCAACGCGCCAGAAATAAAGACGCCAAGACGGGCATGACCGTCACCGAGAGGATCAGCGCCGAGGATAGGGCGGTCATGAAGGTAAATGCCATGGGGCGAAACATCTTGCCTTCCATTCCCTGCAAACTCAGGATCGGAATAAAGACGATCACCACGATCAGTCCCGCAAACAAAATCGGTTTGCCTACCTCCTGAGCAGACGACTGAAAGACATGCAGCGGAACCTTTTTACCAGGATGGGATTTCAAGTGGTTGGCCGCTTGGCGCATGCAATTTTCAATCATGACCACCGCGCCGTCGACAATCACACCGAAATCGACCGCCCCGAGACTCATCAGGTTCGCCGAGACCCCCGCATAACGCATCGCGATCAGCGCGCTCATGGCCGAAAGCGGGATCGCTGCAGCGACGATCAGTCCGGCTCTGAGATCTCCGAGCAGTACGATCAGCATGACAATTACCAAGAGGACTCCGATGCCGATGTTCTCAGCAACGGTGTGGATAGTCTTTTCTACCAAGTCTGTCCGATCATAAAAGGTGTCGATCTCGATGCCTTCAGGTAAGGTCTTCTGAATCGTATGGATCTTCTCCTTGACCTCTTGGACCACCTTGCGAGAGTTCCCACCCATGATCATCATGACCATCCCGATGACCGCTTCGCGATCTCCGTCGCGTGTCACCGCACCTTGCCTGAGCATTGGTGCAAATCTTGCATCACCGATATCTTTGATCCGAATGGGTGTTCCATCGCGACTGTCGAGGACAATGTTTCGTATATCGTCGAGCGAGGCGACCAAGCCTTGACCTCGAACCAACCGTTGCTCGGCCCCGTGGGCGATGTATCCGCCCCCTGAGTTGCCATTGTTCTCATCAAGCGCTTTGAATACGTCGGCAAAGGAAATGCCATAGTTCTGCAACTGAGCCGGATCGACTTGAATTTCATAGGTCTTGAGCTCACCGCCAAAGGTGTTGACCTCGACGACCCCTTGAACGCTTCGGAGTTGGAAGGCGATCTGCCAATCGAGAATCGATCGCAATTCACTCAGCGAGTAATTAAAACCGGGCTTCGATCGCACTTCGAATTGATAGATCTCACTCATCCCCGTAGCGATCGGACCGAGCTCGGGAGTCCCCATCCCCGGCGGAATGTTCTCCCGGGCTCGCTGCAATCGCTCGTTGACCTGATTCCTGGCCCAATAGATGTCGGTGCCATCCTCGAAAGTGACCGTCACGGCGCTTAATCCGAATCGGCTAATCGATCGGATTTCGTCGACGTTGGGCACCCCACTCATCGCATTCTCAATCGGGAACGTGATGAATTGCTCGACCTCCTCGGGCCCCAAAGCCGGTGAGTTCGTCAACACCTGGACTTGAACGTTTGTCAGGTCAGGAACTGCATCGAGTGGAATCTGAGTCGCAGCGACAAATCCCATCCCTAGGATCAACAACGAAGCGATCAGAACGATGAATCGGTTTTGCAAGGACCATTGAATGATGCGTTGAACCAACATGATTACTCTTCACCTAAAAGTTCGGCCAGCATCTTCGACTTCAGTACAAAAGCTCCCTGGACGACGACTTGGTCTTTCGGACCGAGCCCTCGGAGAACGACCGTTCTGCCTTGTGCTTTTGCACCGGTTTGGACTTCACGCCGCACAAATCGCGTCCCTTGGATTTGCACGAATACGAATTTCTTTCCTTCATGCTCCTGGATCGCATCGGTGGGGATCGTCATGGCACTGCCACTCTGGCCACTGGGTATCGCGACGTTGACGAACATTCCCGGCTTGAGCAACCCGTCGGAGTTGTCGGCGATGGCCCGAAGCGCAATCGTACGAGTCTTTTCGTCCATGATCTCGCCGGTGTAAAAGACCTTGGCAGAAAACGTCTTGTCCGGCCAAGCTTCGTTGACAATTGAAACCGTTTGCTGCTCCAATGAACGCAGCAGCGGGACATTCTCCTCGAACACATCGGCGGTTATCCAAACGGTCGAAAGGTCTGCAATGGTCAAGACCGAAGCGCTCGGCTGGACCTGCTCGCGGACCGTGCAGTCCTTGGTGATCACTGTGCCGTTAAACGGGGCTCGGATCGGATAATGCGATATCGCTTCGCCTTGGGTGGTCGGATCGCCACTTTCGATGTCCTTGAGATCGACCCCCAAAATTCGCAAACTTGTCGCGTCGACGGCCACTCGCGTATCGGCCTCCTTGACGTTCTGATTGGCAAGTAGGATGCTCGTCTGCATTTCATAATCGATCTGTTCGATCCGAGCTTGGAAGGTGGCCAAATCCGCGTCCCGGGTTGACTGGGCCGTCAGGAGTAACTTGCCCGACACCGCGCCGCTGTCCTGAACATTTTCTAAGCGAGATACGTCGGCTTGCGCTTTTAAATACCCCGCATAGGAGGCGAGCAAACGCTCGCGGTAATCCCCCATCCCCAGCGTCCGAAACTTGGTCTCTATTTCTTGAATCGGTCGGCGCAGACGCAATTCATCGATCAATCGACGGGTGTTCTCGGCGATGCGCGATTGCAGATCTCTTTTGACGATCGCGATCTCGCGCTGGAGCCTAGCTTGATACAGATCCAGTTTGGCTTGCCCGATCTCCCGGCTGTGGATCACAATCAGCAAATCGTTGGCTTGGACCTTCTGCCCTAGTGTCACCGATACGGTATCGACCGTCCCCTCGACCATCGGAAAGATGTGCGAAATCCGATCTTCGTTTAAGGAAACTTTGCCTGTCAAATTCACAGGAACCGAAAGAAGCTCCTCTTTAGGGGGTTCCATGACGATCCCACTTGGCCCCCACAAATCCGATGGCAGCTCGATCTGTGCTGCGGACTGGGGATCGTTGCCCGATACCCCGTGCCCTGATACCCCGCGCCCTGATACCCCGCGCCCTGATACCCCGTGCCCTGCTCGGACACTAGGCGACGGATCGGCCGTGGTGCTGGCCATGGGAATCGGTGGAAGTTTGCCGGGTTTGTACCACCAAACCGCACCGCCACCGAGGAGTGCTGTTAGTAATAGAAACGGCCAAGCACGATACGCGTGTTGCAATGTGTTCATGGTGGATCGATGGATGAAAAAAAGAGAATCCGAGCCAGCTCCAGAGAAGAACCCCTCGACGAAACGCACGATGCTCAAAGAAACCCTAGAGGCGGGATGTGCGATAGAGCGTGGCTGAGTAACACAATCGACGGGCTTGCTCTGATGCGCGCGAATCCTCGCGTCGAGCGATCCTCGTGAGTCCTTCAGAGGCCGAGTTTGGCCGGGGCAGGGAAAGCCAGTCGAGCGTCGCTTGCAGCGCGAAATCCAAAAAAGACTTCTCGGCGACACTTATTCCAAAAGACTCCAAAAACCATGCCGCGTGGGATACGACCGCCACTTGTGGAACATTGGGGAACTCCGGAATCACCGGGCCATCGAGCTGCACGAGCCAATGGAAGTGTAATTTTGCAGTATCCGTAGAATCCAGATGGACATAATGTCGAAGATGTTCGGAGAGTCGGACTAGCTCAGTGGCTGAAGCACGATCGGCTCCGTTGGCTCCGTCGTCTCGATGGTGATGGTAAACTGGACGCAATCCAGGTACACCAAGGAGCCAAACGATCAAGATCAGCGCACGAAGAAAACATCCTTGAATATGGCTCCGGCGCAGGATGCTCCGAGTCGTTATTCGCAGGTGCGTATTTCGCCAGTCGTCCTTCGGCTTCCCTAAAATCATGCGATCATCGTAAACTATACTCGGGATTCCTCAACAGGGCTTTACCAAGCGTATTCGGAGGAATCTCGAAGTCAATAACGCCAGGAAAGATGGAAAAAACATCCCAACCCATGGAATCCCTTGATCCTAACGTGCACTCCCCCCCAAGCGAGCCGTTGATTCTCGACACGGCTACGCGGCTGGCTATCGAGAGAACTCGAGTGGCCTACGAGCGCACGATCATGGCCGCGATCCGTACGGCTACCTCTTTGATCACCTTCGGCTTCTCAGCTTATAAGTTCTTTCAATTCGATCCGCTCGGGGGTCGCAACTGGGACTCCGCGGCTAAGCCTTCCATCCTGGGCCCCAAGGAATTCGGTCTGACGATGATCGCCCTGGGGCTTGTCTCGCTATTCTTGGCTTGGTTTGAGTACCACCGAGATATCCAAACGCTGCGAAACGAGTACCGACTTCTCCCCCGCTCGAACATCGGCTTGGTAGCCGCACTGGTGGGCGTCCTAGGCTCAGGACTCCTGTGGATCGTATTCTTCAATTTCTGAACAGAAATTTCTCAACAGCCCAGATCCCCAGGCAACCTAGTAATCGACTTGGCCTTCCTCGTCTTCTTTTCGCCGGTGGCGAATTTCCTGCATGACATCCACGAGCAGTTTGGCATAAGAAGCCGTCGACAGCTTGAAATCCTTAGCCGACAGTTCGCGGTTAGCCGCTTGGATGCGCTCGGAGAGAACTCTCAACTGAGAGCTTTTCGAATTGTCGTTGAGCCACTCATAGAGCTCGTCGACTGCGACCTTCAACTGGGAAGCAAAACCTGGCGTAGGCTTACAGGTGTACTTGCGATAAGGAGCCTTGCCGAACCTTTTTTCGGGTGCGGCAGGCTGATTGCTTACGGCCACTTTGATCCAGCCGGTGAGCAACGCGACAAACGCGGCAGCGGCGGCCAGGATCGCCAATGGGGTTTGTTGGACCAACGCCAAAAACAGCGCCGTTAGCAATCCGATCGCGGCGGTCACGCCAAAGGCCGTCGGGAAACCTGCAAGCCCTTTGGCCGAACCACTAGCGGTCGAACCGCTGGTGATCCCAACGTCTCGCTGGACTTCGCCGATGACCACCGTGATATTGTCTGGCCCGCCGCGAAAATTCGCTAAATCCACCATTGCCTTGACGGCCGTCGGCCCGTCGAGCAAGCCCAATAGCGAGCCGATCTCCTCGTCTGCAAGCTGGCCACTGAGCCCGTCGCTGCAGAGCAAAAATCGGTCCCCTTTCTGAAGCGGAAACGGACCTTCTAGATCGACCAACACACTCGGACTCGGGCCCATCGAACGTGTGATGACATTCTTCGGGATCGAGCTGTTGCGGATCATCTCCTCGCTGACCTGTCCGGATTGCTGCATCTCCCAAACCAAGGAATGATCAAACGTCAGTTGCTCGAACGTCTGGCCTCGCAATCGGTACACCCTGCTGTCGCCTACGTGCGCGATCAGTCCACCGGTAGGCATCAATAGGATCGCGCTGGTCGTTGTACCCATGCTTCGGAATTCTGGGTTGACCGTGCCACGCCGATTGATCTCCCGGTTGGTCTCTTCGAAGGCCTTAAGCAACGCTTCGCACGACTCGAATTTCGTGTTGAGCTTGGAATAATGATGCGGAATCAATTCGACACTCAATCGACTCGCGAGTTCTCCGGCAGCATGGGCCCCCATCCCGTCGGCCACGATGAGCAAATCTCCACTGCGCTGCCACTTGTCTGCATCGCTCGCACTGACAATCGCATAACTGTCCTGATTGTTCGCGCGCCGCATCCCAATGTCACTGTACGCCACGGCATACACGACCGGAGACCAATCGGTCCGCGTCTGGGACACTGCATCCTCATTGCGTGGGGAGTTGTCTGCCAAGTGTGATTCCAAACAAAGATCAAAAATAAGAATAAGGAAATAGGCCGATCCGGAGATCTAACAGGATACTCCAAGTCCCGACGCCTGGGTAGCAATGGGGCACAACCTAAGGACCCCAACTTTTTCTCACGCACACCCCTAAGGATTAGGAAAAATAGAACGGTCCGCTCGGCTGGAGGATTCCATTCGATCTCGGATTAACCCCTCGGAGGCGGGACCGCTGTGGGGCGAGATGCCCCTGCAGCCGGGAGCCTTCGGCGTATCGGCCCGAAAGCTTGCTGGGCCGCTGTCGCCATTTCGGAGGTGATCTCGTCGATTCGATTGCGAAATACCGCAAAAGCCCCAAGAGAGGGAATTGCAATCAAGAGCCCAGCGACGGTGGTAATCAGCGCCGAGTAGATCCCCGAAGCCAACTGCCCTGCTCCGGCCGTTCCCTGAGACAACGCCACCTCACGGAACGCCAGAATCATCCCGGCTACCGTCCCGAGCAATCCGAGCATTGGAGCTAGATTGCCGATCACAGACAGATACTCGAGCTTGCGGTACATCCTGGCGGCCTGTTCGGCCAAAGCGTCCTCGAGCGATTTTTCCACTGCAGGCCAGCCGTACTCGATCTCGGCGATCCCACTGGCCAACACATAGGACAACGGACAAGGTTGGCTGCGGCACGCTTGGTCGGCATCCTTGAGCTTGCCCTGCGAGAGCAACTGACGCACATTGTCATTCAATTCGCTCGGCAAAAGATCCTTGCGTCGCAATGTCAGCCACTGATCGATGATTAGGTACACCGCTACAATCGACATCAAGATCAGCGCGACCATGATGCCAACGCCCAATGGCCCACCGCTGAAGATGATTTCAAAAACGGTATCGTCGGCCGCTTGGCTTGGCTTGATCGCCCCGGTGGCTCCGTTGCCTACGATGGGAGTTGCAGTGCGCCCCGGGGCTGGAGCGACAACCGCAGCCGCAGTGGCATTTTGGGCCGGAACGACCGAAGCGTCAGGGCCAGGAACCTGACCCAGCGCATTGTGCCCTAGCACACTCTGTCCCAGTGCTAGGGCCATGAGCATGAGCCTTAAGACATATTGCATCGTGGGTCGTAGCCTGATTGTCTGATCGCGTGGAGCCAGATCCATTCTCATCGTCTCCTGATTGCTTCGTTTTCGTTGGGCTTCGTTTTGGATGATTCCGGAGCGACCGAGAAACGAGCTGCAATCGTTCGCGCGAGTTGCTCGTCTCCAAGTTTTCTTGCAGCTTCGATCCCCTTGCCGACGGCTTGCTCGGCTAAATGATACCGATCTGGATGCATCGATGCGACGCGTAGCC
Organism: Planctomycetota bacterium; assembly: GCA_026692845.1. GTDB lineage: Bacteria > Planctomycetota > Planctomycetia > Pirellulales > Pirellulaceae > JBKCUI01. Next base: position 86,477 of record JAPLNM010000029.1, on the reverse strand, counting down.
ACTCGGCAATCGCAAGCTTTGGCTGATTTGCTTGCTCGAGCCGATGTGCTAAAAGCATCGTCGGGCCGGCTTGCAATGGCACCGGCAAGTCGTCTCGCTGGGCCGTCCACGGGCCAAATCGCTCCGAAAGGATCTCCTCGGGGAGCGATAATCGCCAAAGCTGTACTTTGGAATACCCGGCGATCCATGGCGTGTCGTTTGACGCAAGCGCCTTGAGCGCCTCGATCGCATCGAGCCGATGCTGGCCACCGAGCAACCAGGATGCTCCGAGCAACCGCATCGAAGGGGTCTGGCTGGACATCCATTCGAGGGCTTCCTTGGTTAACCCAGGAGTGACTCGATTTAGTTCATCCGACCAAGGCAACGGAATGCGACTCATGAGCAACTCCGGAGACGGATCCTCCGCAAGCACCTTAAAGACCCGCGCCGCGACGCTAAACTGCTGAAGCGCGACGGCCGAATCGACCATCTGACAGACCAGCAACCGCTGCTGCCACTTGGGAATTTCCGAGAGCCCGAGGGCCGACTGCCCCTTCTGCAAAACCTCTCGAAACTTGCGCTCTGCAAAGAGTTGGTGGACCTGCGCATAGGGCTCAGACTTCCAACTCGGCTCGATCCCTACGACCAAGTCCCCTGGGAAATTCGTCGGGCCTTTGGAGCCAGATTTGATCAGCACCAGTTTATCGACATCCCATGACACCACGACCCCTTGGATGTCGATCATCGAGCGGGATCGCCAACGATCCAGCGAGTTGTCACCCGGCTCGCTCCATACCAACTTGCTGGCCGGTCCGAGCCGCTCGAGGGCTTGGAGATAGTACTCGGTTTCCTGCGACCAAACGTCCATGCTAACGCTCAGGATGAATGCGGCAAACCTAAAGACAAACCCTATCGGACGGTTTACGAATTTGGCTCGATGGATCACAATAGTTCCTTTAAGCTCTGCAGCCTACGCTCGCCTGTTGTCCGAGAAACACATGCTTCAACTGATCAAGTATCCACACCCGACACTCCGATTCGCTTCGAAACCCTTGTCGCGCGTCGACGATCCTCTTCGCGAAATCATCGACCAAATGTTCGAAATCATGTACGAACATCGCGGAGTCGGCCTAGCGGCCAACCAAGTGAATTTACCGTTGCGACTCTTTGTCGCCAATCCGACAGGCGAAAAAGATTCCGGCCAAGAGCTGGTTTTCCTCAACCCGGTGATTCAAAAGGCAACCGGCACGATCGAAGCCGAAGAAGGCTGCTTGTCTTTGCCCGGTCTGCACGGGTTGGTAAAGCGCAACAAAGCCGTCCAAGTCAACGCGTACTCGATGGACGGTAAGGAAATCAATCTCAAGGTCGAGGGCTTCTTGTCGCGAATTATCCAACACGAGGTCGACCATCTCAACGGTGTGCTGTTTATCGATCGGCTATTCGACCAAGGGCCCTTGGTGGCCGAGGAACTCTCGCGTTTCGAAACTCGCTTTGCCGAGCAACGCCAAGAGGGTCAAATCGCCGCCGACGAAAAACTTGCCGAGCAACGCCAAGATTGGCTCGACAAATACTGCAAATAAAACGCAAGGTCTAACTTTCAATCCGATTAGTCATGCTCGTGCGCGTGCTCGTGATTAGTGGTTGCGATTGCCTATACCCTGGGTAACCGCACGATTACGAGCACGAGTCAACTCCTAGGCCTCGCTGATCGCCAGGGTCGATGGCTAGATCCTGCTAGAGCTCAGTTTTCGATCGGGGTTTCCTTGTCCCCGTTCCGCAAGAATGCTTTCCGCACCTGCTTGCCCTCGACGGGTACCAACGGACGGACCCAAATGTTGCGGAAGCGAACGGGGTCTCCGTGGTCCTGCAATTGGATAGGGCCCTTTTCCGAGTGCTTCGTGTACTTCGGTGCTCGGTTAAAGGGTGTATCGCCCTTGAGCTCAAAGTGGTTAAGAATCAACACACCATTGTGCATGGCCGTGATGTAAGCGGGGGATTTCAGCGAACCGTCGGCGTTGAACCTTGGGGCGGTCCAGAAGATATCGTAAGCGTTCCAATCGCCGGGCTTGCGTGTCGCGTTGACCATCGGAGGGGTCTGCTTGTAGATAGCGCCGGCTTGTCCGTCTGAATAAGTCTTGTTCTCGAAAGAATCGAGGACTTGCAGTTCGTAAATTCCCATCAAAAACACACCGCTATTGCTGCGTCCCTGTCCGCTGCCTTTCGGGGGCGTTGCTGCCGACCACTCGATGTGAACCTGGCTATCTCCAAACTCGTCGGTGCTGGTAATGGAACCACGTCCAGCAACAAGCGTGTCCCCCTCGATCTTCCACGCATCGGAGTTCTTCCAATGGGACTTGTCCTTGCCATCGAAGAGTACCACCGCGTCGGAGGGTGGTGCGCTGTTAGTGCTACCAGGAGTCACGATCGCCGGCTCCTTCCATTCGATCCCGTTGAGGTATTCTTGGGCAACCCCGTGGCTTGCCCCTGCACCTGTGGCCAAGACCGCCAACCCACCGACCAACCAAAAGTTCCTGCGCTTCATCATGGGACTTCTTTTCTAAACAAGACATCTAAGGAAAGGAAATCGGGCTGCCGTAACAGAATACCATGCCCAATCCGACTTGCGAAGAATCCTCGCTTCTAAAAGGGATCCAGGTTACGGCTTTGGATTTTCTAATAATCGATCGCTTAATCGATGTCTAAGAAGTGGCTGTTTCTGATCCCCGAGCCCCGAACCGACCACCCACAGGCGGTCGATCTTGAGTAAAATCCAAGACGCTAAATTTTCGTTATTTCCTCGATCAAGCTCCCTCCCACCATGAAAAAGTCCTCCTTGCCTTTGGTTCTCCTTGCCATAGCATCCGCAACCCTAGGGTCTTTAGCTCGTGTCCCGACGGCCTACTCGGCTGACCCGATCGAAACGCAAGACACCGCAACTCCATCGGCAGCCAAAACCATCGTCGAGCCCGGGGATCGAATCGCCCTGATCGGGGGCGGTTGGGTCGAACGGATGCACAACCACCCCTGGCTCGAAATGATGCTTACGCTCGAAGTCCCAGGGGTCACGTTCCGAAATATGGGCTGGAGTGGGGATACCGTCATGGGCGATGCACGAGCCGTCTTCGGTGCGCGCCCCGATGGTTACCAACGCCTCATGCGCGACCTCGAATTCGCCGCACCTAACTTGGCCATCCTTTGCTATGGCGAAAACGAAGCCCACGGCACCCAAGCCGAACGCGAAGAGTTCCTCAAGGGCTACCACAAACTCGTCGAAGATCTCAAACGCAAAGGGTGTCGGATCGTCATGGTGATCCCTCGCCAACGTGAAGACGCCGGACCTCAGTTCCCCAACCCTCGCTATTACAACAGCAACCTCGCACAACTGGCCGACGGGATTCGAAAGATCGCCACGGACCACCAAGCCACCCTTGTCGATCTGCAAAAACTTTCTCCCGACAAACGATTCACCGAAGAAGGCGTCGTTTGGAACGACCAAGGCTACCAAGACAGCGCTCGCGAGATCCTCTCGCAACTGGGCTACAAAAAACCAACGATGGATCGATTGCTCCCGAAGACCGACTCGGTGCTAGAGCTTCGCACGGCGATCAAGTCCAAGAACGAGTGGTTCTTTCACCGCTACCGACCGCAGAACGAAACCTATTTGTTTCTGTTCCGAAAACACGAACAAGGCAACAACGCTGTCGAGGTCGAGCAAATGGAAAAATTCGTTCGCGATGGCGAACTGAAAATCGCCCAATGGCTCACCTCCGAGAAATGGACACCGACACCCTAATCGCTAGCCACTCCCACCATTGCAGGCTCCTGCATTCAATCCTTCGATCATCCTCTCGAACTCAACCTAATAGAAAAACGATAGCTATGAAATCCTTCAACAATTCCAAACGTTCCGCAAAGGCCATTGTTTTGGCGGCCGCAACGGCAGGACTACTCGGTGCGAGCGGGTCGATCGCCAGGGCGCAAGATCCTCTCTCTAGCGATAAAGCCTTACCGATCCGCTGGGAAATCGAACCCCTGGCCCTCGATGCGAACGAAGGCTGCGCGATCGCGGATATCGACGGGGATTCCAAGCCGGATATCGTCGCGGGTCGTCACTGGTATCCGAGCCCGACGTTCGTCCCAAGACCCCTTCGAAACATCGATGACTGGAACGGTTACATCCAAAGCAATGGCGACTTTCCTTTCGATGTCAATCGCGACGGAAAGATCGATGTCGTCGCCGGCTCGTTCGTCCCGACCGAATTGGCATGGTACGAAAACCCGGGCGAGGAAGGACTCCGGCTCGGACACACCTGGAAACGCAACCTATGGGTTGACACCAAAGCCACCGAAAACGAAGCTCAGTTGATGCATGACATCGACCAAGATGGTATCCCCGATTGGGTCGTCAACAGTTGGAACACGAAAAACCCACTGACCGTCTGGAGGCTCGTCGACAACGGAATCCGAGACGGAAAACAAGCCAGCTATTCGCTCGAACAAAAAGTCATCGGAAAATCCGGTAACCAGCACGGGATGGGCGTCGGCGATATCAATGGCGATGGACGCCAAGATGTACTGGTCGGTCACGGTTGGTACGAACAACCCGAGAAACCTTGGGAAGGCGATTGGAAATTCCATGGTGATTGGAATATCCAAGGGAGCATCCCCATGATCGTTGTCGACCTGGACAAGGATGGCAAAAACGATGTCATCGTCGGTCAAGGACACGACTACGGTCTGTACTGGTGGCGGCAGACGGGAAAGACCGCCGAAGGAACCATCGAGTTCGATCGCAAGCTCATCGACAACCGCTTCTCCCAACCCCATGCAATCGCCATGGCCGACTTAGATGGCGATGGCAAGCAAGAGATCATCACCGGCAAGCGTTACTTTGCCCACAACGGGGGCGATCCAGGCGGAAAGGATATGCCCGAACTCCAAGCTTATTCGTACGTCGATGGAAAATTCACTCGCTCGACGATCGAACGCGGACACGTCGGTGTGGGGCTGCAAATCGCCACCGGTGACCTCAATGGAGATGGTCGCATCGATATCGCCGTCGCAGGCAAATCCGGGACCTACGCGATCTTGAACTTGCCCAAATAAGCCGAGTTTTGCCTCTTGCACCTACACCATGCGTTCAAACAACCTGAGCGCATTGGTCGTCGTTGTGCTTGCCATTTGCGATTCGGATCTTGCGTGCAACTCGGCAAGCACTCGGCCGGTATAAGCCACATACGCAGGCTCGTTGGGACGAGCGTTGCGTTTGGGCTCAGGGCTCAAATAAGGCGCATCGGTTTCGACGAGCAAGCGGTCGATCGGCAATCGACTCGCCGTGTGCCGTAGCGAGTCATTCTTTTTGTAGGTCAACATCCCAGAGAAACTGATGTACAAACCCATCGCGATGCACTCGGTAGCCACTTCATAGCTGCTGCAAAACGAATGCATCACTCCGCGTAACGGCCCGTTGCGATACTCGGCTCGGAGCAACTCGAGCATCGGCACATCGCAGTCTCGCGAGTGGATGATCACCGGCAAACCCGTCTGGCGACTCAATGCCCAATGCCTACGAAAATTGGCCAGTTGAACCTCGAACGGGCAATCGTCCCAGTACTTATCCAAGCCCGTCTCACCCAGCGCGCAGACACGCTTGTCAGTCACCCGGTCGCAGACCTTTTCCCAGTCTCCTGGCTTCTCCTGCTGCGCATGATTTGGATGGATTCCTACACTGTTAAAAACCAGTGGTTTCGCGGTTTGAATCTGCTCCCATTCTCGGTACACCGTATCGATCGTATCGAGCGAATCGGCATCGACCGCTACGCATAGGATCCGCTTGACCCCATAAACCACCGATTGAGCCAGCAGGCTCGGAAGCTTGCTAAGCAACCCCGCATCAGCAAGATGCGCATGCGTGTCGGTCCAACCAGCAGTATCCATCGATGATCGACTCCTAACGCATCCATTGAAACGCGTTTCAAAAAGAACCAAGACCGCTCGACCCTACGCCTTGCGTCGGTCGTATCGCAATACCTTCTCGATCGGTGTACAGAATTCCAATTCGTCGAGCAACAGATGAGCAAGTCTAGGAGCCATCAAGCTTCCTTTCGAGCCCAAACCGTTCAGACATACCAAATTCGAATGCTCGGGGTGAGAGCCGATCAACGGATGGCGATCGTAACTCGCGGGTCTGACAGCCGCCCGTTGCTCAATCAGATCCACATCGACCTGCGGCTGGTCGAAAAACTCCTGCCAACGCCCACGCAATTCCGCACGCGCTTTGAATCCAGCAGGCGAATCGATTCTGCACTCTTGCGACCCTTGCTCCTCGCGCGCATAGGTAGCTCCCAGCAGGTAACGAGCTTGACCTAAAGGTACGATCCAACCCTCGCGATGCACCACATGTTCGATCTGCTTGGAGCTTGCGGAGATTTGTAAAATGTCGCCGCGAGCCGGATGCAAAGCCAATGCACCAAACCATGCGTTCGAACGCGCCTCGAGCCCTTGGGCCAAACAAACCCATCGGGCTTGCAAATTCAAAGTATCAATCCGCATGCCCTGCTCGCCGTCAAGGAGATCCTGCTGAAGATCCACAAGAGTATCGAACAGCAATCCTTGGGTACCAAGAAACGCACGCGTCGCATCGACATAAGCCTCGGTGCTCAGACGTGCCGCAGGGAACATCGAGAACCCACCCCAGGGTGCTGCATAACTGCGAAGATCACCCGGGGACAGAAGTTCCAGGCGAATCGATTCGTCCGTGCCAACGGACTGAGGCCCAGTCCAGCGTTCCTCAAATGCAGCACGCTGCTGGGCGCTTGTGAAGATCCTTAAGGCTTGCGCAACGGACCAAAATGCGCCTTGTGTGGTCTCTTGTGCAAATCGATAAAGCGAATCCGCTGCGCGGTAGTATTCTTCGAATCTCCATGAAAGCGCAAAACGGCTACCTGTGATGGGAGTGACCAGTCCGGCCGCGACGCGCGAGGAACTCCAAGGCCTGCATTCATCGACCAGAGCGACGCGAAATCCCCGGCGGATCGCCTCCCAAACCATGGCACAGCCTGCAAGTCCCCCTCCCACGACGGCAAGATCGACCCTCACCGGATGAGTCGGATCGGAATTCATTGGCGATTTCATCGTTTTGCCGGTTTTCTTCCCTTGCATTTGCCTTGGGTAATCCGAAACATTTACAATAAATCCCGTCGCTAGTCCCGGCGATAAAAACTGCCAATCGACCACCTATCGTCCCGAAGGATACTACTTACGTGGATCCCTTTCGCATCGTTTGTCCAGCATGTTCCACAAAATTGGTCGTGCGTCAACCTGAGCTTGTTGGTCGGACCGTCCCATGCCCGAAGTGCAAAAACGCGATCCGCGTCGTGCGGGCCGGCCAAGTCGCTTGGAATCCAGGCACCGTCGCATCGAACGATCCGACCGTCCCAGAAGGATCCGAGCCAAAAAAATCCACTCCGCCACCCAAAGCACCCCCAAGGCCTGCTTCGAGCGTCAACTCCGAAGCGATCACCAAAGCTGATCCCGGAGATTGGGACCTCGATGCATTCGAATCCGCATTGGCCGAGCGAAATGCCGCTTCTGAAGATCTTGCCGACGGCGGCTTCTTCCGAGATAGCTCGGCCGATCCGACGGCCATCCGCAAAAAAGAAACCGAACCCTTTGCAATCCAACCCCTGGATCCACCCTCTGGCTCCGTCAACTCCACGAGCGTCCCGTCGGAAGCATGGCAGAGCCCGCAAGCCAAAGCCCGCCGACAACTCCTGACCCTGGTCGTCGTCGGGATCTCAGGTTGCTTGCTGGCCGCTCTGGCCTTTGCCGCTTTCCTCAACTATGTCAAAGCAAACCGTGACAAACCGCAGATCGTTGACAATCCACCAGCCGCAGCGATCGATCCAATCAAGCCGAACCCGCCCCAAGCACCCGAGCTGATCGTCGAGGCAGCACCCGGTGTCAACATCATCCAACCCATTGCCCCAGCAGAGCCCAACGAGCCAACAGCACAGCAAGCCCCTGGCTTGAAAGTCAACCCACCGGCAATCCCCCCAGAAAATATCAACCCTGCGAATGACCCAACTGGGATTGATACTCCCGAGATGAAAGTTCCCGAGATGAAAGTTCCCGGGTTAGAAAAACCAGCGGATCTTCAGCCCGAGGCGATGCTTGATCCAACCGAGTCTGACACCCCAGCGACGGACGACCCTCTTCCTTCGATCTTTAAGGATTTTCTTCCGGTCTTCGATCGATCCAGCCAACCAGGTTGGAGCGATTTAGGCAAAGAAGGGGACAAAACGATCGATCAAGAATTATCGATCGAAAATGCCCAGGTGGCTTTTGCCAGAGAATTCTATCCGCAACCGATCCCGCTGCCAGACTGGACCGAGCGATCCGAGCGCAAACTCGGTCGGATCCGAACCCCCGAGATGACGCGCGTGAGCTTTGTGCATTGGCTGAATCGAATTTCTGGCCATGCGATCTCGATCGATTGGTTCTTGTTCAACCTCTCGGATATCTCGCTCGATGCCCCCTTTAAGCTTGAATCCGAAGGAACGACCGTTGGAGGAATTCTCGAACAATTCATCGGTCAGATAGGAGCCCAAGTCGATATCGATCCGCAGGGGTTCGTTTTCATCCGGCCTTTGGCCGAGAAGTTATCTACCAAGCTCAGGCCCGACGGGACAACACCCCTCGGACCGCTAGCCAAAGGGCTGCCCGAGGGCCAAGACCAATCGATCCTACGACTGGTCCTGGAACTCTTGCAGATCGACGGGTGCGAGTACAAAGAGGGCAAGCTTTCCTGGGGCCCGGACACAAACGCTTACCAGCAGACCCAAGTCCTGGCGGCACTTGCATCGATTCGCGAAGCGATTGCGACCGAGCCGGCCGATGAAGGTCAAATCGTCGACTTCAACCGACCAGCGGCTTGGATGAGCCTACTTCGCAAAAGCCAAACGAAACTTCCCAAGGAAGAGATTCTTTACGAAGAACGACCGATCGTCGACATCCTGATCCGAGCGGCCCAGGCTAGCAAGTGCGAGCTGCTGATCGATTGGCCAGCCGCTTGGTCGCATGGTCTGCATCCAAATCGCATGGCCTTGGCACTGCTACGAGGTCGAACGATGCTCGAAGTCTCGAATCGTTTTTTAGAGGATCACTCGCTCGAACTCGTCGCATTGGACAGCCGCACATGGATGCTAACGACCGAGGGACAAAGGCGATCGATGATCCGACTCCTGGCGGTACGAACCGATCGCGGAGTCAGTTTGGACGACATGCGCGTATCGCTCAGGGGACTGGTCCCGAGAAGCTTCGACGGAAAGTCGTTGTTCAAGGCAGTGGCCGTACCCGGAGCTCCTGACGTCGTGTTACTTCGAACCTGCCCGCCGAGTTCGAATCTCCTTGGCGACGTAGAGCTCGCCAGTGCCCTAGGCCTGCCAGTGCCCTAGACTAGTCGTACCCTAGGCTAGTCGTACCCTAGGCCTGTCGGTGCTGTTGCCTATTTCTTTGAGCGATGGATCGCCGAGGCTTTGAGCAAGGCCGAGAAGGCCGATCGGGCTTCTCGGAGGGAGATTTTCGATTGGCCAAGGCGTCGTTCTCGGTACACGATAGGCACCTCGGTAACTCTCGCACCGGACTTGAGCACATGCGCGAGGATCTCCTCGAGAAACCCGTAACCTGTTTCCTGCAACGCACCGAGGTCGATCGCTTCGAGCATCGCGACACGATAGAGACGATAAGCGCTGCTGCAATCGCGGATCGACCAACCGACCATCCAACGCGCCAGCAGATTCGCAAAGCGGCTCACGGCGATCCGCCGCCAAGAACAGCCTTGCAAACCTCCCCCTGGTACATACCTCGATCCGATCACCAGATCGAATGCATCGCGGATGGAGACCATTTGGGGGATCACCGCCGGATCATGACTGAGATCTCCATCGAGATTGACAAGCCAATCGTAGCGATGCTCGATCGCATAGTGCATCCCGGTTCGGATGGCTGTTCCGAGTCCAAGTTTCCCGTTTCGCTCGATGAGATAAACGCGTGGGTTGGACTTTTGGTGCATTCGGACCCAATCGGCCGTACCGTCGGGCGAGTGGTCATCGACGATGAGGATATCCGAATCAGGCGTCGCGCGTTGAACGGCCTCGAGGAGGCTCGGAAGGTTTTCCCGTTCGTTGTAGGTACAGACCAGTACCAAGCTCGAGGGTCCTATCGGGCTGGTCATTCTTCCGATTCGTTCTCCGAGTCGATTTCGTTTTCTGGGTCTACGGAGTCCAAGACGCTTGGGTTGGGCTCCTGCGAGGTTGGTGGAGCTTTGGCCGCTTGTTCGCGGGCTTCGGCCTCGACACGGGCAGCTTCGGCCTCGATATCCGCAGCCGGGACTCGCACGACGGCCGCGAGGGTGTCGTTTTCATCGAGGCTCATGATACGGACTCCTTGCGTGTTGCGTCCGATGACGCTGATATCGCTAGCGGCGATGCGTTGGATTTTTCCACGCGACGTCATCATGATCAGTTCGTCGTTGTCATAGACAGCCACGGTGCTGACGACAGGTCCGTTGCGCTTGGTGGTCTTGATGTCGATGATGCCTTTGCCACCCCGACGCTGGGTCCGGTAGCGTGGGGCCGAGGCGTTTTCGTCGTTGGCCGCATCATCGCCGACTGCTTCTGGCGCGTCGGGCTGATCTGGCGCCTCGGGCTGATCTGGGGAGTCTGCCTGATCTGTGGCGTCTGGCTGCTCGGCGAGCGAATCGACCGCATCGTCATCGAGCGTCGGATCGTCTTCTTTGATGAGCAGTTCATCGCCTGGCCCGAAACTGGTACGTTTGCCGTATCCGTTTTGGCAGACGGTCAGCAAAGTAGCCGTGGGGTCAGCGACGACCATCCCGACGACTTCGTCTTGTTTTTTCAACGAGATTCCTTTGACACCCGAGGTGTTTCGACCCATGGAACGCGCGTCGTTCTGGCCGAATCGGATGGCCATCCCACCTGCGGTCGAAAGGATGATTTGGTCTTTGGGTTTGGTGATCACGACATCGACCAGTTCGTCATCTTCGCGCAGTTTGATCGCGATGATGCCCCCTTTTTTCGGTCGGCTGTAAGCCTCCAGCGGGGTCTTTTTGATGATACCTTTTTTGGTGGCCATCATCAGGAAGTGGCCTGGGAGGTTGAAATCGCGCACTGGGACACAGTCGCGGATTTTCTCTTCGGGCGTTAGGTTCAGCAGATTGACGATGGCGCGACCTTTGCTTTCCCTGCTCATTTGGGGAAGCTCCCAGACCTTCTGCCAGTAAACTTTTCCTTGGTTGGTAAAGAACAGCAGGTAAGCATGGGTGCTTGCGACAAACAGGTGCTCGACGGGATCCTGCTCTTCGGCTTTTAGACCGGTGATACCTTTGCCACCGCGTTTTTGAGCCTTGTAGATCGATGCGGGAATGCGTTTGATGTAGCCTTGGTGCGAAATGGTCACGACCATGGACTCCTCGGTGATGAGGTCTTCCATGTTGTAGTTTCCGAGTTCCACGTCGGAGATTTCCGTTGTTCGGTCGGTCCCGTATTTGCGGGAGATTTCCGCAAGGTCTTCTCGGATGATCCCGTAGATCTTGGTCGGATTGCCCAAGATGTCGCGGTAGCCTTCGATTTCCTCGAGGATTGCAGCATGCTCTTGGCCGAGTTTTTCTTGTTCCAAGCCGGCGAGTTGGCCGAGGGTCATTCTCAGAATCGAATCGGTCTGGACGCTGGTGAGTTTGTAAGCGTCGGCTGCACCGCGTTCGAGTTGGAAGTCGGCATAGCCGCGCTCTCCCAGGGCGCGTTGCATCATCGAGGCTGGGCACTCGACGCCCATGAGTTTCTCTTTGGCCTCGGCCTGCGTGCGGCTCGAACGAATCAGGGCGATGATGCGATCGATATCGGCCAGCGCCAGCAGAAGTCCTTCGATGACGTGCTTGCGCTTCCTTGCGGCGCCGAGCAAGTACTGGGTGCGTCGGCGGATGACCGTGACGCGATGCCGAATGAACTCTTGAAGGAGCTCTTTGAGGTTCAGCTCACGAGGCTTGCCGTCGACAAGCGCAAGGAGGATGATCGAAATGGTTTCTTGAAGGGGAGAGAATTGAAACAACTGGTTGAGTACGACGTTCGGGTCGGAGTTTTGCTTGATCTCGATGACCAATCGAACGGGTTCTTTCAAGTCGCTTTCGTCACGAATCCCCGAAATGCCACGGATTCGATCGCTGCGGACCAATTCAGCGATTTTTTCAACCACGCGATCTCGGGCTTGTTGAAAAGGGATATCGCGGATGATGAGTTTGGATTTTCGGCCTTCTTCGACGATGTCCACATGGGCCCGGACGATGATCGTTGAGCGACCAGTCATGTAGGCTTTGCGGATGTTGTAGCGACCGCAGATGATCCCACCGGTGGGGAAATCGGGTCCCGGGACGATGTCGCAAAGCTCGGCGATCGATACCTCGGGGTTATCGATCACACGCAGCAGGGCGTTGCATACTTCTCGCAAGTTGTGAGGTGGGATGCTCGTTGCCATCCCGACGGCGATGCCTTGGGCTCCATTGACCAACAGATTCGGGAACCGCGAGGGCAAAACGACCGGTTCGGTACGTCGCTCGTCGTAGGTGGGAATGAAATCGACGGTGTCGAGTTTGAGATCCTCGAGCATCATCGCCGCAGGGCCTGCCAAACGGGCTTCGGTGTACCGCATCGCAGCCGCAGGCAAGCCTGCGATCGACCCGAAGTTCCCTTGCTTGTCGATCAGCACATGGCGCATGTTCCACTCCTGGGCCATGCGGACAAGGGTCGGATAAATAATCGCTTCGCCGTGCGGGTGGTAGTTTCCCGAAGTATCCCCAGCGATCTTCGCACACTTGACCCGTGCGGCCCCGGGGGTCAAGCTCAGGTCGTTCATGGCGACCAAAATTCGGCGCTGACTGGGCTTCAACCCGTCTCGAACATCCGGAAGCGCTCGGCTGACGATGACGCTCATGGCGTAGGTCAGATAGCTGTCTCGCAACTCGTCTTGGATCGGCTCCTGGATCATCCGCTCGCCGCCACCAGTGCCGTCCCCGGAGGTAGGAAGACTCGAGGGATCGTTCGGGTCAAAATCATCGGGTGGGACGTTCGACACGGATCTGTTCTTTTCTGCTCAAGAAGACAAGTCAAGTTCGATCGGTTCGGGGGGCGACGACCCAACCAATCCCAATCGAAAATTGTACTGTTTTTGCCGAAAATCCACAATCGGCCAAGCGGGCTCGGGCGTCACAAAAACCCTACGAAAATTCGATTCAAAACCCTTTTTCAACCCCCCTTGTCCCAGCCCCTTGAGGCTTTAGAACAGTTCTTCGAGTTCCTTCTTGGAAAACGCTTGCAACCAAGCCGTCTCGCGGTCAACCTCCTGGGTCTTGCCCAAGGCCTCACAGATCCGCAAACGGTGATACCGAAGCGTCGCGAAAATCTCGAGTGTTTCAGGAAGCCCTCGCGAAAGCTCAGGGAACTCCTCGAGCAGCGCATCGACCCCCCAGCCTTTGGATCTGCTGGCCACTGGTGCTTGGGCCACTGGTGCCTCGGCCACTGGTGTGTCGGACGCGGTCTCTTGGCCGGTTTGCGAGGCGGTTTGCGAGGCGGTTTGCGAGGCGGTTTGCGAGGCTGGGCCCGCAGCCTGGGCTTGCAACTCCTCGATGCGGACCAAGCACCGCTCGAGCTTGGGATTAGAACTCCAAGCTTCGATCAGCTTGGCAAGCGATTTGTCCATGACGATCAACGCCTCTTCGTTTCGGCCCATGCGATGCAGCACCCATCCTTTGGTGTCCAGAAACGACTCGTTCTCGGCGGTTTTGATCGCCGTATCGATCTCGACAAGTGCCTCATCAAGGTTCTTGCCCGCCAAGGCTCTCATGTAGGCCATCTGATTGTTTTGGACTGCAGTTCGTTGCTCGAGAGCAGGCAGATTTTCGCTCAATATCCGAGCCGCATCGTCGAACTTTTTGCGGTTCGAAAGCAGCGAAGAGATAGCAAAAGCAGCCTCCGAGCGGATCGCAGGATTTTCTATCTGACCGATCCGCCGCTCCCAGAGATCGACGTAAAAACTCGAAACCGCACTCGAGTCGTTATCGGCCTCGACCCGATCGACCTGCTTGAGAAAGTTCCGGTCGGCTGCAATGTCCGGTGACTTCGTATAAGCCTCCTCGAGGAGCTTTTGTGCCTCGGCCACGTTGCCTTGATCGAACGCATTGGCCGCTTTTGCCAGCATCCAACGCGCTTTGGTCGCAGGGCCAAAGTAATCGGCAACCACCGGGCCAACAGGCAACCCGATGGCTGCAGCGAGAATCATTCGATTGACCAAAGTGCCTGAACTCATAATGCGAATTAGTGGTTTGGTGCCAACTTCAACTTTTCCCAGCCGTTATGTCTGGTAGGATTTCTACGGATCCATCCCAGACGCATTATCCCCGGTGATCCCCCACGAGGAAAGACCAACGGCCCGGAAAGACCAAACCGAACGATCATGAATATCGATCTGACCAAAAGCCATGCCGCATTTGAGCGAGCCAAACGACTGATTCCCGGAGGGGTCAACTCCCCGGCCCGCGCCTTTGGCGCTGTGGGGGGTCATCCGTTGTTTATCGATCGAGCCCAGGGTGCCTATCTGCACGACCTCGATGGCAATGCATTTATCGATTACATCGGATCCTGGGGCCCGATGATCCTCGGACACGCCGATCCCAGAGTGATCGAAGCGATCGTCCAAGCCGCCCAAAAAGGAACTTCCTACGGCGCACCGACGGAAAACGAATCGCGGATCGCGGAACTGATCCTCAAGGCCTTCCCAAGTATGCAGCGCGTGCGACTTGTCAGCTCCGGTACCGAAGCGACCATGAGCGCCATCCGTGTGGCTCGTGGTTACAGCGGCCGAAATCGGATCATCAAATTCTCGGGCTGCTATCACGGGCATGTCGACTCGCTGCTTGTCTCAGCCGGATCCGCTGCAGCAACCCTCGGTGTGCCGGACTCACCAGGGGTTACCCCAGGAACCTCGCAAGACACCATCGTGCTGAACTACAACGATTGCCAGTCGCTCCGCGAAACTTTGCACCAACAAGGCGCATCGATCGCTGCGGTGATCCTCGAACCAGTCGTCGGTAACATGGGGACGGTCATCCCCACGCCCGAATTCCTCTCTACACTTCGCGAAGAAACACGCAATCACGGGGTGGTCCTGATCTTCGATGAGGTAATGACCGGGTTCCGTGTCGCTTACGGTGGAGCCCAAGAAATCTTCGGAATCCAACCCGACATGACGACTCTAGGCAAGATCGTCGGCGGAGGACTCCCACTTGCCGCCTACGGGGGCCGAGCCGACATTATGGACCATGTCATGCCGGCCGGTAAGGTCTACCAAGCCGGTACCCTATCAGGCAACCCCCTTGCAACAGCCGCCGGGGCCAAAACCCTCGAACTCCTTGCCAGCGATCCACCTTATGCGTATCTCGAATCTCTCGGCAAACGTCTCGCCGATGGACTCCTAGGGGCCGCTCGCGACCATGGGATCGATGCCCAAATGCAACGTGTCGGAAGCATGATGACCCTCTTTTTTAACCCCCAACCGGTCGTCGATTGGCCCAGTGCAGATCGATCGAATCGGAAACTCTTTGCCAAGTACTTCTGGGGTCTGATCCAACGCGGGGTCTATATGCCCTGCAGCCAATTCGAAGCCCTCTTTTTCTCCCGATCGCATACCCCAGAAGATATCGATCGGACTATCCAGGCGGCCCGAGATTTCTTCAATGAAAACGCTTAGGCCGTTAAATAGAAAATGCCTTAAAAAGAGAATGCCTAAAAAAGAAAATGCCCGTCAAAGGCCCCCGCACAAGAGTATGACGCTTATGGCTGCTACACTTAAGTCCTGACCAGATTCACGCTTCCCCCTCGCGAGAGCCCTTGACGGGCACTGCTGTAAGTCTCCAACAGTATAGATCCCTTTCGGGTCGCGGAAAGCCCAAAACTGCAACGGAAAGGTTACTTCAGGTTTTTTCACAAAGATGTTTTGACATTGCGCAACTGCCGCAAGAAGGTCTCCATGTCGGGTGTGCGCAATTCGGGGTTCGGGTGCATCGCGGCCATGATCGTACCGGCTAAAACCTTGTCAATGTCAGGTCGGTGCTCGGTGATCTCGCGCGGCGGTGATGTGTCGTGTTGCAAAGCGGCTCGGCCCGTGGTGTCGGAGATTTGCCAAGGTAGATCGAAGGCGATCATGTGATAGCAGGTCACGGCAAAGGAAAAAATGTCGACCCGTTTGTCCGTCGATCGCCGCCGAACGATCTCTGGGGACATGTACAAAGGTGTCCCGGTGCGGTTCCCTGGTGCCATGAAGGCTTTCGTCGCAGGGAGCGTGAGCCCAAAGTCGATCAACTTGACCTTCGACATGTCCTTGAGAACGATGTAGTTTCTCGGGCAAACATCCCTGTGGATGAACTCTTTGCGGTGCAGATAAGCGAGAGCCTCGGCCATCTGGGTGATCAAATCGAGCCGCTTGCCGGCCAAGAGATCTTCCTTGCGTTCGGCGATGAGCTGATGCAACCCAGGCCCGTCGATGTACTCCATGACGATCAACTGCTGGCCTCGATTCGATGTTCCGTATTCGTAAGTCTCAACGATGTTGGTGTGGTTGAGCCCGATGGCGATCTCGCCCTCGCTGGGCTTATTCAATCCCTTGAACCGGTTTTCGAAGAACTGGACTTTGTCCGTATCGCAAAGCTTGACCCCCACGACACGATGGTTGTGAAGCCGGTCCTTGGCCACAAAGAAGTTGCCCATGGTCCCGGAGATAGCCGATCGGAGGCGCTCAAAACGGGCTTCGATGTCGACGGATTTGCTGACTTTCGTCGACCTTTCGATCCCCGAGGCATGCTCGCTTGACGCCGACTTGCCCTTGCTTGCACCGGCGTTCTTCTTGAAAAGACTGTCAAAAATACCCATCGGTATCAGTTCACTCTAGCGGGCTCGGATCGAAGGCTTGTATGAGGTATTATACCACGAAGCATCTGCTTGGTGAAATTGCGATCCGGTTTGCCGCAAAGGAACGTTTCATTGGTACCTACCGCGAAACCCAATCTTCTGAGTCATTTCATTGAACCCGTGCGATCCCCCAAGGCCATGGCTTTGGAAGTGAGCGATCTTCGCAAAGCCTACGCCGGGCACGAAGCACTCCAAGGGGTGAGCTTCGCTGTTCGCGCCGGTGAACGGATCGCCCTGCTAGGTCCAAACGGGGCTGGAAAAACCACCCTGATCCGCTGCATCAGCGGACGCATCGAGGTTTCGGCCGGAGAAATCAAACTCTTTGGGAAAAAACTCGGTCAACCCAATGCCGCTGCGCAACTCGGGGTCGTGCCCCAAGAACTGGCGATTTATCCAGACCTATCGGCCCGTGAAAACCTCGAATGCTTTGCTCGATTGCACGGCCTGAGGGGGCGCAAACTCCACGATCGCGTCGACTGGGCCCTGGACTGGATCGGACTCCAAGATCGAGCCGGCGATCTGACGGCGAAATTTTCCGGGGGGATGAAACGACGCGTCAACATCGCTTGCGGAGTGATGCACCAACCCGGACTTTTGCTGCTCGATGAACCCACCGTCGGTGTCGATCCCCAAAGCCGTCAACGGATCTTCGATATGCTCGATGAATTGAACCGTCTGGGGACAACCATCCTGCTTACAACCCATCATCTGGACGAAGCCCAAGAGCGAAGCGACCGGATCGTGATTATCGATCATGGCCAAGTCATCGCGCAAGGCCGCATCGAACAGCTCTTGGAACAAACCGTGGGCAAAAAAAAGCGCGTGTCGCTGGATGTCGAAGGGACCGTCGGTAAGCTTCCTGCGGGCTTGACCCTCCAAACCTCCACCGGTCGGATCGTCGGAGCCTGTGAAAATCTCGCTGACGAACTCCCCGCTTGGATGGAAGGCTTGGCTAGCTCGGGCGTCCGCATCAAAAACCTCGAACTCCAAACCCCCAACCTGCATCATGTCTTTTTGCACCTGACGGGCCGCGAACTGCGGGAGTAACAACCTGATCTCTCAAGCCTGGAAGATAACCCGTCGCAGTAAGGCTTACCAATCCCCTTGCACAAAGCGGGGCATGAGCTCCCAACCGCTTGGGATTTGAAGTCCGCTTTGAGACGCCGATACCTCGTCGTAACTGGTCGATTTATCGGGTCGAACCCCATGGCCAGCGATCGTAAATGGCACCCATCCATGCGCGTGCTTCTTGGTGCTCACCGGGGTCGGGTGATCGGGCGTGATGAGGATTCGATAAGTTCCTTGTTCCCGGAGGGCTTGTAGCAACGGACCTACAATCTCCCGATCGATCGCTTCTAGCGCCTTGACCTTTTCCTCGACGCGGCCCTCGTGGCTTGCCTCATCGGGAGCCTCGATGTGCACGCACACCAAATCATGATTTTGCAGAGCAGCAATAGCCGTTCTGCCTTTGGACGCATAGTCGGTATCTAAATATCCGGTCGCACCAGGGGCTTCGATCCGCTCCCAACCGACCAGGGCCGCAAGACCCCTTAAGAGATCGACTGCAGTGATCATCGCACCACGGAGCGAAAACCTCTTTTCGAAATTCTCGAGCGATGGTGTCTTGCCCATGCCCCAGAGCCAAAGGTGACTGATGGGCTCTCGGCCCTGGGCTATCCGCACCGCATTGACAGGGTGATTGGCGAGCACCTCGCTGCTTTTTTGCATCCACTCGCACAGCAGGTCGCAACCCGGACCGCGAGGAAAGTCATCGAGCACCGACCCGTCGGTCAAATCGTGGGGTGCTCGTGTTCGCGTCTCGCTCGAAAAGGGACTTGTCTGGCCTGGCAGGCCGCGGAAAATCAATAGGTTGCGATAGCTCACGCCGGGAGTGAATTCCAACCGCCCATCGCCAATCGCAGTTTGGACGCTCGATAAAATCTCGCGAGCTTCCTGGTTGCTGGCATGGTCTGCGGTAAAGTCGACCATGACTTGATTCAGGATCGTCACAGTATTGCATCGGATCGCCCAGTCGTGCGGCCCGAGTTCGATCCCTTGGGCCGCGGCCTCAATCGGCGCTCGACCTGTAAAGAATCGATTTGGGTCGTACCCAAACAGGGTCATGTTGGCCACCTCACTGCCAGCCGGTAGATGCGATGGAACGTTGTCGGATTGACCGACGAGTCCGGAGCGAGCAATCGCGTCCATGTGCGGGGTATGAGCCGCCTGCAAAGGAGTTTTCCCACCAAGGGCTTCGACCGGATAGTCCGCACATCCGTCGGGAATGATGATGACGTATTTCATAGCTAGCGCGATTCGAGCCAAATCCTAGAAACCACCCAAAGCATGTAGCCGCTCCAACCGACCAACAGCAACGAAGCTAGCAAAAACCGCTTATCCATCCTGACTCCCGATGCGTTCAAAGCGAGCCGAAAAGGCTTCGTCGAATTCGTATTGGTCGTCGAAATCCTCTCGGCGGTCAGATTTGCTTTTCCTCATCTCTCGGATGCGGATCAAGTTGTACACGATCTCACCGAAGTCGCCAGTGGTTTGGATCCCCCAACTGTTCAGAACGGTTTTCGACAAGGCTCCGTACTGCTCGAGCGCATACTCACGGATCGCTTGGCAAAGCTGCTGGCCAGTCAAATGACGGTCGGACTTGCCCTCGTCGTTCTCGTTTTCACCCGTATGGGTAGGTATATTCATGACGCGCTGGGCATAGGCCAAGCTTTCCCGGACGAATTGATAAGCTTCCAGGTGATAGCGTTGGTCTTTGGCCAGGAGTTCCATCATGGCTAGGACATGTTCGTTCATGAGAATTCTGGCCCTCGCTTGATGACCGATAAGCATTCCTCGGGAGTGATCAGTACGCGGCGATTGTCCTGGGTTACGATGAGTATCTGCTGCGCAAGCAACTCGACATTGAGCACTCGAGCCGTTCCTTCGCGCGTCAGGATCTCACTGCCGGGCGGGGGGACCTTGGATGCCAATTCCTCGTAGTGGTCGTTCTCATAGCGAAGGCAACATTTCAGCCTACCGCATCGGCCCGAGAGCTTGTTCGGATCGAGCGTGGCTTTCTGAAGCTTGGCCATCCGCATCGAGACCGGCGGCATCTCGAGCAAATGCCCAGAACAACACAGGGGTCTGCCGCAATCGCCATAGCCACCCAAAAGCTTCGCTTCTTCCCGGGCGCCAATCTGCCGCATCTCGATCTTTGCATGGAACTTGCCAGCAAGCTTTTTGACCAACTCTCGAAAATCGATCCGATCGGCAGCGGTAAAAAAAACCGTGATCAACTCCCCACCGATGATCCTCTCAATCTCGACGATCTGCATCGGAAGTCCAAGACTATCGACGATCGATTGGCTCTCGGCAGCTTCCTGAATCGATTGCTTTTTCCACTGGGCCAAGGTAGCCAAGTCCATCGCGCTGGCCGGGCGCTGGATCGACCCGCTCGCAAGATTTTCGGTGGAGGATTGATTTTGCGGGGTGATCTCACAGAGGACCACTCCGAGTTCAATCCCCCGATTCGACCTAGCGATGACCTGATCGCCTCGATTCTGCTGCGTCTTGGATTGCATCGAAAAGATCGCTCGATTCAATCCGCAACGCACGACATACCGGTAACTGGCAGAGGCGTTCATAAACCCTCCCCAGAGGTATTCGCCGAGGTATTCGCAGAGGAATTCGCAGAGGAATTCCGCGGTAAATCGCGAAAAATACGTTCGAGAGCCAAATGCTCAAGCACACTTTGTGCATGGATTTCGGGTGTCCCAGTGCCTGCTTCGATGACCAGATCCGGGCTCGGTGGAGGCTCGTAAGGATCGGTGATCCCTGTGAAAAATGGGATCTTGCCCTCGCGGGCTTGGCGGTAAAGTCCCTTGGGATCCCGCTGTTCGCAGATGGCCAAGGGTGTATCGACAAAAACCTCAAAGAAACGCAACCCAGCTTGCTCTTCGATCATGCTGCGGACCCGATCGCGATCCTTACGATAGGGGCTGACGAAAGCCGTCAAGCAAATCAACCCTGCCGAGGCCATCAAACAAGTCACTGCTCCGACGCGGCGGATGTTCTCCTCGCGGTCCTGTGGGGAAAACCCCAAGCCGAATCGCTGGGCAAAGCTCGCGCCATACTGCGGCTCGAGCATTGATGGACCAGCGCACAGCCCATGGCGGATGTTGTCGCCGTCGAGCAGAAAACTCGGGCGGCCCTGGGTCTGCAACATCCCATCGAGCCTATTTGCAATCGTCGACTTGCCCGATCCACTCAAGCCCGTAAACCATACGACACATCCGATTTGCCCCATTAGCTCCGCTCGCTGCGCAAGGCCTACCGAACCGGTATGCCAAACCACCTTGGGCGATTCAGAACGAGGATTCGGATCGGATGTCATGTTCGAGGCAGATTGCATGGACCAAGGGTGCCACAGATCGGATGGAAAAACAAGTCTGGTTTAGGCGGTCACGCCCAGTGCCCGTTTGATACCCGCGATCCTATCGCTTTCGGATTTCGCCGTCGCGGCAAACCCTAGTACCCCCCCGCTAGCCTTGGCCACATCGTTGACCTCTTCGACCAATTGATTTTTAAGATCCGCGCTTTGATGCGGGCCGAGCGATGCGAAGACCGCGCTTGCACACGACTCCCAAGCCGAGATCATCTCAGGCGTAGGACCTTCCTTGAGCCAACGCTCCATGAGCTTCGATGCTTGCGAACCGGCAGCAAGGTGCCGTTGGGCGATCATGTGGACGGCCGCTATCTCCAAGGCGTCGGCATGACCGTCGGCCCAAGCCACGGCCACGAGCGGCAAAATGCGAAACGCGCTGAGAGCCTCCGGGGTGATCCCAAGCCCTTGCAATGCTTTCAAGGTCGCATCGTCTTGAATCCCCGATTCGGCCCGCAACTTCGCGACGGCATCGTCTGCCGAAAGCTTGTCCTGAAGCTCCCGGATGAGCCTTTGATCCAGATCCGAAAAGAATGCATTCTCTAAGGAACGGCATCGATTGTGAAAAGCGTCAGCATCGGACATAAGTCAATCACTTCCTTTAATTCCACAGGACAAAAAGCGTTGGGCCATACGGGTAAGTAGGTTACTATACATGAGGCTACTTCAAAAGATCAGGGGAGCATATAATTCGCACGAAGTTTCCTCCCTAGACGCTTGACAAAAAACCGCCGAAACTCATAAGAGTACGCTTTTGCTTGCCAACGCCGCTTGGCTCCCTTTCCCCCAACGGATTCCATGAGCAACCGACCCCCGAACCCATCCTATCCCAGGACCATGTTCCAAAAGATCTGGGACCAGCATGTGGTCCATCACGAGGCTGGCAAGCAAGCCATCCTCTATATCGATTTGCACCTAGTGCACGAGGTGACCAGCGCGCAGGCTTTCGAAGGCCTGCGGTTGGCCGGACGCAAAGTCCGTAGACCCGAACGGACCATCGCTACGCCCGACCACAATGTTCCGACCTCCGACAGGTCCTTGCCAATCGCCGACACAATCGCGCGCCAGCAAGTCGATACGTTGCGCAATAACTGCAAAGAGTTCGGAATCCGACTCTATGATCTGAACGATCCACACCAGGGGATCGTCCACATCATCGGTCCGGAACTCGGATACACCCAACCTGGCATGACGATCGTCTGCGGTGACTCCCACACGGCAACCCACGGCGCATTCGGTGCGCTTGCCTTCGGCATCGGAACGAGCGAAGTCGAACACGTGCTGGCAACCCAAACGCTTTTGCAATATCTCCCCAAAACCTACGAACTGCGCGTCGATGGGCAGTTGGCACCCGGGGTGACAGCCAAGGATCTGATTCTGTATTTGATTGGCAAGTTGACCACCTCAGGTGGAACCGGTTATGTGTTGGAGTACACCGGTGAGGTGATTCGTAACCTCTCGATGGAAGAACGCATGACCGTGTGCAACATGTCGATCGAGGCCGGAGCTCGTGCCGGTATGATCGCTCCTGACCAATCGACCTTCGACTACCTCCAAGGCAGGCCCTTTGCTCCAAAGGACCTCCAGAGCGCCATCGAGCTTTGGCGAAATCTCCCTTCGGATCCCGGCGCTAGGTACGACCGTGTCGATCTGTTCCGCGGTCAAGACATCGAACCGCAGATCACCTGGGGAACCAACCCCGGCCAAGTCATCTCGGTCAATACACCCATTCCATCTCCGGAGGACTTCCAAGACGAAACCGAGCGCAAGTCGACGGCCAGCGCCCTGGACTACATGGGTCTCCAAGCCGGAGAGAAACTTACCAATACCCCAATCCAACGCGTCTTTATCGGCTCGTGCACCAACGCCCGCATCGAAGACCTCCGCGCGGCGGCCAAAGTCGTCCAAGGCTACCGGGTCTGCGGGCAAGTCGACGCAATGGTCGTGCCCGGAAGCGGACTGGTCAAACAGCAAGCGGAAAAAGAAGGTCTCGATCGCGTTTTCAAAGAAGCAGGTTTCGATTGGCGTCAAGCCGGTTGCAGCATGTGCTTGGCCATGAACCCCGATCGACTCGATCCAGGCCAACGCTGCGCCTCGACCTCCAACCGCAACTTCGAGGGCCGACAAGGCAAAGCTGGCCGTACCCACTTGGTCTCCCCAGCGATGGCCGCAGCCGCTGCAATCGCCGGCAAATTCATCGACATTCGCGATTGGCAATACCGCTGATCGGGCCCCCCAAACCCTCAACGAAGACCCAGGACCATGAAAGCATTCACAAAACTCTATGGCGTCGCAGCAGCCATGGACCGTGCGAACGTCGATACCGACCAAATCATCCCCAAGCAGTTTCTCAAGCGGATCGAACGATCGGGATTCGGCCAATTTCTGTTCTTCGACTGGCGATTCCTCGAAAACGGCGATCCGAACCCGACGTTCGAACTGAATCTGCCCCGCAACGCTCAGGCGCAGATCCTGCTGGCCCGGAGAAATTTCGGCAGCGGCTCGTCGCGTGAACACGCCGTGTGGGCCATCGAAGACTACGGGATTCGAGCCGTCATCGCTCCCTCGTTTGCCGACATCTTCTACAACAACTGCTTCAAAAACGGCGTCTTGCCGATCGCCTTGTCCGAAGAACTCGTCGAAGAATTGTTTCGTCGATTCCAATCCAATGTGCCTTATCGACTCACGGTCGATCTGGAGCAAAATCGGGTTTTCGACGACCAAGGATTCTCGGCGAGTTTTGACGTCGAGCCCTTTCGCCGCCATTGCTTGCTCCACGGCCTCGACGACATCGGCTTGACCCTGGAACACGAGTCGAAAATCACCGACTACGAGCTTAGGCATTAGGCCTCCCGCGGAATTTGTGGGTGAAAAAGGCTAAGAGCCCTTAACTGCAGCGTTTTCCTCGATCAACGATCGGCATCGAGGACGCGGGGTTGAGCATGGTCATCCTCATTGAACGGCCCGGTGCGGACCAGCATGCCTGGTGGTGTGGGGAGGGTGCCCGGAAAAGGGCATCCTCACTAGATGTTCCGGCCCTTTGCGTGGCAAGCATGCCGGACAAGTGTACAATTTGGGTGTCCCTAAATCGGAGAATGTACAAAATGACAGTCCAAATACCAAGTGATTTTGCACCATTCGTGAAACGTCTTGTTGACTCTCGTCGGTTTCTATCCGAAGAGGATGTCATTGCTGAAGGCCTCAGAATGCTTAGGGCGAGCGAAACGCTCAAATATGAAGTCGAAAAAGGATTCGATGAGCTTGACCGGGGGTTGGGCGCTGATGTGGACGGCTTAATTGTATTGCATACCAAGTAAAAGTATACGTTCTAGCCCTAGCGATCGTTGATTCCCCCCATGGTCGAAATAGACGCTGAGCGCACTACGATGAAGAAAAAGCAAAACGTCGTCATTCATTACTATGAACCCTTTGACGATGAGGATCCGTTGATAGGAATTTACGGCGATCCAGATGGACTTAGAGCGCTAGCAGAGGCATTGCTTGAATTCGCCTCTATCGGCATCGCCGCAGTTCAAACAGCCATCGAGTACGAGTACCGTCCGCCGCGGCGGACTGAGTACCGCTTCGCTGAGTACGAGTACGACGAAATCCAATGCAAGGCACGAACAAGTTACATGCCTGATCGCGTTGAACGGCCACCCGAGAGTGCCTCGGCGACCTTATCGAAATTATGCTTCATCATCCCCAGGTAAGTCTCGGCTCCGGAGCCAACTGGACCGAGCGCGTCGGAGTAGAGTTCCTTGCCGACACGAAGCTCGATTCGGCGGCTTGCGGCTCCTTCGATCACCGCATCGATCATCTTGCCCGCAACACTTGATTCCTTGAAGACCGCCGGTACGGAATTCTCGCCGATCAACTCGATCAACTCCGGGATCCTCTGAAGCCCTGCCTCGGAGGCTGTCGAGATCCCTTGGACACCCTCGACCCTCAACCCATAGCGTCGGCCAAAGTACTGGAACGCATCGTGCGAGGAAATCAAGATCCGCTGCGGCTTGGGAATCCTCTCGATGGCCTCTAGCCCGTATCGATCGAGCGCTTCGAGCTGCACGATCAACTCCTGCGCGGCTCGATCCAACCGCTCTTGGTGGTGAACAAGAAATCTACCGAGCGTATCGCGGATGCACCCGATCGTCTTGCTCCACATCGAGACGTCCATCCAAATGTGCGGATCGATCGCATCGCTCGACGACTCCCCGATCAAACTCGATGGATCGAGCGAATCGGAAAGGGCCACATGCACGCGATCGGACTTCGAGCCGCCGCCGAGCACGTCGGCCATGCGTCCCTCGAGTTTGAGCCCATTGTAGAAAACGATTTTCGAGTGGACGATCGCCACGACATCGTCCCGGATCGGTTTGTACAAGTGAGGGTCCACCCCGGCCGGGATCAATTGCGTGAGTCGGACCGCGTCGCGTCCAATGCTCCGGACCATGTCGGCTATCATCCCGGTGGTCGCCACGACCGGCAAGCGATCATCCGATGTGTTAGACTGGCCCGCTGCGGTGCGCGCGTCTTGGGAGCCTTGCCAACACCCACTGATCAGCGCACCTGAGGCGCTCAAGGTAGCAAGCTGCATCCAATGCCGGCGGTTTGAGTTCATTCAGGTGGGACTCTCCATAAGGTCAAGTGGGCCTAGATCAAATGCGCAAGATCGCTAAGCCCCAGAGGTTCTTTGGATGCGAAAGGTTCTCCGTAGCGAACTCCGATGGACATTCCCCAAGTAGCAGCCTGCTCGCGCAATAGCTCGATGATCGGCGGATCAAGGTGTTCTTTTCCTTCGTAGAACTGGCTACGGTAAGCCATGATCGCATCGGCTTTGGCTTGCCAATGCGAGCTGATATCCATGATCCAGGCCGGTTGAGGGATATGTTTCAAATGGATGCAGTAGTAATAGAAAATGCGTTGAGGGTGAAATGGTTTCCCAGGCAAATCGCATTTGGTGAGTTTGCTCCAGAACCTGGCCGCTTCGACCAACTCGGTCGCGGCGATATGATCCGGATGTGCATCGAGCCAATAAGGTGCAAAAACCCAACGGGGACGGGCCAATCGGAACAGCCCTGCGATCTTCGCACGATTTTCTAGCGTCGGTTCAAGGAACCGATTCGCGAGCCCCAAGTTGTACCGCCAGGTGACTTGTAAAAACTCCGAAGCCGCTTTGGTTTCCGCTTGACGTTTTTCCATCGTGCCAAAAGGGGTCGGCTCACCGGTGGTCAAATCGAGAATCCCCACACGCACGCGTTGCTCGAGCAGTTTGGCGATTGTCCCTCCCATGCCCAACTCCGCATCGTCTGGATGGGGAGCCACCACAAGAATATCCAGCGGCTCGTCGACCGGTGGTAGGTTCGGGTAATCGTGGTGCATCGATCCGTGCATGGCAAGGTGGCTCAAGAATTGGCTGTAGGGACGATCAAGTGTTTATCGATGAGCCTTAGAATTCCGGTTGCGACCAGCGGTTTCGGACCGTAGAACTGATCCAACACCGTTCCGCCGCGCAAGATCACCTCGACACTGTTGTCGAGCGAATTCATGGCTTGAGCACTGTTCGAGACGATCATATCACAGGCTTTGCGGCTAAGCTTGACGATGGCTCGGAATCGGACGTCTTGGGTCTCCAAGGCAAATGCCACGACCCACTGCTTGGAAAGCTTCTTTGCCGCGAGTGTCGCGACGATGTCGGGTGTTTCCTTCAGATGAAGCATCAAGTCGTTTCCGGTTTTCTGTAGCTTGCTCGTCTCGACATGCTCGGGCATGTAATCGCAAGGAGCGGCTGCACCGATCAGGCCGTCGGCATTCGAAAAGGCCATGCGTGCCTCGTCGAGCATTTCTTGAGTGGTCGTCACCCAGACGACTTTTGCCTTGGCCGGATACTCGACACTCACCGGACCGGAAACCACCGTGACCTGATGGCCTAGGTCCAATGCAGCTTGGGCCAGCGAGGTCCCCATCCTTCCGCTCGAAGCGTTGGTCAGATAACGCACCGGATCGAGATACTCTCGTGTCGGTCCGGAAGTAATGACGATATGCGCCACGTGTCGTGTTACTCCAACCAGGGCTTACAAGCTTCGAGGATCGATTCGGGCTCGCTCATCCGACCAAAACCAACGCGTCGACAAGAAAGCCACCCAGACTCGGGCCCGACTAGGTGCACACCATCGGTTTTCAACTGCTGGATATTTCTCTGCACAGCAGGCTTGTCCCACATCGGGGCGCTCATGGCAGGCGCCATGAGCACTGGGCACTCGACGTTCAGATACAAAGTCGAGAGCAAATCATTGGACATTCCCCAAGCACAAGAGGCGATGATCCTTGCCGTAGCCGGCGCAATGATCAAGAGCTTGCAGTCTTGAGCCAACTCGATGTGCGGACCGAGTGGAAATCGTGAATCAAACGCATCGAGAACCGGGGCAGAGTCGGTCAATGCAGCGAAGCTCGCCGCACCGACAAACTCAGTTGCCTTGGGGGTCATGACGACCGATACGCGATGTCCGGATTGGACCAATCGACTCACGAGCACCGCAGATTTATAAGCTGCGATGCCTCCAGAGACTCCGACGACAATCCGGTCTTTGATCCGGTTGGTACTGGCCATGATGGCTGCTCGAGATGCAAGGGCCGCAGATCTCTACAGATCCCCAGCGTCGAGGTCCAGCAGGTCTCCTTGTTCGGTCGTTTCGCCGAAGATCTTCAATTCACCTGTCTGCGTGAGATAAATCTTGTCCTGCAAAATTTCCTGAATGACAATTTCCATTTTGTCATCCGAGTGCATATCGACCAGCGGGCGACCGCCACGGTTGATTTGTACCAGTCGCTTTTGAATGAGGGTCGATAGTTTGAATCGCCCTCCGACTTTGTTGACAATCGCTTCTTCTTTAAGCTCGTCGAGCATCGGTACGCCTCGCGGAAAGGTTAAGTTTAACTCTGGGAAGTGGTCGCTGGATTCAGGCCTTTAGGATTGCTTGCCAATGCGGGAGTCGTATTGGCAGAGCAACCGGCAGACGTGAGTCACAGCATCATCGACGCGTTCGTTGATGATGCTGTGTCGGTAATGGTGCTTGAGCCCCATTTCCTCCCTGGCAACCTGCAAGCGACGTTGGATCGCGTCTTGAGAATCGGTTCCTCGGTCTCTAAGGCGTTGTTCCAATTGGTCCATCGATCCTGGGTCGATAAAAATCGTAATGACTTTCGGATCGTAGTCTAGGACGGCCAGGGCTCCTTGGACGTCGATCTCCAAGATTACCCATTTCCCACTAGAAAGACCAGCCGAAACGGCTTCTTTGAGCGTTCCGTACCAAAATCCTCGCCCGAAAACCTCTTTGCATTCGAGAAACTCACCCCTGGACTGCTTGGCCTGAAACTCCTCGGGGCTCAGAAACCAATATTGTTGGCCATGGACCTCGCCGGGCCTTGCAGGTCGGGTAGTGGCCGAAACGCTCAGGACAAGCGGCAGCGGACAGCTTTCTAGAAGCCTTGCGACGATGGTCGATTTCCCAGATCCCGACGGCCCGGAGATAATGATCAGCTTGCCGGGTTCATTCGACATTCTGGACCAACTCCCGCATCTGTTCGACCGTCGTTTTGATCGATACGACCCCGTGCGCGATGGTCGCATCGTTGGCCTTGGCTCCAATGGTATTCGTCTCGCGAGCGATCTCTTGAATCAGAAAATCAAGCCGCCGACCTTGGGACTCCCGGTCGCTTAATGCTCCGAGGAATTGGTCAAGGTGGCTGTACAAGCGAACGATTTCCTCGCGGATATCGCAGCGATCGGAGAATTGGACGACTTCCCGCAGAACATCGATTTCACCGACCGTCGGAAGCATTTCTGCAAGAGCGGATCGGACTCGCGATTCCAATCGCTTGCGATAATCGATCAAGACATTCGGCGCGCGGGCCTCGATCTGGCCGCTGATCGCACGGACTTTCGAGGCCGCTTCGATGAGTTCTTTGGCCATCTGCCCACCCTCGATCTGCCGCATGCGGTTTAGTTCGTCCAGGGCTTGGCCAATGGTCGAAAGAGCCAGTGCCGTGAGCTTCTCGGGCTCAGGACCCGGGTTCGGTAGCAAGACGCCTGGGAGTTGCAGGACCGAACCGAGTTCGATCGAAATCCCGCCCAGGAAAGCCACACTTTTGGTTTGATCCAAATAAGACTTTAGCGTGGAAACCGAGACCATGCTGGCCATGCCAGTGGCCCCCCCTGTGACGCGTAGAGACACGTGCACGGAACCTCGCCTGACTTTCTCGCGGACCAAGCCTTCGATCTGATTTTCCAGAAAACCCAGAGACTCGTGAAGCTTGTAGGTCACCTTCAAAAAGCGATTGTTGACCGAGCGGACTTCGGCCTCGAGCGCAAGGCCATCGTCGGTTTGCTGGGCCCTGCCATGGCCCGTCATGCTCTGCAAGCCTGTCATGCTACGACCCCGGTGTGCTAACCCAAACGACTCGACCTAATGGCCCAGGATGGAGCCGCCGGCGAATCCAGAAGCTGCGAATCCTAGATACGGTTACCTAAGGAATAAGGTTACTTGGGGGGAGCAGGCGCGTCGGGGGATTCAGGCACCGGTGCAGGAACTGTGGGCTCAGCAGGAACTGTGGGCTCAGCAGGAACTGTGGGCTCAGCAGGAACTGTGGGCTCAGCAGGAACTGTGGGCTCAGCAGGAACTGTGGGCTCAGCAGGAACGGCGGGCTTGCTAGCCCCATCGGACGGTGCTTGCGGGACGGCTGGCGGTACTACCACCGGAGAATTAGCCGGAGCTACCACCGGAGAGACTGCCGGAGAAGCCGCAGGGATTTCCGAAGTCCCCCCCATTCCACCACCGGGGTTCAAGCTCGTCGTGGCCGCAGCCGAGGTGTCGGCATCAATGTCCAAACTTTCCTCTTTATACCAGCGTGCAGCCAGTGCCGAGAAGAAAATCCAAAGCAGCACCAAGACCGCTGTGATCCGGGTGAAAATATCGCCCGCTTTGACCCCGAAGGCGCTTTGGCCACCGAGTCCCCCCAAGGCTCCTGTCAAACCACCACCACGGCCGCGCTGCAGCAAAATGATCGCGATAATTAGAAACGAAAGGACAAAAAGGACCGAACCGAAAATGTACTGGGAAAGAACCCCAAGCGGCATGAGCACGGCTAATAATCTCCGTTGTCGGACTGTATGGCAGGTGGATTCGATGGATATCCAAACCTTAAATTTAGCAGATGCATTGGGTTTTGTTGAGACCAGGAAGAGAGTAGTTTAAGGTTTTTGTTCGGTCTGGGTGCTCGGGATGCACTTCTAGCGATGGCCAGGCAAGCCAACGGGTCGCGGCTGAGGATTTGGGGTCGTTGACACCCGGCCGTGGTTTGGTACCCTTCAAAAACGTTCCAGTTTACGTAAAACCCCTAATTGGCAAACTTTGACAGCATCCCTCCGGTGGGAGTGCGGTTTGTCGGAATCGAGTCCGGGGTAGTGGTTTACCCAGTTTTTTCTCTCGGGAGGAATTTCCTATGAGTCAGTTGCGCTTAGTAGTTTTGTCAGCCGTTGCTTTTGTTGCAGCGGGATTCGGATCCGTCGCGATGGCCGGTTGCGGTGGAGACAATGGCTGCAGTGGCGGTCGAAGCGGCTTGATCGCTCGCTTGCATTCGAAAAAGGCGGCTTGCAGTGGCGCCGTTGCCAAGGACTGCAGCGGTGGCGGATTGCTCAGCAAGATGGGTGGTCGCCGTGCTGCCAAGTGCTCGGGTGCGGCTGCTGCTTCATGTGCACCAGCTCCAGCACCTGCTTGCAACACCGGTTGTGACACCGGATGCGGCAGCGTTGCCGTCGATTCCGGATGCACCGGATGCGCCGGCACAACCGTCATGTCCGATTCGTCGGTCATCGTCGGCTCGGCTCCTTGCACCAACTGCGGAACCGCAGTCAATGCTGGAACGGTCGAAAGCTCCACCATTGCTCCTCCAGTGCCAGCTGCACCTGCAGTAGTCGCTCCATCCGCAGCTCCTGCTGCTGCTGCAGTTCCTGCTGCACCGGCTCCTGCCGCTGCAGTTCCTGCCGCACCAGCGATCCCAGATGCGCCTGCCGTTCCGTCGGCAAGCGACGTTCCAAAGGCCTAGGTCTTTGCCGGATTGACCGGATCACAAAATACCTGAAAGAGCTTATTAAGCTCAGGTTTAAACGATCAAGGGCACGCAAAAGCGTGCCCTTTTTTTTATGCGAATTGTCCATTTCACACGTCGCTTCCAGGTCCATCGATTGTCCTAGCGAAACGGTTGCGACGCGCATGGAAACTTTCTCTGGCTTACTCTTGTCGTTACAATGCACATCCGGATTCCAACCTGACCGGCCTATTCCAAACGACACTGGAGTTTTTCGTGTCCGACGCGTCGATAGCTAATGAAATGTCATCGGTAACCATCTACACCGACGGGGCCGCTGAGCCTAATCCTGGTCCGGGCGGCTATGGGATCGTGCTCATGGCCGGTAAGCATCGCAAGGAGTTGTCCGGAGGATTTCGCCTTACGACCAACAACCGTATGGAACTCATGGGTGTGATTGTCGCTCTAGAGGCCCTATCGAAACCTTGCTCGGTGCACCTATATAGCGACTCGAAGTATGTGGTAGATACCGTCCAACGCGGTTCGCTTTTGCGATGGCAAAAGAACCGTTGGTTCCGCAGCCCTGGTCAACCGGTCAAAAATGTCGATCTTTGGAAAAGGTATCTAGAAGCCTCGGCGCGGCATTCGATCCGATTTCATTGGGTCAAAGGGCATGCGGGTGTTGCCGAGAACGAGCGCTGCGATGCATTGGCCGTCGCTGCGATTCAGCAATACGATTTGGCCGACGACCAAGGGTATTTGTCCGACCCATCGAGTAGTCGCTCGGCGAATCCCCAATTGGCTGCCCGGGTTTTTCGGCCAATTGCTCAGGATGCAGGACCTGCCGTGGAACCTTCGCAAGGGGCACCCTGTCGAAAGTGTACAGAGATCTTGGTCAAGAAAACGCCCAAGTCCAAGCCCAGGAAGCCCGGGCAGACGTATTTTTACGAATGGTATCTGTTCTGTCCAGGATGCGGGACGATGTATATGGTTAACGAAGCAAAACGGAGCATCCATTGAAGTTTCAGTCTCGAACGCCCTGACAAATCCAATCCATGCAGTTTTTATACAACTCCCCAGCCGAAGTATCCAACGGTTTCCCACCCGTGAGCGTGGTGACCGAGGAGCTATTGGGTGCGAACTCAATTTACAACGAAACCGTCGAACTGTTCGAACGGCTCAAGCACTCGAATCTCTGTTGCGCGTGCGAGAAACGCCGGCCGCTAAAGATCGCTGCTGTGGTTTTTCTCGACGAGCATTTCGCTTGCTCTTTTCCACTGGCTCTTTGCGACCAATGCAGTCGGCTCTGGCCGATCGTCGCGACACGAACCGATCGGCCGATCTACTTTTTGACCGCAGGTAGCTTGCTTGCTGCCCTAGCCGCCCTGGCCTACAGTCTGCAAGCCCCCTTGCCAGTGGTCTGGTTTCTGCTGGCCTTGCTCGTCGGAGTTTGGTTCCTCCAAAGACACCTTCGCAGCAAGCCCCAGGATTCAAAAGTTCGCGAAGAACTTACCCGGCATCTGGTCTCCAAGAGCCCGTTTTTTAGCAAATTTCTTAAGGCCTATCCCAACGGTCGATTGTTCTGGCACAATTCGCTTCAACTCGAACCTTGGAGCACCGACGCGGAGAAAAAACTCTTTCAATCCAGCCTCATTGCTTTTGATCGTGGGTACGTTTTGTCCGATATGCATGGGCTCAACGAAGAAGACGGATCGTTGGCGATTTGCCACGCGGTTTTTCAATACATCGATTCGGCGTTCCATCAAGAGCTCCGACAGATCGAAGACTCGCCGATCGCGTGCCAAGCATTGGTTCAGTTTTTTCCCGGTCGAAAACGGATCATTCAAACCCAAGTACTGCCCCTTGGGCAAAGCGACTCGAAACCATCCGGCCGAGAGCTTCTGTTGCCTCAAGCCAACCGAGCCCTCGACAAAGCATTGCAGTCGATGCCGGACTTTCCGGTCAGAGGCCCGATCATCGTTATGTATCGCAGTTGCAACCTCGAAGGTACCGGCCAATTCCGCGAACTGACCCTCCCCGACGCGCATCCCGACTACCAACGCTACGTGCGCGCGATGCATCAGACGCAAGAGCCGAAAAAAGAAAAGGAACAAGACAATCCTCAGGAGGACTCCAAAGACCCAGACCCCTCGATCGGGGATCTTCATTTCGCAACAGAAATGATGGCATTACCCGAAAACCGGATTCGAGTAGAGGACCTAGAGTATTGGCAAAAAGCCGTTCAGGAAAACCGACGCTTGGACGTCGGTATCCCGGACCTCTTGGCTGCCTCCGGGGAGTACGACCAAGCCCAAGGACGATGGGAAAACTTGTTGGAGAAATCCCCACAGGACCGCGAGTTGCTGTTCGGCTACGCCCGGTTCCTTCAACGCAATGGAATGCTTGAAAAAGCCGCGAGCGTTTGCCAGTCTTTGATCAAACTTCCCGACGCCGGTACCGATTGGTATGGGTTCTTGGCCCATCTACAGCACTCGATGGGCTTTCCCCTCGAAGCCAAAAAGACCCTCGAACAAGCGCCCCAAGGCCCGAAGTCCGAAGAATTTCACTTCGTCGCAGCCAGTGTTGCTCAGGATGTTGACGACACCGCCGGCGCGCTTCGCGAACTCAATGCCGCCCTGGCCGTGAACCCCTTGCATGGCAACTCCCTTTTGCTTAGAGCTAAACTCCTGATGATCCAGGGAAACAACCAGGATGCACTCATGGACGTCAATGCGTTTGTCGAAAACGAGGGCCCCAATCTTAGAGCGATCCAACTCAAAGCTTACATCATCCATCGACTCGAAGGGATCGACAAATCGATCGATTATCTCTCGTCGTGCATCGAGCAACTCGGCCAGCATCCGATCCTCAACGGCCTTCGAGCCGATGCCTACAAAGAATCCGGAAAACTCACTTTGGCCCTTGAAGACATCGATTGGGTCATCGAAAACCAGCCTGATTTGGCTGTCGCACGACAACAACGCATCGAAATACGGATCGAAAACGCCGATGCCGATGGAGCCATCGCCGACTCGCAATTCCTGCTCGATCAAGGCGTCGAAAACACCGCACTGCTGAGCGATTACGGATACGCAAAATTCCTCAACGAAGATTACGAAGAAGCTCTCGAATTGCTTTTGCGCGCCGTTGAGCTGGACTCCAACAACCTCTCTGCACGCTACCGACTCTCCCAAACCTACTCGAAACTCGGTCGGATCGACGATGCGGTAGCCGAACTCTCGGCGATTCTCGAATCCGACTCCGAGCACGCTATCCCCTTCGTCGTCCGGGGATACCACTACATGATGCTCGGGCAATACGCTCGGGCCGGTGATGACTTCGATGAGGCGCTGAAAATCGAACCCAAAGAGATCCAAGCCATGCGGGGCAGTGCGCTGGTCTGCGAAATGCTCGGAGACCGCAAGCGAGCCCTGAAGATCCTCGACCAAGTCCTTGAGCTCGATCCGACCAACGAAGAATGCTTGCTCGATCGCTCGCGCATGTCCATGTCCAGCTATGATCTCAAAGGGGCCGAAAAAGACCTCAACTTGGTCATCCAGTCGAGCCCCGACCTGCTCCCAGCATTGTTTTCACGCGCCCAGTTGAGCATCCAGTTGGGCAAGATGGACCAAGCCCTCAGCGACCTCGACGCGATCCTCAAAGAGGATCCAGATTTTGCACCGGCGCTGATCGGTCGAAGCGCGATTTATCAGCAGCAAGGCGACGACGAGAAATCGCAAGAGGATCTCGATGCGGCCGTTTTGCTCAGGCCCGAATCAGCCGAAGAAACGGAATTCACCCGCGCCATCATGTCGGCACATATCGCCTTTGTCCAAAACCGCTTCGAAGAATCCATCCGAGCTTCTACCCAAGCTATCGAGCTCGATGCGACCAACGATACCGGTTATTTGCGGCGGGCTGCGGCCTACTGGTACTCAGACCAATTCGCTGAAGCTTGGGAGGATTTCAACCATGTCATCAGGAAGCTCGAAAAAGAGTCCTCCACTGCCCTCAACGGTCGCGGTGGCTGCGCCGCGGAATTGGGTGACTACGAACCTGCCATCGTCGATCTTGAAAAAGCCATAGCGATGGCTCGCGATAAAGAGCCGGACCATCTGGCCTACTACCTCAACAATTACGCCAGAGCACTAATCTCTGCCGGGCGATTCGAGGAGGCCCAAACCGCACTGAGCGAGTCCGAGGAATTGCAGCCCCTAAACGCTTGGCTGTTCTACTACCGAGCCTTGCTCCATATCGCTCGCCAAGAAGAACAACTCGCCTGCGAAGACTTTCAAAAAGCCATCGAATCCGATCAGCCCCCAATACCCCCTCGCAAAAAAGCCAAGGCCGAATCGTACATCAAGAAGTTCGGGAAAAAACAAAATTCGTCAGACGACTAAGGCTTGGCCGGTTGACGGATGACCGCACCGCTTTTTTTACCCGTCTGGTTGCGATCGGATAAACTCGATGGGCCGCTAGACCAAGCCGTCGGAACCGTCCTTCGTGCGAGCGCTCCGATCGACTCTTCGGCTTGAGACTCCGAAACGGCGATCTTGCCAGGCTGACTAGTCCCTTGTGCAGCAAGCAACGCACCACCGGTCGAACGGATCGTCAAAGGGGGATTCGGTTGGCTCTTGGCAATCGACTGAGCTTGAGCCATGGCTGAATCGGGCTTGTAATTTGCGTCAGGCCAACCCGAAGCGACGGCTTGCGGGGGCTCGATCGCCACGATTCTATCCCCCTGCGAAGGGCTAGAAGAGGCCGCGATGGAGCCTACGATTGTAGAGCCAACACCCTGCGAATCGCTTCGGGATGGGAACGGGCTTTGACGATCCCAATCGTTGGGTTGAGAGTTTGGGGAAGTCCCAAGCGCAGCGCTGGAGCGACTTGCCATGGATTCCCCGAACCGGGCCGCACTGGGGTCTGCGTTTGCCGAATCCATCGATGTCCAAAGGGGAGGGCGCGCGGCGACCAATGCGGCCTGGTTGTCCGGTCGGGTCCGATCCGGCCTGGAGATTGGAATCACCGGCAAGGGTTCCTTAGACAGGACCTCTCGAAGGGTGCCTTGTGGCATCGGCTGGAATGGACGTACTGCGACTTGACGCTCGCCGACGAGATCCTCAGGAAGGGCCGAATAGACTGGAACGGTCGCACCGCTAGCGGGATTCGAATCGTTGGTGTTTGGCTCGATCAACGTCCGATGGATGTCGGAGTAGTTGCTGGCCGCTGGAGCCATCGGGTCGATCCCCGCGGTTTCATCTGATAAAGGTTGGTACCAGTACCAAGAGCTAGCCGTCGCTGCGACGACGACAGCCATCACGAGCATCTTCGGACGCGCCGTGGTTGACGATTCTTCGGTGGGTAGATTTTTCTTTTTGGTTGCCATAGCGAGAATTCCTCAAGAGTTTGATTTAGTCTGCCACACTTGGGGGACCATGCGAGCGAGCTTGTCGGTCGCATGTCGAATTCGATCGCAATAAAAAGATTCAGATTCGCTTTGTATGGCCTGGATAGACCTTTTCAGTTCTGTGGGATTCGAAGGGTAGGGAGATTGACGGTCAGGACGCTTAGTCCAGCAAGAGTCGAATCGACTCGCCTGATTTTTTATCGAAATTGCAAATCGATCTTTATTCAGGGGGGATACTTGACCGAACGCCGAAGGCTTACCCTTTAAGGGCTAATGCCAACGACGAGACCGATGCTGCTTGGGCTGGACACGATCTGGATCGACAGCGGCACGGTGAGGAAACAGCTAGGGACGAAACAACTAGGGACGAAACAACACAGAGTCGAAACAAAACAGGGAATCACAGGGGGAGCTTCGATGAGAGCGTGTCTGATGGCAATGATGTGGGTAGCGATGGGGTTTACCGTTGCGTTGGGTCAACAATTTCAGAGTGCATTCAAAGAGCGGACCCATGACTTCGGAAACGTCGCACGTTCGGCCAAAACCGAGCATCGCTTTTACTTCGAGAACCCCTATCCGAACCCGATCCATGTTCGCAGTGTACGAACATCCTGTGGGTGCACCACGCCGAGCATCGTCACCGAGACGGTCGAGCCTGGTCAGACTGGCTGCATTTTGGCAGTATTCAATACAGGCACACACACCGGATCACGGGGTGCGACGATCACGGTGACGTTTGACAAACCGAGTTTTTCCGAAGTCCAATTGACCGTCAAGGGATACATCCGCTCCGATGTGGTCTTCAACCCCAACGAGGTTGCGTTTGGTAAGTTATCCGAGGGGACGGCCAAAGAGGTCGAGGTGACTTTGGACTATGCAGGAAAATCGACCTGGCAAGTGACCCATGCGACGAGCGATTTACCGTTTGTGAAGATCGCGATTCAGGAATTGCTTCGACAGGGCGGGAAAGTTCGCTATGGTCTGAAGGTGACTTTGGACGAAACGGCGCCGACGGGCCCATTGCAGAGTGAAATTGCGCTGCATACGAACGACTTGAACATCAAATCTCTATCTTTAGGACTCAGCGCCAATGTTGAGCCTTCGTTGTCGATTCAGCCGAATTTGTTTTCGCTCGGATCGATCGGCAAGCAAGAAGAGATCAAGAAGTTGGTCCGTCTGAAGGCGACCGAATCCTTTAGGGTCCTTGGAATTTCAAGCGAGGACTTCGATGTATCGAGCACCAAGTTGCCCGAAGAGTCCAAGGACATGCATTTACTGTCTCTTGTTTTCAGTCCCAAGTTGGAAGCAAACGGCGACAAGAAGAACAACTCCGAGCAGCGTGGCAAGATCGTCGTTTTGACGGATCTGGCGAGCAAGCCCCGAGCGGATTTGGATGTCGTGTACCGGCTCAAGGAGAACATCGTGCCCTTATCGGCCTCAGTGAAGTAGAAGGTTCGCCCAGCGGTGTCTTCCATGGTAGAGCCATTGTCCCCAATGGCTCTACCCGACGCGCTAGCGTCGGAGTCTTCGGTTTTTCGGCTGTTTTTCTTCACTGGCCATGCGGTCTTAACGCTCCGATCGATTGGGGACAATCGATCTACCATCCCAGCGGCGGCGTCCTAGGTTTGCGGCTATGGGAACGGTTTAAAAGACTTGCTATAATCCCCAGGATGTGTTGTAAGCACCCAATGCTATCCGAATCGACCCTTTTTGTTAGAGAATCAAATGAGCAGCAACCCGTGGATCTCCGTACAAAAAGCTCGCCAAGCCGAGTCGGCCGGACAGAGCGTACAGGTTCGAGGCTGGGTTCGCACGCGTCGAGATAGCAAAGGTGGTTTCAGTTTCATCGAAATCAACGATGGAAGTTCCATGGGGAATCTTCAGATCATCGCCGATGCACAACTTAGCAACTACGCGTCTGATGTTCTGACCCTGACGGTGGGTTCAAGTATCGTCGTCGACGGAGAGCTCAGGGCGAGCCAGGGGCAAGGCCAAGCTACCGAAATGGCAGCCAGCAGTTTAAGAGTGCTCGGGCTGGCCAGTGCCACCGACTATCCTTTGCAAAAAAAACAGCACTCCTTCGAGAAGCTCCGAGAATGGGCACACTTGCGTCCCCGAACCAATACCTTCGGCGCCGTTACCCGAGTCCGGGATCGAATCAGCTTGGCCACCCACGAGTTCTTCCACGAAGAAGGCTTCGTATTGGTCCATACGCCGTTGATCACGGCCAGCGACTGTGAGGGAGCCGGTCAGATGTTCCGCGTGACGACCTTGCCGTTAGAGAACCTGCCGATGGTCCAAGGTAAGGTCGATTCGACGAAGGACTTCTTTGGAAAGCCAGCTTATTTGACCGTCAGTGGACAACTCGAGGGCGAGACATACGCTTGTGCATTGGGCAAGATTTACACCTTTGGCCCGACGTTCCGTGCGGAAAACTCGAACACCTCAAGGCACTTGTCGGAATTCTGGATGATTGAACCCGAGGCTGCGTTTTACGAGCTATCGGACAATATGGGACTAGCCGAACGGTATCTCAAGTTCATGATTCGAGAGACCCTGGCGCATTGCGCCGAGGATATGGACTTCTTTGAAAAACGTGTCCAGCCCGGGTTGCTCGCCTCGCTGCAGTTGGTGCTCGACAAGCCGTTTATCCACATGACCTATACCGATGCGGTTGAAGTGCTCATCAAGAGCGGTAAGAAGTTCGACTATCCGGTCAGTTGGGGGACGGACCTGCAGTCCGAGCACGAGCGATTCTTGACCGAGGAGCACGTCCAGGGTCCATTGATCTTGTACAACTACCCCAAGGAGATCAAATCGTTCTACATGCGGCTCAACGACGACGCAAAGACCGTTGCGGCCATGGACGTTTTGGTTCCGGGCGTAGGCGAGATCATCGGCGGATCGCAGCGCGAGGAACGACTCGACGTGCTGATCGCTCGGCTTGAAAGCTGCGGGCTGAAACAAGAGGATTATTGGTGGTACCTGGACCTTCGCAGGTACGGAACGGTTCCGCATGCGGGCTTTGGCCTGGGTCTCGAACGCATGGTTCAGTACACTACTGGCATGGCGAACATTCGCGATGTGATACCATTCCCGAGAAGCCCAGGAAATTGCGATTTCTGAGTGTTACTGGTTTTCTATTGGGTCAAGCGTCTTACGACAGACAGGGAAGTGATTCGATGGAATCTTTGTTTCGCAGAGCCGCCGGGCAACTGATCCATGTCACGAGCCTTCCGCCTCGATCCCAAGGTGTTGCACAACGCGACGCGATGCCTGGAACCGACGGGGACTGGAGTATCGGCGACCTAGGCTCAGGCGACATCGGCCCGGGAGCTTATCAACTCCTTCGTTTTCTGCATCGTGCCGGCCAGCGCTGGTGGCAGATTCTCCCGACCGGTCCGGTCGGTTACGGTTACTCCCCCTACCAGTCGCCTTCATCCTTTGCAGGAAATCCCTTGCTTATCAGCCCCGCCTTGCTGGTGCGCGACGGGTTGCTCAAGCAAGAGGATCTCGGCAGCGCGATCGCAGGGGTTTCCCAAGAGGATTTCGAGCGTGTGGATTTCCCTAAGCTTGTTCCTAGACGTATGGAGCTATTGCGATTGGCGTTTCGCAGGCAACCGACGAATAGGCCCGATTGGACCCAAGACTGGGAAGAGTTTCGACATCGCAACGGCGATTGGCTCGGCGATCATTGCTTGTTCACGGCCTGCAAAGCCAACCATCAGGATCGTGCTTGGCACGAATGGGAGCCAGAGCTCCAGCGGCGTGAGCCCCATGCGATGGAAGCTTGGCATCGCAAGCTCAAAGGTGCCTGCGAATTCGAATCCTTTGTGCAGTACTTGTTCGATCGACAGTGGAGGGAACTGCGTCAGTATGCAGCGAGTCTAGGAATTGGAATCATCGGCGACATACCGATTTTTGTTTCCATGGACAGCTCCGATGTGTGGTCTGAACAACACTTGTTCGAACTAGACGATCAAGGCCATCCGACGCTCGTCGCTGGTGTTCCTCCGGACTACTTTTCCGAAAGTGGGCAGCGCTGGGGCAATCCGCTTTACCGCTGGGACCAACATCAGCATAGCGCGTACGCTTGGTGGATTCGCAGATTTCGTAAGTCCCTTGATTGGTGCGATCTGATCCGCATCGATCACTTCCGAGGTTTTGAATCTTACTATGCCATTCCGGCCGAGTATTCCGATGCAAAAATAGGTCAGTGGCGGCCTGGCCCGGGTCATGATTTTTTCCATAAAATCGCCCAGGGCTTGAACCTGCTCCCAGGACAAGAATTGCCGGTGATCGCCGAGGACCTTGGGTTCATCACGCCTGAGGTGCGCCAGTTGCGCGACGCATTTGGTTTCCCCGGAATGCGCATCTTGCAGTTTGGATTCTGTGACGCGGTCGCTTCGTCACTGGATCTACCCCACAACTATCCGAGCCACTGCGTCGCTTACACCGGCACCCACGACAACGACACGGTTGTCGGTTGGTATGCCAGTCAGGCAGGCGCATCGAGCACTCGGACTCAGGATCAGATCGACCGTGAGAAGGCCTTTGCGGCCCGTTATTTGGACTGCAATAGCGATTCGATTCACCGAACGATGATGCGATCGATATGGCGATCTGTCGCATGCTTGGCGATCTCGCCGATCCAAGACCTATTGGGGTTGGGAACCACTGCCCGAATGAACACTCCTGGCACAACGCAGGGTAACTGGATTTGGCGTTGTCCACCGGGCCTACTGACCGAGGGGCTTGCCGATTGGCTCGGCGAACTGACGGAGACCTACGGAAGAAACGCCCGCTAGCGATCCTGCGCGACGATCTCGCCTGCTGCCCGCGTGCTCAGAGCGGCAACTACGACCAAATCGATCGATTGGTCGGTCCATTGGCAGTGACCGTCGGCATACAAGAAATGACAACCCCCGGGGTGGAAACTGTAGGGTTCGTTTTCGTTCGTCCGATTCATCGCAAAAGGGGCCAGAACCGGACCGGCACCCTGGCGCGTTCCGGTCGCATCCGAACCATCCAAACTAAAACCGCCCTCACTGTCTACCCACCCGTTTCCTTGGTCGTTGCCGACGTCACGCACAAGCTTGGACTCACGATAAACTGCGGGTCTTGCCCCGCACTCGACGACCATCGTCGTCTGCGATGAGCCATCGGTGATGTCGGCAAATCGGGTCGCCGAATTGCGGTACATCACCGATCGTGTCGATTCGCTCGAGAGGTAACTCTTCGGCGAGATGCTTGCGCGAACCCCCATCAACGCAGCATAGTCGGAGGGTCCCAGCGGACTATCGAGCACCAAGGACGGCCGGGGTGGTTTGGCTACCAAGGAACTTGGCCGTTCAACCAATGGAGTCGATGGGCACTGATACACACCGAGCGGAATGCGGCCAAGGAGCAAATTCCGATCCGCCCACCAATGGCTATTGCGATCGTAGCCGACGGCAACTTGAGCCTGTTCCAGATGCACCAATATCGATGCTTGCCATCCGATATAAGCACCGGATGGATTTTGTGCCGAAGCGATCGTCCAGCCCGATGACGGAAAGCATTTTCTTGCATCCACAAAGCTGTGCAGAGCAAGTCCGATCTGGCGAAGATTGTTTGCGCAGTGCATCCTGCGAGCCGCCTCACGTGCTCCTTGGACGGCTGGCAAGAGCAAGCCCACGAGAATCCCAAGGATCGCGATGCTCACAAGCAGCTCGACAAGCGTGAACGCTTGACGGAGCTGGTGAATCCTCATCGTTTCATTTCTCCGTAGATACCCATGCCTAGCGTCTGAGAACATCAGTCGTCCCCGTAGTTTCCACGTCCATTGGATTTGTTCTGGTACTTGTTCTCCTTGGTTTGTTTGTCCAACAAGATCTGCAGTTCGTAAAGCTCATCGGCTACGGCGTTCTCTGGCAAGTTCGGGTCGCGATTGACACGGATCGAATGGCTCTTGATCACCTTGCCATCGACAAGCAACTGCACCCTATACACGCCGTTGGGCACGGGCCGAGGGCCGCGGAAACCAAGGAATCCTCCGGGGGGGCGGTTGCCGGTGGGCCCTGCGGCTCCACCGGGGGTTTGCGGACCCGACGCAGCAGGACTCGGCGCGGCTGGGCTCGGCGCTGTGGACTGCTGGCCTTCGGCGTCGGCTTCCTCTTGAGCCGGTGGATTGGGGTTATTTGGGTTCGGATTCGGTGTTGCCGTAGGTTCCTCAGCCGTTCCGGGGGAGCCCTCGGAGGGCGGTTCACCCCTTCCGCGTCGTTGTCGGCTTGGTCGATCCGACAACTCATCGCCTGGACGTTCGATTCGCTCGCGCGGACCGCCACCGCCAGGACCGCCGCCGCCAGGACCGCGAGCCGCATCGCGATTGGTTTGGGTAAGGTCCCAGTTAAGCAGGTGCAAGCCTGGCTCGGCCTTGGCGCTGAGTTCGCTGATCAATTCTCCATCGATGTTCTCGATTCGGGCGACGACCTTCTCGGACTTATTGGGTAACGCGTACCAAAACTTTGCTCCTTGGGATGGATTTTGCCCGACGAAGCTGCGGTTGGTTCCACCGCGCCCCGAATCGTTGCGCCAGCGCGTCACATCGACGGGACCAAAAAACGCGATCTCTTTGCCGATGTTTTCGGGCTTTAGTTGCCTCAGTCCGGTCACATCGCAGGCCCAGAGACTGCGGCCGTGGGTGGCCACGACGATTTCGCCGTTTTCCGGATGGATCGCGACATCATGGATCGCGACGGTCGGAAGGCTTTGATTGAACGGAGTCCAGTTTTGCCCTCGATCGATCGAGACCCATAGGGAGAACTCGGTTCCTAGATAAAGCAGGTTTGGGTTGACCAAATCCTCGCGTAGGCAGCGCGTTGAACCCCATGGCAAGCCGGTGTGTAGTGGATTGAATGTTTCGCCGAAGTCTTCGGAGACAAAAGCGTAGGGATTATCATCATCGGATCGGTGACCATCCAAGCAGACGTATACACGGCCCTTGAAGTGCCTGGAAGCTTCGATCGTCGCGACCCAGCGTGGATTGGGCAATTTCAGATTCGCGGTGATGTTCTTCCAGTTCGTTCCGCCATCGCGAGTGACCCACAATGCGCCATCATCGGTCCCCGCATACAGGACATTCGAGTCCCTTGGGGACTCCGACAAAGCGGTTGCAGAGCCTCGCTGAGTCAGGGTGATTTCGGGCGAAATCGGACGCAAATCGTTGCCTCGATCCAGCGAGCGAAACACATAATTGCCAGCGCTATAGAAGATTTTCGAGTTGTGGCTCGACAGGACAAACGGAGTATTCCAATTGAATCGATAGCTCATTCCATCGACCCGAGCCGGGCGGATCGAACCTCGTTCGCCGGTACGAAGATTCCTTCGGACGATCGCGCCGTTTTGGCTCTCGGCGTAGAACAAGTCCGGGTCGTTTGGATCGATGCGGCAGACGAAACCGTCGCCTCCGTTGATATTGACCCAATCTTCGTTCAGCGCCCCTCCGGATCGGCTGATTGCTGGACCAGCCCATGATCCATTGTCTTGCAGTCCACCGGCAACCCAATAGGGTTGTTTTGGGCTAATCGCCACATGATAGAACTGGCCAATTGCAGCTGTGTTGATATGGTCCCAGGTCGCCCCGCGATCGTGTGTAGTGTAGATACCGCCATCGCATCCGAGGATCATGTGCCGACCATCGCTCGGGTCGATCCAAAGATCGTGGCCATCGGCATGGACCCTTCGACCAAAATCCTCAGTAAAGGTCGCCCCAGCATCTCGGGACTGATGCTGGGCGACGCCAAGTACATACAGATTCTTCTCATCGCTCGGGTCGACCTTCACGACGCTAAAATA
This sequence comes from Planctomycetota bacterium, assembly GCA_026692845.1. Lineage (GTDB taxonomy): Bacteria > Planctomycetota > Planctomycetia > Pirellulales > Pirellulaceae > JBKCUI01. The sequence continues at coordinate 41,695 of JAPLNM010000029.1, read as the reverse complement.
CATCGGGCGGGTGTTGAGCGAATTGATACGTTGCCAAGTCGCACCGCCATCGGTGGATTTATAAACACCACCATACTTGTATCCCTCGGAGCCTTGTTGGTCCTGTACGTTCGGTGACTGACCGAAATAGGAATAGGTGTAAGGGCGAACCGCCGAACCTCCTGCAAGCCGATCGGCCAAGACGACTTCGATTTCGAGCGTCTGGTCGGCACGTTTGACCTTCACCTTGAGTTTGTCGTCTGGTTTGTGGGTGCGGATTTCACTCACGAGCCCTTCGTAGTTGGCGATGTCTTTGCCATCGAGTTGCAAGAGGATGTCTCCGGATTTTATGCCAGCTTTTTCGGCCGGTCCGGCCTCGGTGACCGACGTAAGATTGGCGCCTCCACCAGAGGCATCTTCACCCTGAATTCCCATGAAAACGTTGCTTTGAGCAGGTGACTGCAATCCGCCCCCACCCCCTCCGCGTCCAACGCGGGCTTCGAGAACGACACTCAGGTCGATCTTTTCCTCGCCCCGTTGGATCTCGAGTTGGACTTTGTCCCCTTCGGACTTCTTTTGAATCTTTTCGTTCAACGCTTGCAACGCGCCAGGGGCTTGCCCGTCGACCTTGGTAATCACATCTCCGATTTTTACGCCCGCTTTGGCCGCCGATCCACCGACGGAAACGCGTTGGACGACGATCTTTTCGTCCTTGTCCTCACCGGCTACCCCCAGCGATACAGTCGTGGCCTGGGCTGCAGTGCCTGGTCTTCCCGTCAGTAGGATGTCGACGCTCTTGTCTTCGTCGGCGCGTTTGAGCGTGAGCGAAACACGTTGGCCCACACGTTTCTTGCGAAGCGTCTCGAGCAAGGTATCGAATTCAGCGATGTTGGTTCCGTCGACGGAAATCAATTGATCGCCGGCTTGCACTCCGGCTTTGGCCCCAGGGCTATCGGTGATGACCTGCGTGACGATCGGTTTGGCATCGATGTTTTGTCCGACCAATCCCAGATAAGCAGCAAAAGGTGGGGGGCCTTTGCCGATGTCCTCGCAATCGATGATAGCAAATAAAGCATTTGGCGAATGCACTTGCCAATCTAGACCGATTCGACCGGTCATACCCGGTGGCAGTCCTTTGGAGATTTTGGTCCAGTTGGTTCCGCCATCGGTGGTTCGGAAGATCCCGCCTCCCTTACCCCATTTGCGAATCGGGTCATAACCATCGACCCCATCGGGTTTGGGGACTGTGCCAGGCCAGGAGTCAAAGCCGTCGCGCATGCGGTCCCACATGGCCACGACAATCGTGTTCGGATCGGTAGGACTCATCGCCATATCGATCACGCCGGTTTGGTCATCGACAAAGAGAACCTGTTGCCAGGTCTTGCCGCCATCGGTGGTCTTGTACACGCCTCGTTCAGGGTTGCTGCCGTAGAGACGTCCAGCGGCTCCGACATAGACGGTATCGGAGTTCTTTGGATCGACCAAAACGCGCGCGATTTGATAGGAGCGATCCAGGCCTAGGTGCTGAAATGTTTTTCCCCCATCGATGGTTTTGTAAACACCGTTGCCGTAAGAGACCGAGTTACGAGGGTTGATCTCGCCGGTTCCTACCCAAAGAACTTCTTTGTTGTTCGGGTCTGTGGCGATGCTGCCGATCGAGACGACTTTTTCACGATCGAATTGGTGTTGAAGGGATCCACCGTGGTTGGTCGATTTGAGCAATCCGCCCGAGGCTGTTGCGATCCACCAAAGCGACGTGTCCTTTTCGTGGACAACGATGTCGGAGATACGGCCAGACATGTTCGCAGGACCGATCGATCGCCACTTGATCTCTTCGAGCCAAGAAGGCTCGAGTTTGACGCTTGCAGGGACTTTCGGTACAGCGGCTCGTTCCCCGCGAGGTCGTGGAGTCGGTACCAAATCATTTGCTGGCCGCTCGGCATTTTTTTCAGGACTCTTTTCGGCCGATGGTTTGCTATCTTCGGACGATTTGTTTGGAGCTTGGGTAGCTTTGCGGGCCTGCAGATCGCTTGAGAGTTGCTCGAGAAGTTTCTCAATCGCTTCGAGTCGCTTTTCGGTAGCTGGCGGCTCAGTAGCTGGCGGCTCAGTAGCTGGGGCTTGGCTGGGTTCTTGAGTCGAGGCCAGCGCCGATCGGTCCACGGAGAGTCCGAGGCAACTTAGAAAGACAATGCAGAGTAGATTGCGGAGCATCGTATCACAAGGAATCCGTTGTAGAAGGTGCGAACAGATCGGCGAATTGAAGGGTGACCGATCTGGAAACTACTTAGGGAGAGACCCATAGCGTAGCTGGAAAAAAACGGGGTGGAATCCTTTATGCTCAAGATTTCCTGCAAAATACGGCGGAAGGCAGGCGCGAGGCTAGAGGAAAATCTCAATCCGTAAGACCGAGCATCGCGACGCTGGGACTGTCCCGAGTGACTTTCTAAGAACAAAACCACCAAACCACAGAACACACGGAAAAGCAACTTTCATTTTTCCGTGTATTCTGCGTTTTCCGTGGTTAACATTCTTAGTCTTCGATACCGGTGTCAGTAACCGAAACCAGCGCGGAACACGAGGCTATCGTCGGGATTGATATTCGCTTCGGGTCGGGTTCGGAAAATCAATTCCCGATTGAACGCGTATCCGACTTCGAAGAAGCAGGTCCGGAAACCTTGTCGCAGAAGGTCGTTGCGGCCTTTTTCAAAACCGACCATGATGCGCAAGTCGTTGATGTCTATCTCTTCAGTCGTATCGGAATCGAGTTGTTTGATGGTCCAAGCACCACCGCCATAGTAACCGGTCAAGTACCACCACATGTCATGCGTTCCACAGGTGGTCAAGTAGTGGGAGAGTTTCGGTTCGGGAAAAAAGATATCCCACCGAGTATCTTGGTTAGGCATCCATAGAATGCCCCCGGCCGGGAGCAACTTGATGTTGTTTCGATCGATGTAATAGACCCCGGCACGAAGGGTCGAATTAGGGGTCATGCGGAGCCGACCCAACGCTTTGCCTTGGAGTCGTATGCTATCGTTGTTGATCGCATCGTAGGCGGAGAAAACACCGACGCGCCAGCCGAGTTCGGCGCCACAGGTCTGAAGCGGATCGGTTTCCCAAGTGCTATCGAGAAAGGCACTGAATGCGGACCCTGGAAGGTCCGAGCCGAGAGTCTCGGGGCCGGACCAAAGGTGTTGTGCGAAGCTCGGCATCAAGTACCACGGCTGGCTTGTACCGAAGATTCGCGGAATCGCAAAGACCATGGAGGTTTCAAAGTCGTGGCTTTCTAGCTGGTTGCCACTGACTCCACTGAAATCGGTATTTCCAGGCAAGTAGGTGTAACGAAACCTTACTCCTTGGCACAAACGCATCGTCTGCTGAGTCTGGGTTTGGACTGCCGTGGAGGTGGTGTACCACCATGCGTTCCAAGAGTTCGGATAGGGAGCTTGGGGATATCCTCCGGCTGCGTACGGATTGCTGCTGTACGGGTTGCTGCTGTACGGGTTGCTGCTGTACGGGTTCGGTGTGGGTGCTGTGCCGGGGAACATCACGCCCGGCGACGGGTTCGGATAGCCCGGTGATGAATAGCTAACGGGCGGAGCGCTTGCTGGCGGATAGCCCTGTTGAGGATAGCCCTGTTGAGGATAGCCCTGTTGAGGATAGCCCGGTTGAGGATAGCCCGGTTGAGGATAGCCCGGTTGAGGATAGCCCGGTTGAGGATACGTCGGAGGGTAGCCAGTGGGACTTGATTGCGCCCCGACGGGTTGTCCATAGGTTGGAACGCCGTAGGTAGAAGTTCCGTAGGGGGCTTGGCCGTAGGCCGTGGGGCTTGCCGCTACGGCGGGATTTCCGGTGAGCCATTCCATCCAGGAGTTGTAGGCTTGGTTAAACGAATTGGACGTCGGATAGGTGGACGGGTACATCCCAGGAGCGGGAGCCGAAGTAGGTGCGGTGCTTGGGCGGAACGTCGGTGCGTAGGGGTTGTAGCTCGAGGGTGGAGCGGAATACGTCGGTGGAGCTGCCGTGTATGGGGGAATGGTCGTTGCAGGATACGCGCCGGAGGGGGTCCCTGCAGGAGTCGACGGGTAGCCAGGGCTCGGTGGCAAGGTCCCGGGAGTCGTGGATGGGAAGGGGGCTTGGGCCAATCCCATTTGCAGGATCATCAGGGCCAAACCCAGGAAAACAACGAAACGCACAAGCCTCTGGCGCCATGGGAGCCCAGAAGTAGAATCCAGTGTTGAATCCAGCGTAGATTCCAGTGAAGTGCGATTTCCAGGGGTTGCCGACAAGTTTTCGAGCCGTTGGTTGAGCAGGTTACCGAAGAAGTTGGACCGTTACGCCTGGGTAGGGTTTAGCGTTGGCTGGGTTTCTCCGTCAAGCGAACTTGAACGATTCTAAGGAAAACCCGGTTTTTAACGAAAAATCGGATAAATCCTGCTTCGCCCGACCCGCCTATTTTGCCCAATTTGTTGATATCCACCCTGGAGGGAACTATTCTTGAGAGTTGGTATATTTGAGAATTGATCCAAACCGACGGCGATCCGATACCAAATAAGAGGCTCTAGGGTTGCCCGTTCGGCCAAAAGCATGTTGGTCCAAGAACTCAAATACGCTAAATCCGTTACCGCGAAACGTAGTAGTACAAGGCGAATGCTGATGCTTTTCCAAAAACCGTTCCATCGACTGACAAGATTTATCGCCGCCGTGGCGCTCGTTGCGAGCTTGGCCAACTTGGGATTCTCCCAAGGTAATAACAACGGCGGCGGCAATAACAACAACGGCGGCGGCAATAACAACAACGGCGGTGGCGACACCGGAAATGGTGGGGGGGTAGAGATCGATCCTCAGGGCGTTCTGCGGATCAGCGCCGTCGACAACACCTTGGCTTTGCGGGTCCGAAAGGCCGCTTTGCAAACCGTCGGAAATACCGATGTGGTGGCGTCGGAAATGCGCAAAGTCTCCTTGAACCGCTTGGAAAAGCTCGTTGCGAATCGGGTGTCAGAGCAACAAGAGCTCGGCGATGAGGTCCTAGGTTTGGCTGGACTGACGCGAATTGAGTATGTTTTTTTCCTGCCCGACTCCAACGACATCGTGATCGCAGGTCCGGCCGAAAAGATCCACGTGACGGAAAACGGCAATCGGGTCGGACTCAAGTCTGGGCGATCGGTTTTGAACCTCATGGATTTGATCGTTGCCCTTCGAGTCTATGCTCCGTCGAACGATGCGATCGGATCGATCGCTGTGTCGATCGAACCGACCCAGGAGGGGATCAAGCGGATGAATCAGTACAACGACCAGTTCCGAGGTCGCGCTAATCAGATCAATCCAGCGGTTTTAGCTGGTATGAAACAAGCCCTGGGCTACCAAAACGTCATCATCAAAGGTGTCCCTCGCGAGACGAACTTCGCCAGGGTTCTCGTGGAAGCCGACTACCGCATGAAGCTCATTGGGCTCGGTTTGGAAAACACCGTGATCCCCTTCAAGCCTTGGATCGTCCGCACCCAAGCTGGCGCCAATGCGAGCGCACTTCAGCGATGGTACTTTGAAGCCGATTATGGCACGGTAGCGACCAACGAAGACCGCACTGCTTTGCATCTTCAGGGCCAGGGTGCCAAGCTCACCAGCGAAAAAGAGTTTCTGTCCAAGACCGGGGAACGAACCCGGGGCGCAGGCGCCGGCGATGCGGCTTCGGTCGGTTTTGCCAAGGAGTTCACGCAAAAGTTTGAAGCTCTAGGCGAGGTCATGCCGGTTTTCAGTCAAATGCGAAATTTGTTCGACATGAGCATCGTCGCTGCGTTCATGCAGCAAAACGACTTCTATGGAAAAGCGAATTGGGAGCTCGGAGTTTTCGCTGACGAGGACAAGCTTTCCACGAAGGTCAACAACGGAATCTCGCAAGTTGAACCCGCCGTCAACGCCATGTGGAAAGAGGGAACCTTGGTCACTCCGATCGGAGGCGTTCATATCTCTGCCCGCAAACTAGCCAACGATCCTCAGGTCGACAACACACTGGATGCTTCGGCAGAAAAGCTCTCAGCACCTAGTGATCTACGCGAAGATCAGTGGTGGTGGGACTAGTTCCGATAGTTCGCTACAATAAGCTCAAGTCAAATAGCCTCGCTTTCGGCGAGGCTTTTTGCTTTCCACGCCCAGATGCTCACGCCAAGTTATCAGCACCCTCATCGAGTACTGGCTTGAAACGGAACAGATCATGGCAAGGAACATGGCAAAGAACCTTACAACCTTCGTCGCTTTTTCTTATCTCGTTTTCATGTTCATCATGACCCATTTGCCTAAGCATTGTATTCCGAGGACCTTGGAATTGGCTGGGGACAAACTGCTGCACACGTCGGCGTTCTTGGTCTTGGGGTTCCTTTTGAGTTTGGCAGTGCAACTTCGCGTTCGATCTTATGGTTGGTACGCCTACGTTATCCCCACCTTTGTCTTTGGGTTGCTCTATGGTTGGTTCGATGAGCTAACGCAACCCTTGGTCGGCAGGTATTATGATCTTATGGATCTGGCCGTCGATGGACTCGGACTAGTCATGGGGATGTTGCTTTTCGAGGGGGTCCGCCGACTCCTGGCGAGGGTATTGCGAATCGAGGAGTTGCAATGAATTCGATTTCCGTAGTGATCCCTTTGCTCAACGAGCAAGAGACGCTTTGCGAACTAGTACGCCGCATCGACGCGGCTAGCGATGGGAATCTGTGTGAGATTGTGCTCATTGACGACGGTTCGACCGATGGGTCGTGGAAGGCCATCGAGAAGTTGGCCGAATCGCGTGGCTCGATACGCGCTTTATGCTTCCGAAGGAATTTCGGAAAAGCTGCTGCGTTGGCTGCGGGTTTCTCGGAAGCTACCGGCAAAATCATCATCACCATGGATGCGGATTTGCAGGATGATCCCAAGGAGATCCCCAGGATGCTCGGTAAGCTCGAGGAAGGCTACGACGTCGTAAGCGGCTGGAAACAACATCGCTTTGATCCTTGGCACAAACGTTGGCCCTCGCTGGTCTTCAATGCCATTCTAAGGTACTTCTCCAAAATCCCCCTACACGATTTCAACTGCGGGTTTAAAGCCTACCGCCGAGAGGTGCTCGACGAGATCGACTTGTACGGGGAAATGCATCGATTCGTTCCTGTACTGGCTGCAGCCAGAGGGTTCCGAGTCGCGGAAATCACCGTTGAGCATCATCCTCGCGAGTTTGGCACTTCCAAATACGGTTGGTCGCGAATTCCGAAGGGTTTTCTCGACCTTGCGACGGTCGTGTTCCTAACCCGATTTCGGTATCGTCCGCAGCATTTGCTCGGCGGGGTCGGCGGAGCGCTTTTCTTCGTCGGATTCCTTCTGCTGGCCCTGCTGATTTGCGGCTGGGTTTGGACCCGTCTGGCAGGTTATCAAAACCCATTGCACTTGCATGAGCGAGCCAGTTTTTTTGTCTCGATCTTATTGATCGTTGTGGGGATCCAAGCGTTTGCCACCGGCTTGATCGCCGAACTGCTCGTGGCCAATGCCCAACCCGGCCGCCGCGTTTACTCGATCGCCGCGCGGGTCGATCCCCCTAGCTGATGCATGTGCTGATAACCGATCTGAATCGCAAACAACGATGCGTTGAATTCCACAGGCTCCTGATCATGACCCAAGACTTTGAAAATGGTTCCCCGAGTATCTCGACACGCACGATCGGCTGGTGGATGATCACCTTGGCCATCGCCGTCCAAGCCGCTCGAATCCTCGGCATTACTGCAGTGAACAACGAGGTTCCGTTCCTAAGTGCCAACGATCGATCGCGATGGAGTGCGATCGCAGCGCTGACCCAAGAGGGGCGATGGGAAATCGACTCGATCGTTGAAATTCTCGATGCGAAGGGAAAGTCCAAGCTCTGGAATACCATCGACATGGTCCGTCACCGCGGTTCCGACGGCCTGGAGCATAGTTATTCGAGCAAGCCTCCGTTGCTGACACTCATGCTCGCGGCAGTGACCAAACCGGTGATGATGGCCACCAATGCGATTCGAGGAAAGTCTCTGACCGAAGACCCTTACTTGATCGGCCGGATCGTGTTGATCCTTGCGAACTTGATCCCACTGGCGCTGTGGTGGTGCTGGTTGCATCTTTGGTTGGAGTCCCATGTGCCACGCGCTTGGACGCGCACGGTCGTTCTATCCCTTGCGATCTGGGGTACTTTTCTGACGACCTTTGTCGTGACGCTCAACAACCATCTGCATGGTGCAATATTCTTTTCGATCAGCCTCGCCCTGGCTTGGCAGATCCTTAGAGCCGCACAGAGTCGAACCTCGGCTCCATGGAATACTTGGCTAAGCCTCGGTATTGCGACGGCCCTGTGCGTGGCTTGTGAATTGCCCGCCTTGGCCTGGGCTGCGGCCATCGGGGCGATCGTCTTTATCGCAGATCCCAAACGGATGCTTATCGGATTCGGCTTGGGTTCCGCATCGATCGCGGTGGCGTTTCTCCTGACGAACCTTTGGGCGCACGGCGATTGGCGGCCTCCCTACTCGCATCGCGGTTTGGGGACCAGCATCGCGAGGGTGGACCTGGATCTATCGAGCTTCAAGCAGGCCGTCGAGCGGAAAGCGGATCTCAAGGCGATTAGGGAATTGCCCGAGCAGGAACGTTGGATCGAGAGCATTCGCGCGCAAACGCAGAGCACCCATGCGATGCTTACCGATCAAGCTCGGGTCATCCCAGCTCGCCTCGAGGGGGTCTACCAAATCCTCGACGAATCGACTTCCTACCGCCTCGCCTTGGCCGTCTCGGATCCTCCATTGAGGGATCCACCGACCAAGGGAACGTGGACAATCTACGAGTGGGACGATTGGTACGATTATCCCAAATCGTATTGGTTGCCAGGAAGCAAAAAAGGGGTTGATTTGGGTGAGTCGGATCGATGGAAGTATGTAGTCCATTTTTTGGTTGGTCATCATGGGATTTTTTCACTGACCCCGATTTGGCTTTGGATGCTCGTTGGCTCGGTGATTTGGCTCGTACAAGGGAGCGATGCCCTGAGGCGCTTCTCGGGGTATCGAACCGAGTCGCTTGATACCAATGGCCCCGATACCCATCGACCCGGGGGAATTCGAGCTTGGGTGCTCAGCGAGCGAGGGGTAGCCGCAGCGCTGCTGAGCGTGACTCTGGCTTGTTTGGTCTTCTATGCTTCGCGGGAGATTGAGGACCGAAATTACGGTGGGGTTGCGAGCGGATTTCGCTGGCTATTTTGGATCATCCCAGGTTGGATCTGGTTAGCGATTCCTGCGGTGGATCGATGCGCATCGAAACCTTTTTTCCGAGGGCTAGTCTATCTTGCCATCGTCTTGGGGATCGTCTCGGCGGTGATTCCTTGGGCAAACCCATGGTCCCATCCCTGGCCGTATCGCGTCTTGATGTGGCTTTTCCCGGATCGTTATCAATGAACCGGTTTGGTAAGAAGGCCGGGCGGCTGATCCGATACGGTTGTCATGAGTTGCCAAATCGTAGATGATAGCGGGAACTCAAGCTTTCGATTTCGACTGACAAGGAAACCCACCATTGAGACCCGTTCCAGAAAAAACTAGCCGAAGCCTCGCAGGGGTGTTCCTCTTTTTAGCATTCGCTATCGGATCGGCGACCAACGCCCTGTGCCAGGATACCACCTCAGGGGGCCCACAAGCCACCCAATCCAGCAAGTCCGAGGCGATCCTTTTGAGCGTCGATGCGCTCTCGGAGGCTTCGGCCTATGCGCCTGAAAAACCGATCGCAGGGCAGATCGAATTCGTCGGCTCAACGCTCATGCAATCGCTCGCGACGATGTGGGCCGAAGACTTCGCGAAAATTCATCCCGAGGTTTCGACCAAAATCGACTGCCAAGGCTCCGAGGAGTCGTTCAAGAAGTTTTCGGGGGCTTCGGCCACCGTCGGCCTGCTCAGCCGAGAGGTAAGTCCACAGGAGCTCAAGCAATGGAGCCAGGACGTCAAAAAGAAACTTATTGCGATCGATGTCGGATACGACGTTCTGTCGATCATCGTCAATAAAGACAATCCGCTTCGCGCCTTGGCCTGGAACCCCCAAACGAACTCACCGATGAGTCTGTCGAACGATAAACCTGTCGAAAAATGGGCGGACCTAGGCATCGATGGGCCCTTGGGCGATAAACCGCTCGTGCATGTTCTGATCGTTCCTTCCCATGGTTTGCGATCGGTAGCCGACCGTTTTTTGAATCTCAGGGATCGTCCGAAGGCAATCACGGTCGAAAAGGGGAATCAACCCGATATCGTCGATACCGTTGCTGCCACGCCAGAGGCCATCGCCATCGTCAGTGCAAACCGAGCGCTACCAGAATCGGTCCGATCCCTTGCGATCGGGATCGAGGGTCAACGCATCGTCTCGCCAAAGAGCAGCCAAGCGGTCGATAGGGGCTACCCCCTACTGCGCAAGCTCAACGTGGTTGTCGCCTTAGATGACGATGGAAAGCTTGCGCCAGTCGTCGAGGAGTGGGCTCGATTTATCCTGAGCCGAGCCGGACAAGAGACGCTCATCAAGGACGGATTTATTCCCTTGGATCGATCCGATATTGCCGTGCAACAAGAGCGGCTCGGCTGGGAAACGCTCAAGTAAGCTGACGGCGATTGCCGCAATCCTAAGCATAAGTGTGATACGAAAGGCCAACATGACTAGACTGCGTTGCTACTTTGATTGCCGTTGCGTTTTGAGCTTGCTTTGGACTGTGTTGGTTTTGGCTGCTTGCAGCGAATCGAAGTTATGGGCTCAAGGGGACCGAGATCGCGATGGCTCCATCAACGATCCGTTCCTCGACGGCAGCGACGCAGGAAGCATGGCACAAGGCAGGTACTTGCCCCCTAGCCAGCGTCCTCCCACCAACTTTCGCTTGGGGATCTACTCGAGAAACAGCGACACCGGCGTGCTCGTGACCAACGTGAATCCTGGCTCGGTGGCCCAGCAATCGGGAATCGAAGCCCAAGATATCATCATCGCCGTCGGTGGCTACCAAGTTGGAATCATCAGCGGCCGGACCTATGATATCTCCGAGGAACTCGAAAGACGCGTCGATGCCCAGGGCCGAGTCGTGTTGCTCGTCCGCAATCACCGCGACGGGCGTTTGGTCAACATCCCCGTGCAATTCAACGGAAACACTCCCGGCCTTGGTATTTCGGTCTTCGGAAGCGCCAATACCGCCAGTCGCCCCCCAGCCCAATCAGGCATGACGCTCCTGGCTCGCGTCGTCGATACCACTTATCCTCAATGGCAGAACGTGTCGCTTGGGGAGACCCAAGTTCCACTGACCGGCAGGTGGCCTATCGATTTCCAAGTCGACTTAGATCCTTCCCAAATACGCCCCAATCACCGCTATGCGTTGGACGTTCAAGTCGTCCAGCGTGGCTATCCAATCCTGCAAATGAATTCACCATCGGCAATCAACCTTGCCAACGGATCACCAAGGGTCGCGGTAACACTGGTCCCAGGTCCGAATTCAGGATCCGGCGGAGGGATTAACCCCGACATACGCCCGATCGACCAAATTGGGATTTGGTACGAGCAACTCGCAGGTCGTCGGATGACCGATCGGGAGAGCACCGTATGGCAAAGAGAACTGGCCAGGGGCAAGTCGCTCGACGAGATCTATGCGACCTTCCTAGCAAGTACCGAGTACTCCGACCGCTTCCGTGGAAACATGGATCTATACATCAATGATATCTACCGCAACCTCTTTGCGCGTTCAGCCACGCAAAGCGAGATCCAATCGCTCCGTGGCAGATTGTCCCAACCGTCCGAATTGAGGATCCCGATCCTCTTGAACTTGGTGCGTCAAAGGACGGTTCGATAAGCCTCACATGGGATCGAGCCAAGTTTGGAAAAACCGAACAGCCGTCATAAGCGGAGGATCCAACGGTCTTGGCCGCGCGCTGGCTCTGGCCCTTTCCCAACAATCTGCCAATGTCGTGATTATTGGCCGCGATCCTGACCGTTTGGCAAGCGTTCGAGAGCAGTGTCTAGAGGCCGGTGCGCAGAGCGTTTCGGTCGTTTCTTTGGATGTGCGTCAATTGGCCGCCGGTAAAGGATCGCTCGTCGATTTCGAAATCGCAAGCAAGCCGGCATTCGGCGAATCTTTGCGAGCTGTCTTGGCTGTCCAAGGCTGCGATCTGCTGATCAATGCCATCGGTAAGTCCGACCGTGGGCTACTTGGGCAATTGACCGCAGCGGATTTAACCGAGCAATTCGAGCTGAACGTACTTGCAACCCACGCGATGACTCGGTTTTGTTTCCCGGCTCTTTGTCAGAGTCGTGGTGTGGTGGTCAATATCGCCTCGCTAGCAGGGATAGTACCAGGGCCAGGCATGGGCGGTTATTCGATGTCCAAGCATGCGTTGGTGGGCCTGCATCGTCAATGGCGAATCGAATCGGATTCCAGCGGTGTGCATTTCCTTTTGGTCTGCCCTGGGCCGATCCAGCGTGATGATACGCTAGATCGGTATTCCGATATCGTTCAATCGCGTGGACTCGATCCGGTTAGCCAACGCCCCGGCGGAGGGGTTGCCCTCGGCCGACTCGACCCCGATGGGCTGAGTCAGAAAATACTCCAAGCCGCAGCGCAGCGCCGATGGGAATTGATCGTGCCGGGCAAAGTCCGCTTGCTGGCGATGCTCATGGCGATTTGGCCCAGTTTTGTAGACCGTATTATTCGCAAGAAAATGAAGCGCCCTTAACGCTTCGCAATTTGACTTTATACTGACGATTCCATAGTGGGAGCGATGATGAAAAAGTATGTCTCACACGCGATCCGAAAACGGATCGAATTGGCTCTGGTGCTCCTTTGCTGTCTTGCAAGCAATGCTTCCCAATGGTGCTGCGCCCAGGATACCCAAGGGGTGACCCGCAAAACCATCGAAACCCAAGGATTTGAACTGGGGAACGAGCAAATCGAGGCCTTGGACCAATGGATCGAGCAAGCCCGAGAAATCTGGCAAGTGCCTGGGCTCTCGGTGGCGATTGTGGCCCAGGACAAGGTCTTGCTGAGCAAGGGTTATGGGGTCCGTGAGTTTGGAAAATCCCAACGCGTTGATGATCAAACCCTTTTTGCAATCGCATCGAACACCAAAGCATTCACCGCAGATGCATTGGCGATTTTGGTCGACGAAGGGAAACTCGGGTGGGACGACCCGGTGCAAAAGCATTTGCCCTGGTTCCGTCTTTCGGATCCCTTAGCCAGCAACGACATACGGGTTCGGGACCTTCTGTGCCATCGAAGTGGGCTGGGAACCTTCAGCGGCGATTTGCTTTGGTGGGGAACCCCCTACACTCCCAAAGAAATTTTACAGAGGTCCGTGGTGCTAAAGCCGGAGTTCCCTTTTCGCGCCAATTACGGTTATTCCAATTTGATGTTCCTTGCTGCAGGCGAGGTCATCGAAACAGTCTCCGGGATGTCCTGGGGTCAATTCATTCAATCCCGACTGCTAGATCCTCTTGAAATGAAAGGTTCGAAATGGTCCGTCAAGCAACTCGGCGGAGTTGAAAATGTGGCGACCCCGCACAAGACCTATCTGGATCGATCCAATCCGATCGAATGGATGAATTGGGATTCGATGGCTGCAGCAGGCGGAATCCTCTCGAGCGCCTCGGATATGGCTCGCTGGATGCAATTTCAAATGCGCCAGGGAAAGGATGCCCAAGGCCGCGCGTTGGTGAGCCATGCTCGGATCTATGAAACCATGCAACCGCATTCGATCATCCCTGTTTCGATGAACCGCTCGCAGCGGGTCCCATCGACCCATTTTCGCGCCTACGGTTTAGGTTGGTCGCTGGCGGACTATCACGGCGTGAAACTCGTTGGACACGGCGGGGGATACGATGGCATGTATTCCGAGCAGTTGATGATTCCTGAACTCGGATTCGGGGTCGTGGTATTGACCAACAGCATGACCCCGATCGGCAACGCGATCGTCTACCAAGTGATCGATGGGTTTTTGAAGGTGCCTACCGGGGATCGGTCCAAGGAGGGGTTGGAGCAATTCCGCGGCAGTCGGCAAGCATTTGACGAACGGATCCGAAAAGCGACCTTGTCGGTCAAATCGATGGACGCGCCGAGTCATCCGCTCGAAAGCTACGTCGGTAAGTTTCGATGCGCGATGTACGGCGATGCGCAAGTCGGGTTGAAAGACGGAAGGCTTCAATTGCAACTGCTGGCTTATCCAGAGCTCAAAGCCGATTTGGAGTTGATGCATTACGACACGTTTGCCATCCGGTGGCACAAGACCTTTGCATGGTTCGAGTCTGGCTCGGCCCATTTTGTCTTCGACGCTCAGGGGAATTCCGAATCGATACGGTTGGATGTACCCAACGACGACCTATGGTTCTATGAGTTGAACCTCAAGCGATTGCCATAGAGCTATCAAGCCCCTGAGCTTCTATTCCTTCGAAGAGATCTTTGCCCAGGTGTCTTTGAGGGTCACGACGCGATTGAAAACAGGGGCACCGGGTTGCGAGTCGACCTCATCGGCGCAGTAGTATCCGTTGCGTTCGAACTGAACGCGGGTCCCGGGTTGGATTTGGGCCAATGCCGGTTCGATCACTGCATGCCGAATGGTCTTGCTGTGGGGATTGATGTTATCGAGGAAGGTTTTCCCTTCGGGGGCATTCTCAGGGGATTCCGAGAGGAACAATCGATCGTAGAGTCGGACTTCGGCGTTGTGGCCTGTCGAGGCGCTGACCCAGTGGATGGTTCCTTTGACTTTGCGTTCGGCAGCAGGTCCAGAGCCGCTCTTGGTCTGTGGGTCGTACGTGCACTTGAGCTCGACGATGTTACCGGAAGAATCCTTGACGACCTCTTCGCATTTGATGATGTAGGCGTATCTTAGACGCACTTCTCCACCGGGTTTGAGCCGAAAGAACTTCGAGGGTGGGGTTTCCATAAAATCCTCTCGTTCGATGAAGAGTGTTTTTGAAAATGGTATTTTTCGAGTTCCCGCCGCTGGGTCTTCAGGGTTGTTTACCGCATCGAGTTCTTCGACCTGAGCTTCTGGGTAGTTCGTCAGTGTGATTTTGATCGGATCGAGGATTGCCATGAATCTCGAGGTGGTTTTATTGAGATGTTCTCGGATGGCATTTTCCAGGACCAGTACGTCGATGACACCGTTGAAGCGGGCCACGCCGATGGTTTCGCAGAAATTGCGGAGCGACTCGGGAGTGTACCCTCGACGTCTGTATCCGCTGATGGTGGGCATGCGAGGATCGTCCCAACCATCGACATGCTTCTCGGTGACGAGTTGGAGCAATTTACGCTTGCTCATCACGGTATAGGACAAGTTCAGCCGTGCGAATTCCATCTGTCGCGGATGAAAAATTCGCAGCGTATTGCAAAACCAATCGTACAGCGGACGATGGTTTTCGAACTCCAGTGTGCAGATCGAATGCGTGATGCCTTCGATCGAATCGGACTGACCGTGAGCCCAATCGTACATTGGATAGATGCACCAGTCGTTGCCGGTCCGATGGTGGTGGGAGAACATGATCCGGTAGAGGACCGGATCTCGCATGTTGAAGTTGGCGGCTTCCATGTCGATTTTTGCTCGAAGGGTCCGGGTGCCCTCTGCAAACTCGCCGTTTTTCATGCGGACGAACAGATCCAAGTTTTCTTCGACGGAGCGATCCCGAAAAGGGCTATTTTTGCCCGGTTCGGTCAGTGTGCCTCGGTACTCTCGCATTTGATCGGCGTTTAGGTCGCACACGTAGGCGTGGCCTTCGCGAATCAACTGCGTAGCCCAAGTGTAGAGCTGTTGGAAGTAGTCCGAGGCGTACAAGAGGTTGTCCCAATCAAAGCCCAGCCAACGCACGTCGCGCTGGATCGAATCGACGTACTCCTGGCTCTCTTTGCTTGGATTCGTATCGTCAAACCGCAGGTTGCATTGGCCACCGTAAGTTCGAGCGAGCCCAAAATTCAAGCAGATGCTTTTGGCATGTCCGATGTGCAGATAGCCGTTGGGTTCCGGCGGAAAACGGGTTTGAATTTTCTTACCCTGCAAGGACTCCTTGGCCGCAAAGTCTTTTTCGACTTCGGTTTCGATGAAGTTCTTATGGTGGTGAGAATCTGGGTTTTCCGCTGGATGCGACACGATGCTTGACTTGGGTATAAGACAGAGGTACTTGTTTGACTACTAGAAAATCGGCTTGACCCCGTACTGCTGATGGATCTGATTGCAAAGTTTTGGTTGCAGTCGAAGTCCATGGGCCAGTTCGCGAAGGTACTCGATCTCTTCCTTGGTGTCGACATCGATGGTCGAAAGCGAAGATGCGTACACGGCTGCTTCCATTCCCAGGGGAACCGACCAAGCAAAATCGCGAACGCTCGTGGCGTTGGAGAATTCATGGCGAAGGAATTGGACGGTCGATTCGTTGGTATTGCCGATGCGTTCGAGGATCGCTTGCTGCTCCTTGGCATCGATCCTGCCATCGGCCTTTCCAGCGTAGATCATCGCGCGGATCAAGAAGACCATTTGTTCTTGTTCGGCTTGGGATAGCTGGGGAGCAGATTGCTTAGGCTGCGGTTGTCCAAAGATGTCGCCCGCACCGCCAGAGTTCCCTGCAGGAGCTTGTTGGCGCTGCTGGGTGGGAGCCGGGGCCGACTTGTTTCCTACACCGAGCATGTCTTCCAATTCGGAAGCCGATGGTGCCTTGCTGCTGCCACCTCTTCCTTCTTTCAGAACGCCAGGGAATTGCACACCGCCAGAGGTCGAGTTATCGCGCCCAGCGGCTGGACCGCCCCCGAGAATGTCCTTCAAAATATCGACACCTGAGGGACCCGGGCGACGTTGGCCGCCACCTTGAGGTTGCTGCTGCGCGCCGGCACCAGCGTTGAGGATTTCCGTAAGAATATCGAATGGATTCATGAGCGTTGCGCCTTTCAAAAGGACAAGGAAACGAAGAGGATTTTTAGCTGAATTGCTATGGTGAAGTATACCAAAGTGGCCTGGGTTTCAACGGGGATTAATACGGGATTTGATACAGGGTTTAATTCGTAAGTTTTCTGTACCGAAACCGCCGAGGCTCGTCGCTTGCGATGCCGAGCCGCTGCTTGCGCTGATCCTCGTAGGTTTGGAAATTTCCTTCGCACCAGTGGACATAGCCGTCGCCTTCAAAGGCCAAAATATGCGTGGCGATCCTATCCAAAAACCACCGATCGTGCGTGATGACCACGACGCAGCCTACGAAATTCAAAATGGCTTCTTCCAAGGCCCGCAGAGTGTCGACGTCCAGGTCGTTGGTCGGTTCGTCAAGCAGCAGCACATTGCAACCCCGGCGCAAGAGTTTTGCCAGGTGGACACGGTTGCGTTCCCCGCCCGATAGGTCCCCGACCTTCTTTTCTTGGTCGGTACCTTTGAAGTTGAATTTCGATACGTAGGCGCGTGAGTTGAGCCTTTTGCCCCCCATATCGAGCCAATCGACCCCGCCGGAGATCTCTTGGAAAAGCGTGTTCGTCGCGGTCAACGAGTCGCGGGACTGGTCGACGTACCCAAGTTCCACCGTATCACCCACACGGATCGTTCCGCTGTCGGGCGTTTCCTGGCCGATCATCATTCGAAACAATGTGGTTTTACCTGCTCCGTTTGGGCCGATCACCCCAACGATCCCCCCTGGGGGCAAGCGGAATTCGAGGTTGTCAAAGAGCATCCGATCGGCGAAGGCCTTCGAGACCCCGCTGGCCTCGACGACGACTTCGCCAAGGTGTTTTCCGGGTGGAATTTGGATTTCCAGTTCGTCCGGTCGCTCTTCGAATTGCTGGGCAGCAAGTTGTTCGTAGGCGCTGATGCGGGCCTTGTTCTTGGCTTGCCGAGCTCGTGGGGACAATCGGATCCATTCGAGCTCTCGATCGAGGGTTTTCTGTCGTGCGACGGACGATTTTTGTTCGATCTGAAGTCGCTTTTGCTTTTGCTCCAACCACGATGTGTAGTTGCCTTCGAAGGGAAAACCCGATCCGCGATCGAGTTCGAGGATCCATTGGGCGACGTTGTCCAAGAAGTATCGGTCGTGCGTCACGGCAACGACAGTCCCAGGATATTGGGCCAAATGCTGTTCAAGCCAATGGACGGCCTCGGCATCCAAGTGGTTCGTCGGCTCATCGAGCAATAACAGATCGGGTTGTTCAAGCAGCAGCTTGCAGAGTGCAATACGGCGACGTTCGCCGCCGGAGAGTTTCGTTACGTCCGCATCGCCCGGTGGCAGATTCATCACATCCATGGACATTTCGACCTGACGATCGAGTTCCCAGAGATTCTGCGCGTCGATTATGTCCTGGAGCTTGGCCATTTCATCGCAGAGCTTTTGCATCTCTTTGTCGTCGGTCACCTCACCGAGCAGACCGGAGATTTCATTGAATCGATCGAGGATCTTCCGCTTCGGCGCAACGGCTTGTTCGACATTCTCCTGGACGTTTTTTTCAGCGTCGAGCTGAGGTTCTTGGGACAAGTACCCTGCGGTAAAGCCGTTGGAAAGTCGGGCCGTGCCGTCAAAATTCTTGTCGATGCCTGCCATGATTCGCAGCAAGGTACTTTTCCCGGCGCCGTTGGAGCCAAGCACACCGATCTTGGCCCCAGGATAAAACGACAACCAAATGTCCTTGAGGACCTCTTTTTGTCCGTGGCGTTTGGTGAGTTTTTCGATTTGAAAGATGTATTGACGGTTCATAAAAGTCCGTGGATGGCTATTCCCATTCGATGGTTGCGGGGGGTTTGGAGCTGATGTCGTAGCAAACGCGATTGACGCCTCGGACCTCATTGATGATCCGCGTCGATACGCGTGCGAGCAGATCGTAAGGCAACCGACTCCAGTCGGCGGTCATGAAATCGTCGGTGTTGACACAACGCACAGCCACCGCGTTCTCGTACGTGCGTGAATCTCCCATCACCCCGACGCTTTGGGATTCAAGTAGCACGACGAAGGCTTGGGAGGTCTCGCGGTACAAATTGGCGTTCTTGATCTCAGCGATGAGTATCTCGTCGGCTTCCCGGAGCACATCGAGCTTCGCTTCGGTGACCTCACCGAGGCATCGAACGGCTAAGCCTGGACCAGGAAACGGATGCCTCCAAACAAGATGTTCAGGCAGTCCAAGTTCGATCCCGAGTTTGCGAACTTCGTCTTTGAACAAATCGCGAAGCGGTTCGACCAGATCGAATCCGAGTTGTTCGGGCAGTCCCCCGACGTTATGGTGAAGCTTGATCGTCGCTGCAGGACCGTCGGGTGCCGCCCCGCTTTCGATCACATCCGGATACAAAGTCCCTTGCGCCAGATACCGCGCTCCGTTGATCTTGTGGGCTTCCTCCTTGAAGCAATCGATAAAGGCATGCCCGATCCGAAGGCGTTTTTCTTGTGGGTCGCGAATTCCTGACAAAGCACTCAAGAACCGCTCGCTGGCATCGACCACTCGAAGATCGGCTCGGAAGTGATCGGTGAACTCTCTGATGACGGCCGCTTGCTCGTCTTTGCGCAGCAAGCCGTTATCGATCAGAATGCAGGTCAACTGCGGTCCGATCGCTTTGTAGAGCAAGGCGGCCGTAACCGAGGAGTCCACGCCACCAGATAACCCACAGATGACGCGCTCGGAACCGATCTTCTCACGAAGCTGCGAAATGGTTTGTTCGGCAAAGTTCGACAAATGCCAACGGCCTTGGCAACCCGCGACGTTGTACAAGAAGTTGTGAATCAAGGTGCCGCCTAGGGCCGTGTGCGAGACCTCGGGATGGAACTGGATACCATAAATCGGTTTGGTTTGGTGCTTGATGGCCGCATACGGGCAGGTCGTTGTGCTGGCAATGCTCTCAAAGCCTTCGGGAAGCCTCTGGACCTGGTCGCCATGGCTCATCCAAACGTCGATCTGCGATGGGAACCCTGCGAAGAGCTTTTCCATGTTGCTGATCGATAAGCCGGCGCGGCCGTACTCTCGGGCCGGGCATGGCTGAACCGCACCGCCAAGACTATGGGCTGTCAGTTGCATGCCATAACAAATTCCCAACAGGGGAATACCCAGATCGAAGATGCGCCGATCGCAAACCGGTGCTCCTTGGTCGTAGACACTCGAGGGCCCTCCGGAAAAAATAATCGCTGAGGGTTTGCGGGCCAGTACCGTCTGAGCCGAAATGTCGTGACGTACGATCTCGCAGTAGACATTCTGATCCCTGACTCGCCTTGCAATGAGCTGTGCGAATTGGGAACCAAAGTCCAAGACCAGCACGCGTTCGTTTTGCAAAGCGTCGGCACTATGGCCAATTGGCTCGGGGCGTTTGGCGTCGTGGGACTGCGAGCTGTTCATACAAAGCAAAGGTTGGTTGGCCGGCTGGAAAACGCAGAATTATAGCGAGTTGCGTCCGATCGCCTACATGAATCCGAGCTTAGGCTTGGCGATTCGGGTCAATCGAAATGGATTTCCCCTGCAAAGTGGCAACAAGCCGCTTGGCATGGGTTGAGATATCTAATTCGCTCAGCACCAAGGGATTTGCGGGCTCTCGTTTCGGGGATCGCTTAATGGCCGACTCAAGAGCCGAGCGAAGTGCGTCGGACGAGTCGTGGGGGTACAAGTTCCCTAGCGATGCTCCAGGATTGGCCTTTTCGATCCGTCGATGGAGTTCCGGGAACGCGCCGTGATCGGGCATGACATACGGGAGTCCCGAAGCGATTGCTTCTAGCAAGAATATCCCTTTGGGATCGGCATAGGTTGTCGGGACGCAAAACAGATCGAGACTGTTGAGGAACGCGACTTTTTCAGTTCGGTTGACCGTCCCAGCATAGCTCCATTGGCCGTCGAGGCCTGCGCGTTGGAGTTTGGTTTGTTGTTCTTTCCAATAACTCGCATGTTGTGGACCCATCCAGCCTGCCAGCGAGAGCCGAACATCGCTGCAATTCCCGTTGCGCCGAAGTTCGATAAAGGCATCGACAAGAAGATGAAGTCCTTTCTCAGGGGCCATGCGTGCAAGGTACCCGAGTTGGATTGTCTGATTGTCTTTGCGAGGCTCCGACTGGCTCGGGGCCCTGGCGATGAAATCCTCGGTCGCAACACCCAACGGCACGACGTGCAGTTTCGATTCGGGGATTTCGAGCAGCGCTTGCATGCTCTTGGCATAGGCTTGGCAGTGGCAGATGAAGCCCTTGACCGGTCCGACCAGACGCCTCATCCGATCGATGGCTTGGGCTCGATGGGATGGCCCCAGGGAATCTAAGAAGATATCGTCCCCCTGGAGCATGACCCAAACATTGGCATTCGTGGCCATTTGTGGGATCACACCGCCGATGAGCAAGTTCGTCAAAAGGACCGTCTCGGGGCGAATATCCGTCTGGAGGAAATTCAGGAGGTCTTCGAACTCCTTCCTCTGATACCCTTCGAGTCCATCGAGCATACTGATTGCCAGTTCGCCTAGCAGCGCTGGGCTTGTATTGCCTGCTTTGGATGTCAATGACTTGATCACCCAAGGATGATCGAGCCAGCCAAGTGCCCAACGCGGCAAGTAGCGAGCTAGGGGGATCTTTTGGGCTAGGTAAACATTGACGCCTCCGAGAAAGACTCGCTCGACGCTCATGTCCTCGACGTCGGTGCGGATCGGGGTGTACACGGGCATCAGAACGCAGTCATGCCCGGCCTTGATCAATTCCTTTGCAACGGCGTTGTCGTTCATGCACGAACCGCAGAACATCCCGGCAGCGCCTGCGGTCAAGTAAGTAATTCTCATCGAGTCTTTCTGTTTGGGTGTGGGTCCGTCCGAGCCTTTCATTCTAACGACTTTGACGATTGTACCGCATCGGTAAAAAACTCCATCCTGTTTGATAACCTGGGCGGTTTATCCCTCGTCTTTATCGAATCATTTGGAACACTTTCGCTGCGCGGTAGAGTTTACGTAACTTCTTACCTGCCCTCATTTTCTGGAAAATGCGGTAGGGGGTTCAAGCTATTTTCATCCCTTGGCCGATAGTTTCCTTGTCGACCCATCTTACCAGACTTCAATCCGTAGCCTGGTAAGAAGGTGTTCGATATTGCCGGTAGCCCAGAACTGATCGAGTCTATGGATGGCTCGGCCGGCAACTTCCCCGATTCCGATCCTCATTTTGGATTGGAGCATTTTGAAACGCATGGTCGGCAAAGATCCAAGTACGGATGGATCGAGCTGAAGGAAATGGGGCCTACGAAGTCATACAGACAATCGCGCAAGCGGTGGTCTTGGAGCCGCGCCAGTAGAGGGCGGTTTCGGCGACGACTTCGTACGCCGAAACCGGTCTCAACTCCGTCATGCTTTCGAATGTTGGTGGTAGTCAGTGACCCAAATGTACATAGGGAGTTTGTCTCGATGAAGTGGAACATTTTTGTTGGTTCGGTCGTTTTGGGAGCATGCCTTAGCGGACAAAGCTTCGGTGGTGACCTGATTCACCGTCTTTTGGGTGGAAACGGCGTTGGAGCCAAGAGCTCTTGCTGTGACACCTCGGTTGTTGATCCTAGCTGCGGAGCCGAAATGGCCGGCGGCGGTCGTGGCCCAAGCTGCGGTACTGAAATCGCTGCTCCAGCTTGCGATCCTTGTGCAGGTGCAGCTGCAGGCATTGGTGCTGGTAAGGCCGGTTGCGGTCTTCTTGGCAACAAGCGTGCTCCTAGCTGCGGCACCGAAATCGCCGGAGCTTGTGATCCTTGTGCCGGTAACAATGGCGGTATCGTTGGACCAAGCTGCGGCGTCGAAGCTGCTGCTTGCGGACCAGCAAACGTTTGCCGCACTCCAGTTTTGGATGGTCTCAAAGGCCTCAAGTGCAAGCTGCACGCAGCCCACGTAGAAAAGATGGCCCGCATCCACAGCGCTGCTGCAAACATGCATGCTCGCTTGGCTGCTAAGCACGCTGCAAAATCGGCTCCTAGCTGCGGTTGCGAAACTGCTGCTCCTAGCTGTGGCGCTGAAGTTGCTGGCGGTTGCGGATCCGGACCTTCCTGCGGCGCCGAAATCGCCGGCGGATGTGGCAACGGTCTTCTCGGTAACGGTCCTTCCTGCGGCGCTGAAATCGCTGCATGCGATCCTTGCAGCGGTGCTGCTGCTGGTTGCGATGGGGGAATCGGATCCAAGAAGCGTTCTTGCGGTCTGCTCGGAAAGATTTTCAAGAGCAAGTCAAGCTGTGACGCTGCTGCTGGTTGTGATTCGGGTTGCAGCTCCTGCGGAAGCGTTCCTGCTGCCGCTCCTTCGCTCGCACCGGCTCCAGTAGTCGACCCACACGCTTACCTGAACACCAATCGCGGTATCATTCAAGCTAGCAGCACCCGCGTTCGTTAATCACGAATCGGATTGCTAGGGTTAAGATACAGCGAAATGAAAATCGGCTCGCGAAAGCGAGCCGATTTTTTTTATTTAACGCCATTCGCGTCGACCGCTCGATGACTATCCTTCTGTCAACCCAAAAGGCAATTCAACGCGTTTAGATCGAGCTACTGGGGCAAGCGACCTTCGTTGACTACCGGCAATGGCCCGGTCAAGGCCTTCATGAACTCGACCAAATCGGTCTTGTCCTGCTCGGAGAGTTCAAGCTTCTTAATCTTGTCGCTCAATGTAGGGTTCGGATGCCCACCCTTGGCATACCACTCGACAACCTCTTCGAGCGTCTTTTGACTGCCATCGTGCATATACGGCGCATTGAGCTCGATGTTCCTTAACGTCGGCGTCTTGAACGCTCCCTTGTCTTTGTCAAGCTTGGTCTGGTCGTATCGACCAAGATCCGGTTTGTCGGAGGCCATTCCAACTCCTAGGTTGTGGTAGAGCTCGTCGGTGAAATTCGCACCGACATGACATGCCGAACAATTGGACTTGGTGCTGAAAAACAGGTCCCTACCCCGCTTGGCCGATTCGCTGATCGGTGTCGCGTCGCTCTTGGACTTGAGCCCCTGATACTTCGCAAAGTTCGAGGGGTCCTCTTGCTTGAAGTCCTCGAGATCCCCGAGTTGCTCTTCGAACGCTTCCTGAAATTTCCGGAGCGGTTCATAAGCATCGTAGGGACTTGTGCCCGTGACGATCGTCCGCTCAAAAGCCGCTATCGCCTTGCCGACATTATCGATGTTCGGCGCGGCTGCGAAAACCTTCTCGAACTCGATCCGATAGACTTCGTTTGCCGTCAAAAACGATACCACCCCTTGATGGGTATTGCCCATCTCGATCGGATTGGCAATCGGACCGACGGCTTGGGCCTCTAAGTCCGCAGCACGCCCATCCCAAAACTGAGTCTTACTCAATATTCGATTGAACGACGTCGGTGAATTGCGACCACCGGTCTGGCCCTTGACCCCCACCCCGAACTGCGTGTGCGCTCCGTAACCAGCCGATGGACTATGACAATCCGCACAACTGACCGTCGCGTCCTTCGACAACCGCCTGTCGAAGTAGAGTTGACGTCCAAGCTCCACTTTCGCACGGGTCAATGGATTGTTTTCGGGGATGTAAATCGCCTCTTTGCCGGCCGCAAGCCCATCGGGCAACTCAACGCTCAAAATCGAATGGTTGGCTGGATTGTCCAGATACTTTCGGACATCGCTGGCGTTCAAGGCACCTGTTCCAGGTACACCTGAAGTTAGACTCGGATCCCCAAGCTTTACCGCATCGGCAGAAAATGACACCGCAGGAAACGAGATCCCCGCCAAGAGTGCACATAAAAATCGCTTCTTCATCTGCTATCCGTTACCCTGTGTAATCTAGTGAGGAATCTTTTAGGAATCAGTCCAATCAACACAAATTGAGAAACTCTAATTGAGTTCTCGGCCCGGGAATAACCGCTCGAACCGGGGAAGTTTAACTTAACGCGTAATTTACCGCAAAGTATAGCTATCGGGCTAGATGGGTCAGGACCATTGCAGACCGCCCAAAACGGTTCTCGGCGGCGTTCTCGGCGGCGTTCTCAACGCAGATTTCAACGCGGGCCGATTCCTCAGCCGAACACCGCGATTATTAGCTTGGCGAATACCGGGTCGAGACCCAGGCCGCCGGCCTGAAGTACCCATCGATGCGACTGTTAAATCCGTACGAAAATCTTTCGCCGAGCCAGCCAATCGAGAATCAGCCAGAAAACCAATAGAATCAGCCAGCCGAGCACGAACGTGCGGTAGACCTCGGGGACCAACGCCCTTATCGCAAATCCAAAATGCCGCTCGATCGCTTGCCCAACCCAAGATTCCATCGTCCAACTCATGACATAAGCGATGATCGAGTTGGCCCCGATAACCCGGAAGAAGTACGACCACCGGATGTACCCAGCATCGTCGCAGATCCAACTGAGTACCAGGAGCCAAAGAAAACAGATTCCACCGCTCCACAACGTCCAGCTGGGTGTCCAAATCCGCTTGACCAACGGACAAACTCCCAAGGCATCCAACGCCCAAGCCCCCAAAAGACACACCCCTGCGGTCAGCAGAAAATAGAGACTTCGACGTCTGGCTTGCGATTCTTCTCGGAGCCAATTGCCCGCCAAAAGACCCAAAAGCATCGTTCCGAGCGTCGGCAGGAAACTCAACGTGCAATACCCACCCCCGGAGTATTGGTAGACTTTCTCGCGTGGAAACAAATTCATCCACTCGACGTCAAATGCCCATGCCGCATTGCTGTTTTTGTTCCAGTGGGCGGCAAAACCCGAAGCATGGTGCTGCCAAGTATCGGGGACTCCTACCGCAGGGTAATCGAACGATGCGGGTGGCAACGGGTAAATCGCAAAGAGCGACCAGTAAGTGCACAAAATCCCCAGGACCCCTAAGCCAATCGAAAGCTGCTTGCAACCACCAAACAAAAACAAAAATCCATACCCAAGCCCGATCTGCGTGAGCGTATCGTCAAAAGTGAAATTCGTTTGAGGCTTGCCTAAACTCCTCAAAAAAATCCCAAGCGTGATGAGAATCAAACTTCTTGCAATCGCATGCATGAGCATCCGCGTCCATGATTGCCCTTGCTCGATCCGCTTGGTGTAGGAAAATGCAAGCGATGTCCCAACCAGGAACGAGAAGACCGGTTGGATCATGTCGTGCAAAGAACAGCCTCGCCACTGGACGTGCGTGGTATGAAAGACGATCCACTGAAGCACTCTTTGCACAGGCTCGGAAAATCGGTCGGAAGCCGACGCGAGCTGCTCCCAATGAAGTACCTCGGCGAGCATCAAAAACATCACCATCCCTCGGAGCACGTCGATGCTCATGCGTCGCTTCTGATGCGAGGACTCACTGGCTGAGGACTCCAACCCAAAGGACGCTAACGCTGAGGAATCGATCTGTCCGAGAGTTGTCTTAGCCATTGCGGAATGTCGGTGAAATAAAGTCGATCAAAGGACTCGCTGCGATGAGCAAAAAGCCGAAGAGCCAAAACACATTGTCCCACATCCCGCTGGGCAGGAACCTTGCGGCCGCCAAAAGACCAAAGCCCGCAAGCAGGAAAAACTCCGGTCGCATCGGACGTTGCCAAGCCGAAAACCAAAGCAGCACAACCCAAAAGGCTACCAAAAGCCCCACAACACCCATCGCCATCCAGCCAAAGGACAGCAAGAGCACAAAGTGGATCAGATAGTAGTGGGTAAGCCGAAAGGAGAACCAGCTTTTGAGTTTCTTGAGGAGCTTCATACGTGCCCAAATTCTACCCGAGCGGCCGATTCTTTTCGAGCGACCGATTCGGTTCGAGTTCAATCAGGAATCGTTTGGTATCCAATTCGTAGACAAATCCGACACCCGACGGGAATTTGAATGCTCCGAGCGGCGTGCTTGAAGGAAAGTTACCAGGACGGCTCGGTTCCCAAAACGAAAAAATACACCAGTCCCATGCAAAGGGCTAGCAGCGCCAGGAATCCTCCAATTCGCCAACCGAAGGACCGCTCGCAGGTTCGAGCAATCCCCATATCGGCAATCGCCATGATCGCAGGCATGGTGGCAAGCACCCCAAGCAACCATTGAGGCAAAGGGTTCCAAGCGTAAGCCTGTGAAAGGCACAGTCCTGCCGAAGCTGCAAAGCTGATCAAGATGCTAAGGGACCCATCGTCGGTTTCCAAGCTGTACTTGCCTGAGCCCGTTGTCGCAATCGCCCCAGCCATGAACGCACCGCAAAATATCACCCACTCCCCAAGCGACGCGTAGCTTTGCAATACCACCGCTGCGATGCACGCAAGCTGGGCAACATGCACCCATCGAAACCAACGGCTCTGGGCAAGCCCCGATCGCTGAACGATCAGCCAAGCGTTTAGGACCGAAGAGACCAGCGTCAAGAGCCCAAGATAACGGAACTTTGACACCTGGTCCGCGTAGCCTTGACCAACGGGAAACATCAAGAAACTCAGCAAGGCGATCGTCGCCAACCAATAGGCCATCTGGACGATATCTACGAGGCGAACGCGATCTACAAGGCGAACGCGCGTCGCGTTGCCCAGTAAGGATCGATCGGAGGATCGATCGGAAGATCCATCGGACTCGATTCGCATCGATGTCGACTTCGATGGACCCTCGCCAACGTCCAACCGACGCACCAGTATCCGTCGCACAGCAATGCATCGCAGGGCGATCCATAAACTCATCGCCATCGGAGCCACCCAAGCCCAATGCATCCATGGCTCCCTGGCTTGCCAACCTGTCGCTCCCTCCCAAAATTTCGTTGCCAGCGGCAGGATTCCTCGCGAGCCCAGGTCGGAAATCCCAAACACAGCCCAGAGCGTCAGGCATGCGAAAAAACAGTTCCGAGGCGACATCCTCTTGCGGCCGACGAGCAACCAGCCGAAAAGGCCTCCGAGGATCAACGGAATCAGCATACGAAAAACTAGAAGCTTCCCCTCGAATTCGTAATTCATTCGCTTCCCTCTCTCGTCAACTCAGATCGCCTAGTTATAGTAATCGCAGTCCAAGGAGTGTAGAGCCTCAGCGACCCGCGAACATGCCAAACCAACCGAAACCCCTCAACGAACCTCTCCAGGCGGTCAAGGTCTCCATGACCCCGCTGGAGCGCTACGAGGAATTCCTCCAAAGTCGCGGACTGCGAAATACATCGCAAAAAAAGTTCCTGCTCGAACAGGTCTTCAACCGCCACGAACACTTCGATGCCGATCTGCTGATCGAACAGCTTCCCTCGCGCGGTTCGGATCACTACGTCTCGCGGCCGACCGTCTACCGAACCCTCAAGGAATTCGTAGACGCAGGACTCCTCCACCGCTTCGAACTCGACGGTCGAAGCATGTACGAATTGAACTACGGTTATCCCGAACACGACCACTTGTACTGCACCAAATGCCGTCAACTGATCGAATTCACCAGCGAAGAACTCGTCCGCTTGCGCGATCAAGTCGCCCGAACGCACCGATTCCGCGTCAAAGACCACCGCTTTATCATCCAAGGCATCTGCGATGCCTGCGCCAAAAAACGATCCGTCGGCCGCCGTCAGGACCGTGTGTAGGCAGCTCTAAAGGTCGAACCGGCCATCTATTTCGCAAAAATTTAGGCACCCAAAGGATCCATAGGGCAGGCCCTCCGGGGCCCCGCCCAAGGCTCCTGGGTTCCACTTGCTGGGGTTTGTCCCGTCGCTGATTTCCCGAAGATCCGCGAATCCATCAGGGGATTTCTATCCGCAAAACTAATCCAAGTCCCCCTCGATGGCATTCCGTTGGAAACGGATTTTCTCGAAAATTTCATCAGAACCCAGGCCCCCTCGATTGACTTGACTTAATGCAAAAGTTAGATAGGGATAGTCTATGGAGCTATCTTCCTCTTTATTTACGCTTTTATGGAGCTCATCCATGCGCAAACGCATCTCCCGAGGGTTTACCCTCGTCGAACTTTTGGTCGTCATTGCGATTATCGGCATTTTGGTCGGTCTACTGCTTCCTGCGGTCCAAGCAGCCCGAGAGGCTGCACGTCGCATGCAGTGCAGCAACAACATGAAACAGCAAGCCCTCGGCGTGCTGAATTACGAGTCGGCATTCAAGAAACTACCATCCATGCAAGCCGGCAACGGAAACGTGGTGCAAACCCACCAACGGTTCTGCATGAGCGGCTGGTGGGCCATCCTGCCCTATCTGGAAAGCAACACACTCTTCGAACGCATCAACAGCCTCAACAGCGGTTTTGGCCTCGAACCTTGGAACGGCAATGCCGCCTATCGAACTCGGGTGCCCTGGCTCGAATGCCCCAGCGACAGCGGTACCGACGAACCGGTCAATCCAGATCGCAATCGTGGCTTGACCAGCTACGCCTTCTGCGTCGGTGACAATATGGCGCAATCCCAAGTCACCCCCAGCGGGGTCGAAGAACGAAATAGCTTGCCGCTGGCACTTCAGAAACTTCCTATCATCAATCGCGGAATGTTCGGCCGAGCCTCCTACCATCGACTCGGTGATGTGCGCGACGGTCTGAGCAACACCATGATGCTGGGCGAACGCCAACGTCCAAACATCGTCAACTCCAAAGGCACCGTAGCGCTGATCGCCGGTGATCCTGCTACATACGCTCCTTTGAGCTGCAAGGCTCAGTTGATCAACGGCCGAGAGTACATCAATCCAGGTTTGCTCTTTACCGGTGACACCCTGCCAGGTTACCGAGCTTGGGCTGGCAACGCCTACTTCGCTGGCGTTTCGACGATCCTTCCCCCGAACAACGCTGTTTGCATGATCGGCACCGGTTCGGTTTCCCCCCACTGGTTTGCAGGGATTTGGACCCCGACGAGCGAGCACGGCGGCGGCGTTCAAATCGCCCTAGGGGACGGCTCGGTCCGATTCCTGAGCGACGGGATCGACTCGGGTAACCTCGGGGCAATCGCACCTACCATCGCCAGCGGTCAAAGCCCCTACGGTGTCTGGGGCGCCCTGGGCTCAAAGTCCGGCGGTGAAACTCCAGTCGATTACGAGTGATCCTGCCATTGAACCCTACAACCCCTAGCGACGGATGAACCCGCTCATGCACCAACGACTGCTCCTAAAATTCCCCCTGGTCCTGCTGCTATGCCTTGTCGCGCTGCCCTCGGGCTGCAACGGGAAGAAACTCCCGACCATCGTCAAGGCCGAAGGGATTGTCACGCTCGACGGGTCGGCTGTCGAAAATGCCACCGTGTCGTTCCTCTCCGAAAAACACCCCTACCATGCCGTGGGAAATACCAATGCCCAAGGCAAATTCGTCATGAGGGTGATCATGGCTGAATACAATGGCAAAACCGGGGCTCTGCCAGGTGAATACCGCGTCGAGATCTCCAAGTCCGTCATGGGAGATAAAAAACCCGGCGCCTCTGAGGACGAACCCATCACGATCAACTTGAGAAACGACCTGCCGATGCAATACGCCAGCATCGCTTCCTCGGGACTCAAAGTGACCGTTCCTGATACGGGTACCGACCAGATCAAATTCGAATTGACCTCCAAATAACCTTCCGTTACCAACCACAACGATTCGATCGGGGCCAGACTCCCTCTTACGGAGTCTGGCCCCTTTTTTTATGAATAAAAACCCACGAAGGCCCATTTCATGAATGCAAAGACGTGGCAAGGAACCCGCTGGCTCGCCACCCAAGCCGATTCGATGGCTCAGGACTTGATCGATTTGTGCGATATCAACTCCGGATCCGATCACCTAAATGGGCTAAACCAAGCCGCCGACTGGCTCGAGCGTTTCTTCGCCCCATTGAAGATCCCCTGCCAACGGATGGATCTACCTACGTACTCCCTACTCGATGATGCGGGAATCGAATCGGTCTATGCCACAGGGCCCGCCCTGCGCTGGGATCTAGGGAACCCCAAAGGATCCAGTTGCCTCTGGACGATTCATTACGATACCGTCTACGGCCAACAGGACCCTTTTCAAACTTGCGAACGTTTGCCTAACAATATCCTTCGAGGACCCGGAGTGATCGATGCCAAAGGCGGCATCGTCGTGATGCGCTACGCGGCGATGGCTCTGAAGCAATTCGCACCGCTCGACGATATCGGCTTGTCGCTGATCCTAACTCCCGATGAAGAAATCGGCTCGCCGAGTTCTGTCGGGATGTGGGAATCGATCGCACAAGATTTTCATACCGCATTTCTATTCGAGCCAACCCTTGCCGATGGTAGCTTCGTCCAAGCCCGCAAAGGGACTGGGACCTTTATCTTGGTCGTCCGGGGCAAATCGGCACACGCCGGAAGAAATTTTCACGAGGGCCGAAACGCGATCGCGCACTGCTGCCGCTTGGCCTGCGAGATCGAGCAACTCAATGGCCAACGTCCGAATGTTACGATCAATATCGGACGACTTCGCGGTGGCAATGCCGTCAACGTCGTGCCCGATACTGCCGTCTTGAGAGTCAACGTTCGGATCGCAGACCCTCAAGACCAGCAATGGATCGAAGCTCGTTTGGACGAACTAGCCAAAAAGTACGATCAAATCCAACTTGGCTACCGTGTTGAACTCCACGGTCAAATCCATGCACCAGCCAAGATATGCGACCTGGCCACCGAACGGATCAAAGCGACCGTCGAGCAAGCTGCAGCGGATTTGGGACTGGCCGTCGGATGGAAGGAATCCGGAGGGGCAAGCGACGGGAACAAACTCCAAGCCATGGGATTGCCCAACCTCGATACCTTCGGGCCCCGAGGCGATTGCCTGCACAGCCCCCAAGAATGGATCGAACTCGATAGCTTGGTCGAAAAGGCACAACTGATCTGCGGCACCTTTTTGCACCTTGAATCCAACGCTCAGCTACGGGCTTTTTAAGAGAAAACAAGCCATCTGAACCGGACCGTTTGTCCATCTGCCTCGGCTCGCCTCATCCCCCTGCTGCTTGGGCCCCTGTTTGGGCACGCCTGCAGCTCGCCAACCCGCAAAAAGCCAAGGGTTTTGCTAGCTTTCGAGGCAGGAATATCTTAACAACTTCCAAATAAACCATATCCGAATCGGACCCGTCGGGCTATAATACGGGGCCTGCCGAACATGGATTGGATTTCTCTGGACCGGCAACTTTTGCTTTCTTCCTTATTTTCACGGAGCCTCTCATGCCAAGTGCTAGTAACGCAAAGAAGACGAAGAAGGCCACGGAAGCCGCCGAATCGACGACTGAAAACACCGAAACACCAGTGGTAGTCAAGCCAAAACGGACTCGAAAGCCCGCAGCCGAACCGCGTGTGAAGCTTTATTGGGGTGTCTTCAACCAACACCTCAAACGCGTTGCCGTTTTCGAATACACCGACGTCAAAAAGGCCGAGAAGCACGCCAAGGAACTCAGCAAGGATGGCGGGGATCACTTCCTCCAAAAAATCAAAGAAGTCGTCGGCTAGCGAATTGGTCCGACGCTGCCCCCAAACCATCACCAATCCAACCCCTCAGGAAACGTCGTAGACGCCTGCGTCTGCGGCGTTTCCTGTTTTTTGTCTCGTGAGCCGAAGGCGTACTGGATTCATTGCTATCTTCGACGACCGATACGCCTGCGGCTGGCCTGTAAACGCAATCAGGCATACAACTTGATCTGGTTCGCAGAGCCACGCGCACTCATCATAAGATCTCGGCCCCCGGGTGGCCTTGAGCCACCGGAGCCCAAGGTTCGTCAGCTAGCTGACGGATCTCTACCAACCCCAATTTACGACCCTTGCCGCCTTGTGCGGAAGGTGAAGCAGATTCCGTTAGCTCTCGAACCTTGCTTCCGGTTGGGCAAGCCAACCGGGGGCCTGGGTCATTCCGACCACAGGATCCCACCGTGCTCGTGCTCAGTCCGCCGTGGCGGACGGTGCTCGTGCTCGTAATCGAATTCTTCGCGTGCATGGCATCAATGCGACTTCCGTTACGGCCCACAACCGCCGTTCCCCGACTCGCGGATCATGCTCCCTATCTCCATTATCCTATCCATTACTAAATTCCCGCCGGAGCAGCGCGTTGAACAGGATGGAATGATACAATCGCATGATCGATCGAGCACGAGCACGAAAAACAGCCAGAACAAAACCATGCACCGAAGTGGCCGGTCGGCCGCGCTCAATTTTAGAAACCACTTTGGCGGCCACTCGGTGATGGTTGCCGATCGGCGTCGAGGAAAACGCTTCACTTCAGGGCTCTTAGCCCCCTTTTTCACCCTCAAATTCTTCGGGTTAGCCTGTTTTTTTAGCTCGTCTAGGAATCTTTGAACGAACGTAGCATAATGTTCCCCCAATGGCTCACACTTTCCCACGAAACGAAAAAGGTATTCACGTGAAGGAACTCGCATTCACGAAAATGCACGGCGCTGGAAACGACTACGTTTACATCGATGGCTTCTCGCAATCTCTGCCCAATGACCTACCTCGGCTGGCCGTCGAGTTGTCTCATCGACGTTTCGGAATCGGTGGCGATGGTGTGATCCTGATCCTCCCCTCGACGATTGCCGATGCCCAGATGCGGATGTTCAACGCCGATGGCAGCGAATCGGAAATGTGTGGCAACGGGATCCGATGTGTCGCTAAGTTCGTTCATGATTCTCGGATCGCATCCAAACCCCACCTCAAAATCGAAACCGGTGCGGGGGTTCTCGACCTGGATCTTGAAATCTCCCAAGGAGTGGTCGATCAAGTCACTGTCGATATGGGCCAACCGCGACTGCTGGCTAGCCAAATACCTACCACCTTGGGATCTCCCAACGATTCGGTCGTCAATCATAAATTGGAATACAAAGGCCATACGCTCTTCGGGACCTGCGTCTCGATGGGAAACCCCCACTGCGTGATCTTTGTCCCGGAATTGAGCGACGAGCTGGTCCTGGGCATCGGCCCTTTGATCGAAAACGATTCGCGTTTTCCCAAACGGACCAACGTCGAGTTTGTCGAAATTCTCGCACGAGGCGAAGTCCGCCAACGGACCTGGGAACGAGGCTCAGGGGAAACTTGGGCCTGCGGTACCGGTGCCTCTGCGGTCTGCGTCGCGGGTGTCCTGACCGAACGGACCGATCGAATGATCCTCAATCATCTTACCGGCGGAGATCTTATGCTCCGCTGGGACCAAGCCTCTAACCATGTTTTCATGACAGGCCCGGCTGTCGATGTCTTTCACGGAAAAGTCAAAATCGATTTCGATTGATCCCAAAACCCTTCTGCCAGATTCTCACCGTCTCGGGCTTGTTCTGCGAACCCATGGTACAGGCAAGGAGCCTTGTCCAAGTGACTCAGCGAATCCTACGTCCAGTCGCCTTCCTGGCCGGTAAGTCTCTCCAAGCACTGGTACGGACGCTCGATGCGCGGGTGGCCGACTATGCCGATGACACGGACGTGACGACCGAATGCTTTACCAAGCCAGCCTTGTATTTGTTCTGGCACGAGAATATTCTCTTGCCCTTTGTGACCCGAAGCCGATTCGGGATGACCCTTCTGGTCAGCCAACACCGCGATGCGAATTGGCTCGGTTGGATGGCTCGCGATTTCGCTTACCATACCGTGCGAGGTTCGTCGACCAAAGGTGGCCTCAAGGCGATCTTGCAGTACCGCAAAGAACACCAAAACAGCAGCCTGGTGGTCACCCCAGACGGACCCAAAGGCCCCCGAAGAGTCTTGGCCCCTGGCTCGATCCAACTCAGCTCGCTTCTCCAAGTCCCCATCATCCCAGTAGGGGTAGGCTACCACCGCCCCTACCGTGCTCCCACCTGGGATCGATTCGCAGTCCCAAGGCCAGGGTCTCGAGCGCGCATGATCCTCGGCCCTCGTATGGCGATCCCACGCAAACTCGATGAACAAGGAGTCGAAAAACATCGCCAATGGATCGAGCAGGCAATCCACCGCTTGACCTACGAAGCCGAATGCTGGGCTCAAGATGGCATTCCCAGACAGCGCGAACGCTCCTTGCATGCTGCCTTGCTAGGCTCCTCGGTTGCCGTCGGCAGCCTGGGGCCTGATGAATGATCGCGACAGGCGGCAGGTTCGCGACAGGCTGGAAGACTGTCGTACGGGAGACAGTTTCGTGACAGGCTGGAAGACTATCCCACGGGAAGAACGCTTATAAATCATCCGCCTTGGGCAATTCCTCAAGCGACGCGATCCCTGCGATTTCCAGAAATCGTTCGGTCGTGTGGAAGCCCTCGGAGTCAAGCTCGATCAACCCCCTGCGTTGCAGAAGCGAAATCGTAGCGCCAACTCCCTGTCCAAGCTGCGCTTCGAGTTCCGCACGCAACACTCCGGGCTGATAAGCCACCAGGGAGAGGCAATCGACAGCCGCTTGGGATAGCACGGCCTGCTTTGGAGGCCCCCATTTGAGCTCCTCGATGCGAGCCTCAAGCTCTGGGGTGAGCGTCAGTCGAAAGCCTTGGGCATCTTGGGATACCCGCATGGCACTGTTTTGCGTTTCCAAATTCGCTTGAAGCAGCTCGATGCCTTGGAGTATCTCTTCCTGCGAAAACTCTTTGATCGATGTGGACAGTTGATCGAGCGATACACTCTGGCCATCTCGAGTGCCCACAAACAGCAACGATTCGATGATCGAGCCGATCGAGACCGGAATGCCATCGGTCTCGCCCTGGATCGTGATCGCTCCATGGAAATCAAAGGACGTCGGTTGGCTCGCGGGAAGGCTTTTCGGAACAACGGAAGATGTTTGCTCTCCCTGCAGGGCCTTGGCGTAGAGACTCCCGAGTTCCTCAAGGGATACAAACTCGGAACCTTCCTGCTCCAAGTCGCCTGCGTCTTGGGAGGACGACTCGGACTGGCTCCAGCGATCCGTGTGCTTAGGATCCGTGTGCTTGCGTCCTTGCATGGAGATGGATCCTACTTTCGGGGCTACTTCCAAAAACTTTCTTCGATGCTCCAAGGCGACTTCGGCTCGAGGGATTCACCTGGTGAGGTTTCCAAAGACACACGGTTTTTCAGTTCGCTGTCGAGTCGAAGTTTGCTAAGCACGGATTTCGGGTCGATCGAAACACCGCCACTGACAATCGCCGAGGTACTTCCGTCGGAGCGATTCCGTGTAGCGACGATCGAATCGATTTGCGTAGGCGCAAACTCCAGGTGGGGCACGTAAGCCTCCTTGCCTAGGACTCGGAAGTCGAGCG
Organism: Planctomycetota bacterium; assembly: GCA_026692845.1. Classification (GTDB taxonomy): domain Bacteria; phylum Planctomycetota; class Planctomycetia; order Pirellulales; family Pirellulaceae; genus JBKCUI01. The sequence goes on along the minus strand of JAPLNM010000029.1, from coordinate 5,741 downwards.
TTTGGGTTTTCGAGGCCTGGGAACGAACAATCTCCATCACGACAGCAAGGTCGAAAATATGCCGCAGTCTGCCATAGAGAGGATAGGCTTTCTGTAAAGCATCGAATTGGCTCGTGAATTTTTTGGCAAAGGCATCCGCGGCCCGGTCCGGAAAGGAGGAAGCTTGGCGCGTCCCATCGGCTTTCATCATTTGCGTTTCGCTCAGGACGGCGACATTCGATCCCTGGAAGTGATAAATCTGCGCGTCGGGATCAAAAGCGATTCCAGATTGCGACATCGAAAACCACCATCGGACCATCGATTGCTCTTTGGTAAATCCGAGCCGTTCGGATTCCAACCAATAGTTCGCCAAACCTTCGACGCTCGTCTCGAGGCCGAAGGCTAGGCGTTTCATGTGGGCATCGGCGATGAGTAAGGCGTATCCGGTGGGCGAATCCTGCGAGATTCCGACAATGTTGGCTTTTTGAAACCCAAGCTTCTTTTTCCACTGGTTTGACCAAGTTTCCGGATCGCGGGCAAGCAACCGTGTGGAGGCTTTGTCGTTGGCCATTTGATAGGCGGCGATGAGCCGTTGTGGGTCCGGATCGATTGAGCATCCAAACTCCCCTCGCGCATTTAGGACATGATGCGAAACCGTCAGCAGATCCTCGAGCAGGACCGGGGGTAATCGTAGCTCGCGATGGAGCAAGTCCCCTTGTCTACTTGCCGCAAGGTTTCCTGCAGGCCCACCGACGAGCCAATCATTGCTCCTTGCGTCCCAGGCTAGGTAATCGATTCGGCACAGCCCACCGAGCAACTCCGCAGCGATTGGACTGCGTGCGCCTAGCTCGATTTGAGCATGAAGTTGCTCGTCGAGCGTCCGGAGCGAGATCCAACGAAGCCCGGAGGGTTTTTGCCAATCTCCGAGTTCATCGAGCTCGACTGCGATCGGTTCGCTTTGGGCGAGTTCATCAAGGACCGCACGGAGCTTCGGCGCACCGGATTGCTTAAGCGTACTGATGCGTTCGATCACTCCGTCGGTGGTAATTCGAACCCCTTGGCGAAACGGGGACATCGTCGCTGTGCCACCGGCGTTGAGCCAGACATCAGGAGAGATTGTCGATTCGATCAGGCTCATCAATTCAGAGAAATTGGCGATGGCACCTCCACCGGCAGCACCTCGGGCACCACCGCCGGGGTTTTCTAGCAGTCCAGTGCCGGTTGGATTCGAAGTGGGTTCTCCGCTGGGAACGCCCAAGGAGGATGACTGAGGCTTGATGCGCTGGGCATGAAGGACCGTCAGAAGCCGTTGTTGGGCATCTGGGGGAAGCTTACCGAGCGCCCTTTGGAGTGCACTCGGGTCCTTCGACGCGATCGCATCGGCGACTTGGGGGAACTCCTTGTCCACTTGGGAAAAGGCCGTTCGGGATGGTGCAGGATTCTGAGCCAACGCGAAGTTGTTCGTCAGCAGCACCTGGACGACAAGCAGCAGGGCGACAAGCACCGGTGCGACAAATCGGCAAGAGAACAGAACACGAAGTACGAAAACTCGGGGATAGGAAACCGTCGGGCCTGGGTCGGTGGTAGGTTCTAAGTCCATAGGAATCGATCCTCGCAGCAAAACTACAAACGACCGGAAGAACGGTCATGTGGCGACTAGGTTGAATTGTATCCGAATTGTAGCCGAACAGAGCGTTTTGGACGGATTCTGCCGTTTGGACAATCCCTAAAACCCCGGCTGCGGGGAACCTGGGGCTCCAAACAAGGCTTGTCAGCAGGATCGAGTCGGTTTATTTTATAGGTCCGTTAGATGGCGAAGTAGCTCAGTCGGTTAGAGCAACGGCTTCATAAGCCGTGTGTCGCCGGTTCGAGTCCGGCCTTTAGAGCAACGGCTTCATAAGCCGTGTGTCGCCGGTTCGAGTCCGGCCTTCGCTACTCGGTTTCTATCAAGCGAATCGTTGGTAAAACGTGTTCCTAGCTCCCTGCTAGTGCGCTGAATTGTCAGTGAGCATTTTGAGTATTGTACTCAAAAAGGGAGTTCAGCCAATGAAAAAGCTACCTTCTTACCGTCTACACAAGTCCTCAAATCAGGCAATTTGCCGTATTTTGGGGCGCACCTACTACCTAGGCGAATTCGGGACAAAAGAATCCCAAGACAAGTTCAACCGGCTGGTTGCCGAGTATCTGACAAACCCTAGCTTCGGGGTTGAGAAAAGCCGTCAGAGTGTCGCGGAATCCGTCGTCGCGTTTCTCAAGCATGCCGAAAGCTACTACGGGGAATCGGAGCTATTCAACTTCCGAAGGGCACTAACCCCCCTAATCGAGCTATACGCCGACCTGAACATATCTGAGTTTGGTATCGAGCAATTCAAAGCGGTTCGAGATTACTGGGTGAAACGCGATGCGGCACGGGTCTACGCAAATCGGCAAAGCGGGCGCGTCGTCGCCTTTATCAAGTGGCTTGTCGCCGAGGGCGTTTTGAGTCCGATTGTCCACCAGGGGCTAAAGTGTGTTGCTCCCTTGAAAGCAGGTCGATGCTCATGCAGAGAAGCCGATGCGGTCAAGCCGGTTGACGATAAGACGGTGAAAATGACGTTGCCGTTTCTAAGTCCTGTCGTTGCCGATATGGTCCGACTCCAAGCTATCATCGGTTGCCGTCCAGGGGAGCTATGCCAGTTGAAGCCGGGCATGATCGAAACGACCGGCGCGGTATGGGTGATCACACTGAGTAACCATAAAACCGCATGGCGCGGACACAAACGGCAAATCTACGTCGGTCCAAAGGGTCAAGCGATCCTCAAGCCGTATCTAGGCCGTCCGAAGGATGCATTTTGTTTTTCGCCGACGGAATCGGTCGAGCAGCGGTTGCAAATCAGGGCATCGAAACGAACCACCGCCATAAGTTGCGGGAATCGTCGCGGGTCGAATCGGCAGCAAGACCCGAAGCGGAAACCAGGAGCGTCGTTTACGACCGGATCCTATGGCAGGGCAATTGCCTACGCATGCAAGAAAGCCGAGTTGCCGTTGTGGAGTCCGAACCAGTTGCGCCATGCCGTTGCTACTAGGCTGCGCGATACGGAGGGCATCGAGTCTGCAAGTCTTATTTTGGGGCATCGCCATTTAGCGACTTCTGAAATCTACGCCGAAAAGAGCGAGCGCAAAGCCTTGGAGATTGCCCAAAAACACGGCTAGCAATTGCCGGAATGAATGCTCTTCCTGCGCTAGTTGACTTTGCGGGGTTTCAAGTTCTAATCACTATTGTTCAGTGCCAGTCCTATTGGGTTGGCAGTTTATTCACTAACTACGGATTGAGGATGAAGGATGAATTTTTCGTTTTTTAACCAACAGAAGGGAGATTCAAAATGAACTCCCAAGGAAGGATTTTCAGTGGAACTGACAAAGTGTATTCCGATTCTCCAAGCCGTCGAAACGGTCATCGGCCATCGCCCCCATATCCAATCCGTAAGGCGTTGGGTAAAGCGGGGCGTTAGGGGTATTAGACTCCAAGCCTCATTCGTAAATGGGAAGTATCTGACTTCCGAAATCGCGGTCCGTGAGTTCATCGCGGCCACTACTGAGGCGCGTCTCCAAATCGTCGAACCACCCAAGCTAGAACCGGTAAAGCCGGTCAAGCCGGCGCGGGTTGCTGCTGCTGTCGCGGAATTCAACCGCATGACGAAGCCGGGCAAGGCTAAAGCGTAGTCTATCTGTAAATGAAAAATGCCGGTCATCGTTGGTAGCGATGGGTCCGGCATAGGTCAATCTATCGAGGTCAATTCTATCATGGGTACTGAGGACGTCTATTTCCAATTCCCAATTCGGGCGTTGAACATGGGAAAGAAAATCGACAAAGTGACTGAGGACGAAGCACATTCTAGGCACCAACAGATTATTGATTATTGCCTAGTAGACTACGGCACAAAGAATTTGGTAAAGGCTGGCCGAGAGCATGCAAATCAGGTTGCATCGAACCGCATTGCTAACCAAGGGATAACGTACAAATACAACCCCAAAAAACCGTTGACTGTTCCACAGCAAGCAGCGGTATTTTTAGCAGCGGATCGTTTACGCGTAGTTTGGCCGACAGGTATCGAAGTAGATCTGTCAAGTATTTACGAACTGCATTCGTTCATCAATGGTTTTAAGGGCGGAAATATGCAAGTCCGATTGAGGCGTGATTTATTTTGGGACTTGAATGAAAAGAAGCTCGACTGGCGCGATTGGACGATTCTTTGCGGCATCTACGCCATGCTAGGCGGTCATCCGTTAAAGGTCCGAATCTGCTATAGCCAAATAAACGCGCTAGCGTTGGGATTCAACAGCGTTACTCAGATTGGTGGCAAGCTAAAAGAGTTGACGTTGACGCCACGCCAAACCCAAATCACGGTCGACAAGTTGAACCGTCGGAATCTGTTTTCCAAGTATTCAATAAACGGTCGTCACAATTGGTACTCACACAAGCCCCAAGAGGAGTTAGAAAGCATGATGATTGATAGCGAAGTCCACAAGCTGAAAAGGCGGATCGATGCCAGCGCATCAGAAGCCACGGCTAGAGGTCGCGCGGAAGTCCTCAGGCGGCTAGAGGCGTACAATCGAGACTCAGCAAAGGCTGAATTGGAGCGATTGAAAAACAAACCCAAGCAGGTTGGTAAGGCGTAGGCATGGCGTTGGCATTCGGTCGGAATCCTGCAAGATTGGGCGTAGGCATGGGCGTAGCCTTCGCGTTGGCTTACATAGAAGCTATTCTTAGAAGCCTCTTCCTTAGAAGCCTCTTCCATAGAAGCATACTCAAACGAGTGTACCCCCTTTATCCCCCAAGGGGGGAGAAGTAGTAATGAACCATCGGAAAGAAAAACAGCGGATCCTTTTGACGATCGAGCTACCCGAATCGGTAGGCGATGAGCCCGACGGGTTTCAGCGACTTCGGAAGTTCCTGAAATGCCTGCTACGGGTCTACCGGATCCGATGTTTGGCCGTTGGCCGTCCGTCGGATACAATCGTCGAAAGCGAACAAGGATGAGCCCCCCCCTATGGTCAAGGTACTTCCGGCGACTTGCCAGTTTGGTGAGGGGTAAATCATCGCATTGTTCACATAGAAAGTTAGTCCGTCCGGTCATGGGGGTTGGGGGCGGTACGCGCGGCCGGTCGATACCGGGGGGGTAGTCGAAAAGTTTGCTTTACCCGTCGCCGATCCTCGCCGATCTGTCGCACCCCCCCCCGTGAGTTTCGACGAAATTGGGGATTTACGATTTTGGGGTCCGAGACCGTTTCCGCAGAACTCGGAATTCCCCTCGAAGGATCCCGTCGTTGCGTCCAGGGCCTAGGTATCGAGCCTCTAATCGAAGAGATCGAGGACAGCGGCAATAGTTCTTTTGATCCGTTCAGGTGGGTGCTGTCGATGAATCTACATCGAAGGCACTTGACCGAATCGCAGCGTGCAATGGTCGCGGCGAAGTTGGCGGCTTTGCGACCTGGTGGCGATAGAGGAAATCAGCATACAGGAGGCAAAGTATCAATTGATACTCTGCCAACTATTGATCAAGCCGCCGAAATGCTCAGCGTTGGTCGCGCAAGCGTTGCGAGGGCAAAACAGGTTCTTGAGCACGGGTCTGATGCGATCATCAAAGCGATCAGCAATTGCGAGTCCCGTCGGCGATACCGGCGTGTCGCTCAGCAGCAAGAGCGATCAACAACTTCGTCATGGCACCTAGGGTCCACGGTGCTAGCCGACCCTATCCTCGATGGCGTTTGACTCGAAGGAT
>JAPLNM010000028.1 GCA_026692845.1 Planctomycetota bacterium | reverse complement strand
CCTCCCTTGCCGTCGGCTTTGCAATGCAGCACTCCGCGTGGTCCGAAAGCCTCGCGGAAGGTTTTGCCGCCAGGTAATTTCATGTCGCCCGGATAGTCCTCGTTCTCTGGCTCTTCCTCTGCGTTGAGGTGATAGAGATTGCCGAGGAATTCATCGAAGCCGTGCATTGTGGGCAAATGTTCGTCGCGGTCGCCCTGATGATTCTTCCCGAACTGACCGGTGCTGTAGCCAAGGCTCTTCATGACGGTAGCCATGGTGACATCGGTCTTCTGCCAACGTAGTCCGTGAAGAACACACCTTCCTTGGCAATTCGGTCGATGTTGGGTGTCTTGTAACCCATCATGCCACGGTTGTAGTAGCTGATGTTTTCCGTGCCGATGTCATCTCCCCAGATGACAAGAATGTTGGGTTTCTTTGCAGTTTGGGCTTGAGCCGCCGGTACCAGTGCCGCGTAAGCCACCAGCGCGGCTATGAGCAAAAGGATGTTGAAAGGTAAGTGGTTTCTCATGAGTGGTTCCGGTGGAGGACGCGTTGTTCTTGTAATGACCTGAGTGCCAGGGAATGCCTCCCTAGAGTATAACAGGAACAACTTAGCCAATGGAACCTGCCTTTCTATGTAAAATCCGCAAAAGCTCGAAAATCGAGTAAGCTTCCCAGACTCGGGGCGTTGCAGAGGCTCCGCTCCCCTGTACTTTTGAGCGTTGCCGCTGTCGCTATGAAGTTCGGTTTCTTCGATATTGGAAGATTCGCTGGACGATATTTCTGTATTTTTGGAGAACATCCTTCAGAGACGCATCGCAGACGATCGTGAAATTGCTTTTTTCTATCCTTTCGTATTTTTAGTGACTGATTCTGGCTCCGTGAGTGCTCGTTGCTTATCGGTTTTCGCGTAGGTTATGAGTCGCGCGTTGGCTGTTTTGCGTAGGGCGTGTCGTAAGACATCAGTTCGCGACCGAAACGAGCTGAATAGGCTACGCGATGTATCGAGTGAACCTTATGGGTAAGCTGTCTCAAGCTCTCTGTTAACCCGCCTGCCCCCGTTAACCGAGAGAGTCTCGCTCCCGGACCCGTAGCCGCCGTGGTTACAGGTCATCCAGATTCTTCGTTTAACAGTTAGCCGAAGGCGTACTGGATTCATTGCAATCTTCGATTCCAGGGAAACCGCAGCACGCCGAATTTGTGAAGTCAAACCAAATAATTCTTCCTTCGGGAAGCCAACTGTATCAAGAAGACTTAAGTAGGTTGAGAGTTGGATATTTCTGGGCAAGATGTGCCGCATGTTTGCGAGCGATTTGGTTGCCTTGCTCACCTCCCAAGGCATCTCGCAAGTCGGCGAGAATGGAAGCTGCTTCACGGTAGTTATCAGTACCGCGTTTTTCAACAAGCTTTGAGGCCTTCTTCAACCACGAATCTGGGGCAGACTTAATCTCGACCATCCTCGCTTGACGCTGCTTCTCAGCATTATCGGCATCGCGTTTGGCTTTGGCCGCAGCTTGCTTCTTCTCCTTTTCGTCTTCTTTCTGACGTAGCGACTCGCACATTTGACGCAGTAGTGCCACGGTGCGAGTCGGCGGTTTGACGGGCCAACTTGGTGCTTGTTGGCTGTCGCGAATCTCAGAGAGCAACTCAGCTTTCAAGCCGACTGGGTCTTCCGAAAGCAACCGCTGAATTATGGCGACTCGGCGCGAATCGGTTATTGTGGTAAACCAAGCCTTTACCGAATCACCTTGTGAGCCTAGAGCGTTAAACATTGGGATACCAGTGGCAGCAGCATCGACAAGTAATGGGTCCGCTTCGAAAAAGTAAAATAGCTCAGCGGCTTCACTCGAAAATTCCCCAAGTCCGTGAGGTACTGGCGGTTCCATCACTGCGTCGTCTTCATCGCCTGATGATATCGCACCGCACATCCAAAGTGCGTATAGCGCGCGGAGATCTCCAGCGATCAACATCTCTCTCAACTTTGCGGACGCATCCAGGTAGTCATCGAACGCCCAGACTTGATCGTACGCCTCGTCTAGATAAGGAGCTATCGCAAGAATACCTGCCTTTCCAGTCTTATCTGGCGTCCACGTGAACCCTTTGACGCTGATGTACTTTGACCAAACGCTTTTGGCGAAAGGCAACCCGTTGGGCAACCGCATTCGAATCTCGCGGTACCCGTAATTGGAATAGTTCAAGAAGATGTCGTAGCCGTTGCGCAGCATTCCATCGATGTCGCCACGAAACGAACTGTAATGGTATTCAACTTTGAATTCCCATTTGGTGAACTCAGCGCGTGACGACTGGCGGTCCATGAACTGGAGTTGCTCATCCGAGAGCGGACGATCAATGGCTCTGAATTTGACTATTTGGTATTCGCTCATTCGCGGCAATTACTTCTCGTTGATGCAACTTGAATCCTGTTTGTTTTTTTACTCATTTCCTGACCGCCCATAAGCAGGTCGCCCATAAGCAGGTCGCCCATAAGCAGGTCGCCCATAAGCAGGTCGCCCATAAGCAGGTCGCCCATAAGCAGGTGCCGTACCGTGTGGCATGAGAGCGTCGAAAGGACCTTGGCTATCGGGTTCGGGATCAAGTGAGCCACCAGCATCCAAGTAGAACTGCCACAATTTTGCCGACTCATCCCAGCGTTCCAACGGGGTCATACTGTAGCATTCAGGCCAAGGCAGAGCGATCTCTGTTTGGGACCGAGCTTGGCAAGAAACTCCGCAACCCTGGAAAAACAACGAGAGAAGCCGAGGGAACTAATCCTCGGCTTCTCGGTTAAATCGAATCCTCGGAAATTCCTAGGATTTGAACGCTCCCCGAGCGCAACCCTCTTCGTAACAATACTCTCTTCGCCTGGAAAACGTAAAGCATTTAAAGGCAATGACTTACGGAGCTCGAGACCCGTTCGGTCCCGTTTTGGAAATGCAGGTTCGAACTGATGAGTTAACAGGTTTCCGAGGAATGCTTTAGGAAATGCTACAGCTCGCCTCCTCGCATTGGAGAACTGCCCGGGATAGCCATAGCGGTTGACCCGTCGAAGCTTAATTCGCAAGCCTCGCGGCCCGAAAACGGCGATTTGGCTACTAGTGGTTTACGATCGATGCGCGTTGAAGTTTAGACACGGACAGATTGGAAGCTATCTTACGGCGAGGGCCTAGAAGTCCGATTGCTCGGTTTGGCTCGCGAAACATCGCACGTTGGGCAAGCTTGCCTGAAGCATCGATGCGAGTTTGTGCATCGCGAAGCGTTCGCTTGCGAAATGGCCCATGAGCAGCATCGAGACGCCTTGGGCTTGGGCCTCAAGCGACTGATGGTACGTCGCCTCCCCTGTGACGAACGCTTCGCATTGGTGCTTGAGCACAAGCGGCATAAGACTGGCCCCAGAACCACAGACGATGCCGACTCGACCGACATGGGAATCCTGCGGATCGGTACACCTTGGACGAATCCCCGGGATGGCACTTTCGAGTCGGGCCCATAGGTCGGAAAGTTTGGTCGCTGTGGCGAATTCGCCGACGATACCAGATCCAAGTTCGGACTGAGCGAATTCCGGCTTGGGAGAGACTTGCAAAGGACGCAAGTTACCGAGTTGGAGGATCTGGGCCAATTGGCGATTGATACCTTTGGGTGCGTTATCCCAAGCTGTATGCGGGGAGTAGATCGCGATGCAATGGCGGATGGCATCCCAGAGGAGCTTTCCGGTGGTCGTCTGCGTCGTGATTCGATCGATGGGTTTGAAGGGGACGGGATGATGGACAACGATCAAGTTTACGCCGTGTCGGATCGCTTCTTCGAGCACCGAGTCGGTCAAGCTCAGGCAGGTCATCAGAGTCTTGACTCGCATGGCCGGATCGCCTGCCAGGAGTCCGACGTTGTCCCAGCTTTCTGCTAGTCCGAGAGGGGCGATTTGATTCAGATGCAAGAGGACTTCTTGGACCGACGATTCGCCATTTGAATTCGGGGCCGGGCCAACCATAGCGTTGATTTCAATTTGGAGGTGGACCGATAGCGTCTCTAAGGGAGAGGAGAGGCTGGAGTCGGCGGCTTGAGGGCTTCGATCTTCAGACCACTGCCGACTTCCGAGGAGTCGAGGCTTGTGCTACTGTCGCCAATCGCGGCATCCTGCTGCTGACCGACAGTTTGCTCTTGGAGCGTCGATGCGGTTTGAATCATTTCCTCGATCGCCTTCGAAACTGTCTTGGCCATCAGCGCATAGCAACTGACGCGTCCGGCCCGGGCGATATTCAATCCGATCGCGTTTCCATCGACGTCGACGATCGGTCCCCCGCAGTGCTGGGGTTCCAGAACGCTGTCGTGCTCGATGACTTCGCGAAACCCTGTCGAACGTGCAGAGACGCTTCCATTGACCTGGAGTTCCGTCGGATCGAGCATGATGTTGGTCAAGTCCATCATCTGGGCTTCGAAAGAGATCGCCTTGCTGTCTCGATTCACATCGACAGTAAGTCTTTTTCCTGCCGTCAGGGTCATCAGGTAATTGAGAACTTCTTGGCGGGTCTCAACGGGCTTGCCCTCGATCTTGATGATGACGTCCCCTTGGAGTATACCGGCTCTATAGGCGCCGCTACCTACCACCACGTTTTCGACCAGGGGTCCTTGATGGACCGAGGACAACTGGATCCCCAGCAGCGCTCGTTGCGCTTGGATATTCCTTTTCTCGACGCTCACGACCCCAAGGGCTAGAGGCAACGATCTGGAATCGGCGCTGGCGATCCAACCCCCTAGCGGTACTTTCGTATCGGTACTCCAACGGATGGCTGGCAATCCATCGCGATCGATCTTGATCAATACCAAGTCGAGTTCGGGCCTCCGGACCTTGACGACACCCGGGATTTTGGTTCCGTCATGCAATCGGATTTCGATGGCAGAGTCTGGAATCTCGGAGGATTTCGTGACAATCCACCCATCGGGTCGGGCGATAGCGCCGAGCGCGATTTGTTGGTTTTGGTCGAAAATCTGGACGGTGGATTTCCAATGCTCACCCATCGCTTCTCGGAACGCCCGAAGCGTCGCATACTGACTTCTCTGACGGGCTCGGCTGCTTGCAAAACGGCCGTCTCGTCCTCGATTGGCGCCGGCTTGCTCGCGCATCTGCTGTTGGATCAATCGCTGGGGACCGAAATCCTCGCTGGGTTCCAACTGAAAATCCCCGAGCGAATCGCTCGCTTGGGCTTCTTGATCGGCTTGTTTAGCTTCTGGCCGGTTGGCTTCTGATTGGTTGGCTTCTTGGAGAGCCTCAAAACTTCGGCTCCTAGAGTCTTTATCGATGCTCGTAGGAAACTGCAATGCGGGAGCAACAGGGGTGCAAGACCCATCGAAGCATCGCGGGTCGCGCGTGCGGAGGGAACTTTCGGCGAGCATTCCGCCCCAGAGCCCCAGGCAACTGAGCAGCAATAATTTGTCGATCCCAAACTTCATGATGCGGTCTCTCGGTAGCATTAAGGCTCGTCAGAAACTCCGATAATCAACTTCAAATTCACCTTCTTGCCGTCGCGCAAGACTTCGACATTGACCTTTTCGCCTGGCACCATCGCATCGACTTCTTCTTTAAGTCGATCGAAGCTGGTGATATCGGCGTTGTGGAAACGAACGATCCGATCCCCGGGAACGATTCCAGCTTTGGCCGCAGGGCCTCTGGGTGCGACCGTTCCGATGATGCATTCGCTTTTGGTGTCCGATTGGCGATCGGCCGTCACGCCGATGATGGGCCTGAAGCCCGGCAGGACGCCCCAGGCTTCGCTGTTGGCCAAGCGATCCCAGGATTCCATGTAGACGTTCATCGGGACGTGCATGTTGTCGTCGACGTCGATCCCGATCCGGCTGTGGATGCCGATGAGCTTGCCCTGAAGATCAAAAAGTGGTCCTCCGCTGTCCCCGCCGATAAGCGAACAATCCGTAACGACTGTCGAATCGGTCACTCCGAGGACTCGCCCGACGCGGATGACGGCTGGACGGTCAGAAACCCACCCTCCTGGATGCCCACCGGCGATGCACCATTGCCCGGACTTGACGCGTTCGCCGACGGCCGGGAGGGCCGCATGAGGCCAAGGTTGATTGTTTTCGTCGCGGGTTTTCAGAATGCGAACCAGTCCCGCATCGGTATCGCGGTTGACTCCCATACTGATCCCTTCGACTCGGCGACCATCGTGTAGCACAACCCACATCTTTTGCTTGGGTTTACCGGCTACGTGCGCTGCTGTCAGGATGTATCCATCTTCGTTGATCAGCACACCACTTCCCTGCGTGCTGCCGTGCTGAAGATTGACGGTGACTTGGTGGACCTTTCCTGCGACCTTGGACTGTTGCGTCTGCAAAGCCTTCAGATCCGTAAGTGTCTTGGGGTCCTCGCCGGAAAAGAGTCGGTCTAAACTCGGGTCCAAAGAAACGTAGGTCGCACCCTTGGGTTCCCCGTCGGTGTTTCGATCCACAGGGGCCGCCATGCGTTGCTTCGACGGCGCTTCGGGCAATACGTCTTGGGCGTAGGCCGGCAGACTCGCGGCAACGAGGCCTAAGCCGAGCAAAGCCGAGCAAAGCAATACGAACCGGTTGGTTAGCCGCAGCATTCCAATTCCCCTAAACGCAGTTGACCCCAAGGCGATACGCCCTGACGCACGGTATGATAAGACCGATTATTCGGTATCAGAGCTCAAATTAAAACCCTTTACCCCAAAGAACTTCAGAAAGTTCACTCCGGAATGTCAAGAAACTTCCCCGCAGGTCGGTTCGTAACGGTTCGGAAGGATAAATGATCCCTAAGTCAACCAACCCGCCAGTTTCCGATTCGGATCGCCCAACTCGCCTAATTGTCGGCTGTGGATACGTGGGCCTGCGTGTCGCGAGCCTGTGGCTCGCAGCAGGTGACCGCGTCCTGGCCGTGACTCGCTCGAGTCAAAAAGCTGCTGAATTAGCAAAGCTCGGGATCGAACCGATCGTCTGGGATTGGCTCGATGAATCCTGGCTTTCGCAGCCCGAAAACTCCGGTCCATCGCAACTGGACTCTGTCCTGGTGGCCGTCTCGCATGCTCCCATGCCCGGCACCCCACCGGCTCAATCGCATAGGCTCGGACTTACCCATCTTGAACGCTTTTTGTCCAAATCCCAAACGGCCCGAGCGACGCGTTGGGTTTACTTGTCGACTACCGGTGTTTTTGCAGACCCTCAAGGAAGTCCAGAGCCTTGGGTCGATGAATCGTCCCCTGTCGGACCGAGTCGCCCCGGCTCGATCGCGGCGCTCGAAGCCGAACGCTGGCTCGAAAGTTCAGCCATCGAGCATGTGATCCTGCGACCCGCAGGCATCTATGGACCGAAACGTATTCCCAACGTCCAACCGCTGCGTGAAGGCCAAGCCATGGCCGTCGATCCCGATAGCTACTTGAACTTGATCCATGTCGACGATCTAGCGACGGTCATCGCGGTCGTCAGTCAAGGTTCCTTGTCTGGGCGTCTGTACTGCGTGAGCGATGGTCACAGTGTCCAACGCCGCGACTACTATGCGTTCATTTCCCAGAGCATGGGCTGGCCACCGCCGAACTATGTTCCTTGCGAAGGCCTTCTTTCCACGCAACTGGAATCATCGCAACTGCAGCCATCGCAACTGCAGTCATCGGTTCCTCGACGACGCAGCCAGGGCAACAAGCGAGTAAGCAACCGCCGACTCGTCGAGGAGCACTCGATTCGCTTTGCATTCCCTGACTATCGCAGTGGATTATCCTCACTCTTTGCGGAAATGGCTCACTGATGTTCAGACTTGTTTGCGCACACTGGGCGATCGCACACTGGGCGATCGCACACTGGGCTATCGTACGCTTGTCGATCGCAAGTTCGCACTGCGCGTTATTGTCCGTGCTGTCGTCTGTTTGGTTGTTGAGCATGATGCTGCCGACGGGGTGCTTGGCCCAAAGCAGCTCGGCCGAGCGGATCCCAAGCTTGATTGTGCCGGAGTCGCGGATCGAACAAGCATCCTTTCCGGTGGTCGATGTGCACACCCATTTCTTTGTCAAAGGGAAACACGATCCGGAGTTGCTCGAGCGCTATGTCGAGATGATGGATCGCAACCGAATCGCCGTCAGTGTGTCGCTCGATGGCACGCTTGGACCTCAGCTCGAAGCGCATGCGGCCTACCTATGGTCGAAATACCCCGAGCGCTTTGCGATCTTTGCAAATATCGATTTTCGGGGTACGGGCAAGCTCGACGACCCGTCGAGCTGGGCTTGCAATCAAGCCACCTTTGTCTTCGATACCGTCGAGACGCTTCGCGCGGAGGTCAAACGGGGGCGGGTTTGCGGACTGAAATTTTTTAAGGACTTTGGGCTGCGTTGGAAGAATGCAGACGGTACTTTGATCCAGATCGATGATCCTCGCTGGGATCCGATTTGGGATACCTGCGCCGAGCTTGGAATTCCGGTCTTGATGCATACGGCCGACCCGAGCGCATTCTTTCGTCGTTTGGATGACACCAATGAGCGAATCGGAGAGCTTCAAGCCCGACCCGAATGGGCTTTCACGGGCCCTGAGTTCCCCAGCCGCCAGAGCTTGCACCAAGCGCGCAATCGGGTCATTGCGAAGCATCCCAAGACCCAATTCATCGCGGCGCATTTTGGCAACGATGCAGAGAATCTCGCCGAGTTGTCCGGCTGGCTCGATCAGTACCCGAATCTCTATGTCGAGTTGTCGTCGCGCATCAACGAGCTCGGTCGCCAACCGTACTCTGCCAAACGATTCTTTGAGAAGTTCCAGGACCGAATCCTACTAGGGACCGATGGACCGTTCCCCGAGCAGCGACTTCGCATCTATTGGCGATTCCTCGAGACCCAAGACGAGTACTTTCATTACTCCGAGAAATCCCCGCCTCCGCAGGGAGACTGGCGTATCTATGGCATCGGACTGCCCCGGGAACTGCTTGAGAAAGTCTACTACCAAAACGCTTGCCGGATCATCCCAGGACTTTCAAAGAAACTTCAATCCTTTCGAGAGCCTGGGCCTTGATGGGTGTTTAGCGTTGGAGATTTGATTAAGCTATAGCACCCTCCTTGCGAATTCGCTTCCCCGGTTCCCACCCAAACGCTGAGCCACCCACCCAAACTCCGAGCCACTCGGATCTTCACCATTCTGCACCACCATTCTGCAACATGCACCATTCGGCCAACACCACCGACGACGAAGAAGACCATGTCATCGCCAAACGTCAGCGCATCGGGGTGACGTTGCTTCTATTTTTTACGATCGCCTATGCGAGCTTCATCGGACTGTGCACGTTCGCCTATGAGTGGATCACTCAAACCAAAATTGCCGGAATCCCCCTGACGGTCGCTTATGGGGTCGGCTTGATCCTCCTATCGTTGGTTATCGCGATGCTCTACGGTCTACTTAGCCGAACAAGGTCATGATCTACACTTCAAGCAGCCTTGCTGTCATCGTTTTTTTGGTGATGGTCCTTGGGACCGTTGCTCTGAGTTTCTATTTGGGTTCCAAGGCCAAATCGAGCGCAGGTTACTTTGCCGCCGGCGGTGAAATACACTGGTTTGTCAACGGGATCGCGTTTGCTGGAGACTATCTTTCAGCCGCTTCGTTTCTGGGGATCTGCGGCATGATCGCCTTCTACGGATTCGACGGATTCCTCTACTCGATCGGCTACCTAGCCGGTTGGTTGGTGGCCCTGTTGGTCATTGCCGAACCTCTCAAACGGCTTGGTAAGTACACCTTTGCCGATGCGTTAGCCAGCAAGTTTAAGTCGTCGGGGATTCGATCGGCGGCGGGCTTTAGCACCTTGGTCGTCAGCTTGGTTTACCTGATCCCACAGATGGTCGGAGCCGGAGCCTTGGTCAAGCCACTGCTAGGTTTGCAGTACTGGCAGGGGGTCGTGCTTGTCGGCTCGATCGTCGTGGTGATCGTCGTGACGGCCGGTATGGTCAGCACCACCTACGTGCAGTTTCTCAAAGGAGGATTGCTGGTCCTATTCTCGCTGGTCTTGACCATCATGGTCTTGAATCGAGGGCTTTCACGATCTGAAGGTGAGCCTCGGACCGTCCCGCAACGGATCACCGTCGACGATCAAAAAAACAAATACATCGACGGCCTACGGCTGGGTCTAAATCAAGACCAAGGCAACGTGCAGCCCGTCGGCAGAGTGCTCGAATTGTCCGGCGGAAAAACATCGACCGGCCCGTTAGGCCCCATCTCCTTCTTGACAGAGCTTTCGGGTGCCAAGATCGAACTTTCGCAAACGGTCAAAAGCACCCAGGACGGCAAGCCGGTTGTCGAGTATGCACCCAGGGTTGTCCAAGGCTCAGCGATGATGGCACCTGGAAATCACCCGACCTTCCAAGGGATCCGGCAGCAGCAATGGTTTCCCAAACTCGATTTTATCTCGCTGATGTTGGCACTCTTTGGAGGTACCGCGTCGCTTCCCCACATTTTGATCCGATACTACACGGTCAAAGACCAAGCCTCCGCGCGCAAGAGCACCATTGTCGGCATCGCGACGATCGGTTTCTTTTACCTACTGACCCTGTATATCGGATTCGGAGCGATGGTCAGTGGGTCGATCGACCCGAGCGACAGCAACATGGCCGCCCCATTGCTTGCGAAAAGCTTTTCCGAGTTGCTCTTTGCCGCTGTCTCAGCGATCGCCTTTACCACCGTCTTAGGGACGGTTAGCGGATTGATCGTCGCGGCCGGAGGATGCGTCGCGCACGACTTCGTCGCCGGAATGCTAGGAATGCAACTGAACGATCAGCAACTGATCCGGGTGGCGAAAATCGCATCGATCGCCATCGGTGCGATCGCCATCATGGCCGGCTTGGCCTTCGAAGGGATGAACGTGACCTATCTGGTCGGATGGGCCTTTGCAATCGCCGCTTCGGCGAATTTGCCCGCGCTGCTGATGCTGTTGTTTTACAAAGGGACGACCAAACAAGGGATCATTGCCGGGGTGCTCCTCGGGACAGTCAGTTCGGTCCTATGGATCGCGTTGTGTCCCGAGATGTACAAAAGCATGTATGGTTTGGACCCCAAGAGCGCATGGGTCCCTTTTAGCCAACCGGGAATCGTGACGATCCCGCTGAGCTTTCTAGCGATTTTGATCGTCTCGAAAATGACGCGCCCGATGACCGATCGGCACAGCGGTACCGATCCGATCGGTTCGCCCAGTTAATTACATTTGGTAAATCTAAATAACCCTGGTAAATCCTTTTGGATCTCCTGCAACACCCATGAGCGATGCGATGAAACGTCGGAACTTACAAGCCGCTTTCCCTAGAACCGGCTCTGGATTGTTGAAGCTCGCCGCATTGGCTAAGCTTGCCGGATTGGCTAAGCTCGCCTGTCTGGTGATCCTTGCCGGATCGGTTTGCTGGCCAACTTCTTGGGCGCAGGCCCAGCTCCCAGCGGAGTTCTTTCAGGCAAAGTCCACCGCAGAGTGGGCTCAGTTGGCTCAGGAGCAAGGGGACGCATCACGGGGTGTGAATGTGTTCTACCAAGCGAGCCTTGCGTGTGTCCGATGCCACCTGCCTGGGGATCCTCAAGCCCGTGCGTTGGGTCCGAACCTCGGTCATGCCGCCGTGATTGCCGAGGCTGAAAAACTCAACGACCAACAGCTCGTCGAATCGATTCTTGAACCTTCGAAGTCGATTCGCAAGGGATACGAATCGATCACTCTGCGTCTGGACGATGGAGAGGTTGTCACTGGCCTTTTGGTCGACAAAGACCCCAAGCGATGGAGGCTCAGAAACGCCAACGGCGAAGCGATTGAGATCCAAGCCGACCAAGTCGAGGCTTCGGCAACGAGTACCCAGTCCCTGATGCCAGCGGGTCTGGTGCAGCAACTTGGCACCGAGCAAGCCTTCCTGGACCTTGTGAAGTACTTGTTCGAAATCCGCGATGCGGGGCCCAAGCGGGCTGCAACCTTGCAGCCGGATATGTCGCTCTTGGCCGTTAAAATCCCCGAGTACGAATCGAACATGGATCATGCGGGAATGATTCGCGATTGGAACCAGGAGGCTTATGCTCGTGGAGGCGAAATCTATCGGCGCGTATGCGCCAATTGCCATGGCACCAAAGACCTCATCGGGTCGCTCCCGACGGCGCTGCGGTTCGGCGAAGGCAGATTCAAGAATGGGGCAGATCCGTATTCCATGTACCGGACTCTGACGCATGGTTACGGATACATGGCCGCTCAGGCATGGATGGTCCCCTCGCAGAAGTACGATGTGATTCACTACATTCGCAAAGAGTTCCTCGAGTCGAATCCCAACGCAAGGTCGCTTGCGATCGATGAAGACTATTTGGGCAAGCTGCCGCGTGGCGATTCCCGAGGCCCAGAGCCCAGCAGCATTGAAGCCTGGAGCGCGATGGACTACGGGAATATGCTCACCCACTGCTACGAGGTCCCCGGCGATTCACTGAATATCGCTTACAAAGGCATCGCCGTACGACTCGATCCGGGGCCCGGAGGGATCACCCGAGGAAGCCAATGGATGGTATTTGATACCGACACCTTGCGATGGGCCGCAGGATGGCAAATCTCCGACGAGGATCCCAAGAAGGTGTTCATCGATTGGCGCGATATCCAGTTCAATGGCGAACACGGAATCCATCCGAGAATCGTTGGAGACATCGTCTTGAGGAATGCCAGCGGGCCGGGTTGGGCGAACCCCAATGCGCCCGGATCATCCTTTGAGGATAACGCCCGCGCCGAGGGACGCGATTCGCGCCGCTATGGGCCATTGCCCAAGGAATGGGGCAAGTTCAATGGCCAGTTCGTCAGCGGTTCGCAGACCATTGTGTCGTATTCGATTGCCGATGCACAGATCCTCGAATCTCCCAAACAGCTCCTCAGCGGCCAGGGCCATGCGGCGTTTGCTCGGGTACTGAACATCGCGCCCCATGCCCACGCGATCGAGCTGAGGGTGGCCGATTTGGGCGAGTCCGAGTCGGAATTGCAACCGGAATTGGAATCGGCGACGGCATCGCTCGCCGACCGAGCAGGAGAAAAGCGATGGACATCCAACGAGCGATCCTTTGGAGTGCTCGGTCAGATGGAGACCTTGGCGTGGAACGTCAGGGATCGCAAGCTGACGGTATCGATTCCCCCTAGCGACCAACCGCAGCGGTTCGCCGTGTGGTGCAGCAAGCTATTGTCCGAGGAGCCCGAGAGCTTGGAGATCGATTTGGATTTGCTCAGCAAGCTTCGGATCCACCCCGAGCGTTGGGAGCAAGTGCTCGAGACTCGAACTATCGAGACGTTTGCCAAAGGAGCTTTTGCTGTCGACACGATCGTTTCCCCGGAATCCAATCCGTGGTTTGCGCAGATGCGTCTCACGGGGTTGGATTTCTTCTCCGACGGCTCGATGGCCGTTTCGACTTGGGATGGGGATGTTTGGCATGTGCGAGAAAATCTCGACGCGATGGGTTGGACTTGGAAGCGGATGGTAACCGGTCTGTACCAACCGTTGGGCGTCAAGGTGGTCGATGACCAGGTGTTTTTGACCTGTCGCGATCAGCTCGCTGCGCTGCATGATTTCAATGCAGACGACCACATCGACTACATCGAGTGTTTTAACAACGACCATCAGGTCACGGAGCATTTCCATGAGTTCGCGATGGGATTGCAGATGGACCAAGAGGGGAATTTTTATTACGCCAAATCTGGACGTCATGCGCTCAAGGCCGTCGTGCCGCAGCATGGTACGTTGCTGAGGGTTTCGCCCGACGGGTCCAAGACCGATATTTTGGCGACAGGTTTCCGAGCAGCCAATGGGGTTTGTTTGAATCCTGACGGATCCTTTATCGTGACCGACCAAGAGGGGTTTTGGAATCCCAAGAATCGGATCAATTGGGTCACGGTCCAGGAAGGTAAAGGGCCAAAGTTTTACGGAAACATGTTCGGATACCATGACGTGACCGACACGTCCGATGCGGCGATGGAGTCGCCGTTGTGTTGGATCACCAATGCATTCGATCGATCGCCGGCGGAGCCTCTTTGGGTCGAGAGTCCGACATGGGGTGAGTTGCAAGGAAGTCTGCTGAATCTATCGTATGGGTACGGCAAAGTGTATTTGGTGTTGCATGAAGAGATACACGGAGAATCGCCAGGGGAACGTCAAGGAGGGATGATCGAGTTGCCTATCCCTGCGTTTCCGACCGGGGTGATGAGGGGGCGCTATTCGCCTGGGGATCACCATTTGTACTTGTGTGGGATGTTTTCATGGGCGGGCAATGCGACTGCCCCGGGTGGGCTGTATCGGATCCGCAAGCTTTCCCAGGACAGCCATTTGCCTTTGCAAATGCGGGCTCTTGAAGGCCGTATCGAATTGGATTTCGCGAGCCCGATCGATCCGAAATCGATCGATCCAGCGAAAATACGCCTGGAGCAATGGGGGCTCAAACGCTCTGAACGCTACGGGTCGGACCATATCGACCAGCATGGGATCGATGTCCAGAGAGTGAGTCTATCCGAGGACGGCAAGACGGTTCGAATCGAGAGCCAAAAGCTTGAGCCCAGTTGGGGGATGGAGATCCAGTACACGTTCCGCAGTACCGATGGTCCGTTGATCCACGGAACGATTCACAACACGATCCATCGTTTGGGTCCAGGAGTAGCCCTTCAGGAGTAACTCCAATACCGTAAAAGCGGGCGATCCTAGCGGAGCTACGCAAGCTGCCCGGTGAGTCCCAAAACAGGTCATTCGATAATATTTGTTTAGACGTGCCCGTCGGAAAACGTCCCAACCTTACCGCCAAGTTCGCCAAGTTCGCCAAGTCGAAGAGCTACAGCTAACGAAAAAGGCCTTGGTTCAACACCGCATTGTGTCCAGCTTTGCGAGCTTGGCGCCTTGGCGAGACAATCTGATTCTCAACGATCCAAATGTCGATTGGACTTACTGGGAGTAATCCTTCAGGATTAACGGGTGCGAATCACCTGTGAGTCGTCCAACGCGAGCATTTAGGCTCAAAGTGGCTTACCCTTTACCCCCTGCCCCCTTACACAACCGATATTCTCACGGCGATGTTGCCAAAGGTGCTGCCGCCGCCCAGGTCGGTCAAACGTTCGCTGGTAAGGTCATTCAAACTTTTTTTGTCCGGGGAAAGCTTTGGCCACCATTGCCCCACCGAGATGACCACCCCCTGCTTGGCATCGGCAGTGACGACCGCTTTACGCTCGATCGATCCATAACGACTGGTGACCTGTATCCTCTGTCCATCGTGTATCTTGCAAAGCGCCGCGTCGTGGGGGTGAATCAGAAGCGTCGGCTCACCCCCGGCAAGCTTGATGATGCTCGGGACGTTTCCCATCGTTGTGTTGACCACCACCGCACCGGGTGGAGATATCAAGCGCAATGGAAACTCCTGATTCAACTCTTCCTGGAATTCCAGTTGCACCGGAGCCGGCGCAAAGCGAACCTTCTTGTCCGGATAATGGCTTCCTTGCGCGTAAGGCACAAACGGAACGGGCAGAGATAGTTTTACCGAAAGCTCAGTTTTTAGCTTCGTTCGGTCGATCCCCTTGAGCCATGGGTTCGCAGAATCGAGCATCCGGTCGATCAACGCGTCGGTCCCCCATTGCAATTCGGGAGCATCGATTCCGAGACGTTGCAGGATTTCCTGGAAGATCCATCGATTGGGCTTGGCCTGGCCCCTAGCGGCCACCACCGCATCGGCATACTGCAGGTAATAGTGGCCGTAGGAAGTGTAGATGTCCGGGTGTTCCAAAAAGGTCGTAGCCGGGAGCAAGTAGTCGGCGTAATCGGCAGTATCGGTTTGGAAATGCTCGAGCACAACGGTCAAGAGCGAGGGTCGTGATAGGCCTTGGCGAACCCTTGCAGAATCCGGTGCGACGGCCGCAGGGTTGCTGTTGTAGACAAACAACGCATGGATGTTTTGGGGATCGGCTAGGAGTTCGCTAGCCAATAGGTTCATATTGACGTGCCGGCGATCGGGCTTGCGACGTGCCAAGCCGGTGATCTCATGACGATTGAGCTGAAACGCCCCGCTGGTGGTTAGGACAGCGCCCCCCCCAAGGTTTTTCCACGAGCCTATCAAGGCGGGCAAGAGGGTGACCGCCCGGCAAGCATTCCCTCCACCTTCGTTCCGCGTCATTCCATAGCCGACTTTGATAAAGCTCGACGGACTCGTCGCATACTGAGCGACCATGGTTCGGAGGGATTCGAGCGGTACATCGCAAAACGCAGAGGCGCGTTCGAGCGTCCATGGCTCGCATGCTTGGCGGTACTCGTCGAGCCCCCTGGCAAACGAATCAAGGTATTCGCGGTCCTCCCAGCCTTGGGCCAGGATCTCGCGGCCGATGGCCAAGGCCAATGCCGCATCGGTGCCGACTCGGATCTGCCAGTGCTCGTCGGCGAAACGGGAGGTTTCGTTTCGATAAGGATCGATATGAAGAATTTTCGCTCCACGCTTGCGAGCCTCTTTGAGGATCGGTGCTAAGTGCGAATTGCTGCGCAGGACGTTGATTCCCCAAAGAACGATGTAGCGGCAATGGACAAGGTCTTCCGGATCGGTCCCGATCCTGTTGGGCCCATAGTTTGCCTCCCAAGCTGCTCCGCCGGTGGTCGCGCAGATCGTTTGGTCGAGTTCCAAGGCTCCAATGGCCCTGAAAAAAGCGCTCGGACTGTCCCCTTGGATGACCCCCATGGTTCCCGCGTAATGGTAAGGCAGGACAGATTGCCCACCGTAGGTCTTGAGGATCGTGCCGAGTCGCTCTGATATTTCGTTCAGAGCCGTTTCCCAAGTAATCTGCTCAAATTTTCCTTCCCCTTTGCGACCCGTTCGACGCATGGGATGCAAGAGTCGGTCGGATTGCTCCTGGCGTTCCGGATACCGAGCGGTCTTGACGCACGCAAACCCCCGGGTGATCGGATGGTTGGGATCTCCAGTGAGTCCGACGACCTTGTCTCCGTCGACTTGGATATGAAGGGCGCAGGCGTCTGGGCAATCCAAGGCGCATACGGAGGGAAGGACGCGAATCGTTGTGTTGGGTTTCATCCGTTGATCCGTGTGCACCAGGCATGGGTGATCGAGACGATCATCGGGATGTCTCTTTCGTTGTTGGTCAGAAGATGGTTGCTACCGGGCAGCGCGACGAGCGTGCGTGGCCCAGCTGCTTTCGAAGCCTCCGAGGGGTCGTTTTGATCATACCCTGCGTTTCGAATCGCGTGGTAGAAGCCCACGGTTTCGTCTTCGGGAGAATGGAAAATCAGGAGGGGTTTTCGAAGGTTCGCAACAGTGGCTCTCAAGTCATGGCTTCGAAAATCCTCGACCATCTGGCGTTGGACTTGATGCTTCTGTCCGCCGATACTTACGGTCCCTTGCCCGAGACTCGCGATATCCGGGTCCATTCGAATCAAGAGGTCAGCAAGGTGATGCGTGTCGCTAGGAGCCGCCAGCGCAATGCTCCCTTGGACGCTCGGGATGGTTCCGGCCATGGCCAAACTCGCTGCGCCGCCGAAACTGTGCCCGATGAGGAAGCTAGGCGATTGGTGCTCATTGGACAAAAACCCAGCGGCCGCCGCGAGATCTTCGCAGTTGGTGCTGAAGTTGGTTTCGGAGAAATCCCCTTGGCTTGCCCCCAGTCCGCTGAAGTCATACCGAAGCACTCCCCAGCCGCAATCGGCTAGCCCGCGCGCGATGCGCACGATCGCCTTGAGATCTTTGTTGCAGGTAAAGCAGTGCGAGAAGAGGATCCAGCCGTGAATCTCTCGATGGGAGATCTCACCATGGGGAATCTCCAGAATCCCGGCCAGTTGTCCACGTCGGCCCGGAAACTCTACCCGGAGGCTTTTTCGGTTCGCTTGGCTCATGCTCGCGGGCATCACTCACAAAAATGGAATTTTCAGATCTAGCGAACGCGGCGCATCTTGATCGATCCGCGATCGCCGGCGGCTTGGAAGCCTCCGGAAAGCGAGTCCCCGGTGACTTGAGTCTGCATCTGATAGCTGCCGAGGATCGGGCCTAATTTCTTCGACGAGCTGAGAACCGTTTGACCTTCGGATGTCGTTTGCGGGACGAGTTCGGCGCGGTAGGCAAAGGGGATCACGAGTGCAAATCGGCCTGTGAAACGTGCTTGGTAAGTCCCTTTTGCCGTCGGTGTGATCGCTACGTTCATCGGTCCGCTGTGGCCGGTCGATTCGCTTTGCCATCGGCCCTTCCATCTGCCTTGGGGATTGCCATCTTGGAGCCAAGCACCGGTTTGATGGGTGATGGCTTCTTGGGCGATGGCTTCTTGGGCGATGGCATTTTCAGAGCCAGCCAGCAGACCAAGACACAGCGGCAAGCACAGGAAGGCTCGAAAGGATCGACTCATGGGATTGGGGTGAGGTTTGATCATAGGCCTTGGACTTGGGGGTTGGTCGTGTGGAATCAGTTGGAGGGAGCAGGTTGGCGATAGTTTTTTTTCTTTTGGAACAGGGCTCGGTGTTCGGCAAGTTCGCTGCGAAGCGCCCCGTCGTCGGTGATTTGGATGGCTTGATTGATCGTATCGATCGCTTTGCCGAATTCGCCTTGGGCCGCTTGGGACATCGCAAGCACATCGAGCAGATGGCCGGTAAGGTTTCCGTTGCTTGCATCGATCGCCTTTTGGGCGGTCTTTGCGGCCGCGTCGGGATCGCGGTAGAAGTCCTCCGGGCAGGTGGCCATCATCCAAGCAGCATTTTGGAGGGCTCGCAGGTAGTTCGGATCGGCTTTCATGGCCTTTTGGTAGGCTTCGGCGGCTTCTTTCCAGCGGCCGAGGGACTGGCAGGTATCGGCGAATTCGGTAGCGATTTTTGGGGAGTCCGGAGCTAGGCTCATGGCCGATTGGTAGTCGGCCAAGGCGGCTTCGGTTTGTCCGAGGGCAAAGCGAGCGTTGCCTCGTCCGCTGAACAGATCGGCGACTTGTTTGTCCAGCGCGATGGCTTGGTTGTAGTCTTCGATAGCCGCGTTGTGATTTCCTTTTCGGAAATGGATTTCGCCTCGATTGTGGAAGGCCTCGACGAATTTGGGATTCAGTTCGATGGTTTTGCTGAAGGCTTGGATCGCGTTGTTGAAGTCTCCGGCGATTGCCAGGATGACCCCGAGGTTATGGTGAGCGCGCCATCGGCCCGGATCGTGTTGGATCGCCAAGCGGAAATCGTCGAGGGCGGCGCGATCGAGGTTTTCGGCTTCATCCAATTGCCGATTGGAGACCATTTGACCGGCCATATCGGATCGCAGTTCACCGCGACGGTTGGCAGCCCAACTGAGAAGTTTTTTCGTATAGTTGCGTTCCGAGACGATTCGGGTCGAATCGCCCGCGATGTTTTTGCAGCGTTCGATGACGCTATTGAGTTCGATGACGGCTCGGGCTTGCTGTGCCGCATCGAAGAGGGCCTGCAGGTCCGCGGGCACTCCGCCTGGCACATCCTTGGCGTTTTGGGTCCGTTTGGCGAGCTCGGCATCGGCGGGATCTTCCGTAGGGGCCGCAGGGGTGGCTTGCTCAGGCAAATCGGGTTGTGGGTCCTGGCTAGTTTTTTCGTCCCAAGTGGTTCGGGGGATGGATCGCTGCGCGAGCGCATCGGGACACGAAACCGCGCTGCCCAAGCAAGCCAACAGGCCCATCAGCAGCGCTTTGCGGCCGATCCGACAAGGCAACCTGGACATACCGAACCTCTTTTGCTCCGCCAAAACGTGCACCATCATTCCTCGGCCCATTCCTTGGACTCCCTTCATGGACGGTTTCTCCATCCGGGCCTAATTCTCCGGATTCGAATCATGAAACGCTCGAAATATCATAGCAAAAAACCTGGCTGGAGCATCGGCAATATCCCTGGTTTTCACGGTGGCTTGTAGGTACATTGCCTAAAGAACCATCTGAATGCCCGTCCAAGACCTGCACCCCTAGAGTTTGACCGCTATGCCAGTTACCGATGCGATCGTCCGTCGACTTCACGAGGTCCTGCTCCAAGTGGCAGATATTCGAGGGCAGATCGAAAGGGGTCCCAAGCAAATCAAGGCGGCTCAGAATCGTGCCCAGCAAGCCCGCGATTTGGTGGCCGCTTGCAAAGAGACAATCAAGAAAAACCGCATGGATGCCGACCGCAAGCAGCTCCAGCAGCGGCAATACGAAGCCAAGCTCTACGAGTGGCAAGGGAAGCTCAACGGGACGTCGAACAATCGGGAGTACCAAGCGGTCAAGGATCAGATCGCAGCCGACACCCAAGCCAACAGCGTGCTGTCGGATGAAATCTTTGAAGCCCTCGAAAGCCTCGACACCCTGCAAGGCCAATTGGTGGGTTTGGAAGGCGAACTCAAAACGGTCGAAGAGGACACGGCCAAGGCTCAAGTCAAACTTCAGGATCGAATCGTCTTGCTCCGTGGTGAGCTTGTCAGGGTCGAAGAGGAGCTCAAGCAAGCCGAAGGCCAATTGCCAGCTGACTTTGCAGCGATCTACCATCCTCTTGTCAAAACCAGCGCCGAGGACGCCTTCGCTCCGCTCGAAGATCGCTCCTGTGGCGGCTGCAATACAAGCCTACCTCCTCGTGTCGTCGACCAACTGCGCCAGGGGCATCCCATCCCTTGTTCGAGTTGTGGTCGATGGCTTTACAGACCAGAATGAATCGATCTTATCGATCCGAAGAATTGATTTCGCTCCTACCTGCTCACCTGCAGGAACGCACCCGAGGAATCCCCAGGCCCGCGTCGCGACGTTCACGCCCATCGCCGTCGTCTCTATCGCCGTCATCGTCGTTCGACCGCATGCCGGTGGTCTATTGGACGCACCATGCCCAACGGGTTGAGGAGAATCCTGCGCTCGATGTGGCCTGCACGCTTGCCTGTGCGCTCAAACGGCCTTTGGTGGTCTATCACGGCCTATCGTCTGAGTACCGGTATGCCTCGGATCGCCATCATGTGTTTCAGATCCAGGGGGCCAAGGATCTGCAGCAGGAGTATTCCCAGCGAGGGTTCCGCTATGCGTTCCATCTCCAGAGGCGAACCGACGGCGCTCCAGGTCTGTTGCATCTGGCCCAGCAAACCGATTTGTTGATCACCGACGATTTCCCAGGGGAGCCCACGGATCGATGGCTCAAGCGATTGACGCACTTGGAGGGCTTGACGGTTCTTGCCGTCGATACCGCTTGCGTCGTTCCGATGCAGCTTGTAGGCCGGCCGTTTGATCGGGCGTTTGCCTTTCGCGATGCGACGGCCAA
This sequence comes from Planctomycetota bacterium, assembly GCA_026692845.1. Taxonomy (GTDB): domain Bacteria; phylum Planctomycetota; class Planctomycetia; order Pirellulales; family Pirellulaceae; genus JBKCUI01. The sequence continues at coordinate 40,122 of JAPLNM010000028.1, read as the reverse complement.
GCTCTACAAGGAGCGGCTCTCGAGGCCTTGGCCTACTCTTGAGAGTATCCCGGAGCGATACGATGGCCAGTTGCCATTCGAGGCATTGGACTGCTCGAAGATCGAGCCTTTGCAGATCGTATCGCAGTGCGACATCGACCCGATGGTCCCACCGGTTGCCGACACGTGCGGTGGGAGTCGAGCCGGGTACGAGAGGTGGAACGATTTTTTGAAGTATCGGATAGCCAAGTACGCTGCGAAACGCAATGACCCTTGTGCCGAGTACTCCAGTCGCATGTCGGCGTATTTGCACTATGGCATGGTTTCTCCGATGCGATTGGCCCGCGAAGCCAACGAGCGCAGGGCCGAGAAGTACCTCGACGAGCTTCTGATCTGGCGAGAACTCGCTTATGGATATTGTTTCTATCGAAGCGACTATCGATCGATCGACACGCTTGGGTCGTGGGCCGTCGAGACGTTGCGAGCGCACCAGAAGGATCGTCGTGAGAAACTGTACTCTTGGGAGACGCTTGCTCGTGGAAAAACCGACGATGCGCTCTGGAACGCATGCCAGGAGAGTTTGCTTCGCCACGGTGAGCTCCACAACAATCTGCGAATGACTTGGGGCAAAGCCCTTTTGTCCTGGACCGAATCGCCCGAACAGGCCCTTGGGTGGATCATCGATTTGAACCATCGCTATGCGCTCGATGGTCGCGATCCGGCTTCCTATGGCGGAATCCTCTGGTGCCTAGGACAGTTCGATCGGCCTTTTTATCCTGAGCAACCGGTGCTCGGCACGGTGCGCGCAAGACCGACCTCCGAACACTTGAACCGATTGGACTTTGACAAATACCAGCGGATCGTGCGTCGTAGGGTTTCGGCTCGCACCTGTAGGGTGGCGATTGTCGGAGCGGGTATCTCTGGGCTCCTTTGCGCAAGATCGCTTGCGGATGTCGGCTTTGAGGTCGAGGTCTTCGAGAAGTCGCGCGGTTCGGGAGGTAGGGGTGCGACGCGTCGGTTGGACTCCGGGGGACGGATCGACCACGGTGCGCCCTGTTTTCAGATTGCCTCGGGACGCTGGGAGGGACTCTTAAAATCCTGGGAGCAAGATTCGGTGATCGCTCGATGGGAGCCGAGGTTGGGTGTTTGGAAAGGCAGCCCGCAGGTCGGTTCGGACGCGCCGTGTGCAGTCGCGCCGTGTGCAGTCGCGCCGTGTGCCTTGGGGACCGCCCCGTGGTGGGTGGGTAAAGGCGGGATGAATCAGATCGGTAAGCACCTAGCGCAGGGGCTTGCGATCGGCTATCGCACCACGATCGAACGGATCGATCGAAGCGATCCGGGGTGGATGCTTAACGGGAATGTCCAAGGCGAAACCAGCGTTAAGAGTTTCCAAGCAGGTCCCTTTGACTGCGTGGTACTGGCCGTTCCCTCCCCGCAAGTGTCGGCCATGGTCGATCGGAATTGCCAATGGAGGGACGTGGCAAGTTCACGCGCGATGGAGCCGATATGGACCCTGATGATCGAGTTTGCCAGACGCTGGGAGATACCCTTCGATGCGATCCATTTGGAGGATCATCCGAGTCTTGCATGGATCAGCCGCGAGTCTAGCAAATCGGCTAGCACCTCGGTCAAATCTCAAGGGCCTTCGGGGCCGGAGGCTTGGTGCATCCAGGCGACGAGCAAATGGACTGGCGAGCATCTTGAGAGCGAGCCTGAGTCGGTCATTTCCGGATTGATCGATGCGATTTCAGGCTTGGGCGTCGGTGCGGTTCCGCAGGTCGTGCATGTTCAAGCCCACCGTTGGCGGTACGGCCAAGCCGCATCGGCGGGCAATCGACTCGGGGGCGAAATTCCTTATCTGTGGGACCCGCAGTTGCTGTTGGGTGCCTGTGGCGATTGGGTCTCTGGCGATTGGGTCTCTAAAGAGGGCAACCCGTGCTCGATTGTTCGTCCCAATGGGATTGAGAGGGCCTTGGAGTCCGGGGCGGCGATGGCAGGTGGAGTCTACCGGCATTGGATCGAGCAAAACGGGCTTGCCCGCGATACAGGCTTGAAAAATCAGGCATACCAACCGATGCTTTTCGATCCCGACGCTTAGTCTAGGCCCACTTCGGCCATGGGGAGTCGGTTGTAGACGTCGGTTGGCTTGGGCAATTCCAATGGGCCGGTCGGTCTTGACGCAGGTCCTGCGTTTTCACTATTGCTACAGATTGCATGGAGTTGACGTTTGGTGTCGACCCACCGATGCAGAACCGGTCTGGAGTCTCGATCGTGAAAATATCTATCGTTTCACCTGTGTATAACGAATACGAAGTCCTTCCTTATTTGTTCGATGCGTTGCCTAAAGCGTTGGTGAAACTGACGGATCACTACGAAATCATTTTGGTCGATGACGGCAGTACCGATGGATCGGACCGTGTGATTCGCGAGCGTGCGGAATTGGACAGCAGGATCAAGTTGGTTCAATTCAGTCGGAATTTCGGGCAGCAGGCCGCAATTACGGCGGGATTGGATTGCGTCACCGGGGATATTGTTGTGGTGATGGATTGCGACATGCAAGACCCGCCCGAGATGCTCGGACCTATGCTCGATAAGATCCATCAAGGATACGATGTCGTCTCGTGCAAGCGGATAGGTCGCCAGGGGGAATCGATTTTTAAGCGATGCAGTTCGACCGCGTTTTATCAGATCATGCGATTGGGGATCGACAAGCGGATACCGCCCGAGGTGGGTGATTTCCGGATGTACACACGACGGGCTGCCGATGCGATACGTGCGTTCCGCGAGCAGCACCGATTCATGCGGGGCTTGGTCGCTTGGTTAGGTCTCAAAGAGGCGATCTTGCCGTTCCATCGTCCGGCCAGGGCAGCCGGCCAGACGAAGTATCCGGTATCGAAATTGATCAAGTTAGCTTGGACAGCCATATCGTCGTCCTCGCCCCTTCCGCTCAAGGCCAGTTCGTATCTTGGTGCGGCGATGCTTTTGAGTTCCGCGTGCGCAGCGTGTCTTTTCCTGGTTGGCTTTTTTGCTTCTTGGAACGCCACTTCGAATTGGGCCTGGGTCTCGTTTCTGCTGGGATTAAGCGGGCTTCAAATGACAGCCATCGGGCTCTTGGGAGACTATGTCGGCAGGGTTTTTGAGGAATCAAAAAGTCGCCCGTTGTATGTCGTTAGCCAAGTGTGCAACATCGAGCATTCCCCCGAGCAACCGAGAGCCTTGTGGCTCGATACGCAGGAGGCCCCGTCGGCTGTCCGCATCGAGCCTCGCATCTATGGTCCGATCGTTCTGCCGGCCTCGCCTCGCAAAGCGGGCTGATCGATCGCAATGGAATCCCAACGAGCGATCGATCTTGAGATGAAGGGCAACTGGCGCTGGGACATTCTATTGCTCCTGGCCGTTTGCGTTGTGGTTCTCTGGATCGGACTTGGGGCAACCCGACTTTGGGATCAGGACGAGGGGTACTACGCCAGCGTGGCGCGCGAGATGTATGAGCGTCAGGATTGGGTGGTACCAACGTTTAACCAAAAGCTTTTTGCGCACAAGCCGCCTTTGATGTATTGGGGGATGATCTGCGGTTTCCATCTCTTTGGTGTTTCGGAGTTTTCCGCGCGATGGGTATCGGCAATCTTTGGGACTGGAATGGTCCTGATGACCTATTGGATGGGACGATTGCTGATCGATCGCCAAACGGCCTTGATGTCTGCATTGGTATTGGCCTGCAGTTTGATGTTCACGGTGGTCGCTCGCTCGGCGACTGCCGACGTGCACTTGGGCTTCTTCGTTTTGGTAGCTTTAACGCTTTGGGTTCGCGATGCAAAACAATCGCTAAATCGTATCTCTACGGGCGGCCACTGGGCGTCGGATTATCCGGTTACGCATGGGTGGACATGGTTGTCGATCTATGTAGCGATCGCTTTTGCGGTACTTTCCAAAGGACCGATTGGATTCGCGTTTCCGATTGCCATTTTAGGAACCTTGACCTTGCTATGGCCGTGGGTAAAGGGTCAGCGCGTGGCCCTTTGGAGCCTGTTGACGCCCAAGCGGTTTCTCGGAGCGACTGTGTCGATGCAACCTTGGGTCGGTGCGGTGGCATTGATTGCGATCGCTGCACCTTGGTTTTGGATCGTCCATGAGCGAACCGATGGAGCGTTTTTCGGTGAGTTTTTTGGAGTGCAACATTTGGAACGCTTCTCCAAACCGATGGACAACCACAGCGGCCCGATCTACTACTACTTGATCTCGATTTTGGTGGGGTTTTTCCCTTGGACCTCGTTTGCAATCCCGATCGGTTTGTATGCGTTAGGGGCAAGATCCTCCGGGCGGTCACGTTTCGCTTGGACGGTGCTAGGCGTTTGGTTGTTTTTTTACCTTGGGGTGTTTTCCCTAGCCAGCACGAAACTGCCAAACTACATCATCCCGGCGTACCCTGCAGTCGCACTTTGGATCGGGAGTTACTTTTCCGGTTGGCTCGATCGGACGACTTCGAGCGATTCGCATCGAAGTCGGTTTTGGCCCATGGCCGGTTGGACGTTCATGGTCGTAACCGGAGCGGTCCTGAGCGCACTGCCCTTGATCTTGGCGTCCTGGTTCGTCGAACCCTGGTTGGAAAATTTAGAAGTCGACCCGAAGATGCTTCCTGCGATTGCGACTTTCGCATGGTTAGGGGTTTTGTTGCTCTGCGGTGGGTTCGTCGGATGGCTCTTGGAGCGTCAGTGCAAGCCGGTTTGGTCGCTGAGCATCCTGGCTGGAGTGTGCGTGGCATGGGTGGTTTTGATTTGGCAGTTGATCCTACCGCGAATCGATCGATTTCAAACACCCCAGCAGATCGCCATCGAGCATCTTGCGCCGTCGGGAAGCAACGGATCGACTCCCAAGCGAGGTTCCGCGCAAGGGGATCCGGTGGTTGTTGGCATGTTTCGACCCAGCATGGTTTTTTATTCTGAGCAGACGTTGAATTTCTGCCCCGACGATCCATGTTTACAGAAGGCTCTTTCGGTCGAGCTGCCCCCCAGATGGGTTGTGGTCCATCAGGCCAGTCCAGAGGCGCAGCGATTGCTTGATAGCCATGGCTATGGGATAGCCGATACGCTCGAAAGCTTCCCCAAAAAAGGCTTGATCGAAGTCTATCGCAAATAGCATCTGTCTAGGTAGTGGCTGGTTTATTTGGGTCGGCGATTCGTGTAGGATGGGTGCGGTCCTGCCTTGTTTCCTCCCTTGTTTCCTCCGTGCTTGCAACCCTTGCAAGCAAACCCCAAGGAGAATCGCCTCGAGCGATCGAAAATGATGAATCCCAAACCGACACCGACCAATCCGACACTCAATCGACGAACCCTCCTGCAGCAGGCAAGCATGCTTGCGGGCATCGCCTGTAGTTCAAGGGTCTCCAAGGCGCAGAGTCCGAACGACATGCTGAATTTGGCGTTTGTCGGGGTTGGTGGTCGCGGGGGTGGGAATCTCCAGGAGATGATTTCTGCCGGGGGCGTTCGGGTAGGTGCAATCTGCGACGTCAATCGCAACACGCTCGAGGGGGTCGGACAGCGGCATAGCGAAGCCAAACGCTACGGGGACTTTCGGCGATTGCTCGATGACCTCAAGGGAATCGATGCGGTGGTGGTTTCATCGACCGAGCACACCCATGCGTTTGCGACCCTTCCGGCCTTGCAACAAAAGAAACCCGTCTATTGCGAAAAGCCGCTGACTTACAACGTCCAAGAAGCGCACAGGATCATGCAGGAGTCGGCCAAGGCCAACGTGCCGACGCAGATGGGGACTCAAATTCATGCAGGAGCCAACTACCGTCGGGTTGTGGAATTGATCCAATCTGGGGCCATCGGTCCGGTCAGCGAGGCCCACGTTTGGACCTCGCGAGCTTGGGGACTCCAGAGCCAGGAGGATTCCAAGAAGAACGGCGATATCGTGTACGTGACCGACCGTCCGAGTCAGACGCAGCCGGTCCCCAAGGAGATCGATTGGGATCTTTGGGTCGGACCGGCTCCCATGCGGCCCTTTCACGAAGTCTACTTGCCAGGTCCGAAATGGTACCGATGGTGGGACTTTGCCAACGGAACGATGTCCGACTTAGGGAGCCACTTCAATGACTTGCCCTTCTGGGCATTGAAGCTCGATCATCCCCGGACCATCGAAGCGTTTGGCGCTCCTGCCCACAAAGAGATCGCTCCTGCGTCGATGACGGCGGTCTACGAATACGGACCGCGCGGAGACATGCCCGCCTGCAAGGTCGCTTGGTACCAAGGGGCCGACAAACCCCAACTGTGGAAAGACAAAGCGATTCCCAATTGGGAAAGCGGCATTCTGTTTATCGGCAAGGACGGGATGCTCTTGAGCGATTATGGCAAGCACGTTCTGTTGCCTGAGGATAAGTTCCAGGGGTACGAGGGTCCCAAACCGTTTCTGCGAGAGTCTCCAGGCCAGCAGCGCGAGTGGCTCGAAGCGATCCGCAATGGGACCCCCACGGGCAGCCCCTTCGATTACGCTGGCCTATTGACCATCGCAAACCACCTGGGGAATGTCGCCTACCGGGCCGGCAAAAAGCTCGAATGGGATCCCAAGGCATTGCGAGCTACCAATTGTCCGCAGGCCACCGAGTTCATCGAACGCGAACCTCGCAACGGCTGGTCGCTGGCTTAAAGATGCAAGTCGCCAACCGAACGCTATTGGTTTCAGGGTCCAGTTCCGGTCTCGGGGCTGCTTGCGCGCTGAGACTCTTAGAGCTTGGGGCCAACGTCGTGGGTCTTGACCGATCCGAGCCAGGGGATTGGCTAATGCGTCGCATATCCGCTGAAGGTTGCACGAATGACAATTTGCAAGCTCGCTATTGGCATGGCCAAGCCGATGTAACCGATGAGGCTTCGGTGCAACGAGTTGTTATGCAAGGGATCGAGCGATTCGGAGAGTTCTCTGGTGCGGTGTGCTGTGCGGGTATTTTGCATGGCCAACGGATACTTCCTCGCGACGGTATCGCGTCGCTCGATGCATTCCGCAAAGTGATCGATGTGAACTTGATCGGGACGTTCAACGTCGTTCGCTATGCGGCCGAGTCGATCGCCAGGGGTGAGCCACAAGCTCCCGATGGGGAGCGGGGCGTGGTGGTCATGACCTCGTCGATTGCGGCATTCGATGGTCAAGTCGGCCAGTGTGCTTATTCAGCCTCCAAGGGGGCTATTGCGGCGATGACGCTCCCGATGGCTCGCGAATTTGCGAAACTAGGGATCCGTGTCGTTAGTATTGCACCTGGGGTATTCGAGACACCAATGATGCAAGCCGCATCGCAGAAGGTCCGCGAACCGCTTCTTGAGGCGAGCGTTTTCCCAAGACGCTTTGGGGACTCCGAGGAGTTCGCAGCGATGGTCCAATGCGTCTTGGAGAACGCGATGCTCAACGGGGCCGTGCTCAGACTCGACGGCGCGCTGCGCATGTGACAAGAAATGCTTGCATTCAAGCTTTTTTAACTATCTTGTCGGTTCGCAGGTTTGGGTGGGAAATCGATGCAGATTGCCTCGTCTGGCAAAAGGCAAGGGATACCTTGGGTTACCGGGTAGAGCCAGCGTTGATCTTGAGAAACTAGAGCTTGCGTTGGAATCGCGGAAATAGTACGACCGATCTTATTGGTGATCGGGGAGCGCCCGTGGCGTTCTCCTAGTAGGCTCAGGAGTTGAGCCGAGGCCAGAGATAAACTAGTACCTGAGTTAGGGCAGCGTATGACTCCCAAGATCCATTCTGGGAATTCGTGTTCATTGGTGGTCGCGTGGTTGGTCATGTGTGCGATTGTAGTGGATATCCTCCCGCTTGCCATCGGCCAGTCCCCTACAGCTTCGGTCGATCAGTTTCAGAACAACACCCCGGTCATGACGTTTCTGGACATGTACAGCGGGCAACCCTGGGGCCGCTATGTGGTTTCCGAAACGGTAACAGTACCGAAGTACGAGTACCGCGAGGTCAAGGACAAGGTATGGGTTCCGGTATGGGTCCAGGAACCCAAGCAGACGACGACCACGCAATACGATCAGGTGGTCTCGTACCAACTTCGCCCTCGATCGGTCCCCAGCGCCAATCCGTTTGCAGCGCCGCAACAGATTGTCGAGTATGTTCCGATCGTACAGTATCAGCCCAGGAACGCTCAGACGACTCAGATGACCGCTTATCAGAAGTACGAGGAGCGTGAAGTCAGCCGGATGGTCCCCGTTTTGGTCAATGCCAGCGAGCAGAGACAAAAGTTTGTCGACCGTCCTTTGTCCGCCAGCGCGACGCCTGGTGTTGCAGCGAGCAATTTGGTGCAAGATTCAGCGATGCTTGCGCAAGCCAATCGAACGACTGCCCGTTACCCCACGCGTGCGATCGATTACCCTGCGCAACCAAAGTATGGTTCCCCTGTGTATGGGTACACCGCTTCGAACACAACTTGGAACGCACCGGTGACGCTGGCTCCCCCACCTCCGATGACCGTTCCACAATATACGGCACGCCAATCGGCGACGGCTCCGATCATTCCGATCGTATCGCAGACATCCGCACCGGCCTACCCTCCGATGTATGCTGGGACCGGGACCCCGATTCCGCCGCCGAGTGGTCCGCCGACGATGCCATCGGTTTATGGTTCGGCTGCGCCTCCGGGCGGTTATCCGAATCCAGGATACAGCGTCGCAGGTGCGCCTACGGCTCCCTATGGCTATCCTCCTACGGGCTATCCTCCTACGGGATATCCACCTACTGGATATCCTCCTACGGGCTATCCTCCTACGGGATATCCACCTACTGGATATCCAACGGCCGGCTATCCGCCTTCGGGTTATCCGCCTTCGGGTTATCCTCCTGCGGGTTATCCTCCCAATGCCTATGCTGCTGCTTGGTATGCACAGCAAGGAGCATTGTTTCCAACGACACTATTCGGGACCACTGGGGGCCAAGCATCGATGGCAAGTGGCGGGTATCCGTACAAGGGTTATCCACCTGGGGCGGTTCCTCCGCCTACCTCGGGGTATAGCTACGGCGCGCCGAGTGTCGCGACTGCTCCTTTGGGAGTCTCGTCGAACGCTCCGAACTTTTTGGGGAGGAACTCGTTGCCGTTTGGGATAGGTAGCTACTAGAAAGCCGAGCCCGCAGCATTATTTTTCCGCATGCAAGCACGGCTGATAGGTTTAAAACGGCACATTTTTGGCCACTTGGGTCCTTGTTGCGTTTGAACCGGTTTGAATGGTTTGACAGATTGGTTGGATCGAAGTTAAATCAGGATAGTTCGGTACGTTTTCGTGGTCCGAGGCTCGAAAGCTAGCGGTTTACTCTCTGAGAGTGGACGCTGGCTTGTCGATAGCTAGAGTAGAGACTGCGGTACCCTGCCCCCGCCCCCCACTTCTGGAGTGACAATTCGATGAAGAAATGGATCGTTTATTTGGCTGTTGCGATGACCGCTTCGATGGTTTCGCCCAATGCGTTTGCCATCAAGGAATTCAGTGAGGCTTGGGCAGCGATTTATGCTGAGAAGTCCACGAATGACGGTTTCAAGAAGCTTGCGATGGAAGCAAAGTGCAATGTTTGCCACATCGATGGTGAGAACAAGAAGAAGCACAATCCGTATGGCGATGTGCTTGAGCATGACGGTTTGACCAAGAAGAATTTCCCACCGGCGAAGTTCAAGGAAGATCTTGAGGGGACCCGCAAGAAGGTCGAAGAGATCCTCAAGAAGATCGAAGACAAGAAGGCCGAGGGATCCGATAAGACGTTTGGACAGCGGATCAAGGATGGGATGTTGCCAGGCGGTGACGTCAAGGGCAAGTAATCCTCATCGATTCCCTTGATTGAAACGCTTGATAGTCGATAAGCTCGAAGGCGTCCTGAGAAAATCGCAGGACGCCTTTTTTTCTAGAGGATTTCTAAGGCTAAGCCATGGATGAGGCCTCGATAAGCCATGGAGAATCGCCGATCGAACTTGCGCATCGAACCTGGGCATCATGGATTTAGGTTATCATAGGGCTGGTTTCACGGTGTCGCATGGTGCGGCATCGGCTTCCGATTGCGCGTTTTTATACTTCAGAAAGGCATTGGCCACGATGATTCGTAGTCTATTTCAATGTGTCGGCATGCTGGGTCTTGGCTTCGCCGGGATCGTATCGAGTCCTATCCTTGCTCAGGACGCGACCAAGCAGGAAACCGAGGCTGGATTCGTAAGCCTTTTTGATGGCAAATCGATGAATGGATGGAAGGTCAACGAGAATCCAGGAAGCTGGACAGTCCAAGACGGCAACTTGGTTTGCAAAGGTGAGCGATCGCACTTGTTCTTTGTCGGCAACGATATGCCTTACAAGAACTTCCATTTCAAGGCCGAGGTCAAGACCGAGCCGAACAGCAACGCTGGAATCTACTTCCATACCAAGTACCAGGAATCGGGTTGGCCCAAATACGGTTTCGAGTGCCAAGTCAACTTGTCCTACAACTCCGACCCACGCAAGACCAGCAGCCTTTATGCGGTCAAGGACGTGTTAGAGGCCGCTGCCAAGGACAACGAGTGGTACACCCAAGAGATCATCGTCCAGGGCAAGAAAGTTACTTTGAAGGTCAATGGCAAGACGATGGTCGAGTACAACGAGCCCGACGATCTAAAGGCTGGCTCGGACTTTACCCGCAAGATCGACGAAGGAACCTTTGCACTCCAGGCCCACGATCCTGGGAGCAAGGTCTCCTTTCGCAATCTTCGAGTCAAGCGTCTCGATTGATTGATGAACCGATAAGTTGATTCATTGAATCGGACCGAGATTCCAATGCTTTTGTTTTCCTACCCCAACCCGCTGCGGTGGCTTGCTGTACGTCCGCAGGGGTTCTTATCGACGGGTTTGCTCACGGCGTTTTGCCTTCTGCTAGTCTTGGGACTGGAGTTTGGATCGCCCCTGGCTCGTGCACAGGAACGTGCGCCTGCATCCTCGTCGGAATCTTCGCCGGTAACGCAACTGGCCGATCCGAGCGAGGTTCGCTTGAGCGTACGATCGGGACTTGAAGGCCGTTGGAAAGTCGGCTTTACGACTTGGCATCGCGTGCAGGTCGAATCGACACGCGCCTTGAGCGGAATCCTGGAAATCCAGACCGTCGATGGGGATGGCAACGCGGTTCGGTATTCGGACCCCAAGTGGTCTTTTAACGTCGGACCTGGAACGCTAGCGAGCATCGATGTGTATGCCAAGCATGGGCGATCCGATCGTCCGATCCGGGTCGTGGCTCTGATCGAGAGCAAGGTTTCGGTGGTTCATTTGCTGACCGAGCAAGAGCGAGGAATACCGCTTTTGGCGACCGATCCTTGGGTGGTCGGGTTGGGTACATCGCGTTTGGACTTGGACCAGGGGCTGATGAAGTCAGCCGGTGGTCGCGGAGAAGAGCTGCGCGTTTCGGAGTTGACCCGTTTGGAGGACATTCCCAACAGCAAGCTCGGTTATTCTGGGGTAGACGCGATTGTCTTTTCCTCGTCGAATCCGCAGATCAACCAGGGCTTGTCGGTCCAGCAGCGCCGGGGGCTTGCCGATTGGCTTGCCTTTGGAGGTCAGATGCTTTTGACCTGGGGCAAGGGTGGTCCGGAATTGGCCAAGCATCCGGAGTTCGCCGCGTGGTTGCCTGGGAATCTAGTCGGTGCTGCGGTCGATTGCGAACCTGGACCGATCGAGTCGTTGCTGGGGTCTCAGGACCGACTCGATTTGCTCGAAAGTTCGATACTTAAGATGACTTCGGGGAAGATGGAAGTCCTGGGGGTGACAGCCACGCGAGTTCGACTACCCTTGATCGCGCGATGGGCTTACGGTACCGGGAGTGTGACTTGGCTGGCGGCCGAGATCGACTCTCCGGTGCTTGCCGCATGGGACACCCGCCCTTCGTTACTGAAGTATTTGATGAAGGAGTATTGGGAGAAGGCCGAGTCGAAATCCAGTAGGAACGTATTTCTTTCCTACGACGATTTTTCGGGTCAATTGAATGCGACCCTAGATCGTTTCCCGAGTCTGCAACTTGGGAATCTCGGCCATCTGGTGCTCATCGCCGGGCTTTTGGCCATTCTGATCGGACCGATCGATTACTATCTGACGGTCAAGTACCTGCGGAAGCCGCGTTGGACATGGTGGACCCTTCTTGCCTGCTCTCTGGCGACCATCTTGATCAGTTCGGTTTTGTTTCGGAGTTGGAAACCTCGGGACGCATCGATCAACACGATCGAACTGATCGACGTGGATGATCAAACCCAGCAGTTGCAAGCAAGGGGCTTTGCGCATTGTTACGGGGGAAAAAGCGGCTTTTTCGATTTCAATTCCTTCCATCGTTCCTTAAGCTCCGACTCCGACGGACTGACATTTCTCCAAGCCAATCAGGTGGACTGGTTCGGTCAACCCGGCAAGGGTTTCGGTGGCTTCGAATCGAGCGTCACGAGTCAGCTCGGGTTACCCGACTACAGCATACGAACCGTTGGGACCGGCAGTTTTATCGGCGGCTTGGGAATTCCGACGGCCGGCACCAAGGCGATCGAATACTCATGGACCGAGAAGGTCACGATTCCCGAGCAATCCAATGGCTTGTCGACGGTTTCGGGAAAAGACGATCTTTTGCAAGGCTCGTTTTCCAATCCGTTGAATATCGATTTGCTCGATGGTGTCCTTTATTTTTCAGGTAGGGTCTACACGATCCCCGGCCGGATTCGTCCCAACGAACGCGTTCCGATTTCGACGACGATTCCCAAGGACATCACACGTCGCTTGCAGCGCCGCGCCTTTGTGGCTGGACAGGAACAAGGCGTCGAGTGGAATCCGGCCGACACCGACAATATCGAGCGACTATCGGAATTGATGTCGTTTTTCCGATCCGCTGGCGGCACCTCCTATACCGGATTGCAGCATCGTTACTTGGCTTCTTTGGATTGCTCGGATCTGCTCAAACTCGATAGAGCCATTGTTTTTGCAAGGTTGCCTGAGTCGGCGAGCAATTGGAATTTGCAGCGCGATGGTGTGCAGCAAAATGAGCTTCAAGGAAAGCGGACCTCGATGATCCGATTGGTGTTGACGGTCCAGAACGCCAATCGATCCTTTGCGTTACTCAAAGACCCCTCATCCAATGAGCCTTAGCCACAGTGCGATTCGCCTCGGAGCAGGATTGTGATCAAGACGATTAAACTGACCAAGAAGTACGACGATATGTACGCCATCCGAGACATCGACTTGGATTTAGGCCAAGGGGATTTGTTCGGGTTTATCGGACCCAACGGGGCAGGGAAAACCACGACAATGCGAATTGTCGCTACGTTGCTCGAACCGACCGAAGGCGAAGCGTATGTGTGCGACTATTCGATCTACACGCACCCCAAAGAGATCCGGCGTTTGGTCGGATTTATGCCCGATTTTTTCGGTGTCTACGACGACATGACGGTCATCGAGTACCTGGAATTTTTCGCTGCGGCGTATCGGATCGGCCCTCAAGCGCGCCGCAAACGCTGCAATGAAATGCTCGACATCGTCGACTTGGACTTCAAACGCGATGCTTATGCCAACACGCTCTCGCGTGGGCAAACCCAACGACTGGGATTGGCCCGAACCCTCCTGCACGATCCGGCCGTTTTGCTTTTGGATGAACCCCTGAGCGGCCTGGATCCACGGGCACGTATCGAAATGCGGGCCTTGATGCGAAGGCTCGGGGCCATGGGCAAGACGATCATCGTCTCGAGCCACATCCTCCCGGAACTTGCCGACGTGTGCAACAAAGTCGGCATCATCGATTCGGGCAAGATGATTGCTAGCGACGATGTCGCGTCGATTATCAAACGCGTTAGCCCTAATACCACCCTGCTGATCGATCTGGTCAAGCCCCAGGATGCGGCCAAGGCCATCGATGCGATCTCCGCCGTACCGATGGTCGACCAGGTGGCTGTCGATGGTGCGAAACTCAAGGTGACACTCAAACCTGGCGTGGAAGACTATTCGTCGCTGAGCATGCTCTTGGCAATGCAAGGGATTCTCTTTACGAAATTTGCGGCCGAGGAAATCAACTTGGAGTCAGCCTTTATGGCGTTTACCAAGGGTGCTGGGGCAAAGATCTGATGGCACAGTGGCTAAGAAAAGCGTTTCCACACGAGGACTGGCTTGTCATTCTGCTAGGGGCCTTGGTCCTGGCGACTTGCGCCTCGTTGGTCCGATGGGACTCTGAGCCGACGCCCAGTAGGAATCTCGCCGGAAAGCCAACTCCGAAGCCCGCCGTGGTCAACTATGCCAAGGGAACGATTGCCAAGTTGGAGAAATGGGCAAGCAACCCTCTGCGAGCTTTTGTCTCGGGGGATCAAGCCAAAAAGCCCTACCAACACTTTCCGGCTCTTGTCCTGACCTGGAGCGTACTGGGTATCCTGCTGGTTCCTGTCGGACTTTGGAAAGGCATTCGCCCGATCGAATATTGGACGGGATTTTTGGTCCTGACATTACTCGGGACCTTGGCCTTTGTGATGGCAAGTCAGGAGGTCATTAAGCAGTACAACTATGAATACGTTCTTTGGGCATTGCTCCTGGGGTTGCTCATCAGCAACACCGTTGGAGTCCCCCAATCGATCCGTCCGATGCTCATCGGAGACACGCTCATCAAATTGGGATTGGTGCTTTTGGGAGCCGAGGTCTTGTTCAACAAACTCGTGGCTCTCGGACCGCCTGGAATCTTTACCTCCTGGATTGTCACGCCGGTGGTGCTCATCAGCACCTTTTGGTTTGGACAGCGGGTTTTAAAAATGGACTCACCGAGTTTGAACATGGTGATTTCAGCCGACATGTCCGTCTGTGGGGTCTCGGCTGCCATCGCAACAGGGGCAGCCTGCAAGGCCAAACGCGAGGAGATTTCCTATGCGATAGGCATCTCGCTGTTATTCACTTCGCTGATGATGGTCGTGCAACCCCAGTTCGTCTTATGGAGTGGCATGGACAAAAATGTCGGGGCGGCTTGGATGGGAGGAACGATCGATTCGACCGGAGCGGTGGCCGCCGCCGGAGCGGTTCTGGGGAAAGATGCCGAGACGATCGCTTCGACCGTCAAGATGATTCAGAACGTTCTTATCGGCGTGATCGCATTTGCGGTGGCCGCCTATTGGTCGATGGCTTACGGGGGAAACGACAACGCCGAAGAGAACGTTTGCTTGGATCCAGGTGAGCCTGCCTATTGGACGATGGCCTACGGCGGAAACGACAACCAGCAGAAGATCGGTCTCGGAGAGATCTGGAAGAGGTTCCCGAAATTTGTATTGGGCTTCTTGGCCGCTTCCCTTGCTTTTTCCTTCCTGTTGCCCGCCATGGGTGTTCCGTCGGGCGCGATTGAAACGATCACTAAAGACACCGTCACACCGCTTCGCAGTTGGCTTTTTTGCTTGGCGTTTGTCGCCTTTGGTCTCGAAACGAACTTCAGGGAACTGGGCAAGTACCTCAAGGAAGGCAAGCCGCTGCTGCTCTATGTGCTTGGACAAGCCTGGAGCATGATCCTCTCGCTCGCGATGGCTTATTGGATGTTCGGCGTTCTGTATGCCGATAAGGTCAAAGAGATTTTGGCCAAGTAAAGCGAGCTTACCCCGATGCGATGGTTGAAGCTCATGGCCGGATGTGCGGTATTGGGTTTTGTGTGGCTGTGGATCCTACCTCAGGTTGCTCAGTACCGTCGGGTGCGAGAACATCTCGAATTGCTTGACCGACGCAACATCAATGCTGGAGCGATGTATTACACCGAGGTCGAGGAACACCGCTAAACCTCTGATCGTTACCCATCGTCCCTTCCTACAGGGACCGGGGTTTCGAAGTCGCTGTCCTACGGTAGGCAAACCATGCGATCGCCAAGAGCCCTAGGATCGTCGTGAGGATCGAGCCGGTCGACCACCTAGCCGATGCGGCCGACGATTTATCGGATTCCAAAGGACCCTGTGCCAGATTCCATCGATCGACCACCAACATCGGAGCTTGCTGGTAGCCCGTGTCCTGGGTGACGGCCGAGACTTGGGGCGTGCGGAACCTCCAAATGCGATAAGCATACCCAGATACATCCACCCGGATCTTCGTCGCCCAAGCGATCGATGATGCAGAAACCAGATCACTCGCCTCTTGCGTAAGTTCGCTAGGAATTTCGCTCGTGAGTTCGCGTGAGGAGATCAGCGTCTTAGGGTCCGAAAGGATCCATGGCGGGAGTTTCGTTGCGACCAACGTGATCGGAAACTCGCGCTCGTAAGCGATCGGCTCGTACTCCTTGCCGTACTTGACCTCGATTCGACTCGGACCGATGTCGGCCATTCCATCGAGTTGGTAGTAGTGGTTGCTCCCCAACCATGTTTGGCTCTGTACGTTCCGCACATCGACTCGCTGAATACGCCGAATCAGGACGCGGGCATCGATGCGCTCACCGACGGATCTTTGTTGCTCTTTGCCAAGCGTCTTGGTGGATTTCATCGACTCGGTCCGCCGAATCCATTCCATGACGTTCAGCGCTCGAACTTCGGTATCTTGCGATTCCGGTGCGTTCGAGGCTGCTAAGAGGGTATAGAACGGGCGGGTTTCTTTGCTTGTCAGCGACTGGCCATGCAAAAGCTCGATCGCATCGCAAGGGGCCAAATCCCAATGCGATCGCAATAATGCGGTCCAACCTGCGCTGAGTTCCGGTTGCCATGAAGATGCCTGTTGGGCCGTGCTGTCGCTTGTCGCATTTCGATCGGCTTGCCATGCGACCTGAGATGCGAAGACCACTGGGGGAACGTGTTGGTTGTCTTTATCCTGCGAGATCAATCCGAGGCCTTGGACGTAGATCGGTTGGTTCAGTTGGCTTGCCGTGAGCCATAAGGCAGGGACTTCTTTGGCAATCACATGGAGGTTTGGTGCGAGCTTCAGGGCGTACACCTCGCGCCAGCCGAGTCCAGGCAGAAGGTTCGGATCGATTCGAAGGGTTCTGACTTCAGTGACCTGGCCATGCCAGGCCCCTAGGAGACCTTGCCCTTGGAGTCCGTTGGGATTCGGATCGATTGCAAGCAACGCGGAATTGTCGCCTGCGACGACCGTGTCGATTTCGTTTTGAAATTTTAGGACGGTAGCCAGCGTCGCTAGGGCCGAGGGATTGCTGACAAGCGATTGAAGATCGATCGTCTCGGAATCGATCGTCTCGGAGGGGGTAAACGGGATTTTCCCAAGGTGCCCTGAGAGTGCTTGTGCGACCAGATCCAGGGGTGCTTGTCGATCGACAGGTGGGACCCAAGATTTCGGGTTGCGGAGTCGAGCCAGTTCATTGGCGATCGCTAAGGAAGGGCCCTTGGATTCAGGAGCATCGTCCAGGAGCAATCCCGTAGCGATCAGGACCGGCGCGATTTCGCCACCGCGCTGCGACGCATAAGCTCTTCGTTTGGCGATCAGGCCAGCGATCTGCAGGGAGTCTCCGACTTGGAGTCCCCGGGTGGCTACGACACCCTCGGGGACATACACATTGATCGGTTGGTCGCTCAGGTCTTCGGGCCTGAGCCAGAAGACCGAATAGGTCAGCTTGCGGCCGTTGGCCAGTTCGATGCTGCTAGGTTGGTCGATCCGCCCGATGGTTCCTTGGATGCGAAAGCAGCGACCTCGCAGGGTATCGGTCTGCGAGAGCAACTGAGGGATCGCGATGGTCGGAACCGCATCGATAGGGATCGTGTTGTCGGATCGGTTGGAAAGACTGGCGGCTCGAACCAGGAGTCTAGCCAGAGCCAAGCGCTCGGTGGTTTTCCAAGGAGTGTTGTCCGAGAGGTCCGACATCAGCGTGCGGTCCATGGCCAGGTGCATGCTACGTTGGAAGACGGCCTGGGATTCCGAGAGGGGTGCGTTGGGTTCGCGTTGAATCCAAAGCTCCAGATTCTCTCGTACCGAGATGAGCATCGCATGATCCGGAGACGTCGAATCGCTCAGGTCGATCCATCGCAAGACTAACTGCTGTGCTTCGGTCGACCATCGGCTCAGCGAGGCGTCTGGATCGGAGGAGGGTGACGATTGTGAGAATTGCGAAGTGGAGGATTCAGCAGCCGTTTGGTCGATGATGCCAAAGAGCCGATCGGCCAGGGTTGCTTTGACCTCGTTGGGCAGGTTCCTCAAGAGCAATTCGAGGACTTGGGCTTTGCGTTCAACATCGGGGTCGGGGGAGGCGAGCCCAAGGCCTTCGACCGCTCGGGACAAGGCGTCGGACAATGCCTCGGACAAGGCGTCGGACTTTAGGACATCGCTTCGATCGGTCGGGTTGTTTAAATCCGGGTTGTTTAAATCCTGGGCGTTTGCAATTTGAGCGACGTTAACCGAAGAGGGATCCAGTTGGTTCGGCTTAGGCAAAAGTCCGACGGCACCTGCAACTCTGCCGACTTTCTTCGGGTCGGAGACTTGCTGGATCATGATCAGGACCAAGACAAGCAGGACGATCAGGGAAATCAGGCGTCTTGGACCGGCATTGCTTTGGAGAGCCGATTGTTGGATTCGGCGTTGGCCGTCCAGGGAGTACCATCTTTCACGACGATTGGGAGACATGGGGGAACCGCGTTGTCGAAAACGACTTTTCTTCGGGGATGTTTTATCTAGTCCGAAGACCGTTATAATGCGTCGGACGACTTTTCCTCATTGTACCCGCGTTTGTCAAACGAGCGATCTATGCTACCAAGTTGCAATCGGCAGCCTATTGGAGTCGGAACTTCTCCTGAACTCGGGGTGGTTCGAAACCATCGCGCGAATCGCAAACGGGTCCGACTCTTGGCATTATTGCTCAGCAGTTTCGCTCTATTGCCCTCTTGGATCGCAACTCCAAGGGCATGGGCCGAGGAGCCGGCGGCTAAGTTTCTCCAGGGGCTTAAGGACGCTGGTTATTATGACGAGGCGTTGAAGTATCTGGAGATCAGCTCCCAGCGTAATCGGCTTCCGGAGTCGATGAAGGGGGAGATCGGTTTGGAGAAGGTGATGCTTTTGCAGCTTTCACTCGCCGAGGTCCGCACTTCGAAGGATCTCGATGAGAGGCTCGGTCAAGTCGAGCAGGGGTTCAAGGAGTTCCTGACGAAATCCCCAGAGCATCCCCGTCGAGGCGAGACGCTTCTCAAACTTGCCGACTTGTACCTCAACCGCGGGACAAAATACTTGGACGATAGCAAGGAAGCTCTTGGCAAACCGGAGACCGAGGCGAAAGCCAAGGAGCTTCGGGAAAAAGCCAGGCCTTCGTTCCAACAAGCCTTTGACACTTTCTCTACGACACTAGAAACCTTGCGACCGACGCTTGAACAATTGCAAGGAGCCAACGTCAAGCCCAGCGAGACCGAGCGATTGGCGTTGCGAGATAAATTTCAAAAGGAGTATCGCCAAGCGCAGATTCTCCAAGCGATCACCGCCAAGCTGATTGCAGAGACGTTTGAACCGAACACACCGGAGTGGAAGCAGCGACTCGAGGAGGCCGACAAGAAGCTCAGCGATGTGGCTGAAAAGAGCACTGGCGCAAAGTACGCCGGTTCGAAGTATTTGAGTTTGCTCAACCGTGGACGTGTCCAAGCCTTGCTCGGCCAGATCGATGGTGCCCGCGAGACGTTCAAACGTGTTGCGGAAAATGACGAGGCGGGGATCTTCCGAACTTGGAGGATTCAGGCCATCGCCGAGATGGTCCGCTTGGACAGCACGCCGGCTTCGGGCAAGTACGAGGCGGCCATCATGGCAGGCGAGGAACAGCTCAAGCAAGCGGATTATCGCGAACGCGAGAAGCCCGAATGGCAGGAGTTATCCTTGGCCGTAGCCGAGGCGCGTATCGCTTGGACGAAGTCCCTCGATCCGAAGACCGATGACGGCAAGATTCGAAATATTCGCCGTGAAGCGCGGGAGTCCTTTCAGGCACTTGCCAAGAAAAATGGTCCCATGGCCAACAGGGCCCGCGACTACCTGAAGGATCTGGGGATCGAAGCCAAGGCAAACGACGACACGAAACTGCCGGAAGTCAAGAACTTCACCGAGGCGATGAAAGCAGCCCGAGCAAGGCTCGACCGTGCCGAAGAGGGGGAGGGGACGATCAAGCTTCTGGAAAAACAACTTGCAGGAGCCCCAGAATCCGAGCGAAAGGCGATCGAGGATCAGGTTCGTTTGGTCGAGACCGACTCGAAGCGGGATCGACAGCAAGCGATCGAATTGAATGACATGGCCTTGCGACTGTACCGCGACGACGATTCTCGGGAGGACTTAGCTCAGATCCGATTTTTGCAAGCTTATCTGCATCTGAGGCTTCAAAACTATTGGGAATGCTTGGCGATTTCCGAGGTCCTACTGCGAACGGGCAAGGGGACCGAAACGGCACAGAAGGCTGGCTCGTTTGCCTTGATGTCACTCGGTCAGATCATCGAAAGTTCGCCGGCTGAAAGCCAAGGCGCGTTGATCGCAAACTTGGAACGCCTGGCGAACGATCTGAACGAATCAGCACCGGGCTCCCCGGAAGGAGAGCAGGCAGTCGATATTTTGGTGAGCCTGGCGCTGCGTGAGAAGCAGTACGATAAAGCCGAAGAGTATCTCAAGAACAAGAAGACCGCAGGTGGTGACAAAGCGTTCCTGCTCGGGAGGATATTGTGGGCAGAGTATCGCAAGGCGATCTATGCGCATCGTCAGGCCAAGACCGAGCCGACGGCGGCCGACGAATCGCTGCGCCAGCGGGCTGAAAAGCTTCTGTCGGAGGCCTGGGCAAATTTATCCCTCCAGAGCAGTGCATCGGGAGTACTCGAAGGAAGCAACGACTTGGTGGGTTTGTATCTTCAGTCAGGTCGGCTCGACGAGGCGATCAAGGTGCTCAACGAACCAGGCAAAGGTGCGATCGCCGTGATGAAGGGTTCGCCCGATGCGCCCCTGTCGGCGCAATTGGATACCTACCGATTGAATCTCCAAGCCATGGTGCAATCGGCCGGTCAGGGCCGATCGGACTTGAGCGCCGAGCAGATCGATGAAGCGATCACCACGATGAAGAGCTTGTGCGATAAGGCCGGTGACACAACCATGTTGCCCAAGTCGCTACAGAATTTGGCGGCCGAGTTGCAAAACCAGATGGAGCTCAACAAGAACCCTGAGCAACAAGCCAAGCTTGCCAGTTGCTTCAAGATCTTGATCGATCAGTTGACCGGCGTCAGTAGCGATCCTGCGGTGATTGAATCGGCGGGGGCTGCGATGATCGTTTTGGCGACCAATCTTGAGAAGGTCCCAGCCCTTGCGGCCCGGGCACCGGAAATGATGGCGACGGCCGAAAAGGCTTATACGAAACTAGCAACGCTGTCTCCTGAAGAGCTCGAGAAAATCAAGCGCAAGCCCGAAGAGATCATGCTCAAGCTTGGACTTGCCAAACGTGGGGCCAAGAAATACGACGAAGCCAACAAGCTATTCATCGAGGCGTTACAGAAAAACCAAAGCAACATCACCGTCCAGATGGAGGCGGCAAGAAACCTGCAGCTATCCTCGGGTGGCAAGGACATCGAGAAGCTCAAAGCTGCGATGCTCGGAGCTGAGCCATTGCCCAACAAAAAGAAGCTCATTTGGGGTTGGGGGCAGATCGCTCAGGTCACGGCGCGGTACCCCAACTTCCAAAAAGAGTTTTTCGAATCTAGGCTCAACATCGCGCGTTGCCGAGGGCTCATCGGGGACGCCAGCGCGGGAGCAGAAAAGCAGAAGCTCTACGAGGCAGCCATCGCCGATATCTCACAGACCTATTCCCGGTTTCCGGAATTGGGATCCCCTGAAACACGCAATGAATTCGATCGTTTGCTCAGAGAATTGCAGCAGAAAGCCAGCAAGCCTACCACTGGATTAGCAGGTTTGCCCAAGATCCAAGCCGAGCCGACTCCAGACAAGTAAAGCATCGTCTCCCTAATCCGATAGCCCCCTAATCCGATAGCAAAGTCCCTTTATGATGATTCTTCGATCAAGCCATCTACCGATAAGCCGCTTTATAACGCTCGTGGGTGCCGCCCTATTTTGGATCGGTTCCGAGCCGTTGCAGGCCCAAGAACGCGACCGGGTATTTCCCGTCAAGGGAGCGGCCGTGACCGGAAAGATCGTCGAGAAAAGTCGCGATCGGGTCGTTATCGAAGTTCGTGGAAACAACCAGAATTTCCCCTCCAATGAAGTCTTGCGAGTCCTCTACGAGGGGGAGCCACCTACCCTTTCGCGGACCAAGGACTTGGTCGCTCAGGGACAACTCGAGCAAGCCGTCGAGGAGTTCAAGAAGATCGACGCTGGGTCCTTGCCATCGGAGGACATGAAGCAAGACTACCAATTCCTGCGAGGGTATATCGCAGGAACCTTGGCCATCAAGGGCAAAGGGGATCCAAAAAACGCCTTGGGATTGCTGACCAACTGGGTCAAAGACAATGCGCAGTCTTACCAGTTTTATCCTGCTGCGGAGTTGATGGGCGATTTGGCCGTAGCCGCAGGAACGCCGGATCAGGCAGCCAAGTACTACGGTGGTTTAGCGACTGCTCCGTTTCCAGAACTCAAGACCAAAGGAAGTTTCCTGCAGGGCAAGGCGCTGATGGCATCGAAACAAAATTCGGATGCGAAGGCCAAGTTCCAGATGGTGCTTGATGCCAAGTTGTCGGACTTAGTATCGCTGAAATATCAAAAGATGGCCAAGATTGGGATCATCCAGTGCGATGCATCGGAAGGCAAGGCGAGCGAAGCGATCGGCGAGTTGGAGAAGATGGTCGACGAGGGGGATTCGACCGACGGGGAGCTTTTTGCAGAACTCTACAACACCCTCGGTTCGATGTTGGCCACGGCCGGTCGCAATGAGGAGGCGGTGTTGTCCTATCTCAAGACCGATTTGCTTTATGGGGCTCAGAGCGAACCGCATGCGGAGGCTTTGTATCGGCTAACCCAATTATGGACCAAGATGGGCTCGGCCCAACGTGCGGCCGACGCGAAGCAAAAGCTCGAAAAACTCTATCCGACGTCGGCTTGGGTTCGAAAGTGATCCCATCCGATACTGCCTGGGTTATTGCGCCTGGGTTATTCCCTAGCTTGGGCAAAAACCGAATGGTTTCTTTGCAGCATAGCCCCCTTGGGCCATGGAGTTGGCTAGAATATTTTTTAGATACAGATTGCAAGGGTGCATCGCCAGTCGCTAGCCCTGCAAGTCGCTAGCCCTGCAAGTCGGTAGCCCTGCGAGAGACCGACGCATTTCATGCACTTCCACTTTTCTTATCCTACCGGAGTTACTATGCCGTCTTGTTCCCGCACTTGGTCCGCCCAACTGCTCGTCAGCGTTCCTAGGTTCTTCGCTTTTGCGTTCGCGATAATCTATTCGGCAGGTGTTTCGTTAGCGCAGGAAGCAGCGGCCGCTGCGCCCCAGGCTGCCTCGGGCGAGAACATGCTGGTGAAAACCTGGAACGCCCTGGGGACGATGTACGCCATCGTGTTTCTTCTCATGTCGGTGATTTTGGTGGCGCTGGTCGTCCGAGCGATTTTAGCGGTTCAGAAGGCCAATTTTGTACCTGAAGATTTGGTCCAAGGGATCGAAGCGAGTTTGGCAGAGAATAACCCACAGGCTGCTGCCGAGTTGGTAAAAGCCGACGATAGCTTTCTTGGGAACCTGCTCAATGCAGGACTCGGTCAATTGACCAAGGGCAAAGACGCCGCCCTCGAGGCGATGCAAGTCGCAGGGGATGCCGAGACGATGCGCGTTGAGCATATGATCAGCTACATCGCCTTGATCGGCAACATCGCGCCGATGGTCGGTTTGCTCGGCACGGTCCAAGGGATGGTCGCTTCCTTCGGAGCCATTGCGACCAGTCCCCAGACGCCTAAGCCCAGTGTGTTGGCAGTCGGTATCGAGCAGGCCCTCTACACGACACTCGTCGGATTGTACTTGGCGATCCCTGCGATCGTCATCTACAACATTCTCAGGAACCTCGTCCAACAACATATCCAGCATGCCGGCGCAAAGAGCGAAGAGCTAATCGAAAAATTCCAAGCTGCGGCGAGGTAATTTCGGAAACAATCGCCAAGACACAGAGCTTTCAGCAGAGAACGACGCTATGGCACTCAAATCAAAGTTCGGGGCAAAGGCAGCCGAAGGCGACATGACGGCGATGATCGACATGGTTTTTCAGTTGATCATCTTCTTCATGGTGCTGATCAACTTTTCCCAAGACGACCAGAATCAAGCGATCAAGTTACCGACGAGCGAGTTGGCCAAGCCAGCCGAGACTCCGCTTGAAAACCCGATCGTTTTGAACTTGGCTTTCAACGGCAATATCTATTTGGGAGCCGAGACCGCAACCATCGCCGGTCTGCGTCCGCTCTTGGAATTAGAAGCCAATGTACTCAAGTCCAACGGGAAGAGTGCCAAGGACGCCAATGTGATCATCCGTGCCGACGGCAACACCGCAGGTGGAATGGTCCAGGAATTGATCAAAAAGTGTCAGGAGTCTGGCTACGAGAAGTTTGCCTTGCGAGCCAAAGAGGAGATCGGTCAATAACACCATGAAATTCAAATCCCGAAGCGACGAAAAAGTCGAGATGCAACTGACATCGATGATCGATGTCATCTTTTTGCTGTTGATCTTCTTTGTGATGACGTTCAAGATCTCCGCTCAAGAAGGGGACTTCAACATCCGAATGCCGATCGGCGGTGGTGCCGGTGCGGCCGATACGACAAACCTACCGATCAAGCTACGATTGCGATCGAACACCGACGGAGAGTTGGTCGATATTGTCGTCGATGATTCCCGATCGTTTGGCAACGACTTTGGAAAACTCCGAGCATTCATCCTTCAACAGACCGGGGGCGACGCACCACCGAGTCCTGAGCAGGGACCAGAGGTGGAGATCGATCTGGATTACAACCTGCGTTACTCGCATGTGATTTCTGCGATATCGACCGTCACAGGCCAAAGGCAGGGTGATCAGATCCAGCGTTTGGTCGAGCGGATCAAGTTCGCTCCCCCTCGCAAGCCTCAGTAGTTCGCACAGCTTGTCGACGAGCCACTGCTTAACCCGCAAATAACGGCCAGGAACGGGTATTCCTCACCTCATCCACGGCGATCAAGAAACGACCATGGAAATCATCCGTCGCACAGACCGGTCCATTCGGCGACCCATCGTATGGACGTTTTTATCGACGTTTGCCTGGGTGTTCGTATGGACGATGGTATGGATGATAGTCTCGGTCGCCCAAGCCCAAGACGCTACCCCGGTCGACACGATCTACTTCAACGGACGAATCGTAACGGTCAATCAGAACTCGGAGGTAGCCCAAGCTTTCGCGGTTCACAAAGACCGCATCGTTGCCGTCGGCGATGATTCCTCTTTGCGAAAATTAGCGACTTCGAATACCGTTCTCAAGGACTTGCGAGGTCGAATGGTACTGCCCGGTTTGATCGACTCGCATGTCCACGCTCCGGATGCAGCGTTGTACGAATGGGACCACCCGATCCCTGAGATGGAAACGATCGAGGATGTGCTTGCCTATATTCGTTCCAGGGCCAAGGTGCTTGAGCCTGGGAAGTGGATTTCTGTCAGCCAAGTTTTCGTGACCCGCTTGAGCGACCAACGGTTTCCAACAAGATACGAATTGGACAAAGTCGCTCCTGAACACCCAGTCTTCTTCCGTACCGGTCCGGATGGAGCTTTAAATTCTCTGGCCCTTGAGCTAAGTGGGATCGGTAAGGACTTTGCCGTCACCGATGGGGAACCGGGTTACATCGAGCGCGATCCGCAGACCAACGAGCCCAACGGGATCCTCCGTAGTTGCACACGTTTGGTCCAATGGACCGATCCGAAAACCAAGCCCAGTGATCAAGAGCGATCCTCGCGTCTTGAACTTCTTCTTCGCGATTACAACAGCGTCGGCCTAACGAGCATCTGCGATCGCTTGGCCACCGACGACGGAATACGGCTCTATGAATCCTTGCTCGAGCGCGATGCACTGACCTGTCGCGTCTTTCTGTCCTATTCGGTAAATGCCCAAGCATCCATGGAGGAGATCGAGAAAACGATCCAAAAGGCGGCTACGCATCCGAGGCATGACTACGACAATCGAATCTGGCTTCGTGGAGTGAAGATCTTTCTCGATGGCGGGATGCTTACCGGTAGCGCCTACATGCGCGAACCTTGGGGGCTAAGCACGATCTACTCGATCACGGATCCAAAGTACCGCGGGCTGCTATACGTCGAGCCGAGCAAACTGTATCAGATGGCCAAACTTGCGTTGGAAAACGATTTGCAATTCACAGCCCACTCCGTCGGCGACGGTGCGGTGCATGCACTGATCGACGCCTACGAGAGGATCTCGACCAGGGATTTTCAGGTCCGGGACAAGCGGCCTTGCATCACCCACTGCAACTTCATGAGCGCCGAAGCGATCGAGCGGATGTCCAAGGTGGGAATCGTGGCCGACTTGCAACCGGCTTGGTTGTTGCTCGATGGCAAAACCCTATTGAAGCAGTTCGGTCAGGAGCGTACCGCTTATTTCCAACCCTACCGCAGCTTGGCCAGCGCTGGAGTCGTCGTTGGAGGTGGTTCGGATCACATGCAGAAGATCGGATCCTTGCGAAGCGTCAATCCCTACAATCCCTTTTTGGGGATGTCCATTGCGGTCGAACGCATACCGCGAGGGATGGAACAAGCACTGCACCCCGAACAAGCGATCACCCGACACGAAGCGATCCGCTTGTACACCTGGAACAACGCTTATTTGACGTTCGAGGAAAAGCAAAAAGGTTCGATCGAAGCAGGAAAGCTTGCCGATTTCATCATCATCGATCGAGATCTGCTTGAATGCCCAGCCGATCAGATCGCATCGACGAAGGTCTTAGAGACCTACGTTGGGGGCAAGATAATCTACTCAGCGAATTGAACTACCACTCTTCATGGAAGAGTAACCCCGCCTTAACAAACATCGGCGGTTTTTTTATGAATGGTTTAGTTTTCGCGAAGCTCTGATGAAGAGACCTCTACTCGTGTGGACGCCAGAGCGAACTCCGCTAAAAAAACGCGGGTTCGTTATGGTTACGGGCGTCGTCCCGTGTTTCTTCCTTCCTTAGGAGTGGATTGCTATGGTCAAACGTTTTGGGTATCGGTCGAGCCTCAACCAAAAGGCTAGGCCCTACGGTTTCACGCTCGTGGAGCTTTTGGTAGTCATCGCCATCATCGGAATCCTCGTTGGATTGTTGCTGCCTGCTGTCCAAGCTGCCCGTGAGGCTGCTAGGCGAATGTCCTGTTCGAGCAACGTGCGTCAGATTGGACTTGCGTTCATGAACCACGAGTCTGCTTACAAGTACTTGCCACAAGGCCCTTACGATGGCGACCCAAGCCTCCCAGGCATGGTCTACAATGAGCCAGTGGGTGCTTACGAAAGTGGTACGACTTGCTGCAATGCCGCTTCGCCCAAAGGCTGGAGTCATTGGTTTAAGATTCTTCCATTCGTCGAAGCCCAGTCGGTCTACAACTTGGCCAACTTTGGTTTGCCGCCGATCCACTCCGGACGCCCGGCGAACTACAACGGCGAAGATGACGTAGCCAGGTCGATCATCCCGATTTACTACTGTCCATCCCGAAGAACCGGCGCCGTTTACGGGTCAGGGCTTTTCGCTCGCTGCGATTACGCGGGGAATGCCGGTTTCTATCAGGGTGAAATGCACGAAAATTGGGGAGATATCCCTGCGGCACCTTTGGGAATGGAACCTCGACGCAACGAAAGGACTCCGGAGAATTTCGGTAACACGGTTGGTCGAAGGGGAGTGATCGTTTGGTCCGCCCAAGGTGCGAAACGCCGTCTCCAGGACATCACTGACGGAACTTCGAATTCCATTATGGCGGCTGAAAAGTGTCTGCCTCCTGCCCGTTGGGGAGTCGATGGCGGTGACAACGAGCGTTGGAACAATGCCGGCTGGGACGAATGTGTATTGCGTTATCATTTCGCACCACGCTCGGACTTTGACAAGACTGTGATTGTTACCGGATCGGTTTCGGACCCAGCCAACGGAAGCAATGTTTGGCGACGCTACTTTGGTTCCAGTCACGCAGGTGGTTTGAATGCGACCTATGCCGACGGTTCGGTACGATTTCAATCGTTCAACGTCGACCCATTGGTTTGGATGTACAGTTGCATCATCGACGACGGTCAGATTATCAAATCTGACGAATAGTTGATAGGTTCAATCAGATTCAATCGACTCGTGGGGAATTCACCCCATGAGTCGTTTTTTTATTGGAATTAGTTCTTAAGTCTTAAAAAATAAATCGTTCTCAAAAGTGAGTGACATGAAAACAAAGAATTGGTTTTTGGTGCTAATCGGTCTGGCGTTTAGCTTGTCGTTGGTTGGCTGCTCAAATGCAGGGGGTCCTGTTTTGCCCAAAGACGCGTTGACTGCGGAGCAGTTGGAAAAAATCAAAAAAGAAGATCGAGCGATCGAAAACGAAGAAAGTCAAGGAAGCATAAAGAACTAGAAAATGGAAAATACACTGGGAATAGGCGTCGTCCGACAGTTTACCGTCCGACAATTTACCGTCCGAAGAACTGGATTACTGCTTGCCGGCTTTGCGATTGGTCTAGCAACCCTCGGTTGCGGATCTTCCAACAAGCCGATTCTTCCGAGCAATGTTCAGAAATCCGAAAAGGATTCGGGCGACGCCGGTCCAACAGTCGCGCATCCTGAATTCGCGAACTGGAACCGTTTCCCGGTAGGCACCCAAGTGACCCGTTTTCGAGTGGTCTCGAATGAATCCGGCGAAGTACAAGTCACAACGGTACTGAAGTTGTCCGAGAAATCCGATCAGCACGTTGATGTGGTTTCACAAGTAAATGTCATCCGAACAGGGGAGTCGCTCCAAGAGAATCCCTCGGAGACAACTCGCTTCTCTGCAAATTTTGCTCTCCCCAAGGGTTTAACCGAGGAGTATTTCCAACTCCCGAGTATGAAAGCTAAGAAAACGGGAGAGGAATCGATGGATGTCCATGGCAAGACAGTCAAGGCAGAGTTGTTCGAGTGGAACGAGAGCAATGAAACCGGGCCGATGACCATCAAACTTTGGAGGAGCAATGAGGTACCCGGACGGATCATTCGCCAAGAGATGCTCATCGAATCGAGCCAAACAAAAACCGTCGAAGAATTGACCGCTGTAACCTGGTAAAACTACGAAGAAAACCAACCGTTTTATCACATCTTAGATCAGCTAATCTTCGCCATAACGATCTATTCAATAGGACCCGATCCAATAGGACCCGATCCAAAAGAAACGGTTCGTTCGCAGAATTTGTGGGTCCGATTCGATTAACAGTACGCCGTGGGCGTACAGGCCGTCGAAGATAGCAATGAATCAGTACGCCTGCGGCTGACTGTTGAACAAGATCAGGCATCCAACTCGATCGCTGTCGAGGAAAAAACCCGCAATCGCTTCACCGCATGAATCGATCAGTCGCCGGTCCTGGGCTATCGTACTCCAACAAAATCTGTTGTCGCACTAACGATGGTAGACCTCCGATGGGAATGGCGGATTTCCCCATCGGTATTTAGAGATTCTCTCGATGACAAGATTCCCCTTCATGCGGTAAAAACTAGGAGGTTGGATCGCTCCCTGAGAGATACAACCAATCCCAACTCATCCATACCATTTATTGACGTATTGTAGCGCAGGAAATTCAATGAATGCTGCAAACAGTTTTAATCGTTCTGCTGATCCTCTTCCTTCTGGGCGGAATCGGAACTCTACCTACTTGGCCCCATAGTCAAACCTGGGGCTATGGTCCGAGCGGTGGACTGAGTCTCGTCAGCGTCATCATTTTAATTATTCTGATTCTGCTAATCACTGGCCGTCTATAGGATTACCCTACAATGCGTTACGAAATGAACAAAAAGAAAATAGCTTTCGGTACTCTTGGATTGTTCTTGATCCTTGGCTGTGAGCAGAAACCACCTCAACCTCTACCGAAACCCATAACAACGATGCCATCCAAAGTTACGATTGACGACGTGAAGCGAGATGCAACCGCTTCGATGAATACAACCGCAGCATATTCGCAACAGGAGAAGGATAAACTCCTTGCAGAGATGAAAGATAAAATAGCGATCATCGACGCAAACATCGTAAAACTCCGCCTCAAGGGAACGGATTTAGCGAGCGATGCCAAGGCCAACTGGGACCTGAAAATGGCCGCCCTTGATGAAAAACGCAAGTCGGCAAATGAAAAACTCTCTGAAATGGGAGGTGCAACCTCCAGAGCGTGGCCTGATGTCGAGGCTGGAGCGAGATCCGCGTGGGAGGAACTTTCCAAAGCTGTCCAAGAGGCCTCGAATGAATTCTAAACGCTACCTAACGAGCACCCCAACCCGATAGGTCCGCCAGGAAAAAAATGGAATCCAAACGAAAACTGATGGATCCCATGCTTCCTAGTTCCGATTGGATGGCGGATGGAGATGTCGGTTCCTCTTCCTCCGGCTATCGACGGCAAGGATCTTTTTCTTATCGTCCTTGCACATGGTCATTCGAATGGTGGATCCCGACTTAAGATCCGCGAGCTTCGATTCTTTGCCATCACAACAATTCGCAGCAACCTTTGTGGTGCCTGTCTTTATTTTCATTCCCTTTCGAATTACGCAGTTCTTGCTTCCATGCTCCAACGAATCCACAAGTCGTTGAAGAGATCATTTGCTAATCTGCCATCGAAGTGATTCTTACATGGGTGCTCGCCGAATCCTATGGATGGTCATTTGAAACCCGCATGGCGGAATCCACCATACAGGTCCTCAGCTGCACGGATTGCATCACATCGGGGTGGGAAAAATGGTAGAGTTGGAGAACGGTTCATGCCCAGTTCGAACAAAAAATGGACTTGCACTAGGAAAAAACGCTAAAGTTCCCGTACGGAACGCTTGGTATTCGTGGAATCAGGCTCTCGGCCGGTACGGCCATGTTGCAATCACAAACAAGGTAGGATGATCGATCCTGTCGCAAGCCGATGGCGATTCGATGGATTTTACGATAAATAGGGATCTTCCAAATCGAAAAAAAACCATCCAAGAATCAGGAGCTAAATGCGGTCAACGAACAACCTCATCAAGAGGTCAGTCAGATGCAGCAAGAGTCAAATGACCCGATGTATCTGCTGTCGAGTGCGGAAATCGCGAAATTCTTTCTTGATCAAAAGCAACTGAAAGACAAACGTCCCACTTCGTCTACAATCTCTTTGCCAAATTTAATGTCCACAGACGTCGCTTGGCCGCTTAAGGATATTGATCCGAATTTCACAGACGACACGATACTTGAGGAATGCCGACTGGTCCTTGAGAGTACAAAGTCGCTCGTTCGAGAAATCCAAACCGATGAACGTAGATACTATCTACGGCGAATCCTACCCTATCGCACTACCGACAATCATGTCGGTGGTGTAGTAATTTCCTTTGTCGATATAACGCATAGAAAAACAGCGGAGACGTTACAGGAAGACAAGGATGCTCGGCATTTCGTGGAACTGCAGGAAAGCGCTGAGCGTTTGCAAGCAATCTTGAACACGACGGCCGATTCGATCATCACCATCGATCTACTTGGAAAAATCAGGAATATTAATTCAGCTACAGAGAGATTTTTTCAATACAAACGTGACGAACTCATTGGAGAAAATATAGCATTGTTGATGCCTGTGATGTTCGATTCGGATCGAGCCCTTGAGGGATCGCACACCACCACAGTAAAACTTGTGGAACTTGTTGGGAATCGTCGCGAACTTGTAGCGCGACGTAAGGATGGCTCCACCTTCCCAGTGGACCTCGCACTAAGTCGAGTTGATCACCTTGGACTCTATACCGGCATCTTGCGAGACATAACGGTTCAAAAGCAACTGCAAGCTCATATCCTAGAGATTGCTACAGACGAGCAATCGCGGATCGGCCAGGAGCTTCACGATGGAACCCAGCAAGAGTTGACTGGAATGTCACTGTTTGCAGGTGCAATCGAGGACTTCCTCAACAATGCTACCCATCGTTCAGACAAGAAACATACAGAATGGATACTACGAGATATCGACTATCAGCGGATTAAGCAAACGCTTGCTAAACTTACCCACAGTCTGATTCAAGCGAGCCACAATGTTCACGAGCTTTCGCACGGTATCATGCCGGTGCAGATTGATGCGGAAGGGCTTTGGGCGGCCTTGGCGGATCTCGCATCCTCAGCAAATGCCAATCCGAAGTTCCGCTGCAAATTCGAGTTTGTTGGATCGGGTTCCGTTGGCAACAAGGCCGCATCTACCCAATTATTCCGAATTGCCCAGGAGGCTCTGACGAACTCTCAGAAGCATGGCAAAGCGAGCGAGATCCGGATTTCGCTCATCCTGAGCTCGGCTCAAACAGTCCTTGAGATTTCCGATAACGGCCTCGGCTTTGAACCCATCGAGAAAACAGAAACGTTCTCAGAAGGCGGCGGCTTGGGACTACGTATCATGCAATACCGAGCAAGCATTCTTGGCGGGGAACTGCAAGTTAGTCGAAATAATAGAAACGGTACTACCGTTCGTTGCACCATACCCACACTAAGTGATCTTAAATGAAAAACATTGCAGCTAAATCTAGAATCATGATTGTAGATGACCATCCAATGATCAGAGATGGAATAACGATGCGAATTAGTTCGCAAGAGGATATGGTTGTCTGTGGAGAAGCGGCGACCGAGGACGAAGCTATCGAGCTTGCAAAGCAACTCTGCCCAGATCTTGTTCTGATCGACCTCTCGTTGAAGAAGGGAAGCGGGATCGAACTAGTCAAGCGACTCCGATTAATCGATGCAACGACCAAGATGTTGATCGTCTCTACGTTCCCGGAGTCACTCTACGCCGAGAGAATCTTACGCGCTGGAGCTCTGGGTTATCTCAATAAGCAAGAGACGAATGAAAAGCTTATCGAAGCCATCCGAACCGTACTGCATGGAGATCGGTATGTGAGTGCCGAAACAACGCAGCGACTTGTCACCATTGCGCTGGGAAAACGTGAAGTTACCGATGACCCGCTCGCTGCTCTAACCGATCGTGAGCTGGAAATCTTCAGGCTCATCGGCGCAGGGGTCAGCACAAGCGCAATTGCCGAACAACTTTTCTTAAGCACCCATACCGTCGATACCCATCGCGAGAATATCAAGAAGAAACTGTGTGCCAAAAGTGGCGCCGAACTGAATCGCCAAGCGATTCAATCCATGTTGGAAAATGGCTGATCGGTCATTTACTCCACCGGCATCGCGAATTCCCTGTGATTACCAAACAGTTAGCCAGTTTCGAAGTTTTGGGAATGGTAGGCACTGTCGATCAAGTGCATCGATCGCTTCGAAATGCAGTGGCGGGTAGGCTCGATATGGAGGATTGCCAAACCCACGTTTCGCCCCCCGGACTTGAATACTCGGGTTCACCCTGATAATATAAGTATCTTCTCTTTTGGAACAAATAGTCCCCTAGGTTCGACAGATTTCAAACCCATCTTTCAAAAGCTTTTATAAACCGATTCCAAGCCTTTCTTTCCGGCCTGTTCTTTGCCAGCTTGGTGGTGTGCCAGCCGATGACAGCACAAGCGTTAGAAGGGTCTGTCCGGATCATCCAGTGCCCAGAGGGAGCCAAACCGGTTCGAGCATTGCAAGGGGCCGGTGGGGGTGTCTATGCGATCGCCGACTCGGACAACGGCCCAGTCTGCTTTCACTCAGCAGATTACGGGGTGAGCTTTTCCAAGCCGATACCCCTTGTGGATGGGGCTTCGGTACAACCCGGACTAGAGTTCCATGTTTGGGATACGGCCATGGGGCATTCTGGAAAATTATTCGTTGCCCTAACCAAGAAAGCTGTAAGCAAGACACCTTGGGTACTCGACACTTGTCCGATGACCTATTACAGCTTGACTGCCACTTCATCAGGTATGACGGCAGCGTGGCCAACGCAGCGCGAAGTATACGTGGCAAAAATTAGTAAAGACGGGCGATTGCAATCGCCAGGCGAAGTAAAAACCACCGGGTTATCCGGTATGCGCACCGGTTTGCTAACCATTCAGAACATCAAGGATGAGACGCTCGTCGTTTGGAACTCCGACAATCAAATCGGATGGCAGGTTTTCGGCAACGCGATGCAACCTACGAGCAGCACCGGTTCCATACCGACGACGGGCAAGGGCGTCGCTGGTTTTCTGGATGCTGATGGTGCGTTTGTATTGCTGTATTAAAGATTGGCTATCTACATGCTCGCCCGATTGCGGCTTTTGAGCAGGCCCGTCGATAAGGATAGGCCGCAGTCGATCGAAGGTGAATTCAGCACCTCCAATACATGTCACCGTAATCATTTTGTATGCAACCTCCGGGTACATCATCAAACATTATTACCGCTCGTATTGCCGGAGTTTACTTGGTGATGACCTGATCCCATGAGCTCAAGCCGGTTAGAGGCAGTAGCGGGTCGGCGGCCTGACGCCACTGAGGGGTTCCTGCCCTGAGAAAAAGTTCGTAGATCGGCTTGGGGCTATGCGGGTCGGCGATGCTACCCTGGACGTTTCGCCACAGACCGAGCCTGAGTCCACCCTCCTGGGAGTGATCGACGTGTCGATGATAGATAAACGCATCGATCATCGGCAGCCGCTGGCATTTTTCCCAAGCATAAGCGTACGCGGCGGCTTGCTGCTGCTCGCTCTGCGGAGTCTGCTGGCTGTGAAAGCCTTGTTCGCTCAAGACGATGCTTCGGGGCTTGTCCTTCCATAGCAGTTCCGGTCGTTCCATGTGTTCGCAGAGAAATTCGAGGTTGCGAAATGTGATTTTGGGGGTGTCGGCTCGCAAGGGAGCTTGGGTGTCGTTCCACAGGTCCACTCGAAACAGGTTCGAATGGTAGGGGTGGTAAGCCAGATGC
Organism: Planctomycetota bacterium; assembly: GCA_026692845.1. Lineage (GTDB taxonomy): Bacteria > Planctomycetota > Planctomycetia > Pirellulales > Pirellulaceae > JBKCUI01. The sequence goes on along the minus strand of JAPLNM010000028.1, from coordinate 5,289 downwards.
CATGGAAAGTCCCCTCGCTCTTTGGCGAGTTTGGCAAAGGCATCGATGAGGTCTTTGCCAGGGACCGACTTGGTCGGCTGATCGGGCGTGTGGGCTTGCGTCCAGTGATGGTCGAGCGACAGATAAACGCGGGCGTTTTGTGATGACTTTCGCAGCGATTCGTACGAGATGCGAACGATCTTTTCGTAGTCGTCGACGAGCGCCTCCAACGTGCTAGGTCCGCGGTAGTGCCACATATGGTGCGAATTGACTTCGTTGCCGATGATCCAACCCCAAACCCGGCCATGGGGGGCCTCTTTGCCTGAGTATCGATCCGCGAGGTACTCGCTTGCGGCCCGGAGCCAGGCTTTTCCCTCCTCGGTTTGCACGTTGCTGGCGGCCACGGTATAGCTGCGATCACTAGAGCCTCGATCCCCGATGGCCTCAGGATGGATCACCAGCGAATCGATCGCTCGATTGCCTGTGGGCATGGCCAGGATAATCAGATAGACCACTAGCCCTGCATCGGAGAGCGTTTTGACTTGGCGATCGATGTTTGCCAAATAGCTAGTCGAGAAATAAAAAGTTTTCCCGCCGCTTTCCCATTTCGCTGCATCGGACTGATCTTGGGTAGCAAACATCCCGTTGAGGGCAAAGTTGATCGCGCCATGGCGAACACCCAGCTTGATCGCATCGTCGACCATTTGGACCTGCAGGCCCTTGATCGAGTCGGGCTTGGGGAAGGCTTGAGTGTCCTGAGTTTGGGCCGCGCCGGATCGCAATGCCCAGCAACCTAGCAAAGCGGTGAGTAAGTAAATCGTCCGTGCGCGACGTGGGTAGTAGGTCATCGATTTGAGTTTCCTAGGGGATTTTAGTGGCGAAAGAATAAATGCGTCCAGGTTCCGTCGAATCTCGCCAAGGCGCAAAGAGCGCAAAGGGAAAAAAAGACAAGCTGAGGAACTCGACTAAGCCTACCAGGATGCTACGTTCTTACGAGAGGCCTCGCTTTACCTGCAACCCCTACGGCTTGATTGGATCCACCCCTGGGCGAATCGGTTTGACCTTCCAAACTTCGTCGAAGAAGTCTGCTTGGACAATCTTACTGGCCAACGTCCATTCGGTGGGGTCGTGATATCGATCATCTTCCCATCGGTAAGTTTGGGGACTTAGCGTGCTTTGTTGAGATAATCGACCTCGAATTAGGTGCTAGCCAACTTTTATGTGGAAACAGCAAGGACGCGACCCGTGGGATAGGCTTCCAGCCTGTCCTTTTCACCTTCATTTTATTTTGCGTATTACTCGCGTAAAGAATAAACTTAATTCTGAATTTCTCGACGGGATGGGGTGCTTGTCCTGCTGGTTAGGAAAGGCTTCCAGCTTGTCCTTTCCACCTTCATTTTATTTTGCGTATTACTCGCGTAAAGAATAAACTTAATTCTGACTTTCTCGACGGGATGGGGTGCTTGTCCTGCTGGTTAGGACAGGCTGGAAGCCTATCCCACGCGCATTGCTTGACCGCGTGCAACGCCGGTTTCGGCTCGCAGCCGCGCAGAGGACCACCGCCACTCTTCAGGGCGATTCACTAGATTCGCTTTGACCGGATTCTGTTCGATGTACTCGATGATGCGAAGCATCTCAGAGTCGTCGCGAACCCAATGATCGAATGTCTCCGTTTGCCAATAAGCCCCTGATGCACCTCGGACTCGATTACACATTGTGGCAGTATAGCTTTGAATGCTGTGCGTGATGATTTCACGAGGAGTCCGACCGCGGCCGTCGTTATCACGCGAACGATGAACAGCGTTGATCGCCCAAGCCTCGTCTGGTAGGAACAACCAATGGTGATGGCTCTGCATGACAACGAACGCGAGTAGTTTGTACCGCTCGTTTGCGAAATGAAGGAACGCATTCTGAACGATCTCAGCCTGGCGGTTGTCGGAAAGGTGCGTTACAGGGCAGTGTCCATCTAGCAACTGATCGACCTGCGCGAACAGCAGTTTGTGTTTCTGGTGTTCCCAGTCGTCATCATTCACGTGAGTGGGTTTTGGTCTCTCCTCGAGCTGCTCTCGAAACTCGCGTATTTGCGTTAATCCAGCCGCAGAAATACTTCCTTCTAAACACGCCGTGATAAAAACCGGATGCCCCTCTACATCCCAATGCGGCAGATGCCGTCGTCTAAAGACCCCGTTCATGTTCCCCCCGTGGGATAGGCTTCCAGCCTGTCCGTTTTCTTGTTGTGGTGAGTGGTTACTTTGCGAATCTCTTTCCATAGCGGACAGGCTGGAAGCCTATCCCACGCTGTGCATCTTTATTCCTATCTTGGGCCATCATATCCTCGAATATCGATCGCAAAGTGATACTCAAATGTGCGAGGGCCAACTGTAGAACGCCATTTCGCCAGGGACCTTCAGGTCATACCCGATCTGAGCCGCCCGAACAGCAGCCTCCTCAAAACTGACGTTGAACCCGTGAATCAACACGAAGAGGTTGCGTTGACCGGCGTCCCACCAATTTTCAAGCTTGCGGGCCAGCCCTGCCCAGAACACCTCGCGCGGGAGGGCGTGCATGCCGTGGACCTTGAGTACGTCGTCGGATTTCACGGGCTTACGATTCGTCGCAAACCAGACTCGCACAAGTCGGCGGTCAGGATCGACCCAGATTTTGCCCTCATCACCCCTTTGAACGACTGCCGACGCGGCACCCCGTTGAGCTTCACTCCAAAGGAAGTGAAAGAGGGTCTCACAAAGCTTTTCGAACTCGTCGTCCGCCAGCAGATCGCGCAACAGCAGGAACTCGTCGGCCGCTTGGAAATCTTCCTGGTTGGAAATCGTGTCGGTAGCGATTTCGGCCAGCAGAGGCTGCAGGTCGATCAGGAGCTGATCGGGAACCAACGTCACGTCGGCATCAAGGCGAACCACTGCGCGTTCAGGGTACCGGATTCCCGAGTGAGTTGGATTTGGAGGTGATGGGGTTTCATAGGCTCACAGGGCCGACGGCCCATCCGTTTGTCAGCGAACATCTCTTCGCGTCATGTCGAAGAGCCGTCCCCCTCCGCTGGCAGCAGGACCGACAGGGTCGTCGGATCGGCAATCGCGCGGAGGATGGTTTCGATGATCATCGATGAGATTGGACCAGCGTTGTCGCAGAGGCGTTGTTCGTCACGCTCGCCAGCCAGGATGCTCTCGATCGCGTCAGCACAGGCGAGCCACTCGCCGCCACCCTTTCGCATCGCGCCAACATGGGTGGCAACAAAGTCACGAAATTCGTCTTGGCCACCGCAAACCGACCCCGACGGGCTTCCCAGCGGCCGCTTGGCCGCGGACTTGGCGTTCCCGTTGGATTTCACTTTGGAGCGACTTGCCGAACAGGTCTGGTTTCCTCTTGATGTCCTCTTCGGACACCTGCCGAAAAACACCATGTCCGTCGAAGTGAAGGATATCGACCGACGGCTTGGTCTCGTCGTCGAGTCGTGCGACGAGCGCATTGAGCGTGGCTGGCCGGAGCAATTCCCAAGTCGCCCGACCACTCTGAGCATTCAAAAGAGTTAGAGAGGTAATATACTCGGTTAAGAAATGAGTTTTCAACGTTGCCCATCGTTTTTTGCTCAACTCTGGGTCCGGTGCAACTGAGTTGCGCCAGGATTTAGCATCGCAAATAACTCAATCGCTTCTCCCGTCTCGGACAGGTGGCTACCGGCTACCTGTTTACTTGGTCCTTGAACGTGCGGACATGCGAAAACGCGCTGGCACGATATCCGGATCTTGGATTCGACTACTCGTTAATAACCCACTAGAATGTATCAAGAAGGATCGATGTCTCGCCGGTGACGGCAAGTGAATTTTCTTGAGTAAGCAGCTATGAGCACCATCACCAAAATTAGCGCAGATGATTTTGACCGCATGGTTTTACGAGGAGCTTTTGTTGATATCGAACCCAAAAAGGTGGAGTTGATTTACGGGGAGATTCGCTTTATGAATCCAGCAGGTCCAGTGCATGACGGACAGATCGAATACTTAACCAATTGGTCCTATGCCAATACCGCTCGTCAAGAAGTATCCATTCGAGTGCAGTCGAGTATCCATTGTGGCGATCACCGTCCTGAACCAGACCTTGTATGGTCACGCAGGATGTCCGCCAAACGCATACGTCCGACGCATGCGGATCTGTTCCTATTGATCGAGGTCTCTGACTCCAGCACGGAGCAGGATTTGGGTGAAAAGGCCCGGCTATATGCCGAACACGATATACCTGAGTATTGGGTGATCGATATTAAGGCCGAACAAGTTCACATTCACCGAACACCTAGCCAAGGAAAGTACCAATCGATCCAGACGGTTGACAAATTCGCGCTGATCAGTCCACTCTGCAAGCCAACCGCCACGCTATCGTTGGCCGAATTGTTTGACCTCGATTCCTAAGTGCAGCGGACTCCGTTCCGCATTCCGCTCTTGATCAATCAACGGACGAGCAGTTGCCGATTTCGAAGTTGATGAGCACTTGCAGTACCAAAATCGTCGCTAGGCACAGGAATGATGCCGTCCACCGTCTGGCGACAGGTGGCTACCCGCTGCTAAGCGTTCCTTATTCATCGTCACGGACTCTGACGACAAGAGACTGCCCGAAGCCATGGCATTTGTGGGAACTGCTGGTGGCTCTGGCCGAAGGACACATCCGTTTTGTGTCCCTTAAGATTTTCGCTTGCGCGACGGATAGACCTCGCGACAAATCCCGCACACGGTTCCATCGCATCCTCGGGCCGAGCAGTACTCGCGGCCGTAGAAGATGATCTGCAGATGGAGACGATTCCAGGCCTCGATCGGAAATAGCTTTTTCAAATCCGATTCGGTCTGAACCACATTCTTTCCATTGGTCAGTCCCCAGCGCTGGGCCAAACGATGAATGTGCGTATCGACGGGAAACGCCGGTACGCCGAAGGCTTGGGCCATGACGACCGAAGCGGTTTTGTGACCGACACCAGGCAACCGCTCCAAGGCTTCGAAATCTTGAGGGACTTTGCCTACGTGCTCCTCGACCAAGATCTTCGAGAGGCCTGAAATGGCTTTGGCCTTTTGGGGACTGAGCCCACAGGGGCGAATAATCGCCTGAATCCGATCGACCGGGACTCGGCTCATCGCTTCGGGAGTATCGGCCAGTTTCCACAAATCCGGCGTGACTCGGTTGACCATTTTATCGGTGCACTGAGCGCTCAGAACGACTGCGACGAGGAGCGTGTAAGGGTCGGCATGGTCGAGTGGGATGTCGGTCGTTGGGTAGAGTTCGTCGAGTCTGCGATGAACGATCTGTGCGCGT
>JAPLNM010000027.1:1066-27556 GCA_026692845.1 Planctomycetota bacterium | reverse complement strand
GAGGACTCCATCGATTCGGCCATCGAGATCGATCAGAACCGACTCCCAAGTTGTCGCAGAGGGTCGCCCCGAGCGATTGGCGCTCGGGGCGACGATCGGCCTACCGACGCGTCGAATCAGATCGAGCGCTATGGGGTCCTCAGGCATCCGGACCGCTACAGTATCAAGCCCTGCGGTCAGATCATCGGGCAGATCCCGATCTTTGTCCATGACGAGCGTCAGAGGCCCTGGCCAAAATCGCTCCATGAGAAGTTTCGCCAACGGCGATACTGCTCTTACAAGCTGCGTGAGCTGTTCGAGAGAGGCGATATGGGCGATCAGGGGGTTATCCGACGGGCGGCCTTTGGCTTCAAAGATCCTCTTTACAGCGGCTGGATTGAGGGCATCGGCCCCCAATCCATACACAGTTTCCGTTGGAAACGCGACCAGCTTTCCGTCGATCAACAAATCCGCTGCCGTTTGGATCTGCTCGATCGTTATGCGTTGCGTAGTTCGCATCGGCGCATCGCTCTGTAGAAGGACTTTTTCTTAAGGGCGTTTTTTGAACTTACCGCCGAACGAAGGCCGGTTGTCCTTGAAGGAACCTTCGGGTCGGGGTCTACGGGGGAAATCGCGGCGAGTGTCTTCAGGCCTATCGTTCGAGGACGAATTTCCAAAAGAGCTTGGATGATCGCTCAATTTGGAGATTCGCAATTGGTGCCCTAGAACCCATGCTCGCCCGATGATTTTAAAGGTTTCCCGAGGCATACCTGCCGGAAGATCGACGGTGCTGAATTCCTGCTCGATGCGGATATGTCCTATTTGACCGGGGCTGAGTCCGATTTCGTTGACGATTGCACCTACGAGATTCCCAGGTTTGACACCGTGAATTCGACCGACTTCAACTCGGAAAGTTTCGGTCGCAGCGCGGTCGCCATCAAATGGAACGCCAGATCGCTGCTGACGTGGATCTCTCCGCGAATCGCGATCGTTGCGATCGTTGCGATCAAACCGGTCATTGCGGTCAAAGCGATCGCCTCGCTCTGGTCGGTCGTTTCGGGAGTTGCTGCGCAGGAATCGCTCGGGGAGTTCTTGGATAAAGAAGGGCCGATCGCCGTGCATCATGACCGCCAGACCGGTAGCGATCTTAAGAGGATCGAGTTGTTGGTCGGTGGTGGTCTGAGCGAGGAGTTTTTCGAAGGTTTCGAAAAGCTCAGGGTTGATTTGTCCAGAGGCAGCTTGGACGAGACGGTCTTTGAACCTTTGGACGCGCGTGGTGTTGATTTCCTTGGCCGTTGGCATAGCCATCGGTTCGATGGTATCGCCTGCGGCGCGATCGATTTCGCGTAGGAAACCTCGCTGCTTGGGTGAGACGAACACGATCGCGTTGCCTTTTCGACCTGCTCTTCCGGTTCGTCCGATCCGGTGCACATAAGCTTCCGAGTCGGTTGGAAGGTCGTAGTTGATCACGTGGGTGATGCGTTGAACATCCAAACCGCGGGCTGCGACGTCGGTGGCGACGAGGATATTGAAGACGCCTTCTTTGAGTTGCTCGACGGTTCGTTCGCGTTGGTTCTGTGCGATATCGCCATTGAGGGGTATTGCCGCATAACCGTGCTCGCGCAGGTAGTCGGCGACCTCGACGGTCCCCAATTTCGTCTTCACGAAAATGATCATGCCGTCGAAATCCTCAGCCTCGATGATCCGGGTGAGGGCTTCGAGTTTCATACGCGGTTCTACGACGAGAAAACGCTGTCGGATGTTATCGCCGGTTTGCTGCTTGGAGGTGATCTTGATCACCTTGGGGGTCTTCAAATGCTTGTTTGCGATCTGGCGGATCTGTTCGGGCATGGTGGCCGAGAACAGAGCGATCTGTTTGTCTGATGGGCATTGGTCGAGGATCCACTGGACGTCGTCGACAAAACCCATTCGCAGCATCTCGTCGGCTTCGTCGAGCACCATCGTTTTGAGCGAATCGATGCGGAGTCTCGATTCTCTCATATGGTCCATGATTCTTCCGGGGGTTCCTACGACAACGTGCGCACCTCGCTTGAGCGCGTGGATTTGGTTGGCATAAGGCGCACCGCCGTAGATGGGGGCCACGCGCAGACCCCGAAGATGTTGACCGTACTTGAGAAAGGATTCGGAAACTTGGTTTGCCAGCTCGCGCGTTGGGGCTAATACCAATACTTGGGTTTCCGGGTTCTCGACATCGATATTGGCAAGCAGAGGGAGTGCGAAGGCGGCGGTTTTACCCGTCCCGGTTTGAGCTTGGCCGAGCACATCGCGGCCTTCGAGCATCGCAGGGATCGTCGCGGCTTGGATGTCCGTCGGGGTTCGATATCCTGCTGCTTCAAGTGCTGAACAGATGTCATCAGGCAGCATCAAATCGCGAAAGGTAGGTCCGGATGGGATTTCATCAGCCTGCGGTGCTGAACCTTCACCTTGGGAGTCCTTGGCTTGGACTTCTTCGGATGTGGATTCCACCGAAACCTTTAAAGCGGTGCGTTCTGGCAACTTCTGAGGTTGTGTTTTTTCTTGCGGGGCCGAGTTCCTGCCAATCGGCATCTTGACCGGTGCATAAGCCGCTGGTGCTTGAGCTACGGGTGCTTGAGCTACGGGTGCTTGAGCTACGGGTGCTTGAGCTACGGGTGCTTGAGCTACGGGTGCTTGAGCTACGGGTACTTGAGCTACGGGTGCTTGAGCTACGGGTGCTTGAGCTACGGGTGCTTGAGCTACGGGTGCCTGAGCTACGGGTACTTGAGCTACGGGTACTTGAGCTACGGGTACGTGAGCTACGGGTACGTGAGCTACGGGTGCATGAGCTTCGGGTGCATGAGCCACGGGTGCATGAGCTACGGGAGCTTGAGCTACGGGTGCATGAGCTTCGGGTGCATGAGCCACGGGTGCATCTTGAGCTACGGGTGCTTGAGCTACGGGTGCTTGAGCTACGGGTGCTTGAGCTACGGGTGCTTGAGCTACGAGTGCTTGAGCTACGGGTGCTTGAGCTACGGGTGCATGAGCTACGGGTGCATGAGCTACGGTAGCTTGATTCCCGATTGGACCGAGGGGTTGGGACTCAGCAGCGGTCACTGTGGCCGTAGCGGCCAGTTGAGCGTTTGCGGACGGATCCAAGGGCTTAGATTGGAACTTGTCCCGTTTCTTGATTTTGGGTGGATTGCTCACGACATAGGGAAGGTCAGCGAGGATCGCTGCTGCCATTGCATGGTCTTGAGAATTGGGTTTTTCCTGAATCTCCTGAGGATTGGTCGACGAGTTTGCAGAGTTTTGAGGAGGCTTCTTCATAAAAGTCTTTCAGATAGGGGATCGCAACGAGAGTCCAAGATCGGATAAGTCCGACTTGGTCGCATCGAAGCGGAGAATCGAGCCGTTAAAATCAATCACTTTCCAGCTTTAGGGGATGGAGTCCCCTGAAGCAAACGTCGGAAAGTGGGGCTCGAGCCGATGGGACTTCCATCGATGGCCTACTGAATTCGAAGCCTTAGAACCTTGGCTGTCCAAGCGTTTCACACAAAAGTGTTTCACATGAATCGGAATCCTAGTGGGATGACTTGGATTCGGGTAGGGCCAAGCTTCTGAAAATCGCGGAATTCCTAAGACGAATGGTCAGATTTTGCAAGGTTGCTATAAAAGTGCGGCGGGGCTTAGGGGCCCCAATAGGACCTGTTTTTTCCAAGCGTTTCACAACCCGTTAGTCATTTAGGATTTGAAGAAATGTCGGAATTCCGAACCGAAGTCGATTCGATGGGTGAAGTCCTCGTTCCCGCTAGGGCTTATTACAGCGCACAGACGCAGCGTGCGGTGGAAAATTTCCCCATTTCTGGTTGGAACCTCCCGGTCGCTTTGATCCGCGCGATGGGGCGCGTCAAGCTCGCTTGTGCCGTGGTCAATCACGATTTAGGCAAGTTGACCAAGTCAGGGAAGAACCCGCTCAGTGACCAGCAGGTCCAAGCCATGTGTTCGGCTTGTCAGGAAGTCATCGACGGCAAGATGGACGATCAGTTTCCCGTCGATGTATTCCAGACCGGTTCTGGGACGTCGAGCAACATGAACATCAACGAAGTGATCTCGAATCGAGCGATCGAGATTCTTGGTGGAGACCGGTTCGACAAGACCAAGCCAATCCATCCGAACGACCATGTAAATATGGGGCAAAGTACCAACGACACCTTTCCGACGGCCATCCATGTTGCGGCAGCATATGAAATCCATACGCGACTGATTCCGCAACTCGAGCGATTGCACGCATCTTTTTCGGAAAAAGCTAAGGCTTGGGATAAGATCATCAAGATTGGTCGAACCCATTTGATGGACGCGACCCCACTGCGTCTAGGGCAAGAATTTGGCGGCTTCGCTAGGCAAATCGCTTTGTCGATCGAGAGGGCCAAGCAAGCGGCCAAGGCTGTCTACGAGTTGCCCGTTGGAGGCACCGCCGTCGGGAGCGGAATCAACACGCATCCGGAATTTGGCAATCGAGTTAGCCAGGCATTAGTCAAGCAGACCGGGATCGCTTTTGTCGAGGCTGAAGATCACTTCGAAGCCAACGCGCAAAGGGATGGGTTGGTCGAGTCGCATGGTCAAATCAAGACCATCGCCATGACATTGTTCAACATTGCCAACAACATCCGTTGGTTAGGTTCTGGTCCTCGCTGCGGGTTCTTCGAAGTCATCCTGCCCGACCGGCAACCAGGCTCCTCGATCATGCCCGGGAAGGTCAATCCGGTCATGTGCGAGAGTCTCATGCAGTTGACGGCCCGGGTCATTGGCAACGACGCGACCATGACCCTTTCGGGCGCGACCGGCGGGAATTTCCAACTCAACATCATGATGCCTGTGATGGGACATGCGATCCTCGAGAGCATCCAATTGCTATCGAACGGGACCAGTGCATTTATCGAATTTTGCATGGATGGATTGGAAGCCAATCCAGCAGCTTGCGAGGCAAGCGTCGAGCAGAGTCTATCGATGGTCACGAGCTTGAACCCTTATATCGGCTACGAAAAGGCGGCCAAGCTGACGAAGGAAGCGTTCGCATCGGGCAAAACGATCCGCGAGTTGTGCATCGAGCAGAAGATCCTCGACGAGGAGTTGCTATCCAAGGCGCTCGACCCGTTCTCGATGACCGAGCCGCAAGGGTAGGGAAAGCTTCAGCCGGGTCTGCGAAACCACTTACCCTCCATTGAATCCCTCTCGACTGAATCCCTCCATTGAATCGCTGACTACTGGGTTACTATAACGATGTTCACCTCCAACACACCTTCCATCCGCGTTCGTTCGGCGACTGAGCATGACCAACGTAAGGACGGGCAGTACGTTTTGTACTGGATGACGGCCTATCGTCGGCTCGAGTCGAATTTCGCCCTTGAGCGTGCGGTTGAATTGGCGGTGGCTTGGAACAAACCGCTCGTAGTTTTCGAGGGGCTTCGCCTGGGGTACCGCTGGGCAAGCGATCGGTTCCATCGGTTCGTGCTCGATGGGATGATCGATAACCTGAAAGCGGCTCAAAGGCTGACGGTGACGTATGTTGGCTACGTCGAGCCGACCTCGGGCGATGGCAGTGGGCTTGCCGAGACGTTGGCCAAGTACGCCTGCGCGACGGTCACCGATGACTTTCCTTGTTTCTTTCATCCGGCGCTTTACGGAGCGATTGTTAAACGCTGGCCTTGTGCGGTCGAATTGGTCGACAGCAACGGGATTCTCCCGATGCGCAATACGGAGCGGACGTTCACCGTCGCCCATTCCTACCGGCGTTACATGCAAAAGGAGATCCATCGCGAGACACCGGTTTTTCCGCGTGCCGATCCGCTGCGCCATGTCGAGCTTCCCAGGCTCAAGAAGCTCCCTGAGGAGGTTTCCAATCGTTGGAAGTTCGTCACAGGCAAGGAGCTCGAGCAATTCGATTTGAGCAAGCTGGATATCGACCACAGCGTTCGACCGACCGATGCGCGCGGCGGGCGCGCCGAGGGACTTCGGCTGCTGAATTCATTTGCGGGGGCGAAGCTCGAGGAGTACGACCAAGCCCGGAACGAACCGGATCGGTATGGTTCGAGTGGTCTTTCGGCGCACTTGCACTTTGGGCACGTAAGTGCTCACGAGGTATTTGAGGCGATCGCATCGAGCCAGTACGGATGGTCCTTTGAAAAGATCTCGAAGCCCAACGGGAAGATGAATGGCTTTTGGAATATGGGACAAAGCGCCGAGGCGTTCATGGATCAGTTGATGACATGGCGTGAGATCGGTTTCAATATGTGTTCACGAGAGGCCAATTACGATCGTTACGAATCACTTCCGGAATGGGCCCGAAAGACGCTCAGCGAGCATGCCGGGGACGCGCGTCCGTTCGTGTATACGCCCGAGGAGTTCGAGTCGGCACGGACCCACGACGCGCTTTGGAATGCAGCGCAGAGGCAACTGGTCGTCGAGGGCCGCATCCACAATTATCTGCGGATGCTGTGGGGCAAGAAAATCCTTCATTGGAGCCAATCGCCTCAGGAGGCTCTCAAGATCATGATTCACTTGAACAACAAATACGCCTTGGACGGTCGCGATCCGAATTCCTACAGTGGGATCTTTTGGGTCTTGGGACGCTACGATCGGGCCTGGGGACCAGAGCGTGAGGTGTTCGGCAAGATTCGATACATGACCAGCGAATCGACGCGATCAAAATTCTCGGTCAAAGGTTACTTGCAGCGTTATGCGCAAGTCGGCGATGGAAAAGAAGGGCACAAGGTCATCAAATCGTGAAAGCCAAGCCATCGGCCTCTGAGCCCTCCGAAGCGGCGATCGTCTACCCGCACCAGTTGTTTCCCGATCCCCAGTGGATGGGCGAGATTAAGCAGGTTTATTTGGTTGAAGATCCGCTTTTGTTTCGGCAGTACCGATTTTGTCGGCAGAAGCTCCTTTTGCATCGGGCTTCGATGAAGCGCTATGCCGACGAGTTGAAGAAGCTTGGCAAAGCGGTGGTGTACGTCGACGCGATGAAGCTCGATCATTCCACGGACATTGGCCAGAGGCTTTCAACCGATGGAGTCCACAAACTCCGCGCGATCGATCCTGAGGACCACAACTTGCTTGTGAGGCTAAGGGCCGCATGTAAGCTCCATCGGATCGAGTTAGAGATGGTTGAGGATCCTCATTTCTTGACTCCGTCGGCTGCGATCGAGAGTTTCGTCGCCAACAAGAAGAAGCTTTTCTTCACGAATTTTTACATAGAGCAGCGCAAGCGTTTAGGCGTGTTGTTGGATCGGGATCAAAAGCCTTTGGATGGGAAATGGAGTTTTGACACCGAGAATCGTAAGCGATTGCCGGCCGGTCACGAGCCCCCGGAGTTCGAGCTTGCCAGTGAGGATGCCTATGCGCTCGAGGCTCGCAAGTACGTCGATAATCACTTCCAGGACGCTTGGGGGGATTCAGGACCGCTGTGGTATCCGACGAGTGTCGAAGGCTCCGAGGAACACTTGGAACGATTTCTGCTTGAGCGATTGGCATGCTTTGGGGACTACGAAGATTCGATCAGTAAGGAGCATACGTTCTTGTACCACTCGGTACTCACGCCGATGCTCAATGTTGGACTCCTATCGCCCGGGCGGATTGTCGATGCGGTGCTCGAGGCCCCGTTGCGACAAAAGCAGAGCGCAGGTGCCGTGCCTATGAACTCGCTCGAGGGTTTCGTTCGGCAGGTAATCGGATGGCGCGAGTACATGCGCCTGGTGTATCGCAAGTTAGGGACACAGCAGCGGACCCGAAATTACTGGGGGCATGTTCGCGAATTGCCCGGATCGTTCTACGATGGGACGACCGGTATTGTGCCGGTGGATCAGACGATCCATCGCGTGTTGCGGTATGGATACTGCCATCATATCGAGCGACTGATGATTTTGGGGAATTTCATGCTGCTGTGCGAGTTCCATCCGGATGCGATTTACCGGTGGTTTATGGAGATGTTTGTCGACGCCTATGATTGGGTGATGGTCCCGAATGTCTACGGAATGAGTCAGCATGCCGACGGGGGGCTGATCACGACCAAGCCCTATATCAGTGGATCGAGTTATGTGCTCAAAATGAGCGATTACAAGAAGGGGGATTGGACGGGGGTTTGGGATGGGTTGTACTGGCGGTTTGTCTCGAAGCATCGGGATTTTTTCGAGCGCAATCCGCGGATGAAGGTAATGGTCAGCCAGGTCGATCGGATGGGGGAGAAGCTCCAATTGCATCAGCGAACCGCAGATGCTTTTTTAAGCTCCTTGTAATCCCCTGGATCGTCGTAGCCCGACCCGATTAGCTCGAGAGTCCGTGGATGGGGATGGCTTGGGCAAAACCGCGAACCCAGACCCCTTGGCCCGGTAGCAATTGGATCAGTCGAAAGTCGGCAAGTCCGATCAGGGTTTCGATCGTCGGTCCGAATTGTTCCCTCATCTTTTCAAAGACGATCGGGGCAAGGGAGTCCTCTCTTGGGACTACCTGAACCTCACAAGCGTAACTTAGGCGTTTGCGGGCAAACACGTTGACCGAATCCTTTTCGTCGGCGATGAACATCGCGTGGCACTGACCCGTCGCGAGCAGATTCGAGGTATGTCTCGCCAGCCCGCTGACGAGCACGTAGATCGCTTGGGCTTCTTGGACAAATGGAGCATAGCTAGCGTTGGGTTCACCGTTTTGCGAGACGGTCGAAAGGATTACCGTCTTGCATTGGCTGACGAATTGGAGAACCTCGGAGGCAACGTCGTTTGGCTGGTTCATTTTGCAGTTGATTCGAGAGAAGTTTGATCTAGAGAAGTTTAATCGAGTCTATGGGTTAGAGATCGGCGATCCAAGCCTCGGCGTCTGCATCGCTTGGCATTCGCCAATCGCCTCGTGGGGATAACGAAACGCTTCCGACTTTAGGCCCGTCTGGGACGCACGAACGTTTGTATTGTGAAGCGAAAAATCGCTTGAGGAATACTTTTAAAGTATCGCGGATTTGATCGGGCGAATACGCGCGATCGAACACTGCGTGCTGGGCGAGCATAAGGATTTTCGAGGGAGTTGCCCCGCCGCGGACTAGATGGAACAGGAAGAAGTCGTGCAGTTCGTAGGGACCGATAGTATCTTCTGTCGATTGCAGGACGTTTTGATCGGCGCTCAAGGGGAGCAACTCGGGGCTGATCGGGGTTTGGACGATGTCGATGAGGATCTTGCCGACGGAATCCTTAGCCAGATGATCCGCAACGTAGCGAATCAGGAATTTCACGAGGGTTTTGGGGATCGAGCCGTTGACGTTGTACATCGACATGTGGTCGGCATTGTAGGTACTCCAACCGAGGGCCTGCTCGGACATATCACCCGTCCCGAGGACGAATCCTCGATTCATCAGCAGCATCGTGCGCATCCGAGCTTGTACGTTTTCAAAGACCAAATCGTTTCGTTGGTCGTTGGGGAGTTTCTCCAAGCGGCTCTGTAGGCTTTGTGCGTTTAGGCCCTCAAGGCAGATACCGAAGGGAGCGTGTTGAAGACTTCGGAATGTTTCGAAGCAGTTGTCCCGGATGTCGATGGTCTGCGAGGTGACCTCCAGGTGATCCATCAGTTCGATCGCGTTGGATTTCGACTGCTTGGTCGTTCCGAATCCGGGCATGGTCATCCCGACGATTCGAGTCGATGGCCAGCCCATCTTCTTGCACATTTCGACGGCCACCATCAAGGCCAAGGTGCTGTCAAGGCCTCCGGAAACGCCGATACTAAGTGGAGTGTTTTCGGGCAAGAGCCCGACGCGCTTGGCTAGGGCCGCGCATTGAATTTCAAAGATCTCTGCGCATCGCTCATGCAACTGGTCCTTAGAAGCAGGAACGAAAGGGTGCGGATCGATCCATCGGCATAAGGATCCTGGATTCACAAGCAACTCGAAGGGAACGAATCGGTAATCGAGCCTGCTGTGGTCGGCAGTCTGATGCATGGTCTGAAACGCACGACGATCTCGATCGAGTCTGCCCAGGTCGATATCGGCTGTAGCAAAGCTCACGAGTGGGCTGTTTGAGGATTGGGTATTGATGTCCAAGCCGGTGCCGATGCGTTTGGACTCTGCCAGGAGCGATCCGTTCTCGGCGATCATGCAGTGGGCGCCGAAGACCAAGTCGGTGGTGCTCTCGGATGGTCCAGCGCTTGCATACGCGTAGGCTCCGATGCACTTGCCCGATTGCATCGAGACTAGCTGCTTGCGATAGTTGGCTTTCGCGATCGTTTCGTTGCTCGCCGAGAGGTTCAGCAAGACGTTTGCCCCTGCGATCGCCTGTCGGCTACTGGGTGGAATCGGGACCCAAAGATCTTCGCAAATCTCGATCCCGACGGTGGCCTTAGCGCATTGGAACAGCAAATCGGTACCAAAGGGGATCTGGCCCAGGCCGTCGAATGCAACAGTATCGAAGTCTGCTTCGGCTCCAGAATGAAACCAGCGGGCTTCGTAAAACTCGCTGTAGTTGGGCAAATGGGTTTTGGGGACCAAGCCCAAGACGCAACCGCCTGAGAGCACAGCCGCGACGTTGTAGAGTCGGCCTCGGACCGCCAGGGGCAGACCGACGACTACGAGTTGTTGATCTATGCGCTTGGCCAGTTGGACCAGAGAGACTCGGCAAGCATCGAGTAAGCTGTCTTGGAGGAACAGCTCGCCGCATGTGTAGCCGCTGAGACACAATTCTGGAAGTAGAACGATGTCCGAAGATTGGAAGGAAACCAAAGCTTGATCGATCGCGATTCGGTTGCGTTGTGGATTGGCAACACAGGTGGCAGTCGACACAGCGCTGATCCGAAGAAAACCTGCGGGGTGCATTCGGTAGTCCTTTGGAGACGATCGGTCATCGACCGATCATGGGAAGGTCATCGATCGGTCAATAGGTTCCTAGCGCGTTGGACTGCGGTGGAAATGGACGTGCTTCCATTTGCCCATCTGCTTTTGCCATACACGCGTCTCCTCCATGGCCACGGTGGTCGGTTTTCCATCGGCGATCTTCTGGGTTAAGCGAACATAGGCGATCACGGCCGTATCCCCCATGACTCGGATGTGGGGAGCGACGATGGTCGATTGAACTGGGTTCGAGCCGCCAGGTAAATTGAAATAGTATTGGTGGAAGTCCAACCCGTCGACCAAATTGCCCATCGCCTCGGGTTCAAAGCACGTCAGGCTCGGACAACAGATTTCCTTGTAGGTGTCCCAATCTCCGCGGGTGATCGAAACGAGAAGTTTTTGGGTCAGATCCAGGATTGTGTCCCGATCGGCAGAGGTGGCCATCGCAGTTTTTCCCGTTAAGGATGAATAAGTGTGTCGGAGAATAATTGAGTCGAAGAATAAATGCCAGCGATCGTTCCAAGGCGACCGTTCGACCTCGAAATCACGCTGATTTGTCTGGTACTATAATAGCTCAGACGAATCGTTTGCCGTAGGCTTACCCAGATCGATACGCAACAATTCCCAGACGAAATCTCAGACGAAATCCCCAGGCAAATCCCTACTGGAAACTGGACTGGAAACAGGAGTTCGAAGAAGTTGACCGACGCAACGCGCTTGAACCGATTGGTTTTTGATGCCGGAACCTTGTTGCTCGACCGAGGCACGAAGGATCAGCTTGAGGCTTGGTTTGGCCCCAAGGTCTGGATGTGGGACCACCGCGTGCTCAAGTGGAGGTGCGATGCGTACTTTTACGGTCAGATCCGCCAGGGGCTTGCGGCATTCGACACAGGGATTCTCGATCTCGTGCCCAGGATCGATCGAGAGGATCCCAGCGGGCTGCTGACGATTCCAGCCGAGCTGAATTTGCCGTCGTTGCGAGACGAGCAGCAGCAAGCCATCGAGGCTTGGAGCGAATCGAAGCGAGGCATCATCGTCATGCCGACCGGGACGGGTAAGACCGAAGTGGCGCTTGCGATCATCGCCCGCAGCGGAATCCCAACCTTGGTCGTCGCACCGGTCAGGGATCTGATGTACCAGTGGCATCGTCGCATCCTGCGAGGGCTTCGGATCGATGCAGGGATCCTCGGGGATCAACGGCGCACGATCAGGCCCTTGACGGTCACGACCTATGCCAGCGCGTGCATCCATGCGACGGAGCTCGGATCGCGATTTGGATTGCTTGTCTTTGACGAGTGCCACCATTTGACCGGACCGATTCGTGCCGATGCGGCCCGTTGTTCGACTGCCCCGCAACGTTTGGGACTCACCGCGACGCTCAACGCCGATGCCAGAGAAATCGAGGTGCTCATCGGGCCAGTGCTCTACGAACTGGGATTGCAGCAGGTCAAGGGAAGTACGTTGGCCGACTACGATGTGGTTCGTATTCCGATCTCACTTGGACCGAGCGAGCGTGTCCGTTACAAAGAGCTCTCGAGCCAGATTGCCAGCTATGTGCACGATCGCAGGGAGCAGGACCCTGGGTTTGAGTGGAAGGATTTGTGCAATGAAGCGGCTCGAGGCAGCCAAGCCTCGCGCATCATGCGTTTGTACCGTGAGAAAGAATCCATCGAGGATCGGGCCGATGAGAAACTCGAGGTTCTCGAAGATCTCTTCCGGCTTCATTTGGGCGAGCCAATGATTATATTCACCGGCACAAACGCCATGGCGCGAAAGATATCGCTACGATTCCTGATCCCCTGTTTGCTGAGCCATTGCGGAAAATCCGAGCGGCTCGATTATCTCGAAGGGCTTCGCGACGGGGTCTATCCTGCCTTGGTGGCCAACCAAGTTCTCGATGAAGGGGTCGACTTGCCCGAGGTCAAGATTGCGGTGGTCCTTGGGGGCAAGAGTTCGACTAGGCAATCCAAGCAGCGGCTCGGTCGGATCCTGCGAAAACGCGGTCAGGCTCGCGCGGTACTCTACGAGGTCGTCGCGGCCCAAACCAAAGAAGTCCAAAGGTCCCGCAACAGAAGGCGCAACGATGCTTACCAAGGAACTAGCCATCGCAAGCTACGTCGACGGCCAGATCCTTCCTGATCGCTTGAACCGTACCGAGCATGCTCAATACATCGAATTGGCCAAGCAGATGTGCGAGGCCTATCGCGCAGGGGTAGGCACGGCAAGAAAAAGCCTCCATGGCCAAATCCAGAGGATCCTCGAAGCCGACCCGGCTTGCCCGATCCGCCGAGTCGGCGCGTTTTGCAAACTGCTCGATGATTGCTCTGAGTTCGATGCTGGGAAGCCCAAGCAGACCGCAGAGCTTCGACAACGCGTGTTTCGTCAAGCCGCAACGCTTCATCCCTTGGTCACCAATCTCGAATCGATCCTGGACCATTCCCACGTCGAAGTCAAAGCGCAGATCGCTGCACTAGAAAAAATGACCTGGCCGCAACTCGAGCAACAGCTCTTCTCGGACATCATCGAGCAGCACCGATTGATCAAATTCCCATACCCTTTGGATACCAACGAACTCTTAGCCCGCTACAACGTCGCCCAGACCCAAGCCGCCTTGTTGGGAGCAAGGCAGATGGTCATCGAGGCGACGGGAGACTGGAAAGGGATCCTTCGCTACGCCAAACTTGCAAATTTGATGCACCGAATCGATTCGATACCCGACGGGTATCGAATCACCCTCGATGGACCCGCTTCGGTCCTCCGCGGGACCCACCGCTATGGAGTTCAAATGGCCAAACTCCTTCCCGGACTGCTCTCATGCGCCGGATGGTCCTTGGTCGCTACGATCGTTCCAAAGGGACTTGCCAAGTACATCGATACCCCTTGGGGACGCAAGCAACGATGGACGCTCAAACTCGATGACCGCTGCGGATTGCAAAGCGGCATTGACCCCCCCAAGCCCACCGACTCGCAAGTCGAAGAGCATCTGTTAGAAAATTGGGAGTTGATGCGGATGCTCCATGGAGCAAAGCAAGGCTTGGGCAGCTGGGAACTGCTGCGCGAGGGGGACATCCTGGTCCGAGGCCAACGGGTTTTTTTCCCGGACTTTACCGTCGTGAGCCCTGCAGGAACCCGAATCTTGTTGGAAATTGTCGGGTTTTGGACCCCGGAGTACATCCGGCATAAATCCGAGGTTCTCAACACCTTTGCCGACACCCCTTTGCTACTTGCCATCCCCCATTCGTTAAAAGCGCAATGGAAGAAACATGCTTTTTCCAAAAACCACTACGTGATCTACTACCGCCAGCAGGTTTCGCCCGGCGAAATCATTCAGGCGATCGAGGAAAACAGTGGAACTAATGTCGGGCTTGGCCGACCTAGAGACTTGGCTTAAGGCATTTTTTGTAACATACTACAGGCATAGGACCAAAGCGGTTTCTGGTGGCCAGGGCCCACCGGGAACTTTTCTGACGCGTCTGACTACCTACCGCGTCTGAGTACCTACGATGCGCCCGACTAAATCACCCACCTGTAGCACCCACCTGTATCATCCACCTGCCGAACCAACCGGACTTGCTCCATGCTCTTTCAAAAAGCGAAGTTGACCCTTCCAGCGATCCTGTTCCTCGTGCTTTTGCGATTGGTCATAGGCTGGCACTTTTTCCAAGAAGGTGCGGTGAAGGTCAAAGAGGGTTTTTCGTCGACCCCGTTTCTCTCGGGGGCCAAAGGGCCATTTGCCAAGCAGTTTCAATCGATGATTCCCGACCATGACGGCATGATTCGCATCGATGCAAAAACCATGTCGGAGGCTTCTGAGGCCTTTGGAGAACAGATCAAACGGGAGTTTGGTCTAAGCGAAGAGCAGTGCAAGGAAGTCGATACGATTCTCGCCGATTCGAAGGCCAAGCGCAAAGAGGCCTATGACGAGTGGAAGCCTCAGATCGAGGAATACAAAAACGGATTTGAGCGGATTGCCAAGCTTCAAAGCGATCCTTCCAGGAGCAAAATCGAATCGCTTCGAAAGCAACAGGACGATATCGAAGGAAAGTGGCGAGCGTTGGGACGTCCCATTTTGGCTCAGATCGACAACACCATTCCGGAAATGGTCGACAAGCTCAACGCGATCGCTACCGACGAGCAAGCCAATCCGAAGCCAGAGAAACCCCCGACGATTGACGCCAAGGGCAAACCGGTTCGCAAGCGGGTCGATTTCAAATTCGACGGTCAAGGACCGATCTCGGTCAAGTTGGTTGACAAAATCATCCCGATTTTCGACATGTCGGTCGGGATTCTGCTGTTGCTCGGACTGCTAACCCCTCTGGCAGCTCTGGCGGCAGGACTATTCCTAGCTTCGGTGGTTGTTAGCCAATTCCCGGGTTTTCCGGGTACTATTCCGACCTACTACCAAGCCATCGAGATGCTCGGCTGTTTCGTCGTGGCCTTTGCCGATGCCGGACGCTACGCTGGACTGGACTTTATCCCTTGGAGCTTTTGGAATCGCAAATCCAAGGTTCCAGCGTAAGATGGTGGCATGGGACCGCGATTTCCTAAAAAAACTATTTTTCGGCGATCCAAGCCCCACCCTTCGATCCAACAAAGATTCCCTAAAACATTCTTTAGAACCATTACCTTATAAACCCTATTCCGAGGTGATCGAATGCGTACGTTGAGTGCAGAAGACAAGGCCGTTGGTCAGGACAACTATCACGAAGCCGTAGGTTTCACCCGTCGGGAGTTTTTGCAGGGAGTCATCGCCGCCGGTGCCGTCAGCGGAGCGGGCCTCGGAGCGATGTACTTCGGATACGAGAAGTTTGCCAATCCGGTCCGGGTTGGAGTCATCGGTACGGGAGACGAAGGAAACGTACTGATCGGTGGGTGTACCCCGGAGTATGTTCAGGTCACCGCAGTAGCCGACATTCGGCCCTACAGTATCTTCCGCGCATTTCATGGCGATTGGACCACGCCGACGCGACCGGGATTGATCAAGCAGTACAAGTATGCGGGTGAGGAAGAGGCTCGCAGGAATGTCAAGGTGTATGATGCCTCCAACGGGGGAGTCGATGCCTTGCTCAACGACGAGAGCATCGAAGCGATCATTATCGCTCTGCCGCTGCACTTGCATGCCCCGATTGCCATCAAGGCGATGATGAAGGGCAAGCACGTCTTGACCGAAAAGCTCATGGCCCACAACGTGGCGCAGTGCAAAGTCATGGCCAGGCTTGCCGAGGAGTTCAAGGGTCCTTCGGGAGAGTCGTTGTACTTGGCCACCGGTCACCAGCGGCACTACAGTGTTCTTTACGATAACGCGGTGCACTTGATCCGTTGGGGCATGCTCGGTCAGTTGCACCACATCCGAGCCCAATGGCACCGGGGCAATTTGCCGGGAAATGACTCCTGGCAGCCACCGATGGTCGGAGGGGATCCGGATTCCAAGACCGATCGTATCAAGTCCGACTTGGACAAGTACGTCAAGGAGTTGGAGAAGGCCAAGAGCCCGGCGGAGATTGAGCAGCTCGAGCGCAAGATCGCTCAGCAAAAGGCTTGGATGTCCGACGAGGTCGATGCAGCCCGGTTTGGGTACATGGAAAAGACTATCGGCAACCGAACCATAACGGCCATGGAGGAACTTATCCGATGGCGACCATCTTCTGCAGCGCCCTGCGTACCGACGGGAAAAAGGCCCATCCACTGACCGTCCACGCCGTCGGCGGACGTCATATCTTCCCGGCCGATCGCGATGCCGAAGACCACGTCTATTGCACCTACGAGTTCCCTGGTCCAGAGTACAACGAAAAATTCGATTTGGGGTATCGCCAAGCCGGTGGGCTCAAGGGCGTTGCAAGTTACGAGCAGGATCCCAACAAGAAGATCGTTGTGACGTATTCCTCGATCAACGGCAACGGATACGGCGGTTATGGTGAGGTCGTCATGGGGACCAAGGGAACCTTGGTTTTGGAAAAAGAGCAAGAAGTCATGCTCTATGCCAAAAGCGATACAAGTGCCGCAGCGGGCGTCAAGGCTGCCGGAGCCGGCTATGCGCTCGACACTCAAGCAAGCGGTGGGGCTTCCTCACCGGTTTCCAAAGCTGCGGCCACTTCGGGACCGATCAGCCGAGGATACACCGAAGAAATCGAACATT
This sequence comes from Planctomycetota bacterium, assembly GCA_026692845.1. Taxonomy (GTDB): domain Bacteria; phylum Planctomycetota; class Planctomycetia; order Pirellulales; family Pirellulaceae; genus JBKCUI01. The sequence goes on along the minus strand of JAPLNM010000027.1, from coordinate 10,607 downwards.
GGGCATATTGCATACGCAATAATTCGCCAGAGAACAAACCCCGTTGCTACCCCAAGGTCGCCATGGCCGATGCGATCATCTCGCTGACAACCAACGTGGCCCTGCAAAAATCCGCACGGGGCGAATCCGGATACGTCAAATTCGAAGAGTCCTGGTTCGACATCGCCAGCGATGATACTCCCGATGGCAGCAGCGTCGTCGAAGAGATGCAACGCCTCAAAGACTACAAGATCCCAACGTGAGAAACTTCGACGAAATCATTGACATCGAGGCGGTCCCTAAGGCCCTTGAGAAAGAAGTCGCAAAAGAGGTAGACGATCGTATTCCTGGAAGGGTTGCGGTCGCTGCCTTCTCGATCATTTTGGTGTTGGGGTTCCTTTGCGTACTTGCCATCGGATTGCAGTTTCAAACGATCATGAACCGCCTCGATGCGTCGCGCTCGGCGTGGCCTGAGGCGTCGAAGGAACTAACTCAGAGGTTCGGCCAAGCCGAACAGTTTCTCGTCAGCGTCGATGCCATGGATAACTCATCGACCCTGATGGACTGGCGGTTTTACCATAATCAATTCGGCGAGAGTCGGCAGTTTGATAGGCAAGTCGCCTCGGCCGCCAAGCTCGAGGAAATGCTCGAAGCGATCCTCTCGCAGGGGTTATTCCCAGCGACATCCCCGATCCAACCAATCAAGGCCAACAGCGGCCTGTTGAACCTTCTGGAAAAAGAGCAGTGGCGAAAAAACAGCGAGCAAGGGACTCTCGGACGATGGACCAAGACCTTGTTGCGTCTTAAAACTCCTCCTTATTTTGAACCGGTAAGCAGGTGATGGACTGGACGACTTTCCTCGGCCACCAACGTCAACGCACGTGGTTTGCCAACGCGATCGGAAACAACAAACTCGCAAGCACGTTTTTGATGGTCGGACCGACGGGGATCGGCAAAAGAACGTTTTCTAAACTCATAGCCAAGTCCTTGCTTTGCACACAGAGCGATCCGAGCGAGTTGAGTGTCTGCAACCGCTGCGAGACCTGCGTGCAGGTCGAACGCCAGACGCATCCGGATGTTCTTTATTTGGCCAGAGATCCCGAGAAGTCTGTGCTGACGATCGATCAGTTGCTCGGATCCGACGCAGCGCGGATGCGGGAAGGTTTTTGCTACGAACTGCGAATCAGGCCCTATTCGGCTCGTCGCAAAATAGCGATCATCGACGATGCCGACACGCTCAAGGAGGACACGGCAAACAGTTTGTTAAAAACGCTTGAGGAACCGCCACCGGGGGCTGTGATCTTTCTCTTGGGTACCTCAGAGAAACGTCAGCTCAGCACGATTCGCTCCCGGTCCCAAATCGTTCGATTTTCTCCGTTGTCCGACGCGCATGTCACCGAGTTGATCCTCAGGCACGAACTTGTCGGTGATCCGTCGGCGGCTCGCGAGCTTGCCGAACGCTCCCAAGGATCGATCCAGTATGCCAAAGAGCTCAATGATCCGACGCTCTTGGAGTTCCGAAATCAAATCCACGCTTTTTTGCAACAAAGGCCCATGGATTTCATAGGGTTTACCAAGGCGATTATCGATCATCTGAACCAATCGACTCCGGACGGCCAGCCTAGAAGGGACCGATTGAAATGGTGCCTGGATGAGGTCACCGATGTCCTGCGCAACTCGCTCTGGACGCAGATGGAGATTCCGGCCCAAGAAGGATCCGAGCCAGCAAGTCGATTTGCACCGATGAAGAATTTGTCTGCACGGACTCTCGTTCAGTTGATTGAATCAACTCAGGAGGCCCGCGAAAACATCCAGCGTTTCATCGCTCCGGCCGCCTTGCTCGAGGCTTGGGCAGCAAACCTCTGCAGGATGGCTCGATTGTAATCTACGAAGTTTTTTAATTCGAAAATTTGTAACCCGATGAATTGGTACCCACGAGGATGAACTTGTCGAAGTCTCCCGATGAACGCCTGACCGATGTCGAATGCATCTTGATGCATGCACAGAAAACAATTTCCGACCTGAATCAAGTGATCATCGATCAGGGCCGTCAGATCGATCAACTTCGACGGGAGCTCAAGCAGCTTGCGAGCGACTTTCGTCAGGTGCAGGACTCGAACATGCCGACTAGATCGGCGCAGGACGAGATCCCGCCGCACTACTGATCGCTTTGCATGGTGAACACTTCGGATGACGAACGAACTAGGATCGATCGACCTTTTGACGGGCAAGTTCAAGGGGTTTGGCGACTGAAGCGAACATCGCCGCAAAGGCCGAGAAGCCGACGGTAAATAGAACATCGCTCAGCAGGGTCGCTCTCCAGAAGGGCAGGCCAGCGACGTAGCAGTTGAGCAGTCCAGCGGGACTCTTTTCGTACTGCATGAGCGGGTCGAGCCAAGCACCAAAGTTGCTGAGCAAGAAAAAGCATGCAGAGGCAATCAGGGCGACGCCGGCCGTCCTAGCGATCGCCAGTGGGAACACAGAGTTGGAGATCGATCCGATTTGCCTTGACCAGTTGCCCAAGCCTGCTCCGACGAGGGTCATTACTGCCAGTCCTAGGTAGTTCAGCAACATCGACTGCGGATGGTAAAAACCCATCCCGGGGACTCTCGCCAGTTGGCCGATGCAGTCGGCTGAAAGCAAGGCCGCAAGCGGGAACCACCATCGAAACCCACCGCGAGTGTACATGCCGCAAAATATCGCCAGGGCGCCGAAGGCCGAGAAGTTCTCGGGCAGCGGTGCGAAACGCAGGGCCAAAGTCAGTCCGAGCAAAAGCACCATGAGCACCATGCGGAGGCTCGGTGAGATAGATTCGGACGAACGAGGATCCTCACGAAAAGGGGTCGGCATGACTAGCAACCTTTGAAGCATTTCTGAATGGATAATCTACGGCTCGGAGTTCCGCGATAGCTTATGGAAAAACCGAGTCTGTGCAAGCTCTGACATTGTAGCAGGTAGGGAATTACTGGTCCTGGCCAAAGCTGCGGTTTTCAATGCTGCGGTTTGTCGAACCTGGGAAAAAACGTTACGATGTCGTTTTCGGGGGTAGAATCTCACGCGAACGGGCCTAGCAACGGGGGTTTGGAAGCCATGACCAAGCATATTTTCGTGACCGGCGGGGTGGTCAGTTCCATCGGAAAAGGTCTCACTAGCGCCTCGATCGGCATGTTGCTCGAAGCCCGCGGATTGAGGGTTCGGATGCAGAAACTCGATCCATACATCAACGTCGATCCCGGGACGATGAGCCCTTACCAGCACGGCGAAGTCTACGTGCTCGATGACGGTAGCGAGACGGATTTGGACCTCGGGCATTACGAACGATTCACCAGTGGAAAGCTCACTCGGGACTCCAACTACACCACCGGACAGATCTACCTGAGAGTCATCGAGAAGGAACGCCAAGGATTTTTTCTCGGCAAGACCGTTCAGGTCATACCCCACATTACCAACGAGATCAAAGAGGCGATCCTCAGGATGGCCGACTCTAAAACCGACATCGTCATCACGGAAATTGGAGGAACCGTCGGGGATATCGAAGGATTGCCGTTCCTCGAAGCGATTCGGCAATTTCCTCAAGATGTCGGCAGAGAAAACTGCCTGTTTATCCACCTGACCCTGGTCCCCTACCTGAAGGCCGCTGCGGAAATCAAAACCAAACCGACACAGCACTCGGTCGGTCAACTCCGGCAAATCGGCATCCAGCCCGATATGCTCATCTGCCGATGCGAGCAAAGTATATCGCGCGAGGAGCAGGAAAAAATCGCTTTGTTCTGCAACGTCCCGATCGAAGCGGTGATCGAAGAGAAGGATCGCGATTTCTCAATCTACGAAGTCCCCTTGTCGCTCAGGGACCACCGGTTGGACGAATTCATCACCAAGCGGTTCGGGCTCGTTACCCCTCCGCCCAAACTCGAAGCCTGGGACAACTTGCTCTTCTCGCTGAGAAACCCCAAGCACGAGGTGAGCATCGCCGTCGTCGGCAAGTACGCAGAGCACAAAGACGCTTACAAGTCGATCTACGAATCGATCGATCATGCAGGAATCCACCACCAAACCAGTGTCCGGGTCGCTCGAATCCAAAGCAGCGACGTCGAAGAGGAAGGACCCGAACGGCTCCTATCAGGCTTCGACGGAATCCTGATCCCAGGCGGTTTCGGCGAGCGAGGAGTCGAAGGGAAATTGCAGGCTGTCCGCTACGCAAGGCAACGCGATATTCCTTTCTTCGGTATCTGCCTGGGCATGCAGTGCGCCGCGATCGAATTCGGCCGATCGATCGTCGGTCTTGCCGATGCCCACTCGACGGAGTTCAGCAAGGATACCCCCCATCCTGTGATCTGCTTGCTCGATGAACAAAAAAACGTAACTTCCTTGGGTGGAACAATGCGGCTAGGTGCCCAGCCTTGCCAACTGGCCCCCGATTCGATCGCCCATCAAGCCTACCAATCCGATGCGATTTCCGAGCGTCATCGGCATCGCTACGAGTTTAACAACCTCTACCGAATGCAATACGAAGCCCACGGGATGCGATTCTCCGGCCTAAGCCCCGACCATAGCTTGGTCGAGATCCTCGAACTGCCCTCCCACCCTTTCTTTCTAGCCGTCCAATTCCATCCCGAGTTCAAGAGCAAGCCCACCAAGGCGCACCCCTTGTTTGCCAAGTTCGTGGCAGCAGCCATCGAGCGGAGACTCGGACGAAAGCCCAAGACTTCCACCGAGAACTCGATCGACCCGGAAGCCCCCAAGTCCAATCCAGTGACTCGCTAAACTCTCGTTCCGAGAAATCCCCGACCAGGGTTCCACGGTCCTTCCAATCTCCTGTCGCTATCCCATTGCCGGAACCGCCGATGATCGATCTTCGAGGGAAAACCGCACTCGTCACCGGGAGCACCCAAGGGGTTGGCTCACAGATCGCTATCGCCTTGGCCCAAGCCGGAGCGAAGGTCCTTGTTCATGGACTCCACGAGGATGATCATGCCCAAGGAACTTTGGAACGCTGCCGATCGTTCTGCCCCGAATCAAAACTGGTCTGCTTTGACCTGCTAGCACCCATCCCCGTAATTCTCGATCGCCTTGTCGCTCCCCTGCTAGGCGAGCATCCCGAGCTTTCCATCGTGGTTTCCAACGCGGGAGTCTATATCGATCCGCCGTTTCTCGAGGTTTCCGAAGCCAACTTCGATCACACCATGCACTTGAACGTCAAGGTAGGATTCTTCTTGGCTCAAGCTTTTGCCAAGCATTGCGTGGCTCGCCAAATCGATGGACGATTGCTCTTTACCGGGTCGATCAACGGCTTATTAGCCGAGGTCGACCATTCGGTCTACGACACCTCCAAAGGGGCTCTTGCAGCGATGGTCCGCTCCCTGTGCGTGGCGCTGGCTCCTTTGCGGATTCGAGTCAATGCGATCGCACCCGGATTGGTCCGTACACCGCTTACGAACCAAATCCTCTCGAGCGATCCAGCATCCCTCGAGTGGATGGCTCTCCATACGCCCAACGGCCAAGTTCCCGAGGCGCAAGTCTGTGGCCCTCTTGCTGCCTTCCTCGTCAGCGACCTTGCCGAGCATATCCACGGCCAGACGATCTATGTCGATGGTGGCATGAGCGCTTGGCAACAACCCGACGTACCGCCCGAATATCGTGCTTGGCGAAACCAACGAAGTGGCGAATGATCGACTCGGCCCGGTACTATCCAGATCTCAACATCGTCTGACAGCGGATCGAAATGAAACCTCGTATATTGGTCGTCGAAGACGAAGCGCACCTAGCCCAAGGTTTGAAATACAATCTCGAAGCCGAAGGATACAAGGTCTCGTTGGTCGACAGTGGTACCACGGCCATGAAGCTCCTAGAGAACGACTCCCAAGCCTACGATTTGCTCATCCTCGACTTGATGCTGCCGGGAATGAGCGGCTATGCCGTCTGCGAACGACTTCGGACCATCGACGAGTCGCTTCCAGTGCTGATCCTCAGCGCTCGAAGTCTAGCCGAAGACCGGTCCCGAGGATTTGACGTCGGAGCCAATCAGTACTTGACCAAACCGTTCGACCTGGATGAACTCCTAGCCCGGGTACGCAATCTCCTGCGGTTGCACCCGCGACGCGATACGGCCCCGAAACCTAAACCGCTTACGGCCAAGGTGACCGAAGTGCGATTCGGACGTGCAATGGTCAATTTCGAGACCTACGAAGTGACCGTCGATGCAAAAGAGGTCAAGCTGACCCATAAGGAACTATCGCTCCTGAGGTACTTCGTCGAGAACGAAGGTCGGGTCATCAGCCGACAGGAACTGCTTACAGAGGTTTGGGATGTCAGCGCTGAGATGCAAACCCGCAGCGTCGATCAGTTCATGCTCCGACTTCGCAAAACCTTCGAAATCGATCCGGCCAATCCCAAGCACTTCCTTACCATTCGCGACGCAGGATATCGGTTCGTGGTGGCTCCCGCGGAGGCCGAGGAACCCGGAACTTTGCGACATTCCGGAATTTAAAACACAGAATTTTGAAACACAGAGGCACAGAGATCACAGAGTGAAATGCTCTTGCTCTCTCTGTGGGCTCTGTGCCTCTGTGTTTCCCCTTGTTTTTCTGCCATCGGTAAGCTGTGCGAGATACCCTTGATCGTAAGCGTACAGCGGACTATTCCGTTTTTTGGGGCGTAATGGATTTTGCAAAAGATCCGGCTGCTCCCCTCACACCTCACACCTCACGTCCGCTCCATCCAACCGCTTGGCCCCCCTTCTCCACCGGGGCTTTGGCCGGGGGAGTAAGGGGCGGGGGGGCTCAGGGGGCCGACCGCGCGTAAGGCTGCTTGGCTGTAATGGCCACATATGGCTACTCATGCAATACAGACTGATCGATCCACACAGATTGGCATTCAAGCCCGGAGGGCTGACACAACCTCTGCCGGTGGTGGTAACCACCGGTCCGGGCGTTTTGATCGCCTTGTACGACGGACTTCCAGTCCGTCGCCCCCATTGATCGCACTGTACGACTCCACTCGATGAAAACATAGGCCAGCAGCCGATCGACTGGCAGAACTGCGAGACGGGAGTACTGGATCGTTCGCACTGGGCGATCCGTTCGGCCCAAATTTTGGCGGTTTTCGAGGACGCTAAGCGAGACATCAGCAAGATCTCCTTGAGAACAGTGGATAGAAACAAGGGCGCTCCTTGAATCTGACCGCAAGCGGGCCCTGCGCTGAGAAAAACCCGATCAGGCCGGTGTACGCTCAACTCCAAGTTGTGGTGGGTTATTCGGGATGGCGTTTGCCCGATGGTTCTATGCCCCAACGGGGCGGAGGGGGATAGCCCAGGGCAAAGCGAAGCGCCGCCCTGGGATTCGTGCGCACGAAACAACCCAAGCCCTGAAAGGGCGGAACCGGCGGCGCGTAAAAAAAACTCGGGGACAGTCCCCGGTTTTTTTGATCAACGACAAGAAGAAAGTCCGGTGTGCCATTTACACACGGAAAAGCCACGAAGAAGGATTAGACCAGGATTTCAACTCTCTCGATGCCTAGCGGTCTGCCGCCGAATCGTTCATTCAATCTCAGGTTCACGAGGGCTGGAAGCTAGTCCCCACGCGATACGACGATGGCGGATTCTCAGGGGGCAACATGGATCGCCCTGCGCTAAACAGCCTTATCGAGGACATCAAAGCTCGGAAGATCGACTGTGTGGTGGTCTACAAGGTCGACCGACTCAGTCGCTCTCTGCTGGACTTCTCGAGGCTGATCTCTTTGTTCGACGAGTACCATGTGTCGTTTGTTTCAGTGACTCAGCAGTTCAATACGACCACATCAATGGGACGGCTGACTCTCAACATTCTGCTTTCGTTCGCCCAATTCGAACGCGAGATTATCGGCGAACGCATCCGAGACAAAAAGCTTTTGACAGCGCGTCAGGGCAAGTACATCGGTGGCCAACCTAAACTTGGATTCGATATCGTCGATCGTCGATACGCGGTCAACGAAACAGAAGCGAAGTTGGTCAAACGAATCTTCAAGTTGGCCACCCAGCAGCAATCCTGCTTAAAGATTGCAGAGACCCTCAACGCCGAAGGCCCGCGGTCCAAGGTCTTCACGACCAAGACCGGTAAAACTATGGGTGGCAAGCACTACACGGGTCGGCTGATCCACAACATCCTTACCGACGCAAAGTACATCGGCAAGATTGTGCACAAGGGGCAAGCTTACGATGCCGAGCATCCAGCCATCCTCTCGCCAGAACTGTTCGAACAAGTCCGTGATGTCCTAAGGTCAAATCGAGTCTCTACCCACAAGCGCGAAATCAGACGCTTCGCGATGCTAAGGCGACTTGTCCACTGCAGCCATTGCGGGAGCTTGGTTATGCCAGCTTGGACAAATAACAATGGACGCCAGTACAGGTATTACACGTGCGCCAAGAAGGTAAAAACCGGGTATGGCAAGTGCTCCCTTCCGTCATTGCCAGCCGGGGAACTGGAAAAGGCGGTGATCGATCAAATGCGATCTTTGATCCGGCATCCGGACGTGATTGCCCACACGTACCGCAAGGTTTGGGCCGGTTCGCAGACTGGGCCCGACCCGGAGGTTCTTGCGCAACTCGAAGATCTACGCCAGAGTCGCCACCAGACGTATCAGGCAGCTCGGTCGCTTCTGGACCTAAAAGATCCCGACGGACCGCTTGTGAAATCTGAGCTCAAACGGCTCAACGACCAAATGAAGAGTCTCGACGACTCGATTCGCACCCTTGAGGCTGCAACCACACGCACTAGCACCGTCGACCTAGCTGAGATCACCCAAGCCTTACACCGACTCGATCCGATCTGGGAGGTTTTGTACCCCGAGGAGCAGTCGCGAATCCTCGAACTGCTAATCGAGACCGTCAGGGTATCAGAGAACAACGTGGACATTCGTTTCCGAACAAACGGAATCGAAAAAATTGTCGAGGAACTTACTTCACAGGGAGAGCGATCCAATGGCTAAATCGAAACCAAACAAAAATTCAGAGACCTCCAAGAAGCGCGAAGCTGGTTCAAGGCTTGTCGTAACCGGAAAGCCAACCGTACGGAGGGAGGGAGAGACCGTGATCGTATCGGTCCCGATTAAAGTCTACCGGCTCAATGGTCGGCAGATGATCTTGGCCGAAGGAAGTAAGACCGAAGAGGCTAAGGCACCGAAAACGCTGAACGTACCGCTGATTACCAGCATTGCTAAAGCCTGGCTATGGCAAGACCAATTTGAGTCAGGTAAGTACAAGAGCATCGATGAGATCGCAGCTGCAAACAACGTGGACCGAAGCTACGCCGGCAGAATCCTTCAGTTGACATCCCTTGCACCAGATATCGTTGAATCGATTCTTGAAGGTGGAGAGTACTCCGAACTTAGTCTGCGTGATTTTCGAAAAGGCATCCCTGTCTTGTGGGAAGAGCAGCGGCGGGTGTTTGGGCCAAAGCGAAGCTCAGAAAACGCAGAGGTTGCTTGCAACGATGCGACCTAAGCAAGACTACATCAGAGCTTGACCCCAAACTCGTTTGCGCTGTTCTCTTGATCATTTAGTTGTGTTTTGGCCGTCCTTCGAAACGAT
>JAPLNM010000027.1:0-1019 GCA_026692845.1 Planctomycetota bacterium | reverse complement strand
GGAGTAGCGGACTATAATCGGTCGAAAGCCTCAAGGGAGCTAAAATTACTTCGACCACTAGAGCCACGTATTCTCCAACGCCCTGCTCCGCTCCTAGTGCCGAGTTCTCGGACACAAAAGTGCTGAATGTTGTGACGCGGAGCTGGGCTGCGATACCGGTCGGGTTTACCGAGGTTTCCGCTTGGAGCAGGGCGACTAAATATCGCTTCCACGATCCAGATACAACCTGATCAAATCAGCCCTTTATGGACTAATTCCTGTCTGATCCCCTCGATTAACTCAGATTGAAAAACTTTGTACAAACGATTTGCATCGTTGTGCTTCGAGCTCGCAAGCCAATCCATGAATAGCTGCACCGAAACGCTCCAAAAATACGAGTGATCGTCGGCTACACCACATTTAATAAGACTTGGAAGGTTATGCACAAACTCAATCTCCTTCTCGGACCAAACCGAATCTTCGATACGACTGGCATCTCTCGCGATGAGGAGTGTGTAGTGCAGCAAGTCAAGGTAAAGTATCGATAGTTTCTCATCCATACATGCTATCATTCAGTGAAGATCTTGACGGGTAGTTCCTTGATCCCGGCGTTCAATGCATTCTCAAACCGGGTCATACCGTCCATGATCTCGTAACGGCCATCTGTCCTCAAAATCACCTCAATCGGATGTGTGTACTTTGCCATTTCGAATTTCCCCTGCGCAGCCAGTTTGGCTGCGTCTGCAAAAGGGCGTTGTCCATTCGGAACTAGCTTCGAAAGAGGAACCGTTTTCGTTCCGAGATATGCGTTATGCACCACCAATCCCAGCTCGCCGACTTGGTAGACGTGCTCGCCGTGGACTTCGATATTGTAGACCGGCTGGGAGACTCGCGAAAGGGAGACGGACAAAACGAACGCAAGTCCATCGAGCCCTTGCAAGGTCTCACCGTCTGCTAGCTCAGCTAGTGGCACCCATTCCTGGCGATCGACTGACCACACAGGGTGGATGGTCGTTCCGGTGATGGTCTCGACAGTGCCG
>JAPLNM010000026.1 GCA_026692845.1 Planctomycetota bacterium | reverse complement strand
GATGGCGGCCGTGACGATGTCGCCACCCCAGGTGTCTTCGAGCGTCATGCCGATCCCCATCGCGACGCAAAGATCGCGGGCTTGGCGGATTTTGGTCAAACCTCCGAACTTGCTGATTTTCAGGTTCACCACATCCATCGCAAGATCTCTGCGGCCTTGGAGGAGCATTTCAAGTCCATCGATGTTTTCATCGAGCACGAACGGATGGTCGGTTTGACGACGCACCGCGAGGCACTCGTGGTAGGAAACGCAAGGTTGTTCGATGTAGACATCGAGATTTTTCACCGCGCGACAAACACGGACCGCTTCGTGCTGGGTCCAACCGGTGTTCGCATCGGCCACGAGTCGATCGGTCGGTTCGAGCGCAGCGCGTACGGCGTGGATCCGTTCGATATCGACGTCGGGATCTCCGCCGACTTTGAGTTGGAATCTGCGGTAGCCTTCGGCCCGGTAACCGGCGACCTTGGCTGCCATCTGTTCGGGGGATTCTTGGGAGATCGCTCGGTACAAATGAAAATCGGTGCCGTAGCGACCACCCAGGAGCGTGCAGACGGGCAAGGAAGCGTGCTGGCCGAGCAGGTCCCAACACGCCACATCGATCGGAGACTTCACATAGGGGTGACCTTTGAGAGCCGCGTCCATAGTACGGTTCAGCCGGTCGATCTGAAGTGGGTCCTGGCCGATGAGTTGGGGAGCCAGCTCGGCCAGTCCGGCGCGAACGCCCGTTGCGTACGAGGGGAGGTAGGCGGCTCCCAGCGGACAGGACTCGCCCCAGCCGATGAGCCCTGTATCGCTCACAAGAGCCACGACCGTCGAGTCGAAGACCGTCACGGATTTTCCACCACTCCATTTGTAGGTCACTTCGTGCAGCGGCAAATCGACTTGGTAGACGCGTATTTCGGAAATCTTCATGGCTGTTGATGGGTTCTTGGTTGTGGATCGATCCAGGAAACTTGTTTACAGAATAGGCCCAGACAATGCAAGGACTCCGACCGGACTAAGCGGGCAGAACCTTGGGATAACGCGTGATAACAGCTAGCAGCAAGCTAGGTGTAGGATTTCGGGCGTTATAATGTGGCCTGTGTTCGGAACCTGTGATTGCAGCCAACTTGTTTTCTATTTTATCCCAAGGACCAAAGGCATGTGTGACCAAGACCATTTTGAAGAGGACCTCAAGAAATATTCACGGCGCGATCTTGGCGCGTTGGCTGCGTTGGGGATCGGAGCATCGATTTTGTTTCCTAATGATGCTCAAGCAGCCGATGCTAAAGAGTCCGAGTTGCTGGATAAGGAAGTGATGATCAAGACTCCGGATGGGGAGTGCGATGCTTATTTTGTGACCCCTGCGAGTCAGTCGCATGCGGCCGTGCTGGTTTGGCCCGATATTTTTGGACTGCGGCCTGCCTTTCGACAAATGGCCAAACGGCTAGCGAAATCGGGTTACAGCGTCTTGGTGGTCAATCCTTTCTATCGCTCGCAAAAAGCCCCGACAGCTCCCCAAGGAGCCAGTACCCCGATTCAAGAGGTCGTCCCGCTAGCGAGGTCTTTGAATGCGAAAACCCATCAGTCCGATGCGGCCGCGTTTGTAGCTTGGCTCGATTCCCAAGCGCAGGTCGACAAGACCAAGAAGATCGGTACGATCGGTTATTGCATGGGCGGACCGATCGTGATGCGGACCGCAGCGACGGTTCCGGATCGCATCGGAGCGGGCTGTTCGTTCCATGGCGGTGGGCTAGTGACCAAGGAGTCTGATAGCCCACACTTGTTGATCCCGAAAATAAAAGCGTCGTTTCTCATTGCGGTGGCAGAAAATGACGATCAGCGGGATCCAGAGTCCAAGAAGGTGCTCAAGGAGGTTTTCGAGCAAGCGAAGCTTTCGGCGGAGATTGAAGTCTATGCGGCAGGCCATGGATGGTGCCCACCGGACACCAAGGTGCACAATCAAGAACAAGCCGATAAGGCATGGGCTCGGATGCTGGCCCTTTTTGAAAAATCGCTAGGGTGATCCAAGGGCGATGATCTCGGACCTCGGATGGCTCGGTGGTCAACCACGAACAGCCTAAGAACGCAACCACGGAACACACCGAACACACGGAAGGAAGAAAAGGGAATGGAGACTAGGGAATGGAGACTAGGGAATGGAGACTAGGGAGTGCCTACCCTCTTTTTCCGTGTGTTCCGAGTATTCCGTGGTTAAAAAAATCTGTGGTTGAAAAAATCTGCGGTTAAAAATATGTGGTTAAACCCGTCCTCCTTGGTTTCCGTTTGCTAGCATTGATAAGTTTGGGCAGCTTGCTCGGATTGGTGTCGAATTGGGCAGTGGGTTATCGCTACACTCCGGGGTATGTTTCCTGCCAAAATCAACCGGCTTATCCTTTGGGATGTGCTTAAACTCTTTGCCATCACGACCATCGGCCTGACGTGCTTGATCAGTGTTGGACTTGTGGGCCAGCAACTGATTCGAGAAGGGGTCGGGTGGTTGGCTCTGGTCCAACTGCTACCTTTTATCTGCATGATCGCCTTGCAGATTGCAGTCCCTGCCACGTTGCTGTTTTCTGTCTGTTCGGTTTTTGGACGGGTTTCTGCCGACAACGAAATCATCGCATTGAAAAGCGTGGGAATCTCCCCACTGCGTGTGATCCGTCCGATGATGATCCTTGGGTTTTTGGTGAGCATCCCTGCGGTTTGGATCAACGACTTGGCCGTTTCCTGGGCTCAGCCTGGGATGGAGCAGGTCGTTTTGCGTTCGATCAAGGAGATCATCTACAATCGTCTACGAACGCGCAGGTCCTACGAGAACGACAAGGGCTTCACGGTACACGTTCAAGATGTCCAGGGAGATTGGTTGATTCGCCCGACGATCTTTTGCTTCGACGAAGTCACGGGTAAGCCGACGACGATCACGGCGGAGAAGGCTAAAATTTTTAAGGATCCGGATCATGACGAATTGATCCTTGAGATGGTCAACTCGAAAGGGGAGACGAGCCAGACCAATGCGACGCGTTTCGATATTCCAGGCTCAGAACGCTTCAACATGAGCTTGACTCGGGCTTCGCAAAATGGAGCGGACTCGGCGCGTCCCTCCCAGTTTGCGATGGAGCAAATACCTGCCGAAGTCGATCGGCAATCGAAGCTCAACGAACGGATCGAGGAGTCGATGGCCATCGAGGTCTCGATGGGCTTGGGCATGGGTCGATACAATCAGCTATCCGAAGCGAATCTTCAAGGGATGGTCGTTCAGATTGAAGAAAACAAGAAGCGGCTGATCCGATTGGAGCTGGAACCTTACCGTCGTTGGTCGTTTGGTTTCAGTTGCTTCTTTTTCATTTGGATCGGGGTTCCGTTTGCTATCCTCAATCGTTCGGCCGATTATGCTTGGACCTTCGGCATGTGTTTCATCCCGATCATGCTGATGTATTTCCCTTTGTTCGGATTGGCGTTAGACCGCGCCAAAGATGGAGCTTGGCCCGCGAGCACTCTATGGATCGGAAATGGTTTTTTGTTTGTCGTAGGGAGTTGGCTAAGGCATCGCGTGGTCAATTCGTAAAAGCTGAGTTCCATGTTTGATCGACGTAAGCTTTCGATGCGGCCAGCAATTCGGTGACTTGGTCTAGTCGCTCGGCGATCGGAACACCGCGTGGGAACGGATGCATGAAGACTTCGGTCCATCTGCGGTAGGTGCCTTTTTTAAGTTGGGCCAGCAGTGGAGCGAAGTCCAAGCTCCCTCGGCCCGGCAATTGGAGTTGTTCATCCTCTTTGGGTTGTGCCTGCATGCAGCCTTTTCCATGTTGCCAAGCGTAGAAGACTTCGATGCTCGGCAGGACATCGCCAATCAATGCGCTGAGCATCGCTTCGTCTTGGGGAAGGTGATAGGGTGCAAAGGCGATGGCCAATCGTTCCGAGGGTCGAAAGTCCTGAAACCAACGGATCGAATCGGGGGAGTCGAGCAGGCTGTTTGCATGGTTCTCGATCGCGATGGTCACGTCGCATTCTTGGGCTACTTCTAGATG
>JAPLNM010000025.1 GCA_026692845.1 Planctomycetota bacterium | reverse complement strand
GCCAATCGCTCGGGGCGACCCTCTGCGACAACTTGGGAGTCGGTTCTGATCGATCTCGATGGCCGAATCGATGGAGTCCTCTGTGGCCCACCCACCCGAATCGGTCTTGAGAGCACCGTCGTCGATACGACGACCGATGAGGCAATCATCCTCAGGCACGGTGCGATCACTCAAGAAATGATCGACCAAGAATTGATCTCGCAGGGATGGAGCTCAGCACGTCCAAGCCCTCCGAACGGCTCAACGGGAGTCGTGGCAACAAGCAACCCGCCAGGTCTCGAACGACGATCTCCGGGGACACGCCATCGACACTACCAACCCAAAGCCCAAGTCGTGTTGTTCGACTCGATCGATCGCTTGGGGCAACTCCCAGCTTCGGTAGCAATCCTTGGAATCGCTCCAATGTCGGATATCTCCAGGATCGAATCGGAACTCGCGAAACGCTATCCGGCGTCCAAGCGATGCATCTGCGGTTCCCTGGATCTCTATGCAGGACGCTTGTTCGAGTTTTTCAGGGAATGTGATTCCCAAGGTGTTCAAGCGGTCTACTGTCAGCGTGTCGAGCGGTTCGGCTTGGGTCGAGCGATCATGGACCGACTCGATCGCGCCGCCGGGTAACACACCTATCTACCTGCATGTTGACGCAATCTTGTTTTTGTAAATTCGATTCCATGCTTTTTTGGATCTCCCGCAGAATTTGTGGGTGAAAAAAGGTCTAAGAGCCCTGAACTGTAGCGTTTTCCTCGATGCCGATCGGCAACCATCACCGAGTGGCCGCCAAAAAAGTCACGATTTCAAGCGACGTCGGCCGGAAACTTCGGTGCATGGTTTTGTTCTGGCTCTTCGTCGTGCTCGTGCTCAGTCCGCCGCGGCGGACGGTGCTCGTGCTCGTAATCGACTGAAGAATTGTACTCGCTCGATGACTCCGAGACACCATCGAATTTCATCGCCATCCGAGTCAGCTTTGCGATAATCCGTACGAGTCTTGATTCGAGATCGGTAAAAGACAAGTCGATCTCAGCCGAAAAGGTTTCCGTCATGATTGCCTCGATTCGATTACGAGCACGAGCACCGTTTCACTGAGCACGAGCACGATTTGGTCGCTCCTTGCCAGAACCAGTTTCCCTTAGCGATTCCATTGGTTTCCTGAGCTTATCAAGCCAAAACGGACCCACAAATTCTGCTGACGAGGCACTTTTTTAAGTTCTTCGATCCGGACTTAAATACAGCCGCGACGTCGCGCTGGTTCTAGACCAAGCGATTGTGCCTCTTGGGGAAATTACCAAGGCCAAGCCTTCCCGAGGGCTTCCTTCTGTTTGGCATGCAATTGGGCGATCCCTTGCTTGGCCAGGGCAAGCAGTTGCGTGAGTTCCTGGTCGTCGAACGTGGCTTCTTCGCCGGTTCCTTGGACCTCGACAAAACGCATGTTCCCGGTCATGACCACGTTCATATCGACATCCGCACGAACGTCACGTACGTAATCCAAATCGAGACTCGGTTTGCCATCGACGATACCGACGCTAATAGCAGCGACGGAGTCTCTCAAGGGATATTGGGCTGCAGGTACACCCGCGAACACCGTATTGACCGCGTCGATCAAGGCGATCATGCCACCTGTGATCGCGGCCGTGCGGGTTCCACCGTCGGCTTGCAAGACATCGCAATCGATCGTCAACGATCGTTCGCCGAGCTTCTGCAGATCCGCAATGGCGCGAAACGACCGACCGATCAAACGTTGAATTTCGGTGGTGCGACCGTCGACTTTTCCGCTCCGGTCTCGCGATTTGCGTTGGGGGGTGCTGCCCGGAAGCATGCTGTACTCGGCGGTGATCCACCCCTTGCCTTTGCCCACCATCCAATCGGGCACTTTCTCCTCCAAACTTGCAGTGCAAAGCACGACAGTCTGACCGCATTGGTACAGAACCGATCCGGGCGTGGTTGTGGTGAATCTTCGGGTGACGGTCACTGGACGAATAACATGGACACTCATTGCTGTAACTTTCCTTGGAGGACGGCTTGAAGTTCTTCGGCTCGGAGTGGACGGTTGAAAATCATCAATTCGTCCATGTCGCCGATGTATTCGATCCCGATCATGATCGCTGTTTTGGTTGGGTCCCAAGTAAATCGCATTGGGCCCTCGATGACCCCTTGCAATTTGCCATCCAGATACATCGAGCACCGAGCGGATTGCGGATCGGCTGCGTTGATTCCTTCGAAGCTAAACGCGACATGCTTCCAGGCTTCCCGCGTGAATCCCGGATTCCTGACCGTCACCATGGGTCTTTTTTCGACGGGCCATTTTTCCCATGGAATATTGTCGGGATTCCAGTACTTCAGATCGGAAAATACGCCCAATCGAAAGTCTCTCGGCAGATCCTTGTCAAAGTCGACAAACATCGCCGCATCGTTCCAGGCCTTTTCGGTGATCTGGATCGGATCGCAGAACCCAGGTTTCAGGTCTTTGTCTGGGTCGAGTCGCATCCAAAAACCCACCGTGCCTGAGATCTTTTGCTCGTATCGAGGTAGTACCTCCCCTTTGTAGCAGATGACCTTTGGGGATTTGTCCGCAAATCGAATGCAGTCTCCCCGAACTCCCGCTCCTTTGACGATCGAAACATCGGGACGTTGGATGCCCAGTGTCCATTCCTTGCGAGCGAGCGATTCGGTCGTGTAGACTCGGCCGTCGCCCCGTTGAACCTCGGCATCGGCCGAGCCATCAAAGGCCGCGTGAAAAGCGAGCGCCTCGCGCAGCGACTTTCGGTCGACTTCCTGAGCAAAGCTTTTCGATTGGGTTTGCAGGGCCCCGAGGAGTCCCGATAAGCCGACCACGAAAAGGATTCTGAAATTCATATCAAAGGTTCCAAGGGACGGACTCGGTATATTTGTTCAAGTTGAAATTGTCATTCAGGATTGTAAGCGGACCGGACCGATCGCGTCGAGCGCTCTGGCGATCTGCAGCTCAAGATCTCCCAGGTTTCCCTCGTTCGAGAGGACCCAGGTTGCTTTCGAGCGTTTTTTCTCCATGCTCCACTGCGAGGCCT
>JAPLNM010000024.1 GCA_026692845.1 Planctomycetota bacterium | reverse complement strand
GGCAAGTACGGTGGCTCCATCGGCAACAAAGTAATCGGCTACATGCGCATAACGCTGCCCATGCTCTCCAAGACCATGCACAATCCCAAGGATATATCTTGGTGCGATCGTCTCGGAACACCACCGTCGCATCATGAGCTTGACGGCTTGCTCTTGCTCTCCGAGCGGGTACTGCGGAATGTAAAAATCGTGAATTTCCATCCGCTGGTTTCTCCATCGATCCTCAGATCGATTCGCTGTGATTGATCGCGTCGATGAGTTGCCGGAGCCGGCCGAGATTTCTACGGTTGAAGTGAAACGTCAAACGCGGAAGATGAGCAAGTTCCGGTTCGCCACTCTCCTCGGGTAGTGCAGCGACCTGTTCGATGCGACCCGAAACAACGATATCCGAAAAATCGGTATTGAGTCGATCGAGATGCTCTGGGCTCAAGGGACCCGTCAGCCGCATCGCGAGTGTATCGTTGACATAACGCATGCTATGGTACACCCGATAGAACTGAAGTACTTCACGGACTGCTTGTTCGTTGCTGTCGGTGACTTTGTACAGGTGGACGTCTTCGGGACTGATCCACTGATCGCCTAGCAGATGCTTGCGGAAGAACTTCTCGATGTCTTTCCAATAGGTCCCACCAGGCTCATCGACAAGCACCATCGGTAGGAGCGATTGCTTGCCGGTTTGCAAAAGTGTCAAAACCTCAAAGGTTTCATCGAGAGTTCCAAATCCACCCGGATAACACACCACCGCGCTGCACTCTTTGACAAACATCAGCTTGCGGGTGAAAAAGTACTTAAGCGTCACGAGTTTCGGATCGCCATTGATCACGGGATTGGCCGACTGCTCGAACGGGAGCATGATATTTAGGCCCATGGAGAGCTCACGGCCTGCTCCTTTGTGGCCTGCTTCCATGATCCCACCACCGGCGCCGGTGATGACCATCCATCCATGCTCGGCCATGAGCTTGGCAAAAGACTCTGCATGCACATAAGCTGGATGATCGGGCTTGGTTCGCGCCGAGCCGAAGATGGTGACTTTGCGCCGCCTCTGGAATGGCTGGAAAACTTTGAACGCGTAACGCAATTCGCGGAGCGTACGCGAAAGGATCTTCAGATCGCCTAGGGAGATATTGCTGCTTGCGAGTTGATCGACCGTCCGCCTCATCATCTCGATGAGGTCATGATTCGAGAGCAGCGAAGCGGGCTCGTCAGCCGGTGTCTGACGTTCCTTTTCCCGCTCCCCGAGCGCCTCAGGGAGTATGTTCCATGGAATCTCGGGTGGTTTGGATTCGTCCATGACAGATCAGACCCACCTCTTGGGCTTGACTCTAGGTGGGTTTGACTGGACTCTTGTCGTCGGCACCATCTTCAGGAAGGTCATCGTACTTCGCTTCGGGAAGCGACTGAGAAACCGGAGCGACAAGGAATTCGACGGCGAATTCCTTGGGCTCTTTCTTCAGGATGGAATCTCCCTTAACGGACTTCAGTTCGGCAGCAGCGACGATACGCTCGATGACCAATCGCTCGATGATTTGGTTCCGTAGAGCGTCCATTTGTCCGGTACGATCGAGCTTGGCTTTGACCTGACGGACCGTCGAGTCGCTTTGCTCGCCGATAAGCTTGATTTCGGCTTCGTATTGTTCGTCGGTGGGCTCGATCTGTAAATCCTCAGCGAGCTTTTCGAGAACGAAGTGTTCGCGGAGGGCCGATCGTGTGTGCTCTTCAATGTTTCGACGCATCGTATTGACGACGGTCCGTATTTGGTCGTCGGAAAAGCCGTTGCGTCGCATTTCGAGAACTCTTCGCTGAAGTTCACGTTCGGCTTGGCGTCGGACCATACCAGTTGGGAGTTCCCAATCGGCTCCTACGGTCAACTCTTTGGTGATCTGCTCACGCAGGAGTTGGTTTTGGTGGTATTCGCTTTGACGCTTGAGCTCGCTTCGTACGAAATCTCGCAGCTCGTTCGTGTCATCAAAACCGATCGAGGATAGCTGGGTGCTGTTGAGCGTCTCGACATTGACACGTCGAATCTCAACAACCTTGAAGGATGCGTCGACTTCCTGACCACGCAAAGCTTCGTTGAGCGAGGTTTCCATGACCTTGACTTTGGTCGATATTCGGTCGCCTTCCCTTGCGCCGGTCATCAACTCGCCGAAGTTCTCGACGATGCAGTCTGCAAGACTCAATTCGGAGCGCAATACAACAAGAACTTCTTCAAATGCAGTGATCTTGCGGCCGTTGTGCAAGAATTCGCCATCGAGCACCAGACGATCGCCCAATCGTGCTTCTCCGTCCCAAGACTCTCCTGGGGTGATCCGCTCGAGTGTGCGGATCAATTGGGTCTCAACCTCGTCGTCGGTCAGGGTAAATTCTGTCTTCGTGAGCTTGAGCCCTTCCCACTTGGGCGACTCGAACTCTGGACGGACTTCAATCTTGAATTCGAAGGTAAAGTCTCCCGAATCCGGCAGCTTGACGGCCCCGTAATCCATGTCGGGTTCTGCAATCGCTGAAATTTCGCCACCTTCGGTGATCTGCTGAAGGCTGTCCATGACCAAGCTGCTTTTGACTTGGTCTGCGACTGTCTTTTTGAACCGCGACTCAAGGAGTTTCCGAGGGATTTTCCCTTGTCGGAATCCAGGCAAATCTGCCCGTGGAGCAATCTCGCTGTAGGCTTCGCGGAAATAGCGATCGATTTCTGCACGAGGTACTGTCACGACGATATGCCGCTGGCAAGCCGCGGTTTGATCGATCTTGACCTTGAAATCTAACTTGCCTTTTGCCTCGGTATCGACTGCTGACATTCGTAACTCGCAAAGCGAAAATATGGAGGAGACGACGAAATGAAAAAAGGGTTTCTAGCAGGCAATTAAGAGCGGGTGATGGGATTCGAACCCACGACAACAACGTTGGCAACGTTGTGCTCTACCAACTGAGCTACACCCGCACGAACTGAGCCTGATCAAAACCCTTGGGTCTTATTTTTTAGGTCGAAATGCCAATCTTCCAGGGCACTATAGCCTGTCGAACCAGCTCTCAACTCCCTTGAAATTAACCGAAACTGGGATTCGGATCAAGCCTACTTTGGCTTTCCGGCATTTTTCTATCCATTCGTTATGCCCGAGCCAGCAATCCGATACTCCCAAACCAGTTTGCAAAGCAAGCTTGGCTAGACGCCAAACCTCGATTTTTGCTATATCCCTGCGCTGTGTCGAGCTTTTCACAAAGGCTTTCAAAAAGGAGATCCGCTATGCCCATCGGCCCAAAGAGTGACGGCATCTTTACCAACGGTTCGCAGCCTCCGTGTCCAAACCGGTCGATAAGCACCAACGGCATGCAAGAGAGAATCAAACGCTTTGGCTCCCTGCGCCCCTTGTACGCCCTTTGGCTGCTGGTCCTGCTGGTCCTGCTGGTCGACTTCGGTCGATCCCCAGCTCAAAACGCTTGGGCGCAGTCTCCCCAAACGCGCTTCGAAACGCCTGCCGAACGGCAGATTTCCTCCCGGCCCGTCGTGTCGGCTGGCCAAGTCGCATCGGTCTTCGAGTCCGACCCGGAGTGGCTCGAATGGATCGCTTCGAAAAACCGGAAATCTAACGCGAAATCCTCCTCGAGTTCCTGGTGGCCCAGTGGTTCGAATACCAAATCCAGTCGGCCTGCTCGTAGCTACGGCACGAACAACAAGACGATGGCTCAGCGGTTTTCGCTTTCCAGTAAGCGGATGTGGAACAATACCGCCGCATGGCTGGACCCCTACCCGGATCCCAAACCCCAATCGGAATCGAAGAAATCCAGTTGGTTCTCCTCCTGGACCAACGCTTGGGGGTCCGAGCCGAAAAAACCGAGCCAATCGGTCTCGGACTTCATCGGCCAAGAACACCCCCGCTAGTCAATAGCCCTAAGCGTCAAGAGCCCTGTACGATTGAGCACATGGATGAGCACATGGTTCGTCAAGCAAACCGCTCTTGTAGCGAAAGAACATCGACGACCTTGTTGCGGATAGCTTGCATGGCCTCGACGGCTACCCTGCCGGCCGATAAAGTCGTGATGCACGGGACTCCATACTGCACCGAAGCGGCCCGGATCCGGCCCTCGTCGGTCCTGGCTCCCTTTCCATTGGGCGTGTTGATGATCAAGCTGACTTCGTCGTTCTTGAGATAGTCGATCAAATTCGGGTTCCCCTCCCCCAATTTTTTGATCCGAGTCACGGGGATCCCCGCTTTCTCGATCTCTAAAGCCGTTCCGGTCGTAGCCAGCAGTTTATATCCCATATCGTGCAACTGCTTGGCCAAACAATCGATCCCTTGGCGCTGCCTCGAAGCGATGCTCAAAAAGACATTTCCTTCTGTCGGTAGGACCGTGCCGGCTGCGATCTGGCTTTTGGTAAAGGCGATCGCGAAATCATCGCTGATCCCCATGACCTCGCCGGTCGAACGCATCTCAGGACCCAAGACGATATCAACTCCGGCGAATTTTCGGAAAGGGAAAACGGCTTCCTTGACCGAAATGCTTCGTGGGATCGGTTCCGAGACGATCCCGAGCTCCTTGAGCTTCTTGCCGACCATCACTTTGGTAGCGATATTTGCCACCGGTACTCCGGTTGCCTTTGCAACAAAAGGTACGGTTCGGCTCGCTCGCGGGTTGACCTCCAGAACGTACACATGTTGCTGTCCGTCATCCTCTTTCTTGATGGCGAACTGGACGTTCATCAGTCCGACGACTCTTAGACGCTGTGCCATGGCTTGCGTCGCGCGGCGTATCTCTGCAAGGACCTCTTGGCTGAGGGTAAACGAGGGGATCACACAAGCCGAATCGCCCGAGTGAACACCTGCTTCTTCGATATGCTCCATGATTCCCATGATGACCACATCGGTGCCATCGGAAACTGCGTCGACGTCGACCTCGATGGCGTCTTCGAGGAACCTGTCGATGAGCACCGGTTGGCCTTGGGCCACGACAAAAGCTTCAGCGATGAACCGATCGAATTGCGAATTGTCGTAGCAGATTTCCATGGCTCGTCCACCGAGGACAAAGCTCGGGCGGACCAAGCAAGGGTAGCCGATCTTCTGGACTTCGGCTCGGGCTTGCTCCATCGTCCTTGCGATCCCATTGGCAGGCTGCTTGAGATTCAGCTCGACGATCAGCTTCTGGAACTTTTCTCGATCTTCGGCATCCTCGATCGTCTCGACACTCGTTCCTACAATCGGTACTCCGGCGTCGGCCAAAGCGCGCGCAAGATTCAGAGGGGTTTGTCCACCGAACTGAACGATCACTCCGTCGGGTTGCATCCGATCGTAGATGTTCAAAACATCCTCGGTCGTCAGCGGCTCGAAGAACAACAGGTCGCTTGTGTCGTAATCGGTGCTGACTGTCTCAGGATTGCTGTTGACCATGATCGACTCGATGCCGATCTGCCGCAGAGCGTAACTTGCATGGCAACAGCAGTAGTCAAACTCGATCCCTTGGCCGATGCGATTCGGACCACCCCCGAGTATCATCACCCGCTTCTTGCCCTCCTGCTTGGGCGGCGTTTCGTCTTCGCTCTCGTAACTGCTGTAGTAATAAGGCGTATAGGCTTCGAACTCCGCAGCGCAGGTATCGACAGACTTGTAGCTCGCTCGGATGCCCCGAGCGATCCTCCAATCTCGAACCTCTTGGTCGTCGCTTGCGAGCATCGTCGCTAATTGTCGATCGGAAAAACCTGTCTGTTTGGCCAGCCGCATTTGCTCGACGGACAATTTGCTCAAACTGCCGATTTGCCTCAATTCGTTCTCCATCTGCACGATCTGATGGAGTTGATCCAAAAACCATGGATCGATGGCAGTGATCGTATAGATCTCCTGGAGACTCATCCCGCTGAGCATCGCGTAGCGCAGAAACCAAACGCGATCGGCATTGGGCCTGGATAACTTGCTGCGAATCTCCTCGTCATCAGGTCGACGGTCGGAGTACCAAAGGTCTTTGGTGTCGGCCCCGAACCCAAAGGCTCCGACCTCAAGACCCCGCAACGCTTTCTGAAAGGATTCCTTGAACGTCCTGCCGATGGCCATCGTCTCGCCGACGCTTTTCATCTGCGTCGTGAGCGTCGAGTCGGCCTCAGGGAACTTCTCGAAAGCGAACCTCGGGATCTTGGTGACTACATAGTCGATCGTCGGCTCAAAGCACGCTTGAGTTTTTTGCGTGATGTCGTTCTTGAGTTCCCAGAGTCGGTACCCAACGGCCAGCTTTGCGGCGATCTTGGCAATCGGAAACCCCGTGGCTTTGCTCGCCAAGGCGCTCGATCGACTGACCCGGGGGTTCATCTCGATGACGATCATCCGGCCATCGGTCGGGTGAATCGCAAACTGAATGTTCGAACCGCCGGTCTCAACGCCGATTTCGCGAATAATCGCCAAGCTGGCGTCGCGCATGCGTTGGTATTCTTTGTCGGTCAACGTTTGGGCAGGCGCCACGGTGATCGAATCGCCGGTGTGGACTCCCATGGGGTCAAAGTTCTCAATCGAACAGATGATCACGACGTTGTCTTCCACGTCGCGCATGACCTCCATCTCGTACTCCTTCCATCCGATGATCGATTCCTCGATCAAAACCTCGGTGATCGGCGAAAGGGTCAATCCATTTTGTACCAAAGAATCAAATTCGTTGCGGTTGTAAGCGATCGCCGATCCACTGCCACCCATGGTGAAACTCGGTCGTACCACGCACGGGAGCCCGACGTCGGCAAGGGCCTCGCGGCCCTCGGATATCGTGTGCACAACATGACCTCGGCACACCTGCATCCCGATCTTCTCCATGGCCAACTTGAACGCATCGCGCGCCTCGGCCTTGTGGATCACCTCGGGATTCGCACCAATCATCTCGCACTGGAATTTCTCAAGCACCCCATGCTTGGCCAATTCCATCGCGATGTTCAAGGCCGTCTGTCCGCCGAGCGTCGGCAAAATCGCATCGGGTCGCTCGCGCTCGATGACCTTGGCCACAAACTCCCAAGTCAGTGGCTCGATGTAGGTCCGGTTGGCCAAAGCCGGGTCGGTCATGATCGTCGCCGGGTTGCTGTTGACCAGCACGACCTCATAGCCCTCCTCGCGGAGGGCTTTGCAAGCCTGGGTCCCCGAATAGTCAAACTCGCAAGCTTGGCCAATGACAATGGGGCCTGATCCGATCAACAGAATCTTGTGGATGTCGGTCCGTCGGGGCACGAGTTGCCAACCTTTCGGGGGTTAAAAAGGGATAAGGATCTCTACTTGGTGTATCGGAACAAGGGGCCCGCATAACGTGCACCCGGGCCGAGCTCTTCTTCAATTCGCAGGAGTTGATTGTACTTGGCCATCCGATCCGACCGAGACGCCGAGCCGGTCTTGATCTGTCCGGTCGAAAGGGCGACGGCCAAATCGGCGATCGTCGAATCCTCGGTCTCACCGCTGCGGTGACTCGAGATGCTGGTATACCCGTTGCGATGCGCCAACTGGATCGCGTCAATCGTCTCGGTCAAGGTTCCAATCTGATTGACCTTGATCAATATGCTATTGGCGATCCCAGCATCAATCCCGCGCTGGAGCCGCTCGGTGTTCGTTACAAATAAATCGTCACCGACGAGCTGAACCTTCGAACCGACCCGATCGGTAAGCTTTTTCCATGAATCCCAATCGTCTTCCGAGCAGCCGTCTTCGATCGAGCAAATCGGATAGTTGGCTACCCAATCAGCTAGGAAGTCGACCATCTGGTCGCCCGATAGCTGCTTGCCATCGATCTTGTACTTCTTGGTCTTCTCGTCGTAAAACTCCGTCGCGGCGACGTCCAATGCGATGAAAATTTGCTTGCCCGCTTGGTATCCAGCACGCTTGATCGCTTCCATGATCAAATCCAAGGCTTCGCGGTTGCTCTTGAGATCGGGTGCAAAACCACCCTCGTCCCCGACCGACGTGTTGAGTTTCTTTTCGCTGAGCACTTTCTTGAGGTTGTGGAAAATCTCCGTGCCGGCGCGCAAGGCCTCGCTGAAGGATTCAAAACCAAGAGGAAGCACCATGAACTCCTGAACATCGACCGAATTGTCGGCGTGCTGGCCACCATTGATGATGTTCATCATCGGAGCCGGCAGTAGGTGCGCCCCGACTCCCCCTAGATAGCGGTAAAGCGGTTGTCCTGTGAAATTCGCGGCCGCTTTGGCCACGGCCAATGATACGCCCAGGATCGCATTTGCACCGAAGGTCTTCTTGTTCGGGGTGCCGTCAAGGGCGCACAAGGTCGCGTCGATCGACCGTTGATCCAAAGCATCCATTCCGATGAGCTCATCGGCGATCTTGTCCTGAATGTTGGCCACCGCCCCAAGGACCCCCTTGCCCATGTACTTGGTCTTGTCGCCATCTCGGAGTTCCCAAGCCTCATGCGCTCCGGTGCTCGCACCGCTGGGAACCGCAGCTCGACCAAACGAACCGTCGACCAATCGAACGTCGACCTCAACGGTCGGATTCCCGCGGGAATCGAAGATTTGGCGGCCTTGGATGTTTTCGATCAAACTCATGGTTTGTGTCTCAGTGAAAGGAATTTGCGATGCCGATACGTCCAGGGGGAATTCTGTCCGATTTTTGCAAATTTTGCTAGTCTCCCTTCGACCTCCTAATTCCTTCGAGAACCAAAAAACTCAAACGGACCGAGTTGCCGAATCCCGTCGAACCGCTACCCTGAAGCGATCGAAATGCTCTTATGAAGGTTCCTAATGCATGTTCACCGGACTCGTTGAATCCAAAGTTATCCTGTCTGAATCGATCGATATCGGACCCTCGAAACGTTTAGTCTTTGATCTTGGCAACCTGCCTAGCTCCCCTGGCAAACCCATTTGCCGCGGAGACAGCATCGCCCTGTCGGGATGCTGCCTGACGGTCGTCGAAATCGATGGCGCGCTTTGCCATTTCGAGCTCGGCTCGGAAACCCTCTCGAAAACCAACTTCGGACGCCTAAGCCCTGGTCAGGCGGTCAACTGCGAACGCTCGCTGCGAGCCGGCGATCGGCTCGGGGGTCATTTCGTCACAGGGCATATCGATGGACTTGGACTCCTGAGACAAGTCCGCACCGAAGGGCAATGGCGATTCTATCAATTCACCGCGCCGATCGACTTACTGCGCCAAATGGCACCCAAAGGTTCCATCACCGTCGATGGAGTCAGCCTTACGCTCGTCGAAGCCGACGACGAGCACTTCTCGGTTGCCTTGATTCCTCACACCCTTGAGGTCACCACTCTGGGAAATCTTCAGACCGGCCATGCCGTTCACCTCGAAACCGATATCTTGGCCAAGTACATCGCTAGGCAACTTCAAGCCCGTGGATAATCCACAGATCGAATCCCCCTATCGATCCTCCCACCCTCGCGATGCCTCCAAAAAAAAACCGTCAAAATACCCGTCAAAATACCCGCCGAGCGAATTCTCAAAACGCCAGCCATTGCGCTGGGCTGAGCCGTGCGAGTCTGTGGCGAACAAAAATCCAGAAGTAATGGAAATCCAAGGGGATTTTCACTCTGGACCCTTTCGTCCCCCATCGCGAAATGTCTATGCTATCGCCTGAACACCCTTAAAGAACATCGTTTGAGCCTTTTGGAGCACCGAGTCTCTATCCATGAGCAAGCCGAAGATTGCCGTTGTTGAAGCTGAATGCGAGACGTTTCCTTATCTGTATCGATCCCCGCTGAAATTCGGTGGTCGGGTGGTCAAGGACGTGACGGTTTTCCGTGTGGCGCTTAGCCTCGAGGACCAAACCAGCAGGAAAAAATCTCACGGCATCGGCGAGATGACCATGGGAACGGCTTGGGCGTGGCCCTCTATGAGCCTGACGCCCGAGATGGCCCTCAAGACCGTTATCGTACTGGCCGAACGGATCGTCGCTGCGGCCACGAAACTAGAAGCCGACGTTCACCCTTTGCACTTGGCTGCACAAATCAAGCCCATCGCTAAAAAGCTTGCCGAAGAACTCGCCGCAGCGATGAAACTGACCGAAGCGATCCCGGATCTTGCCATCGCACTTGCCCTTTCTCCCCTAGATATCGCTCTGCATGATGCCTACGGAAGATTGCACGCGAAGAACTCCTTCGACTGCTTTACCCATGAGCATGTCGGAGCCGACCTGTCGCACTTCCTTGGCGAGGAATTCATCGGTAAGGATTTTTCGGAGATCATCGCCCCAAAGATCTCACCGACGCTGTTTCTATACCATTTGGTCGGCTCGCTCGATCCTCTGAGCAAAGATGATTTAAATCGTAAAATCGACGATGGACTCCCCGAGACCCTTGAAGATTGGATCCGAACCCAGCAGCTTTCTCACTTGAAAATCAAGCTCACGGGCAAAGAACTCGATGCCGATGTTGGACGTGTTGTCGAGATCGATCGGATCGCATCGCGAGCCTTCCCGACCAAGCAGTTTTCGTATTCGTTGGACTTCAACGAAGCCTGCGAAAACGAGGACTATGTGATCGATTTCCTCGAGAGACTCGAACGTCTCAATCGCGAGGCCGTCCCCAAGATCCACTACATCGAACAACCCATGGGACGCGATTTGCGACTGCGCAAAGAAGTTACCATGCACCGAGTCAGCCGGCTCAAACCCGTGGTGATCGATGAATCGCTGACCGATCTGGAAATGCTCCGGTTCGCAAAACAGCAGGGATACTCCGGCGTGGCCGTCAAGGCCTGCAAAGGGGTCAGCGATTCGATCCTTTTGAGCGCCGCAGCCAAGCATTGGGGAATGAAAATCTACGTTCAGGATCTGACCTGCATCGGTGGTTCCTTCATGGCATCGGCTGCGCTCGCATCGCGAATCCAAGGGGTCACGGCCGTTGAGGGAAATGGACGTCAATATTGCCCAGTCGGGAACAAGGATTGGGAATCGCTCTATCGGCCGATGTTCAAAATCCTAGGGGGCGTCGTTCCAACCGAACTGCTCAATGGCGTCGGAATGGGCTTTTCCTGGCCTAGGAATATCCTTAGTAAAAAGTACGCCGACTTGAGCCAACCGACCGTCTAGCCGATTCGTCCGATCCGTCTGATCCGTCTGATCCGTCTGATCCGTCTGATCCGTCTGATCCGTCTGATCAGTCTGATCCGTCCGATCCGTCTGATCCGTCCGATCAGTCTGATCCGTCCGATCAGTCTGATCCGTCCGATCCGTCCGATCCGTCTGATCCGTCTGATCCGTCCGAATCATCCGATTCGTCCGATTCGAAATCGTAGTCTTCCTCCTCCAGAGCGACCACCGGTTCGCTTTTTCGTGCCGATTTGGACTTCTGCACCGCAGAAGAATCGTCCCAATTGTTCTCCCGTCGAAGCTTGTTCGGTCGCTTGCTCGATCCAGAACCTTCCTCAGGCTGCGATCGCATCCGCTCCCACTGATCGATCGTGATGACCACCTCGCGAGCCTGCGAACCAGCATACTCGCCGACAATCCCATCCTCGGCCATAAAATCGATCAGACGTGCGGCTCGGCCATACCCGATCCCCAAAGCCCTTTGCAGCAACGAGCAACTGCCTCGGCCTTCGCGGACCACCACGTCCACGGCCGCTTCGTACAGATCGTCCCGCTCCCTGAAACTACCCGCAACGGCATCCTCTTGCTCGCTGTCCTCCTTGATCTTCAACTGCACGAGCTCTTGGACAAAGTTCTGCTCGCCGGTGCTGCAGTGGTCGACGACCGCGTTGATTTCATCATCGCTCAAGTAAGTCCCCTGGCCGCGAAGCAGTGTGCTTGTCCCGGGCCACAAAAAGAGCATGTCCCCGTTTCCGAGCAACTTGTCGGCTCCGTTCTCGTCGAGCACAACACGGCTGTCGGTCCGGCTAGCGACCTGGAAACTGATCCGCGCCGGCAAATTGCTTTTGATCAAACCGGTGATCACATCGACCGTCGGCTTTTGCGTCGCGAGGATCAAGTGGATTCCGACGGCCCGACTCTTTTGAGCCAGCCGAATGATGTGCGCTTCGACCTCTTTACCAGCAGTCATCATCAAGTCGGCCATTTCGTCGGCCACGATCACGATAAACGGCAAATGGTCGGGGATCATCTCGGCCTCTTCATCGGTCTCGGGTCGAAGTCGCTCACGAAGTTCGTCGCGTCCGAGTTGGTTGTAGCTGGTGATATGCCGAACCCCGGCCCTAGCGAGCAACGCATAGCGATCCTCCATCTTGTCGACGGCCCAAGCCAAAATCGCTTCGGCCTTGCGCATGTCGGTCACGACCGGGTGCATCAAGTGCGGCAATCGTGCATAACCGCTGAGCTCGACCATCTTCGGGTCGATCATCAGCATGCGAACTTCGTCGGGTCGACGGGCCATCAAGATCGAACAGATGATGGAGTTTAAGCAAACGCTTTTTCCCGTGCCGGTACGACCCGCGATGAGCAGGTGGGGTAGGCCTGCCAAATCGACCGACAGGGGTTTGCCCGAAACGTCCTTGCCCAGAAACAAAGGGATCTTCATTTTCCGTACCTGCGCGGCTCCCTCCTCGATCACCTCGCGCATCCGTACGACTTGGCGTTTCTCATTGGGGACTTCGATCCCCACCGTGTTTTTGCCGGGAATCGGCGCGACGATCCGAACGCTCGGTACACGCAAGGCGATCGCCAAATCATCTGCCAAACCGGTGATTTTGGACAATCGCAAACCCGCTTCCATCTCGATTTCGTACTGAGCGATGACCGGACCGGTCTCGATCTCGACGACTCGGATGTTGAATCCAAAGTTTGCGAAGGTTTGTTCAAGGACCCGGGCCTTGCGCTTGACCTCTTCGGTCTGCTCGTCGTACGAAAAATCATCGCCTTCGGCAAGCAGCTCGACGCTTGGAAGTACATACTCTTCGCTTCCAGCCGGAAGCTTGGTATCGTTCAAGGAACTATAGAGCGAGTTTCGCTCCTGATCTTCCTCTTCCTTTTTGCGATTCTTGGAATTGCGTATCCTAGGCTCGGGGCTCGAGGCTCCGTGCGATGGGTCTGCACGGAGCTTGCCATGCGCGGTTTGCCCCAGTTCGATCGGCTCGGATTCGATCGGCTCGGATCGGTCCGATGCATCCAAAGGATCGATCGATCGCTCGTCGTGCGATTCCTCGTCGCTTGGATCGGTTTCGATGTCCCCTTGGACACCCAGGCCTGGGACTTTTTTGACGTCGGCTACCTCCGACGCATCGTCTTCGGGATAGTGGCTCTTCGTGGGCTGGTCTTGCTCGTGGTCGTGTTCTTCGTCCATGGGAGCTTGGGCCCCGCGGGACGACTTGCCCTTGGACTTCTGCACTGTCAAGTCGGTTCGACCGATCGGTTTGTTCCCCCCCGAGAGGTCTTGGCTGCTGAACGAGCTTGTCGCTCGCCGACCGATACGAATCGATGGGCCATCCGCATCGGTCGCTTCATCGTCAGCAACTGCGCTCCCTGGAGGATCGTTAAACGGACGCTTTGCTAAATCGCTAAAGGATGGAATCGGTCCTCCCTCGAGCGAGACCCTAGGAGCTCCATCGCGTAGTGTTACCGAAGCGGGTAAGTCGGTACGCCGAGCGGTGAATATTCCATTGCCAGTCGTAGTTCGGATCCAACCGTTGGCAAAATGCAATCGCAGCGCTTTGAAAAGCGTCATTCCACCGGTCGTTGCAAATCCCAGATACCGTATGACCGCATATTCGGTGCTCAAAAGCAAACCGACGGAAAAGACAGCCAAAAGGAAGATCAATCCACCGGTAAAGGCCAAGTGCTCGTTGAGCCAAGTGTTGATCAGGGCCCCGAGGTACCCGCCTCGTCCGATCGGGACGCTCAATGGGATCGGAAGTCCGAGGCGATCGGGCAATGCGCACAGCGAAGCGAGCAGCAAACTCCAACCGAGACTGCGTCCAAGCGGGCTGGCCCAAGGTGTTTTCCGCAAGCAAACGACGCCAGAGATCGGTAGCAATAACGCGATCAAGTAAGCGCCGATCCCGGTCGCCTGAAAAAGGACTTGGCTCATCAGCGCGCCGATCAACCCGGCTTCGTTTTGAATCTTTTCGTTCGGTGGAAAGACCGCCGGAGCCATCCATTGAGGTCCCCCCGAGGTAGCTCTTGCGCCGGTCTCCGCAGCGGTAGAAAACCCCAACGAAGGTCGAATGTCGTCTGCCGGATGGTAAGTTAAAATAGCTACCCATACCACCGCAGTGATCCCGAAAAGGACCACGCCAAGCATGTCCCATCGGACCGATCGGTCCGACTTGTTTTTGTTCGATTTCTTTACGTCGGTCATAGCTGTGTGTTCGATAAGCCGGGTGCTAGAGGTCGATGGACAGAACTCCACCTACTATTTAAGTTTCCCCCACACTAGTGCCGCTTCCGAAAGAACCTCCGAAAATCCAAGGGGTCTTCGTCAAGCAGACTCGGTAGGATCGCTATAATCCGCCGAGTCAATGCGCCGCACCCCTTAGACTTGGAGCTCAAGATGGATGATTCGATCGATTTATCATTCCGACGTGAACTCGTTGGGTCCGATTGCTACATCGCTCCAAATGCCACCGTGCGAGGGAATGTGACGATCGGTCGCTCGTGCACGATTCTCTTCGGCTCGGTCATGCGAGGCGATGCCGATGCGATCTCGATCGGTGATTTCACCAACATCCAAGACCTGGTGTGTCTGCATGCCGATCCTGGATATCCGCTGGTCATCGGACAGAGAGTCACCGTCGGACACGGGGCGATCGTTCACGGTGCGACGGTTGAATCGGATTGCTTGATCGGCATGCGTGCTACGATTCTCAACGGCGCGGTCATCGGCACCGGCTCGATCGTCGCGGCTGGGGCTTTGGTCCGAGAAGGACAAATCATCCCTCCTCGCTCGCTAGTTATGGGGCTTCCGGGTAAGATCGTTCGAGAATGCGGTGAGAATGAGCTCGAAATGATCGAACGAGGTTGGCGCCATTACGTCCAGATCGGTCAGCTATACCTTCGTTGTGATCAAAAAATATGAGTCCAAAACGTCCTAGCCGTTATCATCTGAGGCCGCATCGCAAAGCACCGCCAGCGATCGTTCTTGAACCGGGCCAAACCGAGTACGAATTTGGGATACCAATCCCAGGCCCAATTGTTCCCAAAGAGCAATGGACGCAATCGGCCCTCAAGCGGATCCCGGATGCCAAACCGGTCGATTGGGACAGTCTCTTTGGACGAAAAGCTCCTTTGGTCGTCGACATCGGATGTGGCAACGGACGTTTCACCATCGCCGATGCGGTCGATCGCCCAGATCGAAATCACTTGGCCATCGATTCGCTGCCGGCGGTCGTCCGCTATGGAACCCGTAGAGCCAACCAACGAGGACTCATGCACGTACGATTCGCGGTCGTCGATGGATGGCGATTCCTCACGGAATTGTGCGCCGAGCAAAGCCTCGCCGAGATCCATATCTATCATCCTCAGCCCTATGCCGACCCGGTGACTGCGGCTCGGCGGATGCTCACCCCTGAGTTCATCGGATGGATGTACCGGATGTTGATCCCCGAAGGAAAAATCTTCCTGCAGACAGATCGCAAGGCGTATTGGGACTATCTATGCGGCAACCTGCCGGGCTTATTCGATTGGATAAGCCTCGATGGGGATTGGAACGCAGAACCTGAGTTTCGTTCCAGGCGAGAAATACTCTCCCGCAAACAGGGGCTGACAATCTACCGTGGGCAAGGAACACGTCGTGCGGAAATCTCAAGCGAGCAGTTCGATCAGCTTGTTCGAGCCATGGTACAACCGACCTTTGCGATCGACCCGAACGACGACTAACGATTCTCGATTTACCCGGTCTTGAGGTTCTTGACGATCCAACGCTCCAGTTCGATCGGCTCCCAGCGTTTCGATTCGATGGAGCGATAGGCCGCATCGACAATCGCGTTGACCCAAGAGGGCTTGCGCGTAGAAATCGCCGATCAGGCCACAACCGAGCAAGGCGATTTTCACCATGGCATGACTCCGAGTGTGTCGGTCTAGCGGACGATCGATTCGGTTCCCAACGCACGGGCCGTTTCGAGTTTCTTGATCGTCGAGGGAAATTGGTAAACCCGCTGATCGAATGGATCGTCGCTAACTTGAAAAATACTTCCGTCGGGTTTGCGTGTCATGCGAGATACTTCTTGTCGGTTCAAGGGTCGTGCACCGACGCGTCCGAAGACTGCGATTTGGTTCCCCGATTCATCCACGGCTCGATCTCGATCGATCCCGCGCGAAATGCACAGAGCATGTCCCTCCTTGGGGAGTTTGCGCGTCGCGATCAAACACGGGTTAGGTCTTGGAGAGAAACCATCGTTGCCGTGCAACTCCGGACTGGTCAATTGGACGACTCGCAATCCATTTTTGCCGTCGGCGACGTACGCAAACTGGCTGACGTTGGTGATCCCTAATTTGACATCGTGTGCATCGTTGATTTCGCCATCGGCATTGTAGATCTGATCGATGTGAGCTTCGGTCGGATTGGCGATATTCAAGATGGCCAATCCTTGGTGCCCAGCGGCGACGTAAGCATACGTTCTTGCTAGGTAGATGCTATGCGCATCGTGGAGTTCGACCGTATGCACATGCTGCGGGGCGCTCAATTCGGTCACGTCGAATACTTTAACCCCCTCTTCGTCGCAAACGAACGCGTATCGAAACTGTACAGCTACGGCATGGGGATGTCCGCATAGAAGCCCATCTGGGTTGAAAACCACATCCTTTTTCAGAAAGTTGTTATCGGGTTTCCCGTCGAGCAACGAGGCAGCAGAGACCA
The DNA here is from genome assembly GCA_026692845.1 of Planctomycetota bacterium. GTDB lineage: Bacteria > Planctomycetota > Planctomycetia > Pirellulales > Pirellulaceae > JBKCUI01. Next base: position 20,952 of record JAPLNM010000024.1, on the reverse strand, counting down.
TCACCAAACCTTCGTATTTGTCCGTCACATAGATGTACGCATAGAGTGCCGGGACGGCTTGTTCAAAGTTCTCAGGTCGGTGCGTACGGGTCGGATCCGGAGCGATCGTCGTCGGAGCAGCGACGCTCGTGGCATAGCGCGTGCGAACGTAGAAGCGTTGTCCCAGCGGCGATACCGGTGCGGTTGTGATCCGCTCGGAGAAGCCTTTGTGGTCGATAAAAGCGATATCGAAAACTCTCAAGCCCCCCTCGCCGCACGCCGCGTAGAGATATTCGCCCCGATGCTGCAAGGAGAGGATCTCCGTTTTTCGGTAAAGAGGGCTTAGCGTCTCGATGATGTCCCTGCCCGGATGCTCGTGAGCATGTTCCAACTCGCGATGATGCTCTTGGACATGCTTGCGGTAATTTTCAGGATAGGCGATTTCGTGCAAACTGCTACCGAGGACCGCCTGCGGTTCGGTTTGCTCGGTCACGACGATTCCTTCGAGTCCATGCTCGCCGGTACCGACCCAGCAGTATTTGCCGATGAAGTTCGTCGCGCCGGTGCCTTGCATGAGCAACTGAGACATGATGGCATTGTTGTCGTTGTTGATCGACACATGGCAATCGCTACAGGATTTCGTTTCGTAGGTGCCCGGGGGCCGCGTCGCATGGCTAGGATCCCAGCCTGAGCCCCCTCGGACTGTGTGCGGAACGTTGGTACTAAAAGCGATTCCACTGAGCCCTTCGCCGCTGATGGTTTGCTGTTGGACATAGATCGATTCGCGGTTGCTGTTGTAACTCCCAACGTGAATAGCGCAGGAGCTACGGGCCGGTCCGATGCGATTGCCTGTGACATTTCCGTCCCGAGCGATCATGTAGACATCGTCCCTTAGGGTCTGAAAATTGTACGAAATGCGATTGCGCGAGACTTCCCCTCCGTTGTGTAGGTTGGGTGTTTTCAAGTTCGCTTTTTGGGGCAGATGGCACCCGAAACAGCTTGGGTTCCAGGAACTGTGGCAAGCGATGCAGTTCATGTTTTTGCTGCTATGAGCGCACTGCTCAGCAGAGGTTGAACCACCCCAGGTCATCTGACCATCGGAACCCATTTGTACGGTTTTGGCGATATGGCTTCGAGGGTTGTACGAATCGCTCTGCGGGTCGATCGTCTCGGCCGTTTGCGTCACGACCCACTCGAGACCTTTCTCGACGTTGCTGCGTTGGATCAAGACCGGTTTGCGCCCAGGTACCCTGCGGATCTCGAAGCGAGGTTCTCCAAACGCGGTGCGCAGAGCCAGCAGATTCGTCGGTTGATCTCCCGAGGCCGGTCCACTCGTCGGGAGCTGTGCAGGAAGCCCGCTGCGCAATTGACCATCGACCTTGGCAATCAGGTTCTGTGTAGCATCCCCATGGCAATCGATGCATTGGATTTCGATCGCCGCACGGACCTCGCCGTAGAGCTTGGTGTCTCCGTGGCCGTCTTGGTAAAAGTGGCAATCGACACAGTGCATCCCTTTTTCGGTGTGGATGTCCATCAGGTGCACCGGTACGCCGTCTCGCTGCTTGCCATGGATTTTTTCGAACTCATCGGATGGCTCCATGGCGGCCATGAGATCCGGGGTCGTCGGAGCCTCGAGCTGCGTTCCGGTGTGGTCGAGCAGGTTGCCTTGGCGGTCTTTCTTGAACACCGCACGGAATACCCAGCCGTGGCCGTGAAAGTCAGCAAATTGCGTGTGCTTGAGAAACGGATTCAGTTCGCTGACGCGGTCGAGGAACTCTGGATCTCCCCAAAGACCACGGGCAGAGGCCTCCTCTGGGTTCGACCAAGACGCTTCGATCGATTCCTCGGCTGTCGGGTTTTTTTGTGTCTTCGGGTACATGCACTGGCCGTCGGTTTCGTTGTCCCACCACATGAAACCCAAGTACGTGTTGATGACCGTCGTGCCGGGGTGGATATGGCAGACCATGCATTGGCTCGTCGGAATGCTGTTGGTGAACAGGTGTTGGATCGGATGGCCTGGCTCATCCTTGGGGATCGTCGGATCGATGTACTTGACCCAATCGTCCTTTTCCGAGGCGGCTAGACCGCGATGGCCGTATTTGGCAAACGGGCCTGAGGCCATCGCAGAGCGGTCGTTTGCATAGATGACGTGGCAGGCGCTGCAACCGCTCGAGCGGTAGTCTCCGGCGTGATCATTGGTCCCTAAAAAATTCAACGTCGGGTCCAGAAGACGTGTCTTTTGTAGGCCGACCATCACCGGATCGGTTCGATTATCCGTTCCGAGACCTCGATTTCCAAGCCGTTCTCGAGGACGGCCTGGTTCCTCGGTTCGCTCCGGTATACCGATTTCAGCTCGGAAACGCCCCCCGCGTTCGAAGATCCGCAGGATGTTGGCCGGCTGGGAAACCTCAAAGCGGGGTAATGGGTCCAGGTAAGGCAGGATGCCTTTGTAATCGATGTCGTACTGCGAAGGCGCAGGGACCGTCTGCAAACGCTGCGGCGTGCCCTGCATCGAATAACTCTCCCCGTAACTGGACCATTTGGTCGGAGAACCTCCGTTGTTGTAGATCGCCGATCCCCATAGCATGCATCCGTGGGTCATCATGCTTTTTCGCAGTTGCAAAACTTCGTTCGCATGGCATTGACCGCAAGCGATGTGCGCGACGCGGAGGTCTCCAGGGTTCATAAACCGCACAAACTCTGGACTCTCATAATTCAGCAGCGCATAGCTCCGTACGGGATTGGCCGCCGTGGGCCACAATGCTGGATACTTCGGCTGCACGTGCGAACCGAGTTTGGTCAAGTCGTTGGCGTTGCCCCCGTGGCAGTCGGTACAGCCAATATTGACGGTGTTGGGCGGATGCATGTTCCCGACTTGGCTGTGGCACTGAACACACGATTGACTCTTGGCCGCAGCATCGGTCTTGCTCTGCCGATACATATCGACATCGCATAGGTCTTGCGGGATCGGATAAGACGCATTGCCGGCGATGCCTAGGGCTCGGGCCGGTCCCCAAGGATCCTGCCCGGCCGGTGGTGGGACGCTAGGTGTATGGAACTTGGGCGATGTCCCTTGACCCATTTGCTGAGCCGTTTGCGCAGCGACGGGCTGTGGACAAGCCAGTAAGCAACCCCATCCGAGACCGATCGACAATAAGATGCGGTTGATTCGGCCCCAAAATCCAAACTTGGGCATGTGCTTGTCCTCAATACTCGAATGTCGCTTCGAAGAATCCGGCTGCCTGATCCGGTACGTCACCGTAAAGCGGTTGATACAGATCGCGAAACCCTTGACCAACGAGCAGACCCGAGATCCCACCTACAATCAGAATGTTGTTATTCAAGAGCGGACGATACTCAACGCCCGAGCTCAGGTCCAGGCCGATCTCCGTGTGGACTTTCTCCTGAAAGGTATAGATTTCCAAGGTTTCGGTTTGATTGAACCATAGATAATTTGCGTTGTTGATCCACTTGAACTTCGTCGTCAAATCGGCGTCAAAGCCGAAATTTACAAGCTGGATTCCAGGGTTAACAAAGTTCGTTTGCCCCTGAAATTTGCTGCTGCGAAGGTTTGGAATCAAACTTTGACGCTGCACCAAGTTGACCCCAAAAAGCTTGATTTGCTGACGATTCCAATAGCTGAATTCGCCACCGGCGAAATTCGGATTGTCGAGAATCGCATCAAATCCGTTGGCTTGCGTGTCGGTCGGGTCGGAGTCCCCTGAAGCATAAAAATACGAACAGCGGAAACGAGCCCAATCCCGATCGTAGGAAAGTTCCAATGCCGTCATAAATGCATTGATGTCTTGAGCTTGGCCCGCCAACGGATTGAGCTCGTCGGTGCCAGTTACGTAATAAGCCGCATGGCTGACGTTGTAGCGGTTGATATGACCGTTGCCGGTCCAACCCAGGTAATACGAATCGACCTGGTGCGGAGCATACACTCCGACCGGATCGGGTCGGACCAAAAACCCATTCGTATCGAACTTCGTACTGGCTTGGTCGCGATTGTAATGAAAACTGACCTGAGCGTTGTATCCAGGGAATACGAAGTCGTTGCGGTAATAGTTTGCGATCAGTGTGTTCTGATGCCTGTCATCCAAAGTATTCAGAAGACTGTTGGTGTCCTTTTCGGTTTGATCAAACCACAGGACATTGTATTGGTCTTGGTTGCTCAAACGGTTCCCGAAAAGACGCACGGCGCGATTGGTGTCGGCAAAGATGAATCCACGAAAGTCGCTGCTGAAAAACTGCGAGCCAGCCCGAATCGAGACGAAATCGTAATTGGGACTCGTGTCGGCGATCTTGGATTCATAGAACCACTCCTCGAGCGACCAAAAAGTCCGATGCCGATTCGTACCCTCGGTCACATCCGGCGAAACAACCCCCAACTCATAGACCTTAAGATAGTTTTGGTTGAAAATCGCGTTCACTTTGAAACGCCAATCAAAGGGACGAAAAACCGAGTCCCCTTTGAACAAATCGATCGATGCGGAGTTGTACTGCGTAAAAAGGAATTGATTCGGATTGCCAAAGAATTCGAACTCACCGGGATTCTGGGTCGCCTCGGTCGGCGTCGTCGGGATTGGCGTCTGACGATACTCCACCAAATTCTGAGTGCGAAAACCAAGCCTCATGAAGACATCCTGACCTGCGATCGGATAATCTCCTTTGAGCACGTTTTGATTGTAGGGATCCCACCAGGCTCCTTGGACAAACGGATAATCGTCCAGCGGCGGATGGCCTTTGCCATAGCGATCCCAATTCGGTGTGCCGATCCGCCAGCGATCCTCAATAGGAACGAAATGGTCGGTGTTTTGAGTCTCGGTTGGCCCGACGCTCGTGCCCCCGGTATAGCCAGCAGGGGGAAAGAACCAAGAACGGAAAAACGGACTGGTGCTCGGGCCAGGTACCTGCGCTTCAGGTAACCGATTTGCCGGGGTGTCTAGGGACTGTAGACTTTTCGGTTCGCTCGAACCTAAGTACGAAGGGTCGTCCTGAGCGAGCCTTCCAGAGGTCTGCTCTAACCCCGTCGACTCGGACTTGAAACCCTCGGCTTGGCGCTCCCCTGGCGATACGATCGGAGGCAAAGGTCTTGCTGGCGAAACCACTACCGCAGGCTCAATTGGCCCAGCTACCTGTGAGCTATCTAGTGAATCTTGCGGATAAGCAGACGTAGCCCAAGCCCCACCTAGCGAGGTCGCAAGCCACAAACTGATCCACCGCTTGAACTTGAGCACTTCTCACCAGAAATCATCGATTTACACTAATTTCGGATCGACTAAGACGGAACTGACGGTTGTATCGTCCATCTAAAGTTTGATTGCCGATGAAAATCTAACGATTTTACCTTTCCGTCGTTACTTTTCTTATTTTGCAGGCTTTCACGCCGCGGTTTCCTTGAATTTGCAATCCTCGGAAATCCGCTTTTGACAGGAAAGACTTATTCGGACCGCAAACCAGCGGTCTTTAGATGTCTACTTTTCAGAGTGGATGGAATTCAGAGTGGATCGAAGCCTCTAGCGGCGATTGTGCCCTAGAATTGGGTTGGAAGCTTTACCGAGGCAAACCGCCCGAGGGAACAAAACGTGCACCGCAATAAGAACCATCGGACCCGAAACAATCGCCTTCGAAAACGAATCGTCTTTGAACAACTCGAATCTCGCGAACTTTTCTCGGCCTCCCCTTGGCACAATGCTGCCCTACCCGAGGATGTCAACTACGACAACGTCGTCTCGCCTTTAGACCCCTTGGCGATCATCAATCGCATCAACTCCTCGCAACTGGCCGGGCTGAATTTGTTCTTCGGAGAGGGGGAGGTCTCGGAGTTTCCCGATGTCGATAACGACGGCTTGATCACACCCCTCGATGCCCTGAGTGTCATCGATACGATCAATGCCAATAACCCGTTTATCCCTCCTCCGCTGGTTTCCGGCGAAGACGACTCGGCCTTCAATACCCTTGAGGACATTCACAGGCTCAAAGCAGCAGAGGTTCAGACCCTTCTGCAACGCGCATCGATGGCCACTACGAGCAAGGATGCGATTATTGCGATCGTGGATCGAGCCGGCCAAATCCTGGGAGTCCGAGTCGAAGAGGACGTTCAGACGGCGTTCGCTGGACGCCCTGAAGATCTTGTCTTTGCGATCGATGGCGCGGTAGCCAAGGCGCGTACGGCGGCATTCTTTTCCAACAGCGAAGCTCCATTGACCTCGCGCACCATCCGATTCATCAGTCAGTCGACGATGACGCAACGTGAGGTCGAGTCGAACCCGAACATCAACGACATCCATTCTCCGCTTCGAGGACCTGGCTTCGTTGCTCCGATCGGCGTCGGCGGACATTTCCCGCCCGAAGTCCGCAATACTCCGCTGGTCGATCTTTTTCGGATCGAACACCAAAGCCGTGATAGCGCCTTGCACCCTGGACCCGATGGGATCAAAGGATTCGGCGGCGATGACCTGACGTTGAACCGTCGCTTCAACGTCGATCCGAGCTTTGTTGGCACATCGGCCCAAGAGTACATGAAGCTTTTCCCTGAGTCTTATGGCACCCAATCCGGATTGCTCCCGACGGCTCAAAGCCGGGGCATCGCAACCTTGCCAGGTGGCATTCCCCTGTACCGCCCGATGCTCATCGCAGGGAAGCCCACTCCGATCCTCGTCGGTGGTGTCGGCGTTTTTTTCCCAGGCAAAGATGGCTTCGCGACGTTTGAACAAAGCTTTCAACACGAATCGACCCGAGGGGCCATGGGCCCTCAGACCGAACTTCAAAGGCTCAATGCTACGAAGGTCTTAGAAGCCGAATTCATCGCTTATTTCACCGCCGGCGGTACCTCATTCGGTCCGAACAATCGTCCGGTGACGGCCATTCAAGGATCCGCTCCGGTCGTGCCGACGATCACGGGGATTTCAGGACGGATCGATTTGGTTGGGATCACCTTGGAAATCTTCGGACCGCATCCGACAACGGCCAGCCCCATCCTGGGCGTCGATCGATTGATCCAGGAAGGGATCCGACTCGGATCGGGTACCGGTGCCAATAGCGGCCTGGACATGCGAATCAGGCCCGATGGTACCTTGTACCAGGACGCGGAGATTGTCCCAGAAGGTTGGTTGGTCCGGCCCCACGATTCGGTCCATGACAACATCAAGGCAGCCGATGTTGAAAAAGTGATTCGCGATGGGATCGCGCAAGCGGATGTGACCCGCGCAGCGATCCGCCTGAATGTGCTCGCCCCTGCCCAACCGACGTTCCGTCCCGGCGCTCGGACCAAAATGGTGCTTGCCGTCAGCGACTCCCAAGGCGACGTGCTAGGTCTCTACCGCATGAAAGATGCAACGGTCTTCTCGATCGATGTGGCGTTAGCAAAAAGTCGCAATACAGGGTACTACGCAAGCGACCGGTTGGTCGACGCAGATCGGGTCGATGCAAACAACGATTCGCTGGCCGATGTTCCATTGAACGTTGCCTTCACCAACCGAACCTTCCGATTCCTAGCTGCTCCTAGGTTCCCAACCGGCGCCGAATCCGACGCGCCGGCTGGCGATTTTAGCATCCTGAACATGCCGGGGATCAATTCCAGAACCGGCGAGAATATCGCAAATGTGCCCCTGGCGGCCTCGATTTACGCAGATCCTGCCAATGCGACGGTCGTCTCGTTTGATGCCTTCAACGCCTCGAGAAATTTCCGCGACCCGCTGAATCTTAAGAACCAAAACGGGATCGTGTTCTTTCCAGGCAGCACGGCGCTGTACAAGAAATCCGCCGGCCAATCCTCACCGAGCCTCGTCGGCGGATTCGGGGTCAGCGGCGATGGGGTCGACCAAGACGACGTCGTGACCTCGGTCGGCGAATTGAGTCTGACGGCACCGGCGAGCATTCGTGCCGATCAGTATTTCGTCTCCGGTGTCCGGTTGCCTTATCAAAAAGGCAACCGCAATCCGTTGGCATAGCCCAGCTAAGCTCCATCGCGTTGTAGCGATTGTGCTCGTTATTCATGCCGGCTTGCGATACATGCATCGGTCCTAGCGTTTCTGCCGACAAATCTTTAGATGGCTATGCGGCAGGAATTCTTTCGTCGATCCAGGCCAAGGAGGGCGGAACATGCGTCGGAAAAAACAGGTCCTACCAAGGACCATTGCCAGTGCGATCGCACTGGCAGTGATCACCCAACTGACGATTGGTGTTGCATGGACACAGCAGGCCCTTAGGGATCCGCGTCCGGTCCAAGAGGCTCCGAAACGTTTTGTAAAAATGGGTAGCCGTGACGACTCGCTGGCAGAATCTTATTCGGTCGAAAATCGAGGCAAAGAAACACCCGCAGGCAATCCTTCAGGCCGGTACGCCACCGAAGGCATCCATAGGGCTGGCTATCCCTGGATCCCTGGCGTTTTCGCAAATGTAGGGACCGATTCGCAGCATTCGATCGGATACGTCGGCGGCTCAACTCCATTCAAACACCCAGCCAGCGGGTCGTTGAAAGGCGAATGCCGAAGACCGCAAGAAGGAACGTTTGGATACGACTATTCTGGCCTGTATTTCAAACGCAACACATGGCTTCTGTGGACCCACGGCCGACGTGAGCAAGGTGGACTCGGCCGCTACGAAACCGAGGGACCAAAAATTCTTCCTGAAAAATAAAAGAAGTGTGGATAACCACACTTCTTTGTCCTCCGCCGGTAGCAATCCGACGGAGGTAATAGGGCTATTCTCTGAACCCTAAATATCTGATGACTTAGTCTCGAGACTTAGTATCGATAATGATCGGCCTTGAATGGGCCGTTTTGTTCGACACCCAAGTACGATCGTTGGGATTCGGACAACTGGGTCATTTTCACACCGAGCTTCTCAAGGTGCAATCGAGCGACTTCTTCGTCCAAGTGCTTGGGCAAGGTGTAAACTCGCTTTTCGTACTTGCCGGACTCGCGCTCGATCCAGAGTTCGAGTTGTGCCAAGACTTGGTTGGTGAAGCTCGTGCTCATCACGAAGCTTGGGTGCCCGGTGGCGCAACCGAGGTTCATCAAGCGGCCTTCGGCCAAGACCAGGATACTTCGCTTTGTGTCGTGGAAATACCATTGGTCAAACTGAGCCTTGATGTTGCGACGCTCGGCACCGCCGCTCTTTTGGAGCTTCTCAAGACCGGCCATGTCGATCTCGTTATCGAAGTGTCCGATATTGCAGACGATCGCCTTGTCCTTCATCTTGACCATGTGCTCGGCGGTGATGATGTCCTTGTTGCCGGTGGCCGTTACGAAAATGTCGGCAGTCGCAAGGAAATCTTCAACCGTCTTGACTTCGTAACCTTCCATCGTGGCTTGCAGAGCGCAGATCGGATCGATTTCGGTGACGATCACGCGGCAGCCTTGACCTCGCAACGCTTGGCAACAACCCTTGCCCACATCACCATATCCGCAAACCACAGCGACCTTGCCGGCGAGCATCACGCCGGAAGCTCGGTTCAATCCGTCGATGAGCGACTGTCGGCAACCGTAGAGATTATCGAACTTGCTCTTGGTGACCGAGTCGTTGACGTTGATCGCTGGGAAGAGTAGTTCGCCGCGAGCCGTCATCTCGTAGAGTCGCTTGACTCCCGTGGTGGTTTCTTCGGAAACCCCTTGAATCGCTTTACCCATGGCGGTGTAACGTCCATTGGCCACGACCAGTTCCTTGCGGAGAAGTTCGAGGATCACGCCGAACTCTTCGGGTTGGGTTTCTGGATCGAAATCCGGAACCACACCGGCTGCTTCGTACTGGGTGCCCAAGTGGATGAGCATCGTCGCATCCCCACCGTCGTCTACGATCAGGTCTGGACCACTGCCATCTGGCCAAACGATGGCTTCCTTGGTGCACCACCAATACTCCGTTAGGGTTTCACCCTTCCAAGCAAAGACCGGAGAGCCGACCGGACGATCGAGCGAACCGCCACGACCGACGACGACCGCTGCGGCAGCGGTGTCTTGGGTCGAGAAGATGTTGCAGCTAACCCAGCGGACATCAGCGCCCAAGTCGGCTAGTGTTTCGATAAGCACAGCGGTTTGAACCGTCATGTGGAGCGAACCCATGATCTTCGCACCTGCCAGAGGCTTGGACTTGCCATAGCGGGTTCGTAGTGCCATCAGACCAGGCATTTCGTCTTCGGCCAATTGGATTTCCTTGCGGCCCAACGAGGCGATCTCTTCGGCTTCCTTTCGCTTGCCAAGGGCAAGCAGGTCGAATGCCAGTACTTTGAAGGGAACGCGACTCGCGTCGGTAGAAACCAGCGTATTGCTGTCGGCTAATTTGCTCATGAAAGCTTTCCTATTTTCAAAAAGTGAAACAAACGGTTATTCAAAAAGTAACAATCAGTTTTTAGACATCGCGACGCCAGAGCGTACCGCGGTGGCCACAAACACAGGGGTCCCCTTGACGTCTGGCTCAAGGGGCAAAGCCACAAACCTTTCGAGTTTCCAACCCGAAGAGGCCATCCAATCGGCGATCTGAGATTGTGAAAAACCTAGCCACATATGTCCAAGTTCCTCACGGTACTCGGTTCGTTCGTGGGCTAGCATATCCAAAACAATCAACCTGCCCTCAGCACGCGAGGCCCGAGCCGCCTCGCGAAATACCCTCTCGGGCTCTGCTAAGTAAGGAAGCACTAGCCCCATCATCGCCAGATCGAGCGACTCGTCGTCGATCGGCAGCGAAGCCAGTTCCCCTTTTCTAATCTCCACGTTGCCTACATCCTTGAGCCGCTTGCGGGCCGATTGAATCATCGCAGTCGATGCGTCGACCGAGATGACACGACGGACCCAAGGGGCCAGTGTTTGGCTGAGCGTCCCGGTTCCGCATCCCAAATCCCCAACGACCCAACGGCTATCAAGACTCGCGGCGATCGCCCAAGCATCTAGCCGAGTGCCGAAAAGATCAGACCGAAGCCGATCCCAGCGGCCCGCAGTGCTCGAAAAAAAACTCTGCGTCTTGCTCTGCCTAGCGTCCAACACTTGCTCCAGACGCGAATCGTCCAACTCCGAGGTCGACGCGGGAAGACAATGATTCTTGGCGACACTCCATAATTTTTTCTGGTGCACTGGCATTTCCGAAGAACTCATTCGGTACCAATTGCTTGTGCCCTCTCGGCGTCCAAAGACCCACCCGTCATCGGAAAGTACCTTCAAATGCCGCGAAGCAGTGCTTTGAGGAACCTGCAGGACGCTACACAATTCAGCCACCGATAACTCTGATCTTTCCAATACACGCAATATCCTGCTCCGAGTCGGATCTGACAAACTCTGCATCCAAGCGATCATCGAAGTGGTCGTACTCATAAAGAAACTCGGTGAACAACTCCCCACCTGACTATCCGCTTATCCGGATAGAAGAATAACAGCTACTCGTTTTTTTTCAAGCCGATTTCGACCGTTTTGGCTTTGCGGTTGCTTTTTTCTAGCAAATTGATAAGCTTACGGGTTTACATACCGATTCGTGGAACGAAAAGCGTTCTTTGGTAGTTGTTTTTAGAGTTTTTTAACAAGCCTTGTTGCCAAGAGACAGAATGACAGTCACGAAAGACCGAAAATTAGAGATTTTGAAGGGATTCCAGAAGCACGAAGGGGACAGTGGTTCGGCTGACGTGCAGATTGCCCTTTTGACCGATCGTATCAACAGCATGACCGTGCACATGCGAGGAAGTACTCGCGATTACTCAAGCCGTCGCGGTTTGCTCAAGATGGTTAGCAATCGTCGTTCGTTGCTCGATTATGTTCGCAAGAATGATCATGCACGATACTTGGAGTTGATCTCCAGGTTGAATATTCGAAAGTAGTTCGCAAGTTGCCCGATCTGCAGGAGTCGTTGCTGCCGGATTCTCGTCCTGTGGCCATCGATCGGCTTTAGACTGTCAGCGGGTTGACGTTGTTCAACCTGCGATCGCCGTGCGAATAATCGTATCGAAACCGATGTTTAAGTTCGCAAGGATGAGATGGTCCACGAGATTGAGTAGCAAGGCCGTGTAGTTTAGGAATGTCGTGTAGCTAAGGAATATTGAAAAGGCGTTTGGGGCTCTCAAGTCGGTTGAGGCCTAGTTCGCTCCAGCCAAAAATTTTTTCGGTTGAAACGCGATTGAAGTTGTTGCGAAAGAGTCGTTTGGCTCGACGGTCCGATCCGTGATCGGATAGGCCAAATATTCATTGGTCTGCTAGTGCTACCGGTTCGGTGGTAAATCAGAATTCAGTGCTGCAGCGTTCAGGCAGTTCGCAGCAAACGGCCAAGGAACTCAGGGGTGCGAAGTATCAGGACGTAAGGGATTATCCAAGAGGAAAAGTAGAAAAAAGGTTGCCTCGTCGCTAAGTAGGCTCAAAGCGAATTGGGCGCAAAGCGGATTGAGTCGGTATCGGGGTACCGAAGGCCCGCATGTTATGGTGCGAACCGGTTGTATTTCTTCGGAAGTCACGGTTTTTGCGGGTTTGGAAAAAGTATTGGAACAAGTTACGAAAGAGTGTTGTCAAGTTTTTTAAAGCGTCCGGGCGAGCGTAGGTAACCGCCGGCGATTCCATGTGGGAATGAATTCAGTTTGTTGTAGGTTTGTCATGAGGATTTAATATTGTGAAAATTCGTGTAGAGAAGAAGATTGGCGATTCGGTTTTGTCCTTTGAGACCGGTCAATTGGCCAAACAAGCTCAAGCTTGTATTTTGGCCCAATATGGGGACACCGTTGTCCTCAATGCAGTGACCAGCGGTCCATCGCGTCCCGGTACAGATTTCTTTCCGCTGACTTGCGATTACCGAGAGCGTTTCGCAGCGGCGGGCAAGTTCCCTGGGGGCTTTCTCAAGCGTGAAGGTCGTCCGACGACCAAAGAGACCCTTACGAGCCGATTGGTCGACCGTCCGATTCGGCCTCTGTTCCCCGAGGGATTCAGCAACGAAGTCCAAGTCCGGTGCTTGGTTTTGAGCTCCGATACCCAAAACGATGCCGACGTGCTGGCGATGAACGGCGCGGCTTGTGCCGCCTACATCAGCACCCTGCCTTTCCAAGGTCCGATCGCTTCGGTTCGAATCGGTCGAATCGATGGCAAGTTCATCCCGTTTCCAACCGTTCGCCAACTCGAGGAAAGCGATCTGGATATGATCGTCTCGGCCAACGATCGGGAAGTTGTGATGATCGAAGGCTTCTGCCACGAAATTCCAGAAAATGAGATGCTCGATGCGATCAAGTACGCCCACGGGGTTTGCCGTGAAGTTCTCGATTTGCAAAAGGAACTGCTCGCTAAGGTCAATCCCCAGCGAGTCGCCTTCGTCTCTCCAGACGACTCTGCATTGATCGCAACCTTGAAGGATCGTTACTACGCACGATTCAAGGAAGCCAAACAAATCGATGGCAAGCAAGCTCGCAACGAAGCTTGCGGACAACTCCGACACGCTGCACTCGCGGAACTGATCCCCGATGCAACGGCTCAAGGAGCATTGGATCCGAGCGTCGTGAACCGAGCTTGGCACACCCTGGAAAACCAGATCGTTCGTGATCTGATCCTTGCCGGTACCCGTAGCGATGGGCGTGATTCAAAGAGTCTTCGTGCCATCCATTGCGAAACGGACCTGCTACCGCGAACCCACGGAACGGCCTTGTTCCAACGCGGTGAAACCCAAGCCTTCATCACCGTGACTCTCGGTACCCCTCGCGATGAGCAACGGGTAGACGGATTGATGGATGAGTACAGCAAGAAGTTCATGCTCGATTACAACTTCCCTCCGTTCTCGGTCGGGGAATGCAAGCCGAACCGAGGCCCTGGGCGTCGAGAGATCGGCCACGGCATGCTCGCCGAACGATCGCTCGAAGCGGTCCTGCCCGATGTGGATGATTTCCCTTACACCGTTCGGGTCATCAGCGATATCCTCGAGAGCAACGGCTCGTCCTCGATGGCTTCCGTCTGCGGCGGTTGCTTAGGTCTCATGGCTGCGGGCGTTCCGATCACCAATCCCGTCGCCGGGATCAGTATCGGATTGGTCCGCGATAAAGACAGCTTCGTGCTCCTGACCGATATCATCGGCGACGAAGATCATCACGGCGATATGGACTTCAAAATCGCTGGAACCCAAAACGGAATCACCGGAATCCAGTTGGACTTGAAGATCGACGGGATCAGTGAAGACATCATCCGAGCGACGCTCAAGCAAGCCCGCGATGCTCGAATCGAGATCCTCCGCAAGATGCTCACCTGCATCCCACGGCCTCGAACCGAAATCAGCCGTTATGCCCCAAGGTTGCTTCGAACCAAAATCGATCCGGACAAGATCGGTTTGCTCATCGGACCGGGCGGAAAAAATATCCGTTCGATTCAAGAAGATACCGGCGCGTCGATCGATGTCGATGACGAAGGAAACGTTACCGTAGCGAGCTCCGATGCCGATTCGGCAAAGGCCGCTTTGAGCCGCGTCGAAGCTTGTACCGCGACGGTCCAGATCGGCAAGATCTACGACGGAGTCGTTACCAGCGTTCGTGATTTCGGCGCGTTTGTCGAAATCCTCCCCGGCAAAGACGGTTTGTGCCACGTGAGCGAACTGTCCAGTGGCTACGTCTCAAGCGTCGATTCGGTCTGCCGAGTCGGAGATCCGATGAAGGTCTTGGTGATCGATATCGATGACCATGATCGTGTCAAACTCTCTCGCCGACGGGCCCTCGAAGAACTCGGCGTCGAAGACGATTTGGCTACCGAATCCCAAGGCGATGAGGAGTTCCCAGAAGAAGGCGACGCAGAAGGATTCGAGAACCGCGATGATCGTCCACCACGGGGCGACCGTCCAGAACGTTCCACCGATCGCGGAGGTGACCGTCGCGGCAGCAGCGGTGGTGGTGGCGGTAGCCGGGACGGCTTCCGTCGACGCGGAAGCGGTGGTGGCGGCGGAAGTGGCGGCGGAAGTGGCGGCGGCGGTGGTGGCGGCGGCGGACGCGGACGCGGCCCTCGCAGCGGTGGTGGCGGCGGAAGCGGCGGTGGCGGCGGTCGCGGTGGCGATCGACGTTAAATCCTTTCGTCCGTTCTACCAATAATTTCAAACTCCAGGGCCATGCGAGATACCCTCTCTCATGGCCCTTTTTTCCATCGATCCGAACCCGACCCGTCGGTCGACCTCTCAAGGGTTGACCTTAGGAGCGATCCGTTCCCATGAATAACCCGAAAAACTCCCCTGAGCCCCAACCTGCCGATCCGGCCAATATCGATTCGGTCAATATCGATCCGGCCAATATCGATCCGGTCGCGTCGAGTCGAACCGTCTACCGACTGGCTCCTAGGGACGAAGAACAAGCCCTGCTCGATGTGGCGCGCGATCATCTGGCAAGTCTCCTTGGGGAAAACAATGGCAATCAGCAGCAACAGCGTCCCTTGCGCATCGCGGCGGTCTCTACCGGACGCGGCCAAGCCGCCGAATCGATCGCCCGAGAATTCCCCTCGACGAATGTCATGCTCTGGTACATCGATCTGTTCCATCAGCAGCGCTCGGTCCAACATTGCGAAATCACCGACTCCGATACCGCTTCGAGTGTCCCAAGCAACCTGAGTATCCGATGCCTAGCCGACTTGCCCGACGACAAAATCGACTTGGCTATCGTTCCTCTGCCTCACCGAGGTGAACAGGAATTAACCAGGGACTATCTCCAGCAATGTTTCGATCGACTCGATGTGGGCGGTACGCTCATCGCCGCAGTCGACAATCCCAAGGACAAATGGCTCCATGACCAACTGAAGTTGTATGAAAAGAGTGTCCGCGTACGCGAGCATCAAAAGGCTCGCGTTTATCTGGTCGAAAAGACCAAACCTCTCAAGAAGCTCAAAGATTTTCGGTGCGAGCTGGCTTTTCGCGATTGCGACGAGTTGGTCCAGTTGATCACTAGACCGGGCGTTTTTTCGCACCGCCAACTCGATAACGGGGCCCGGCAATTGCTCGATGCAGTCGATGTCTATCCCGAAGCAAGACTGATCGATATCGGTTGCGGGAGCGGATCGGTCTCACTGGGGCTAGCCATGCGAGATTCGGCTGCCAAGATCCATGCCGTGGACTCAAATGCCAGAGCCATTTGGTGTGTCCAGCAAGGGGTAGCCAAGAACAATCTCAAAAACATTACCACCGAACTCAACGCCAACGGGGATTACAACCAACCTGGAACTTTCGATATGGCCCTGACCAACCCGCCCTACTTCGGCGACTTTCAAATCGCCGAAAAATTGGTCTTAGCCGCCCATCGCTCCCTGCGCTCTGGCGGTCGCCTGGTACTGGTGACCAAGCAACCGACTTGGTACGAAGAGAACTTGCCCCGATGGTTTCAGGACTGCGAGGTTTTTCCCTCCGGACGCTACCATATCGCCTCGGGGATCAAAGAATCCCCAGGGATTTTACCGACGATCGGCTAGATGCTCCCAGAGCCGACTGCTCGAACGGATTCCTCGATAAAAATCGTTCAAACAGAACTTCTCGTTCGGGCTGTGGGCGCCGTCGTCGTCGAGTCCCCAGCCGATGAGCAAGACATCACAGTCCAGCGCGTCGACCATCTGAGCGACGATCGGGATCGAGCCCCCCTCGCGAATCAATACCGGTTGAACTCCAAAGCCCTCCTCGACGGCCCGGACGGCCCCCTTCATGAACTTGGAATTCGGATCGACCACGACCCCTCGGCCACCATGCAAATCGATAACCTCGACCCGAACTCCCGGGGGGGTATGCGAAGCGATGAACTCTCGGAGTTGCCTGCCGACGGTTGCTGGATCTTGATTCGGGACGAGCCGAAAACTGATCTTGGCCCCATTCCACGACGGAATCACCGTCTTGCCACCCTCTCCTTGGTATCCGCCCAGCAGGCCATGGACATCGAACGTCGGACGCGCCCAACGGCGCTCGAGGGTGCTGTAGCCTGTCTCGCCCGTGAGTGCATCGACCCCCAAAGCCTCGGCGAACTTCGTGTCGGAAAAGCCCATCGAGTCCCACATGGCGCGCTCGGAAGCTTCGAGTTCGACGACATTGTCATAGAATCCAGGCAACTGAATCCGACCATCGGGCGTTTTGATTTCCGTCAGGATCCGCGCCAGGGCAAGCCCAGGGTTGGTGACGGCTCCGCCGAAGGAGCCCGAGTGCAAATCCATTTTCGGTCCGTGGACCCGTAGCTCAAAGTAAGCGATCCCGCGTAGACCATAGGTGATCGCCGGCTGACCCTTGGCATACTGCGAGGAATCGCTGATGACGATCACATCGCAAGCAAGCTTCTTAGCGAGCTCTGGAAGCTTGGCCTCGAGCACTTCACTCCCCTGCTCTTCTTGGCCCTCGATCAAAAATTTGACCTGCACCGGCAATTTCATGCCGCAGTTTTTCCAAGCCAAAACGCTCAGCACATGCGTGAGCATTTGGCCTTTATCATCGGTCGAACCTCGGGCATAGATGTTCCCATCGCGCAAAGCCGGTTCAAACGGCGGAGTATCCCATAATTCCAGTGGATCTGCAGGTTGGACATCGTAGTGACCGTAGACCAATACCACCGGTTGGCCTTCGACCGGCTCGGTCTCGGCGTAGATCAACGCGGGACCATCGCCAGGAATCAGTTCGGTCTTGAGCCCCGCCGAGCGGAATTGATCTGCTACCCAAGCGGCCGCCCGGCCCATCTCGGACTTCTTGGAACTGTCAGCCGAGACGCTAGGGATCCGAAGCAGTTCAAAAAGCAATTCGAGGTGAGCATGTTGGTGTTCAACTAAGTAGGCATCGAGTTGCTCAAATTTTGACATGGTGGTTCCTGGGAAAACAAACGCATTTTTTAAAAAACCTTGGAATTTTGGTACACTATATCGAATCATATGCCCGAGTGGGAGATTTCACACCAAACTCCCCACGCGAAATCTTCTCTAGGAAGGATTCCTAGGCAGGATACAGCAGGATACAGCAGGATAGATTCGAGGAACCCAAGACGATGTCCAATGCAAGCGCCTCTGCAGTGGTTGAAGAGGAAACCCAGCAAAAAGAGCCCAGCAAGAAGCCCAAGCGTCAACCGAGGTACCACGTGATCCTCTGGGATGACCCTGAGCATACTTACGATTACGTTATTCGAATGATGAAAGAGCTCTTTCACATGACCGATACGGCTGGGCGAAAGTTGGCCGAACAGGTCGACAAAACAGGCCGCGCGATCTGCCTGACGACGACCATGGAACTGGCCGAACTCAAACGCGATCAGATCAAAGCCTACGGAGCCGATCCGATGAGCATGAAGTCCAAAGGAAGCATGTACGCCTCGATCGAACAAGCTCCTTAGCAGATCTCCGGGCAGCCTGGAGTTTTGAGCAGAGTCCACCCCAAGCTAGCTGCTTATTCACAGCGCTCGGGTGTTTCGACCTCCCCGATAGATCCAAGGCGACTTGCCACTTTCCATCGAGGTCGATCGGCGCGAGGACCTGGGCGAAATCCAGCGAAGCGAGGCGTTAGGGTCCCGTGAACTGAATCGCCAAGCGCCGGATTTTCGGGTGCGCTGGGATTTTTTGATGCAGATTGGATCCTGGATTCAGCGATTTTCCCTCCCGATCAGGGCTGAAAACCGTTATTCTTACTGAGTTTAAAATGTGGTTTTAAAAGTCCTTTTGGTTGTTGGATTTATGAGTTACATCGAAATGATCAGCGGACCGGCGATGGGACGCCGGGAATTACTTACCAAACCCCAGTACGTGATCGGTCGGCACCCTGAGTGCGACTTGGTCCTCGAGAGCGGTGCGGTCGTCTCGCGCACGCACGCACGCTTGTTTGCTCGCAACGGCGGATACGCCTGCGAGGACCTTGGCAGCCGCAATGGTACGTTCGTCAATGGCAAGCTGATCAACGGTCCGACGCAACTCCAGGATGGGGACACCGTCCGGATCTGCGAGATCGAAATGCTTTTCGGCGATGTACGCGAGCAAAGCTCGATTCGAGCCGAGGAAGGTTCCTCGAAAAACCAACCGCTGGGTGTCTTGATCGATGAGGACGAGGACGAGAGCGAGAACGAAAAAAACGCGGTGCGAACCGTCACTGGGCGTCTCGACGTGCGGGGAAGCGAGTACGGTTTCCAGTTGTCGGCCAGCGCCGAATCGAAACTCTCGGCGCTGTTGGAGATCATGCGCAACCTCGGAAAGACCATCGGGATCGATGAGGTTTTGCCCAAGGTCCTCGATTCGCTCTTTACGATCTTTCTTCAAGCCGACCGAGGGTTCATCGTCCTCAAAGACGAATCCGGGAAACTCGTCCCTCGCTCAGTCAAGACACGCAACAAGGACCAGGAAGACCAGGTCCGATTGTCCAAGACGGTGCTTCGCGAGGTGATGAGAACCAAAGAGGCGATCATGTCGCTCGACGCCAGTGGCGACTTCAGCATGAGCGAAAGCGTCGCGGACTTCAAAATCAAATCGATGATCGTCGCCCCTTTGCTGAATTTCGAAGGCGAGCCGCTCGGGGTCATTCAGATCGACTCGACGCAGACCAAAGGCGGATTCGAAGCCAAGGATTTGGAGATTCTCATAGGCGTTGCCAACCAAGCGGGTGTCGCGATCGAAAATGCCCAGTTGCATGAAAACATGATCGCCCAAAAACTCGTCGAACAAGACTTGGAATTGGCCAAGGACGTGCAACTGAAATTCCTTCCCAAGACCTCCCCGAATTGCCAAGGACTCTCGTTCTATCAATACTACAACGCAGCGCAGCAAATCGGTGGCGATTACTTCGACTACCTCGAACTCGATAACAATCGCCTCGTAATCGCCCTGGCCGACGTCGTCGGTCACGGGGTAGCCGCCGCGATGTTCATGGCTAAACTATCGGCCGAAGCACGGTTTGCCTTCGCTTCGATCAGCGACCCGCGCAAGGCGATGGCGCAACTCAACGACCGCATCACAGCGCTCGACGCCGATCGCTTTATCACCATGTCGGTGATCGTCTACGACAAGCCGACCAACAAAGCCACGATCGTCATCGCAGGGCACATGCCTCCGATCCATTACCATGCCGATGGGTCGATCAGCGAACCCGGAGAGGACATCGCCGGGCCCCCGCTAGGAATCATGTCCGACATCGAGTTCGATTCGACCGAAGTCATTCTGCAACCCGGTGAGTGCTTGACGATGTACACCGACGGGATCTTCGAAGCCCCCAACAAAGAAGGAACTCAGTTCTCGATCAACCGAGTCCGGGGGATCATCGAGGCGGCCAAGGGGCAAGTCGTCTCGGCCGGTCAGGAGCTAATCAAGTCGGTCGAAGAGCACATCGTTGGGTGCGAGCAAGAAGACGATATGTGCATTGTGATCGTGGGACGAGATTGATCGACTCTGTAGCTGCAAGTTACGCCTCCGCCGGCCAAGCCCGACGGTAGGCTCACACAGCGCCCATCGAGCTCTTCTTGGCCTCCGTCGGCTTTATGCCGTCGGGGCCAAGATTTCCAGCTAAGGGGGCGTGTTGCGGGTCTGTTTCTTCTCTTCTGCCGCAAGGCGGCAGAAGAGAAGAAAGGGCTGGGGCGGATCGCTTAACCCATGCTCTTTAGCTGCAAGTTACGCCTCCGCCGTGCAAGCCCGATGGTAGGCTTACACAGCGGCCATCGAGCTCTTCATGGCCTCCGTCGGCTTTGTGCCGTCGGGGCCAAGGTTTGCAGCTACAGGGGCCGTGTTGCGGGTCTGTTTTTTCTCTTCCGCCGCAAGGCGGCAGAAGAGAAGAACGGGCTGGGGCAGATTGCACGAACGGCAACCATCCCCGAGTGGCCGCCAAAGGAGTTTCTAAAATTGAGCGCGGCCGACCGACCACTTCGGTGCATGGTTTTGTTCTGGCTGTTTTTCGTGCTCGTGCTCAGCGAAGCGGTGCTCGTGCTCGTGCTCGATCGAGCACGCGATTGTATCATTCCATCCCGGGTCAACGCGCTGCTCGGGCGGGAATTTGGTAATGGATAGGCTAATGGAGATAAGGAGCATGATCCGCGAGTTGGGGAACGGCGGTTTGTGGGCCGTAACG
>JAPLNM010000023.1 GCA_026692845.1 Planctomycetota bacterium | reverse complement strand
TTGAGGTTTCCTATTCCTTTTGATGAGGAATTCACGGAAAAAGGATACTGGCCTTTCGCAGTCGTTGAGTTACCCGAAGGGTTGTATTATTCCGTGTACTTTGCGCAGATTTGCAGTATCGATTGCAATCCGTATTTTGCGGCTCCAGGACTAATTATAGTGCCGGAGGTTACTATAAAATCCATGGAAATTACGATTCAAAAGCTATACGAAGGAAAACGATTTTTTGAGTACTTGACGCCCCTTGAACCGGGTTCGCTTTTGAATTGCCAACCAAAAAAATGGTCTGTCGACTGGTCAAGTCATTGGCCTCCCCTATGTGAGTAGCGAACAAAATGGTGGACCGAAGATCGCGATCATCCGGCATCGATAGGTCGGTGCTTTTCTTCGCGACCTCGGTCACCATTGCCGTTCGCTCAGAAGTTACGCGACGATCAGAAAAGCAGGTCGATGCGATCGTGCTCCCGGTTGGATATCGAAGTCTTCTGTGATTCTGTTTTAGCCAACGACCCTGCAGCTTCAGACGGGACGAGCCCGTCTGGGAGCTGTGTATCGCGTTGCCGCGATCTAGCACCTAAACCGTGCGCTCCGGTTGGACAAGCCAACCGGGGGCGACCGCTAGAGACTGGCTAAGTGGATAGGAGAATGCAATCCATCAATCCCGGCCCCCGATGGGCTTGTCCCATCGGAGCCAATGGTTCGCAGCTAGAGCAGGTCCCATATAGGAATACCTCCCCAACAGCTAGCAGACCCCGACGGGCTTGACCCGTCCGGTGAATCAGGTTCTGGAGCTAGCGGTCATTGATCTTCGATTTCGACATAGTCCCTGCTGAATATGGATTTCGCATGTGTTACGATAGTGCAATGTCAAAGGCGTTCTCTGACTGAAGATTACGCGTTAGCAGAGCAGACGACGGCACTCGAACCGCCGGGGGAGAACGCGTGTATCGCTAACCAGCGGATGCACTCAACGTCTCGATCCACCGGCCTCGGGCGGTCCATCCCCTCCCGCTCGACGTGAGTGATCCTTTTCGTTATCCAGCAGAGGTTCGATGACACCAGAGCAGTTCGATGAGTCGATCACAATGCTTCGGAGCACCGATCCGATGACATACGAAGACGGCTACCATTCTCTGCAAGGCGACAATCTAATTCGATACGCTCCGCAGATTGGTGGCCCCCTTCAATCCGAAGTCGATCCCGAAATGCGGTCTAAGCTAGTGGAACTGATCGGTGATGCGGATTTGCCTGAACCCATTCCACTGCTTGTTCAAGAACTGTCGCACCCAAACCGCGAAGTGCGATTTTGGGCGCACAGTCAACTCTCACTTTCAAGATACGAATCTGCCAAGCGTGAGGCACAGGGATATCGACGATCACATCCAGATGAAGACTTCTACTAACGAAGGAGCTAGTTAAATCGGGTTAAGATGCCCGTCTCCGGCCCCCCTCCTCACGCCACCTAACGCTCACCCCTCCACCATCACCTTTGCCACGCCGGCCGCCTTGGCGAAATCATCCTCGGTGACCTAGGAATTGAGAATGGAAAATTGAGAATGGAGAATTATTGAGAACACGCCGATCTGCATAGATTTCCATTCTCCATTCTCAATTCTCGATTCTCAATTCAGTTAGTAGGTTCGAGTTCTTCCAACCCATCGTTGTGTTGGCGGCCGCTCGATACTCGGGAGCCGCGACCACGTATTCGCTCTTGTCGCCGAAGAGCAGGGAACCACAGAACACACCGAACACACGGAAGCATGACATAACGGCGGGAGGATTTATTTCCGTGTGTTCTGTCTGTTCTGTGGTTAAAAAACGGGATAGCGGCCCAGACCCAGGATCACCTGCCAGACCTGGTTGGTCTGATTCTTACGCTTATCGACCACCTCGCGAGGGACAAACTCGTTGACCTTCACCGAACTCTTCTGGGTCTTTACTTTGAAGAACGGATTCTCATCGATGATCTTCCAGTCGAACGCATCGCTCATGAACTGCCGTTCGAATTGGATCCGTTTGTGGATCGTCGTCGTCGCCGGTGGAAGAAACAGTCGAAAACCGTAAGACGCCGCCGCTTGCGCGTCGGACGGAGCCATTGTCGCCGAAGAGGAAGGAACCACGGAACACACCGAATACATGGAAGAAGCAAACCAGGGAACCAAGAAATCAGGGAAGCAGGGAACACGGCGAATGCACGGAAGCGGGAAATCAAGCCCTTTCTCGATCCGGCGCGCGTGGGATATACTTGGTGTCCAAGACTCTTGTTTTCGCCCGTCGATCGCAGCCCTTGATCCATTTCCCAGAGTGATTTGCCATGAAAAAGCACCCGTCTTACAAACCCAGATTGGAAAAACTCGAAGATCGCCGAGTCCTGGCTGCTTCGATCGTCGAATTTAACGACGTAGGATATTTTTTCGACTCGAGCTCTCCGGTCGTCGCAAGATACGACATCGCTCAATCGACTTGGCTCGCACCGATCACTCTGCAGAATGCGACCACAGGACCGCAAACTGCTCACGTCGATGCCAACGGTATCTACGCCGCCTTTGGCCAAACGGCTTACCGCTACAACAACTCTGGGACCGGCCGCACGCGATTGATCAATCTCCCCTCGTCGATCTCGGCGATTCACTCCGACGGAAACTTGCTGTTTCTTAATTACAGTATCGATCTCTACGCGCGGTTTGTCAGCATCAATAAGAACAATAATACGCTCATCGATTCGGTCGAAAACTATGTTTACGCCGTTTCTGGATCTTCCATCGCTCCCAATCGAAACACGATTTATGGCCGCTCGTTGGGGGTCTCGCCCTCGGACATCACCTTCGTGACCTATACCGATAATGGACGCTTTGGTTTCGCGCGCGGCGATGGTCCTTATCATGGCGATTATCCCGGCGCCTCTCGCACCTGGGTTTTTCCCGACGAGTCCAAAGTCGTCGATAACTCCGGTATCGTCTACGCCACGTCAGACCTTACCTACGCCAACCGCTTGGGCCCCATCGAGGACATCGATTTCTTGGAATCCCAACTGCCGTTTATCCTCAACGGAGACGAGGTCACTGCCTACTCGCGAGCGTTTTTACCGACCGGTAGCGTAACCCTCGATGAGTCGGCAATCAAAATCTTCGTCACTGGCGATTCGGTGATCGCCTTTTTTCCAGATACCGCGGCAAGCAATGGGTACCGTACGCAAAGCATTCCCATGACCGATTTCAAGCCTGCAGACCCCAACGACCCGATCGACCCGACCGGATTGACCTACTGGCCCGATTGGACGACGGTCTCGACCCAAGGACAAGTCCTTCTGTTGAGCAAATCCTATCAGTCCCTTTTTCGGTGGAATCCGACGACTCTCGCTTATGACACCAGCATCCCGCTTCTGGGTAGCCCTAGCCATGTCACTTACGCTAGGGAAACGGAACTCCTGTATGTGGTCTACGCATCCGGTCTGATTTACAAAATCGATCTCAAGCAGGAAAGTCCCAGAGAAGTTCCCTTTTTTCAGCTTCCAGGATCACCAGCCGGTTTATCGATGGCCGGTGAGTTCTTGTTTGCCGTCGACGATGCGGGGGCATGGTATACGCACTACGTGATTTCAACCGGTGGGAGTCTCAAGCATTCGCGGGACTGGAACTATTACTCCAAGGAGTATGTATGGAATCCCACGAACCGTCGGATGTATTTTTTTCGGGATGATACCAGCCCCAGTGATTTGATTTACGAGACCATCAGCAGCGCAGGGGTGCTCCAAGAACCGGTGGATTCGCCTTATCACATTGAATTCGGTTGGGAGCATCCAATCCGGATTTCTGGGGATGGTCAATCGGTATTGCTCGGGTCCGGCTCGGTCTTCGATGCGCAGAGTCTTGAACGTAACCCTTATGGTTTAGCGAACAAGGTGACCGACTCCCTATGGTTTGCGGGACGATGGATCACGCTGCGGACTATCTTGCAGGTTCCACAGTTGCAGGAGTGGAATGGCCCGACTTACGAGCTGTCGCGTACGTTGCAGTTTGAGCAAGGATTTGCGCATTCATTGCAATTGTTGACCTCCAAACGCATGCTGGCGATCACGGTTCCTAGCGATGGCGTTCCGGCCTTGACGATTCTCGACGACCAGCTTGAAGCCTCAAGCATCAATATCCGCTGGCATAACGCTTTGAATCCTAGGGATGTGGATGACGACCAATCAATCTCGCCGCTGGATGCCTTGCGTATTGTCGATCAAATCAACAAGCACGGTTCGCGACAGAGCGAAGGAGTAGGTGAGATTTTTTGTGACGTCGACAACGACGGTTCGATATCGCCCTTGGATGTTTTGTCCGTGATCAATTGGCTCAATTCGAAATCGGGGGGTGAAGCAGAGGGTGTTGGGATTCAAAGCGACTGGGCGTCCACGGTCGAAAATCTCTTTGCTCGCGAGATCGATTGGTTGCCCGAATCGGTTTCCGAGGGGAGTAGTCCATTTGGGTCAGGACCGTCGAAGCGACTTCGCCGCAGTTCGAATCGCTAGCCGTCTATTGCGGTGCTGTAGCGGCTTGATGATTTATAATGGGGTAGTTCGCTATTTGATCTTAGCCTGGGGGGCAGCAGGCCATGTAGCTGCGAATCATGGCCCCGCCGGCATAAAGCCGACGGTGGCCATTTCATAATCTTTGCGCTGACAAACCAGCAAACAAAGCTACTGATCGTTACCCATTTTAGTATCCCTCCCGGATGAACGCTAATTGAGCGATTCCAGGTAGCTGATCAAGTCGGCCAGGGCCGTAATGGGCATGCCGTCGGCCAACCCCTCTGGCATGACCGAGATCGGACTCTCCTTGCGCTCGGAAATCGATTCGACCTCGATCTCGAGGACCTCGCCCTGCGCATTTCTCAATACGACTTTCTCAGGGCTCTCCTTGGTCACAAACCCCGATACAACTCGGTCGTCGTCGAGTCGGAATACGTTTTGAACAAACCCTTGGGCGATCGATTTGCTCGGCATCAAAATCGCCTCGGTGAGCTGATCCCGCTTGTAGGTCTTGGCCACGTTGGGCAAGTACGGTCCACGCAAAACTTCGTTGGGTTGGACGTTGTGGCACTTGGCACAGCCAAGCAAGCCAAAGACCTGCTCTCCACGCTTGCTATCCCCCTGGGACTGCACAACGGCCTTGAGCACCTCCTCTTTTTTCATGGTGGAGATTTTCGGACCATTCCACTGGTTCAAGTCGGCTAATCCCCACTTGCCTGCCAACTCCTTGCCGAGCTTTTCGATCGCTGGTCGATTGTCCAGGATCGCGCGCCGCACGAGCGGTTCGGCTTGTTTGCATTCGCCCAGGCCAAAGACCTCAAGCAGTCGTTCGACGGTTTGGTCCGAGGACCACACCGAATCGATTGCTGCAAGCAATTCGGGTTTTTGGGACTGATCCTTGCGACAGGCCAGCGCCGATACGAGCATCGCCTGCGGGAATCCCGATGCGGATTCTCCCCGCACAAGCACCCCGCCGAGGTTCTTTGCGAGCTTATCGCTCTCATGGCAACGCTTCCACGCGTCGGATTGTAACTGAGCGGAAAAATCACCGGCGCAGGCCATCAGGACCGCAATCGCCGGAATCGCTTGTTCGGAATTTTGTTTGAGCAAAACGCCCAGCAAAGGGAGCAAGTCGGCCTCGGCGAGCCTCGGGTCTGCCGCGACGGTTTCGAGCAACTTCAAAACAGAATCGGGCAGATTGCCCGCTGCCTCGAGCAATCCGATTCTTTGAGCCCAAGGAAGTTCGCTCCATTGGGGCGAACGCATCCAGCCCTCGATTCGTTCGGCGATGCTCCAGCGATTCAAAGCGAGCATCCGCAGAATTTCGGTCCGATCGGAGGCGTCTTTTTTCGCGAGGAAAAGATCGATCGCTTCCTCGATCGGCTTGGTCATCTCCCAGGCCTCTGGCTGATAATAGGGGCCTCGCGTATCGGGCCGTGTTCCCCAGCTCGCGCCGTTCCAAGTTCCCTCGCGGAAGGCGAGCCTGCTCAGGATGCGAACCATCGTGTCATTCATCTTTTCAGATTGCCCGTTGTTTGGCTTGAGCGAGTCGATCAACTCCGCAATGAACTTAGGCTCGTGCTTCATGGCCAACGCTTGAACCGCATGCTCGAATGCCAAGCTCTCTTTGGGTTGCGAGTTGAAGATATGCCAGCAAGCTTGCTCGCAATCCTGCTTCGAAATCGCCCTGGTCGCCAAATGCCGCACCAGCGCATCGTCGCTCGATAGATGCCTGACGAGGTCATTCGTCCAGTTCCCCTTCGGCGCCTTGGCCACCGCCAAGATCGCTTCGACATGGGTTCTTGGGTCCTCGGAATGCAAACCCTTGCGGGTCGCATCGAGCACTTCGGATTGTTCCCAAACTTGCGCATCGCTCAAGGCTCGAAGGGCCCATGCGGCCACAGAGGGTTTGGAGGCCAAGCCCACGAGAGAATCGATCAGCGGTGCAACGGTCTTCGGGTCTTGACCTGCTCGGACCCATTGGTCTCGGATCAAGCCGATCGTAAAGATCGCTGCGATTCGTGTTTTCAAAGCGGTTTGGTCGTTTTCGGCAATCTGTGCGAGGCGGCCGGCAAGTTCGATCCGTTTGCTCGGATGCCCGGCAGCAAAACGAACCAGCCCTCGTTGGCCTTCGATCCGTCGTCGATGGCTATCCGATTGCAGCAGCTCGAACCAACCTTGGGCATCGTTTTCGTCGAGCGTTGGCATCGCCTGAGGTTGGTAGCCTTTCGGTCGCAACTGCACGACGTAGCCGACGTTTTCACCTGCATAGTTGAACGTCGCACCCTTCCAGCTAGCCGCATAGACATTGGAATTCGCGTCGACATCCAAGTCCGTAGCGCGTTCGATCCCGAGGAATTCACGCTGATCGATCGAAAAGCTCGCCCCTTTCGGCTCGATTCGGTGACTGAAGATCGTCTGGCGTCCCCAGTCGGCCGTATAGACGCAATCGTTGAGCTCCTTGGGCCAACCCGGTTCGTCCAGGAACAGCGCCCCGCATCCTGAGCCTCCGCCGTAATCGGCAAGAGGTGGGACGATTTCGTTTGGGAAGTTGATGTATTTACGAGGATACCCATGGTCATCTCCCCCGCTGAAGTGGTGCATACGAACATCCCAGCCCCCACCGTCGTTGGTATTGTCTCTTGCGAAACCTCGCAGAAGCGGATCCATGGCGACTTCGAGGATATTGCGGGTTCCGTTGCTGTAGAGTTCCATCTGGGTTCCGTCGGGCCGGACCCGAACGACGCCTCCACCGCGAAACTCTAGGGTGCGGCCATCGGTCCCTACCGCATTCATGAAACCGAAGTCGCCGATGGCTAGGTAAAGCCAACCGTCGATCCCCATGGTCACTCCGTTGCTGGTGTGATCTGCAGGCCGATCTTTGAACCCGAATGCGACGTCCTTCAGGAGGATTTCTTGGCGATCGCTGACCCCATCGTTGTTCTCGTCGATGAAGGCGCTTAGGTGAGGAGGGTGCAAGACGTAGAGTCGGTCATGATCCCAGACGATGCCACGCGGGGAATCGACATTATCGACATAAAGATTGGACTCATCGGCGCGACCATCCCCGTCGCGATCTTTCAAGCGAACGATCGAGCCGCGTTTGAGATCCCGATCGAGCGACCCATTTTTATCGCTCGATACAAAGAGCGTTCCATCGGGTGCGGCAGCGACGAAAACAGGGTAGTTGACCGCCGGTGGGTAGGCAAACACGGTCGCATCGAAACCCTCGGGCAGCTTGCACTCACCGAGCAGTTCACGCTCCTTTTGGATTTTCGAATCGTCGATGGAGATCTCTCGGGTCGCACCGCCGTAGACGTTGAGTTCGCGTATGCTGGCCCAAGCTCCAGGCGAGGCCCCGAGGCATTCGACGCGCACGAAGCGAGCCATGGCCGGCTCGATCGGATGATCGGCTTGTTTGCCCAGCGAGCCATCGTCGGGCGATTTGCCGATGGTTTGGAATTGTTGGCCATCGACGGACGTTTCGACCTTGTAGCGGTAGGTCGACTGGTCGGATTCCCAATCGATTCGCACGCCATGGATCGATTGGGGTTTACCCAGATCGACGGCGAGCCATTGGGGGAAATTGCCACCGCTGGCGCACCATCGCGTGGCACGATGGCCGTCGACTGCGAAATCCGCGAGGTTGTTTTGGTCTTTCTGTTCTGAAGAGGCAGTGACTTTGGACCCCAGGGCGAGGTTTTCGCGTTCGAAGCGTTTGGGAGGTGGCTTGAGGTATTCCGGGGCGAGCTTACCGCTAGCCCACAGCGTACCGCGTGCGAGCATCCCGATGAACTCAGGGGAATCGACCGTTTCGTTGTGGTGCCCGAGCGTGGTACCAAAGACACGGGTACCTCGATAGTCGTTGGTCCACACGCAGACTTGATCCTGACCGTTTTCGCGATCTTTGGCCGTAGCCAGCGGGCTGGTCGTAGGCCAGAGCCGATCGATCCGGTAGAGTTCCCCGGCGGGGTTTGCCCAAGCGGCACCGAAGCCTTCCATGATCGGGTGGGTGGCTTGGACATTGCGGACCTCGTGGGGGTAATGGGGTCCGTGCCCACGGCTTGTCACTCCGCAGAACTCGAACCAGTCATCGTTTCCGACGCGATAGCAGTGCATCGCGCAATGGATCACCACACCGGGTTTTCCCTTGCGATGCGGCTCGAGGATCCGGGCCAGCCACTGCGGATCCTTGTCGTCGGAAAAGCACTCATCGTGGAGGATCACATCGAAGCGATCGGCCCACTTGGGATCACGGTACAACTCGATCTCCGCTTTGGTACCCGAGCCACCTTGGTGGATGACCGTCACGTCGATGTGTGCGGTCGCTTCGAGGCCTTGTTTGATGATCTGCTTTTGGCTGTCGTAGTCATGGCAGCAGCCGCCGACGATCAGCAAGGCGCGCACGGGTGCCGGTGGTTGGGCCAAGGAGTTTCCAACGAGAGCCCATTGCGATACCAATACGAGGATGGCCAACGGGAGCTGACTGGATTTAGCGAATAATCTCATAAATGGCATACGGGGAAATTGGAAGCAGATTTAGGAATAACGGAAAAAGAGCGGTTTCTTAGGCCGGTCGCGTCGGGCTAGTGGGCTGAGTCGGGCCGGCGGGCTGAGTCGGGCCTGCCGGCTGATTCGGGCCAGCGGGACGCGTCGAGCCGGCGGGTCGCGTCGGTTGCGTGTACATGCAGCAATCGGCTGGGCAAATGTCGTGGCTGGGTCCAAGATTTCCGACCGCGGGTCGCGGCGTGCCTGCGGTTAGTCGTTCTTCGATCAGATCGACAGCCATGGAAACGAAGGCCGGGTGGATACCGACTGCAGGAGCGCGAAAGAACGCGATCCCGAGCTCTTGGGCTTTGGCGGCAGCTTCTTCGTCCAAGTCGTAGAGGACTTCCATGTGGTCGGAGACAAAGCCGATGGGTTGGACGATCACATGGGTGATCTTCGATTCGCCGTGGAGGGCTTCGATTCGGTCGCACACATCTGGTTCGAGCCAGGGTTGCTGGGGTGGTCCGGAGCGGCTTTGGTAGACGATCTCCCAGTTTGCGTGTCCGACCGATTCGCAGACGAGTCGGGCGGCTTCTCGCAGTTGCAATTCGTACCGGGAGTAGTCTGCCATCGATTTAGGGATGCTATGGGCCGAGAAGAGCACGGGGGTCGCGGTGCGATGTTCCGGGTCGATTCTGTCCAGGGTCTGGCGCAAGCAATCGGATTGGGCTTCGATGAATTTCGGGTGGTTGAAACCCATCCGCGCTTTTTCGACCAGGGGAGCTTCTTGGCCGACCAGGGTCATCGCAGCGGCGATATTCTCGCGGTATTGGCGGCAACCGCTGTAACAGCTGAACATCGAGGTAAAGAAAGCGATGGCGCGTTTTCGGCCATCGCTTTTCATTTGGGAGAGGGTATCGGTGAGCATGGGATGCCAATTTCGGTTTCCCCAGTAGATTGGTAATGCGATACCCCGTCGGTCCAATTCGGCTTGGATCGCGTCGATGAGGGCTCGGCATTGTGCGTTGATGGGGCTGATTCCTCCGAAGTGGCTGTAGTGTTCGGCGACTTCGAGCATCCGTTCGCGGGGTACATTTTTCCCGCGCAGGACGTTTTCGAGGAAGGGCATCACATCCTCGGGACCTTCGGGACCCCCGAAGGAGACCATCAGGATTGCGTCGATTGGAACCACATCCAGAGCAGGAAGTGGGCCCAAGGGTGCCGCAGGAGTCATGGGTGCGGCAGGGGTTGGCTGGGGTTGCCCGTTGGACATAAATGAAATCATTGGGTAAGGGAGGAATCGGGAGTGGCGGACAGGCCGTCGGGGTTATTATTTACGAAACGCAGGATTCGACGAGCCCCGATTACGGTTAGAATTTTAGCTGGAATCCTCAGCCGGGGCTCCGCTAGCGGCGGATTTCCTTCGATTCTACAATCGCCTCATGAGTACAGGTCCAGAAAAATCCAGTCCGGCCAAATCCGACGCGGTCGAGCATAGCAAACGCTGGCTCTTGGATTTTTTCCCCAATCTTAAGGATGCTGGGGTGCGTTGGTCGGAGGACGACGCTGGGTCTTTGGCCGCCAGTGTGGCTTATTATTTGGCTTTGTCGTTGTTCCCGATGATCTTGTTGCTGATCTCAGGGCTTGGGATATTTCTGCGATACACGCGCTTCGGGATCGATATTCAGCAGGAGATTCTCGATACGGTAGAGGCCCAAACGACCCCTGAGTTGCGATTTCAGGTCGACCAGGTGCTCGATCATTTGGCGAGCCAGTCGTTGGTAGGCGGTCCGACTGGGTTGCTGACGGCGATCTTGGCAGCCATTGGAGTGTTTGCTCAGATCGACCGAGGGTTTGATAAGATTTTCCGCATCACGCCTCAGAAAGACGCTTCCTTGTTAGGAACCGTTTTCCGGGTGATTCGGAGCCGGTTTGCCGCTTTTTTGATGCTTTTGTCTTTGGGTGGTTTGTTGGTGATTTTGTTTTTTGCAGGGATGGGGATCACCCAGGTCCGCTCGTTGACCACCAAGACCCTTCCGAGCGTCGGTCATCTGTTCAACACCATGGATTTGCTGACGACCATTTTGGTTAATGCGATGCTCTTTACGTTGATCTATCGGATCTTGCCCAAGCGGCCGGTGATATGGATCGATGCGTTTCGAGGGGGGCTGCTCGCTGCGGTGATCTGGGAAGTGGGCCGAGGGCTCCTTGGGGCGTTCTTTATCGGCATGCGATATACGACGGCTTATGGGGCCATCGGATCGTTTATCGCGTTGTTGCTGTGGTGTTACTATGGCATTTCGATTTTGTTTTACGGAGCTGAGTATGTGCAGGTATTAGAGATTCGACGATTATCGCAAGCGGCAAACAAGGGGCTTGGGCGGGGCAAAGACGCCCAAGCGATGGTGTTGGCAGCTCCATCGGAGTCGATGCGCAAGGAGCCCAAGCAAGAGGTAAGCAAGAAAAAAAGGCCCCGCCGGTCGTAAAGTAGGCCTGGGTTAGCTGCAAGTCTTGGCCCCGTTCGCATCAAGCCGACGGAGGCCAAAGAGAGCCCAGGAAGCCTACCTTCGGGCTTGCCCGGCGGAGGCATAACTAGCAGCTACGGGGCAAGCGATCGGCGCTCCACTCCAGTTTTTTTTCTTCTGCCGCCTTCCGGCGGAAGAAGAAACCAGACTGCGCAATTTGGCCGTTGTAGCTGCGAGTCTTGGCCCCGCCGGCATAAGGCCGACGGAGGCCAAAGAGAGCCCAGGAAGCGTACCGTCGGGCTTGCCCCGGCGGAGGCGTAACTAGCAGCTACGGGGCACGTGATCGTCGCTCCGCTCCAGTTTTTTTCTTCTGCCGCCTTCCGGCGGAAGAAGAAACCAGACTGCGCAATTTGGCCGTTGTAGCTGCAAGTCTTGGCCCCGTTCGCATCAAGCCGACGGAGGCCAAAGAGAGCCCAGGAAGCCTACCGTCGGGCTTGCCCCGGCGGAGGCATAACTAGCAGCTACGGTAGCTGCAAGTCTTGGCCCCGTTCGCATCAAGCCGACGGAGGCCAAAGAGAGCCCAGTAAGCCTACCGTCGGGCTTGCCCCGGCGGAGGCGTAACTAGCAGCTACAGGGCAAGCGATCGGCGCTCCGCTCCAGTTTTTTTCTTCTGCCGCCTTCCGGCGGAAGAAGAAACCAGACTGCGCAATTTGGCCGTTG
>JAPLNM010000022.1:20621-32348 GCA_026692845.1 Planctomycetota bacterium | reverse complement strand
CTCCGCAGAGCCCCATTGGTGTGACCTAGAACAAACGCGGGATCTCTCAATGCCTGACACCATGTTTCAGTCGGCTCCGCAGAGCCCCATTGGTGTGACTGGAAAATGAGAGTGATCCAAACTCTCTTTACGGGTTTCAGTCGGCTCCGCAGAGCCCCATTGGTGTGACCGGTGCAAAGAACAACTTCTACAGGTCAGGTAGAATTGTTTCAGTCGGCTCCGCAGAGCCCCATTGGTGTGACTGCCAACTTGCTAATACTAAGCTCTTCAAACTACGCAATTCCTTTTTGAATAAGCACTTGCATCGTTCTCGAACACCAAGCTGATCCATCTCACGTGTCAATAATACTCCCCAGCCTTCCGCTCTTGCTAGGCAACAACCGGTCTTTTCCTCACCGGGACCAACCTCTGGCCCCTGTCGCGATTTCCAAACCGAATTGTGAATGAACTGTCTTCCGCTACGCGCCCACAAATGAGCCTTACGGCTCGGGGCTGCTGTCTAGCAGATTACTAGCTATGGTAGCAAACTGCCCCACGCTAGTCGCGCAATCCATCGCAAATTTCGCTGTTTTGCCCCATTTGACGCAGCAAGTATCTTGGCAAAAACCTCCATCAGCTCGGTCGCACTAGGCCGCAATCAAGTGTTCACCGCGCCCTTTTCGCCAGCATGCGTTCGATACTGCGTCAGACGAACTTATTTTAGGACGAACCCAAGTGGACCGAGGACCGCCGTTTACGCAAGAGGTTAGATTCCGGAGGTTGAAACCATCCGCATTTTTTGGTTCTGGTCTCTGAGTACGAAACGGACTTCGAACCACTTCGAAATACTCGCTTCTTGGGCTGCAGAAAGCATCGGAACGAGACGCGCGTTTTTCAGTAGCCCGATCGTCACCCGCAATTTCAGGACGTCCAATTCGCCTTTGATGGCAGGCTAGTTATACAGGGACGATATCTTAACGGATGCCAGCATTCGCTGTCTCTAAAAGTCGTGGCACGGAAGCTTCGACTCTCCATTAAGGCGTTGTATCGATTTCGATGATTTGCCCTTCCCTCCATGAAGGATGATGGGACGCGACGACGACCGCTCCAAGCCGCGGATCAAATACGGCGATGGCGCCAGCGGGTGAACCGTGCAACAAATGAAGCGCCATGCCATAGCGCCAAATCGGAGCTCGACCTTCGACGACCACTAGTGCACCTCGCGGGATCGTAGGCAACGAGGGTAAAGGCTCCTCTGGGGTAATGGGCTGATCGACACCGATGGAGTAAATAACAGGATTCAACGTCATTTTTCCTCAGTTTCGTCCATTGAACTGACCAATGCTTCCCACTGGTCTAGCAGTTTCGTGAGTTGATCTTCGAACCATCTTCGGCTGTGTGGCTGCTTATTGAAACCAGCATGCTGAATATCATTCCGAACTTCAGCGACAGGATCGGGCTTATCACCATTACGCCTAGCCCACTTTTTGTCATGCTCTTGTCGGGCTGTGTTGTCGAATTCTAAAGTTCCAGGCATGTCGCAATTGGCAGGGGCGCAAAATGTGATCCATCCTTCACGAAGCACGGAGATCGCTTCGCTGTAGCGCCCCATCTTCTGATATAGTCGAGCAAGATTGATTAGGACTTGTTGGCCATTGGCCGTTGACAGCCTCGCACCGCGGGTACAAAGCGGTTCAACCATGGATCGTACTTGATCGAGCACCAGCGCCAGTGCCGGGAGTTGTTGGACAACCTCGTCCCTGGTGCGTTCAATCACCTCACAGAGTCGCTGGGCAGAGGGCTGTTCACCGATGAGTAGTGAACCGGTTCGAATCGCGGTGAAGTCATCACCGAAGTCAGACAGAGCTTGGGCTAGCGCGCGTAGTTGCGGTTGTGTGCCCTGCCGGCCTGAAATGGCCCATTGCCGACTCAGTTCACGGCCCAGCGACTCGGTCGGCTCAGCTACATCGTCCGCCTGTCCAGTCCTCAAAAAAATCATGAGGTTCCGCGACCAAGAAAGAACGTCAAGGAATGGGGTCAACTCCCAAACTGGGCTTTCCACTTCGGATCCACGGTACTCGCCATAAACCACTCGAATCTGGGGCGGGGTTGGTAGTACGGACTGTATGTACTGAATGCAAGCGGCGGCAAAAAACGGTTGCATTCGAAAACCGTGAGTGATGTCAAGTAGGACAGGGCTGCTGCTTGAGCGAATCACATCGACAATAGAAAGGAACATCTGCCAGAGTTGCTGTGGATCGCCTCCAGTAGGAACATGCACTTGATCGGGAACGGGATGACCAGCGTCGTATAGCCCACGGGAAAGTGCGTCCCCATGTTGGTTCCACGCTTCTACCGTGGCGACCAGGCGTATCTCTTTAGGTTGCGTTAACGATGCCAGCGCATGAGCCACGAATCGGGTTCTGAAAGTGCGGCCCTCGAAACTGTAGGTAGTCTCACCATAGTTGCTTGTTCCAAGAAAACTGATCAGTCGCATGGAGTCACTCACTCGTTAGCTGGCTAGGGCCACTTGAATGCCGCCTCACGTACGTTAATGGATGCGATTACGAGTCGAACTGTGTCGCCAGATTTTACATTGCCGGGGACTTGGTCACTGTTCTGAATCGGTCCGATTTGAGAATATCCTTTGATCTGGGCACGCCAACCCCCTTTCTTTGTCTTTTCCTCGAGTAAGACAGTATCGACGGTATCGGTTGCTTTGCCCTTGTATGGGCTCGGAGGCGGTGGCGGTGGTGGTATGTCCAACCGACCGTAACCACTGGTTGTCTTACCACCGATCCCCCATTCGGATAACGCTTCCTTCACTAACGAAAACGCCAGATTCGTCCACTTGTTTGCCTCTTCATGCTCTGGCCCATGCCAGGTGAGGGCAACGCGAAATCCGCCGCTCACCGACAGGAATGGTACTGGAATGGGGCTATCGAAGTCGGTCGGCGGAACACTGCCGTCGAACCACTCTGGATGGTGCGGAGTCATCACATCGAGTTGCATCGGATTGCTCTCCGAATCAGGCACGAACCAGGCGTCGTGAAAGACAATACAGCCACAGTCGTCGGTTGTGCCGAAGAGAAGTTCGTGGTAAGGTCCGTCCTTGTTAAACTGCTTATCAGTCGCTCCCCAGACCTGGTCGCAGTAATGAGCGGCAAGTCCCTTAAGTGCCGAACCAGGAATTATCGGCATGCCAAAGGTGTGGTGGAGACGAATACCGGTTTCAAGGACATTTTCAGAACCCAGCCCGACGATCAATCGACCTATTGTGTGAAGTTCGTGTGTAACAGAGGAACTAGGCAGCAAACTTCGCCATCGCTGGTAGGCGATCTTGTAGAGTTCCCCGACGTCGCAGTCGCTGGCAGCGTTGATGGCCGCTTGCAGAATTTCTCTCTTTTCTTCAGGGTAGCCGCTTTTCCCAGTGGCATTTTCGCTCAAATACCGCTGCAACAGCAAGCCCGCGTGTTGGCCGCGCGATGTTCGTTTGTTCCGAAGGGCGATAATTGCTGTGCGCATTATTCATCCTCCACAGCAGCTTCGATGTACCGCTTGAGCCAACTCGCGGCGCTGATCGCGTCGCGACTCAGACGAAGGTACGCGCTAAGCGAGCTCGTTCTTGCTTGATCATCGAGATCCTTGGCATTTGTGAGTTCCGTGTGTCCGCTCGCACGAAGAACCTCGGCTAGGTAACCGATGTACTCGTCGTCCTTTTTTGCCAGCGCAAAGGCTACAGCTTGGGCTAGCCCACACGTATGAATCAGCGCAGGGAACTTTTTAACGGTGCTGACGAACTCTTTGACCGGCTTTCGCGTCCCGTTTCCGGTATGCAAGGCAATCTGTAAGTATGCAGCTTGTGCCAACGATTGACTACGGGTGTGAACGGTCATTACTGTACCTCGGTGAAAATGCAGCGGATCTGCCCACGACCGATGGTGGCCTTGCCACCGATCTGGAGGTTCAATGGTTCCTTCGCAAAGCGGTCGAGAAGCCCTTTCGGGGTGATGTCCTCCCCGTTTCGACCGTAAACTCGGTCGCTCTGAATGATCCCCATCAGGATCGTCTCGGCGGGCACAGATTCCTCGGTCCAGAGTGCTGTACCGGCGGCGGTTTTTGTAGCGTCGTCGATACGAACTCGCGAATGAACTTCGGTTCCGGTTTCGCACAGGAAGTCGAAAACAGAATCAGGCAGCACAACGAAGCGTTTTTTGAATTGTTCCTGCCACGCAGGATCGCCCGAAAACACTAGGTCAGCAATCAGCGTTGCCCACGCCGTCGCCGTGCTACACTGCTGGCCCGCGAAGTTGAGATCTTCGAGATAGATCATATTTTCTTCAGTGAGTACGCTCGTCGCCGTGTGGTGAGCTTTGCACTCGTCCAGCCAAGCTGGCGCCTCTGGCGCGTCGGTGAGTCCCGCCAGGATTAGCGTTCGCCGGAGCATCTGCAGGCACAACGGCGATGTAGCCCAGGCGAAGGTGCCGCGAAAGCTACGCACAGGCAGGCAGACAAGCTTGGCATCGGTAGGGATCAGAGCACCGGCGTTGGAGTTGTTGTCGTCTCCAGCAATCCCAAACGCAGCGCGGAGTATAGGGTCATTCCTCCGGGCGTCCGTCGTCGCGCGGTGGTGATCTGCCCAAACACCCTTGAAGCCCGACCCGCGAATAATCGGCCAGCCGGTGATGCCATCGCGGTCGATTGGGAGATCGATGTAACCGACACCGCGCCCGATACCAGCATGAGTCGGACTAAGGCAGTGTATCCAATATAATCGTGTATTCGACATTATCGATTCTCCTTTTCGTTCCATGTTCCCCAGGCGGCAAGACCAAAGCCGTCCCGTCGTTCTTGTTGGTTGTCACAAACGGAATGAAGCCATTGGTCAGCAAGTGCGGCAGCGTCACCGGACTTCTCGACCTCGAAGAAGTAAACACTTCCGGCAGGCACCATGCGGCGAATAGGCTTCGGCCCGCGCGGCGGGGCAAGCGACCATCCAGAGACCGCTTTCCAACGGCTGATACTTGCTCCGACCAGCCTTAATTTCACCCCCGACAGTTCGCCTGAAAGACCGTTGGTTAGCCAGCCTGGTTTCCAACCGTCGTTGAAAATAGCGGGTGATGCCAAAACCATTCGGACCTTCGTCGTATTTGCTAATGCTGAGCGTATTTCACTAGGACATTCCCACCCTATAACTTTCGCTCGGTTTTGCTGCTCCTCTCGTTGCCAGTGAACCATCCGCCGTTCTCCACCCAACGGTTGCCAGATGCCAAATTGCTGGCCGATCTTTAATTCTGTTTCGGAGTCAGGGATGGTAATCCGGCCGGATAGGGTGATCTCTGCAAATCGATCGAGCAAAGGCATCGATAAATCGACATCCATACGCGGTAAACGAGTCAAGTTGAGCCCAGCAGTCGAGAAGATCAGCCCATCGGCAGCCGCCCCGATTTCGGCATCAAGTGAAACATGATCTCGCTTTTCCTGAAGCGGGTTGAGCAAGAACGATGAGTCGAAACATAGGTTCTTACCGAGTAGCCACTCCGTGTACTTTCCGACTGGCCACCAAGCCGGAACATCGGCTGGCTTGAAGTCTCCCTTAGCCTGCAATTCCGAGAGCATCACCGGCTGCAGGCTGTCCTCAGGCAGATCGCATCCTCCTTGGGTAGCCTGAGGGACCACACGGTGCAATTTCTTGATTCCCTTGCCATTCTCTTTTGGTTCTGCAACGGCATCATGGGGAGCAGGCAAGTACAACTGGTCTTTGTTAACGGGGAACAGCCCGGCAACTCCGATTTGCATCAAACGTTGTGGCATGTTGCCGCTGAAGTCCACGTGAGGCGTGGCCTTTACCAGTGCAGTACGGAACGCGCCCGCAACGACCGATGGTAAGGGCCAAAGTAGGCTACGCATCCGGTTGCCTTGGCCTGCACCGAACGGCCGACTATCGCGCGCCACCAACGGATCGTGTGGCGTGACTTGCATGATCACATTCATTGCAGCCTCTCCTTGTGTGCGACTGATTTCCCGTTAGCTTGCCTTGATGCCACTGCAAACTGTCGAGCGACTAGAAGTTCGCATGCAAGCTTCATTAGCTTATCGGAATTCATATCCTTGATGTCTTCTGACATCGCTTCCCGAACCGTGCTCAATCCCTTTGACGACTTTTTGGCAATTAGTCGATAAAGATCCTGTTGAATCGCTGCGTCTGCATTCTGTGCCCATGACGGCGGTTCATACAGTTTGCCCATCGACCTCAATTCATAAGGCAACTTGTTCGGGATGATGCCAGCGTCCAACAGTTTAGCGAATCGCTCCAAGCGCTGATCGGGATTTTCAATCCACCTCCCCCGCACGCCGATCGCTGTACCTCCGCGTTTATGGAGTTGGACGGCTAGTCCGTCTCGGTCTGGTAGTTTAGCCGCTTTCTCGGCTGCGCGACCGTAATCCAGCAGGTCTTCGAGGTTATCCATAAAGTGTCCGATGGCAATGCCCACGGAAAGCGTTGGGCGTCCGTACTTTTCCAATCGCCGTCCAAATACGTCGTGGAGTTGGCGGGCACACGGCAGGCATTTGTCAACAGGCAGAAAAGCCAGCACATCGTCGCCTCCCGCGTAGACTAAAACGCCGTTGTGCGTGTTTACGATATTTTTTGCTTCGTCTGCAAACCCTGCCAAGTCGGTCGAGAATGCCCGATGTTCATCCGGTGAGCTCAACGCGGTGATGGCGGCCCCCATCTTGTCTCCGTCTGCGACTAGTACAGCTAGGTATGGGGATGGCTCAGGAAGATGACTCAGGGCTTGTTGAATGACTTTGATTTCAAGGCGATCTACCACGTCAATTTCTTGTTCCCACTCGTGGTGGCGACTTACATACACAGCCGTTCCCTCGTGCGGGAAATCCTGAAATTGTGGAAACTCATTTTCATCGAGTCGATGCAGGATATTTTTCGGAACTTTGTTGCAGGCGTTTATCAATTCCCCAAAAGCTGGATGGTCTTTGTTTCCCCGAACCCACGGATCCGCCGCGATGCGTGAGACGGAAGGATAGGGCCGATTTCCGTCAGCTAAGCGTTTGACCAGGCCGACAACATCGAGTTGTTCTCCTTCACGGACGCGAAGCCGTGCACGAAATCGTTCGGGCCATCGTTCACGTTCAGGGTCTTTAAGTACCGATTCCCGTTGTCCATCGAGAGATGATTTTGGTACGCCTGCGCGCCCCTTGGCCGGGAGAAAGTTCCGACAGTTCTTTCGACCGGCTAGCAATCGCATCAACATGCCGCGATCCGAACGATAATCGTCTGATCGGGTGACCCATGCCGCGTAGAACTCGACGACATCATTGACCTGATCGTTCCAGATTTCCTGGCGAATCACTCCTGAGGCATTACGCTGCGTCTCACTGGCGAACTCAAGCCAACGTTTTTGTGCGGCTTGTTTAGCGTTGGCCGCGACGTTGCTTGGGTCGCCCTCTGTCAACTCCGCCATAATGACATTCGCAACGTTCCCGGCTTCGGATGACGCCGGGAAAACGAGTTTTCCTCCGTCTGCCTCCACCGATTTGGACACAGCCCGACTGATCTCGGACAATAGGTAGGAACCGAACCACAAGTCGCGCGTTCTCCGTGCAGCTGCGATCAATTCCTGCACCGGACCAACCGATATCGCGAGTAGGGAACTCATCGATTCACCTCCGTGAAACCTTCAGAACGAGCAAATGCAAGAAAAGCCTCGATTGCCGAGCCGGTAGACGATCCCGCCAGTGGAGCGTTTGGATATCTCGCCAACTTTGGATCTCGGATCGTAGTCGTTGTAGGGAGTGGAACCGAGCGGTCGCCGAGACGAAGATCTACTCCAGTGAGTGGGTGAGTTCGCAAATGTAAAACAAGAGGGATCGCCTTGCCGCTTTGCAACGCCAACGGCTTGAGGATCAGCGGGCTCGCCATCCGTTCGCGTTTTTTGCCTGCCGAGTCGTTATCTGGGTAAAGAACTGTGTCGTCTGGGTCGCCACTTTGGAAGAGAAACACGATAGGCAATCCAAACTCCGCTCGAGGGAATGCATCATCCGGGATCTCCTTCTGTCGTGGATGTTTATTCAACCGTTGATTCATAACTTGACGAATGGTTTCCGGTTCCGGGTATCGCGAGCGGCCAGGCCGGTCTGGTTGTTGCCCCTGGTTTCGCCCAAAACCTAA
The DNA here is from genome assembly GCA_026692845.1 of Planctomycetota bacterium. Classification (GTDB taxonomy): domain Bacteria; phylum Planctomycetota; class Planctomycetia; order Pirellulales; family Pirellulaceae; genus JBKCUI01. The sequence goes on along the minus strand of JAPLNM010000022.1, from coordinate 24,178 downwards.
ACCCTGTCGAAAGTGCCGAAACTTACCGATGACGTAGTTCCATACGAGGATTGGATCACCCGGGTTTTCATTGGTTCTCTGCAACACTTTGTCAGCAAGCGTCGGCCAATCCCGCAGTGGGAATGACTCCGGCATGAATCGTTGCCACGCGACCTTTAGATCGTCCAGATTTTTCGGTGCAAGCGCCTTGCAGAGAATCGAACCGCATCCACGACGCGTTCGGCTACCGAGTCCACCAAAGTTCGCCCACGCCCAGATGGCCGGCTCGATTTGCTTCACAAAGTCGATGTCACCCTGCCATTTTAAAGTCAATCGAAAGGATGCTTCGCGAATACATGATGCTGGCGGTGTGGTCACCGTCGCATCTCTGTTTGGGGGTGGCAAGAGTAGATATGGCAGTGCGGAGTCGTGCCCGTTGAACGGATCCTGCCAGTGGGTTCTCCACAGCCCCTGTCCGCCACGAGCACGCTGATCCCACTCAATGAATGCACACGGTGCAGGCGTGGAATGCTTGACACTATCGATATGAACCTGAATACGGCTCGACATCGTGGTGTCTCCCCAAATGGCCGACTGAGCCGCGCGCAGGTCCTGCGTAGTCGCGTATTGCGCACCGACGGTCGCGCGCCACCAAAACTGCAACTGGCCCCGGATCGACGTCGGTCGGATAGGTAAACAGGGATCGTTCACGCCCGAAGAGACACCACCACCAAACATCGGCGTTACCAACTCGATCGCGTAAACTCGAACGTTTTCCGATTCAACGATCCCCGGAGCCTTAGGGCACTGCGGAATGTTCTTGCGTATGGACATCGTTTTACTCTTGCTACTTCCTTTTAAATCCCAATGCCTTGGTATTCTCCGATCGTTCGCGCTTAATTCGGCAAGACGCGTAGAAGGGAGGAAGCATTGATCTCTATGGTGATGTTCGGCGTGGCGTTCGGAGCTTGCCTGTTTCTGAAGAAACTTGGACGGCCAGTTCGGACACGCCAAAAAGTCAAGCAGTCTAAAACACCCTTAGGTATCCGTTATCTCAGACCTTTTTCGTTGCGATTTCAATTCCGCGACTACACGTAGAGGATAGTCCTATGCATCCTACCAGAGCCCACCGAGGTTTGCTAGCATAGAACAAAAATGTCAAAGCCTCGAAATCCGAGTTTAAGTGATTGGCTGGATCATGACTGAGAGTACGTGGATCAATCTTCTCAACAATCCTCTTGTTTAAGAAGCATTCTCTCCGTGCAGGACATTGCAGTGCTTGCTCGCGACACGCACGCACTGGTTTAGACTGAAGTCCCAGACGCCCATGCAGTAGCGATTGAAGTTCGTGACATTGAGAGGCTTTTCATTCGGCCTTGCTCGAGAATCATTGGGGGAGGTTCCACGACGCCCCATGGTATGAAAGGGTCTTTGGCCTAGAAGCGGCTGAAAATCCCGAGATATCTCACTCAGCTCCGCAGAGCCCCATTGGTGTGACGTGCAGGGCAAGCCGAGTCCGAACGTACCGATTATATGTTTCAGTCGGCTCCGTAGAGCCCCATTGGTGTGACGATCAGAACGAAATGGTCATTGTCCGTATCTTGCCCAAGATTTAGGTCGGCGTCATTAACGCCCAATTGGCTTGACTTCGCCTCGCACGGGCTCGGAGGCCCATGCTACGGGTTTGCGTCGGCTCCGTAGTGACCCTTTGGTGTGACTCGGAGATCCTAGCGGGTCTACCGAAATTCACAAAAGTTTCAGTCGGCTCCGTAGAGCCCCATTGGTGTGACCTACGAACTGCCAAAAGCAGAATACCATCATTTCGATGAGTTTCAGTCGGCTCCGTAGAGCCCCATTGGTGTGACTTCGGGGACCAGCACCAGACCGTTATGGTCCGTGTTTCAGTCGGCTCCGTAGAGCCCCATTGGTGTGACCTGCGGCGGAGGATGCGGCTTGGGATGCGGCTGTTTCAGTCGGCTCCGTAGAGCCCCATTGGTGTGACTTCGCTGGCGATCTGACAAGAGAGAACGGTAGGGTTTCAGTCGGCTCCGTAGAGCCCCATTGGTGTGACCGAAGAACAATTACTGCAACTCAAAACTCGTATGATCGATGTTTCAGTCGGCTCCGTAGAGCCCCATTGGTGTGACCGATTGCCTCCGGCGGTCAGGCAGACAAAGATTCCTCTTTGGTTTCAGTCGGCTCCGTAGAGCCCCATTGGTGTGACAATTCTTATCGGCCTGCTACTGCCGGCCGTGCAGTTTCAGTCGGCTCCGTAGAGCCCCATTGGTGTGACGGCGACATTATTGTCTACCAAGAGTTCGACAGAACCAATTCTTATCGGCCTGCTACTGCCGGCCGTGCAGTTTCAGTCGGCTCCGTAGAGCCCCATTGGTGTGACGGCGACATTATTGTCTACCAAGAGTTCGACAGAACGTTTCAGTCGGCTCCGTAGAGCCCCATTGGTGTGACTAAATGGGCCGATGCGGCTTTGTTGTTGGAAAGTTTCAGTCGGCTCCGTAGAGCCCCATTGGTGTGACTTTGGTGGAAAAGGTATCAATGGCGATGCTGTCAGTTTCAGTCGGCTCCGTAGAGCCCCATTGGTGTGACAGGTGGCGAGGGTGACGGGATCTACATGGTCAAGTTTCAGTCGGCTCCGTAGAGCCCCATTGGTGTGACGAGAAGGCCCCCCCAAAAAAACGACCCCTTCTGGGTTTCAGTCGGCTCCGTAGAGCCCCATTGGTGTGACCTGGCTGAGCGATTTGCTCCTCAAGAGATGAAAGACCAGTTTCAGTCGGCTCCGTAGAGCCCCATTGGTGTGACTCGCCTACACAGGCTACGAGTGGACGGTCAACAGAGTGTTTCAGTCGGCTCCGTAGAGCCCCATTGGTGTGACTGCCAACTTGCTAATACTAAGCTCTTCAAACTACGCAATTCCTTTTTGAATAAGCACTTGCGTCGTTCTCGAATACCAAGCTGATCCATCTCACGTGTCAATAATACTCCCCAGCCTTCCGCTCTTGCTAGGCAACAACCGGTCTTTTCCTCACCGGGACCAACCTCTAGCCCCTGTCGCGATTTCCAAACCGGATTGTGAATGAACTGTCTTCCGCTACGCGCCCACAAATGAGCCATGCGACTCGGGGCTGCTGGCTAGCAGATTACTATCTATGGTAGCAAACTGCTCCACACTGGTCGCGCAATCCATCCCGAATTTCGCTGTTTTCCATCGTTTGGCGCTGTACGTATTTTGGCAAAAACGTCCATCAGCTCGGTCTCATTAGGCCGCAATCAAGTGTTCACCGCGCTCCTTTTTTACCTGCATGGGTTCGATACTGCTGCGGACGAACTTATTTTAGGACGATGCCATGCGGGCCGAAGTCCGCCGTCGGCTTTGGTAGCTGCTAGTTCTGCCTCCGCCGGGCAAGCCCGACGGGAGGCTTAGTCGGCTTTGGTAGCTGCTAGTTCTGCCTCCGCCGGGCAAGCCCGACGGGAGGCTTATTCGGCTTTGGTAGCTGCTAGTTCTGCCTCCGCCGGGCAAGCCCGACGGGAGGCTTATTCGGCTTTGTTAGCTGCTAGTT
>JAPLNM010000022.1:0-20578 GCA_026692845.1 Planctomycetota bacterium | reverse complement strand
GGCTTAGTCGGCTTTGGTAGCTGCTAGTTCTGCCTCCGCCGGGCAAGCACGACGGGAGGCTTATTCAACAGAAGGGGGGTAAGCCTGACGGGAGGCGGATCGTTGGCGAGCCGCTTCGTACAAGAGGATCGTCCCTGCAACTGAGGCGTTTAATGACTCGACTCCCATCGCCATGGGCACCGAACAAATCGTGTCGGCTACGCTTCTGGCAACGCCGCTGATGCCTTGGCCCTCACTGCCGACTATGAACATCGTCGGCTTGGTGAAATCCATGTTCCAGATCGGCTCGCCATTCATCTGGGCGACGACTACTTGCACTCCTCGGCGTTTGGCTTGGCCTGCTAAATCCACGATGCTCGAAACCTTCGGCGGTAATCGAAACCACTGCCCAGCCGTACTTCGAAGGAATTTCGGATGCACCGGACTGACCGAATTGGGACTTAAGTACAAACGGTTGCCCCCTAAAGCGACTACGGATCGTAGCAGTGTTCCCGCATTCCCAGGATCCTGGATACCGTCGGTCGCTAAAACCAAACTCGAACCAGCTAGGTCGCTAGCTGCGTCGGCCTCGAAGATCTCTTGATGCGTTCCGGTCAAGCTTCCAATCGCAACGACCCCGTCGGGTTGGTTGGTCGTTGCTGCTTGTTTGAGCCACTGCGGATCGACGATGAATTGCTTGAGGTAAGCTGGCATGTGTTCGAGCAAGGCCCGGTGATCCATTGCCCAAGTCTCGGTGTAGAAGACACCCTCCAAGGGCCAAGCGGCTTGGATTGCCTCGGTGAGCAAGTGGGTTCCCTCGATTAGAAACTCAAACGCATTAGGCTCGACGCGATGTAGGCGTTTCAATCGCCTGAGTTGCGGGTTATTGAGACTATTTATTCGATGCGCCATGGAATGCGTTTTGCGAGCGTTTGATCGTTCCGACGTAGGACTACGCCTTTAGTCCGAGAAGAAACTCCGGATTGGTGCGAGTCTTTTGGAGTCGATCGACTAACTGCTCCATCGCATCCGAAGCGCTTAGACCTGCAAGGGCCTTGCGCATCAGCACGATCTTTTGGTACTCGATTGGATCCAAAAGTGCTTCTTCTCGCCGAGTGCCGCTTTGGTAAATATCCACCGCTGGCCATATTCTCCGATCCACCAGGGCACGATCCAAAACGATCTCCATGTTTCCTGTCCCTTTGAACTCCTCGAAGATGACTTCGTCCATGCGGCTACCGGTCCCTACCAAAGCCGTGGCGATGATCGTCAGCGATCCACCTTCTTCGACTTTCCTTGCTGCCCCAAAGAATGCTTTAGGCTTCTGCATTGCATTGGCATCAAGTCCCCCGGTGAGTGTCTTGCCGGACTGAATGCATTCGCCATTCCAGGCTCTAGCAAGCCGGGTGATCGAATCGAGAAAGACAATAACATCCACGCCGTCTTCAACCATCCGCTTGGCTTTCTCAAGAACCATTTGGGTGACTTGGATGTGCCGTGAAGCGGGTTCGTCGAAGGTGCTACTGATGATCTCACACTTTGGCCCGCGAACTTCGCGTTGCATATCGGTGACCTCCTCGGGTCGCTCATCGATCAGCAGCATCATGACATAAACATCTGGGTAATTGGCAAGTACAGCGCGTGCCATTTTCTGCATCAGTATCGTCTTGCCTGCCCTAGGGGGTGAGACGATCAATCCTCGTTGGCCGAAACCCAGTGGAGTCACCAAATCGATCACGCGGGTTGCCAATTCCGAGGGATCGGTCTCCATGATGATTCGCTGCGTCGGGTGTAGCGCAGTGAGCAAGTCGAACGATTTTCGAGATCGGACTTCGTTTGGATTCCGATGATTGATGGCCTCGACCCGTAGGAGCGCGAAGTACCTTTCGTTTTCTTTTGGGGGCCGTATTTGGCCCGAGATGGTCATGCCCGTAGTCAGTCCAAAGCGTCGGATCTGGGACGGAGACACGTAGATATCGTCTGGGCAGGCGACGTAATGGTGCGCAGCGGACCTTAGGAAGCCAAACCCATCGGAGAGAATCTCGAGGGTGCCTTCTCCGAGCATGATTCCCGAGGATAGCATTCGGGCTCGAAGGACTTGGAAGATCAACTCGGAGCGGGATAGTTGGGCCCACTGGACGATCCCCTCGAGTTGGGCGATTTGCCCGAGCTGTTCTATGTCCATCTCCTGGAGCGTGGAAAAATCTAAAGTGGGCCTTCGCTCGCTCGGGGGTCGGATCCCCGATTTCTCGCGCAGGATCTCCTCGGCAATCGAGAGGACCTCGTTGTTATTATGGCGATTCGGTCGATAGCGACCGGGATCTTCATCAGTCATGGTTTGGGAGAACCCGACGCGAAGGCTTTGCGAAACCGGGTTCGGGGCTATTGGTGGGGTGTTTGGAAGAGAAACCGTGGACGAATCCACGACAGCGTGCATTATAGACTCCGAGGACCTGAGAGTACAATGGATTTCGTTTTACCCAATGAATTGACAGTTATTTTCGACTTTACTGAGGCCGCCACCAACCCGCTAAATGGTCTCCAATGGTGCGAACTATCACCTTGATCCTCCCGGCTTGAATATCAAAAGACCTTTGGTTATCGGGCAAAACGGTGTAATCTGGATAGACTACCTGTTCCCTGAGTTTCCCCTTCCGAATCCCGGCACCCAACGGCATGAAAACATTTCTAGGATCGCTGGCTGTACTTCTGAGTGTCGTCGCTATGGCATTTGGCGTTTACCTCTTGAAGTACCGGATTCTGGTCACGACGGCCCCACCTCAAGAAGCTCGCCCAACGCCTGTGGTCTTTGCGATGCCAGAAGCCTTGAAAATCCGATCCAGCACCACGGTCGTAGGGACCGTTGTTGCTCCCCGGATGTTGCAGCTCAAGACCGAGACGGTCGGAACGGTCGAAGCCATCCATTTCCGCTCTGGCGATGTGGTCAAGCCAGGGCAGGTGCTCTTGGAGCTTGATACAAGTGTTGAGAAAGCGATGCTCGCCAGCGCCAAGGCTGCCGAGCGTATTGCCGACTCGACGTATCGCAGGATCAAAAAAGCGATGGAGGTCCAGGCCTTAAGCGAATCGGATCTGGATCAAACCGAAGCGATGCTAGCGCAGGCGCGAGCCGAGGTTGCAAGGATAGAAGCCGTGATCCGCCGCAAGGTCTTGGTCGCCCCCTTTGAAGCCCGCGCGGGGGTCTTTGATATCCAGCCTCGACAGTATTTACCCGAAGGCTCTCTGATCACGATGCTTCAAGGAATCGATGAGTTCATCTACATTGATTTTATGATGCCCCAACAAGTGGCTGATCATCTCCAAGTTGGCGATCAGGTCGCTTTGGAACATCTCGGACAGAATCTTCAGGCACAGGTCATCGCGGTCGATTCGCAAGCCGATCGGGTTTCCCGATCGCTGGCGGCCCGGGCCAAGGTGTTGACGCCTCCTTCGACACTCCAGGTCAACGATTCGGTCAAGGTGGTAGCTCAATTCGGCGATGCGCAGTCGACCTTGTTGATCCCCTCTTCTGCCCTTCGGTCCAACCCAACAGGCGCCTTTTGTTATGTGGCCCAGGTCGATCCGACGGACACGTCGAAATGGATTGCAAAACGGCGCGAGGTCCTCGTCGGCTCGACGCTTGGAAACAACGTCTCGATTCGTCAAGGCCTCGAACCCAACGAGCAAATCATCGCGGATGGATCCTTCAAAATCTACGATGGGACCTGGGTGGTCCCATCGGAATTGACGAAGGCAGCTCCGTAACATGCAAACGCAACCAACCGCAGGCTCCGCGATGAAATCCGTGACCGATATCTTTATCCGCTATCCTGTACTTTCGATCGTCGTGAACCTGATGATCGTGCTCTTGGGGGTACGCGCGGCCCAATCGTTACCGGTACAGCAATTCCCGAAGCTCGAAAGCACATCGATTGTCATCACGACGGTCTACATCGGGGCCAGCGCCGAGACGATCCGCGGATTCTTGACCACGCCGATTGAGAAAGCGGTTTCATCGATAGGTGGGGTCGATTACATCGAGTCCAAGAGCGTCGCAGGATCGAGCCAAATCACGATCCGTCTGAAGCTCAACCACAATGCGACCCAGGGACTCGCCGAGGTCAACACACGCTTGCAGCAAGTGCGGCGCGAGTTGCCTGCCGAGGCCGAACCGAGCGTCGTGGAGATCCAGCGCGCGGATCGACCTTATGCCTCTTTTTACCTCAGTTTCACATCGAGTCAGTGGGACGTACCGCAGCTTACAGATTACCTGACACGAACGATCCAGCCCCAATTGACCACCATTTCGGGAGTCCAGCGCGTGGGAGTCGAGGGGGGTCGGACTCCGGCGATGCGGATCTGGATTTCACCGAACAAGCTATCGGAGCTGAACCTCACCCCGGGCGATGTATTTGGAGCATTGCGTCGGAACAACTATCTAGCGGCCATTGGCAGGGTCAAGAACGATTCGGTGCAGGTCGATTTGCTCACGGATACCGATTTGAAAACCACCGACGAGTTCAGAGATTTGATTGTCTCACAGAAAGACGGTGCGGTGATTCGATTAGGAGATGTCGCGACCGTCGAGTTTGGTTCTGAAGAGGCCGGAATGGTAGCCATGTACCGAGGCAAGGAAGCCGTCTATGTATCGGTTTGGCCTTTGCCCGGCACGAACGAAATCGAAGTCGCCGATCGACTCAATGAAGCGATGGCCAAGCTTAAGCCCACGCTTCCTCAACACATGGAAATGAATCTGGCTTACGATGCGACGCGATTCATGCGCGATGCTTTGTCGGAGATATCCAAGACCCTTTTGGAGACGATCGCGATCGTAGGGTTCGTGGTGTTTTTGTTTATGGGTTCGATCCGAACGGCGATCGTTCCATTGATCGCGATGCCCGTATCGCTCATCGGAGCGACGATCTTGATGTACTTGTTGGGGTTTTCGTTAAATCTCTTGACGCTCCTGGCGATCGTCCTGTCGGTGGGTTTGGTCGTCGACGATGCGATTGTGGTGGTGGAGAATGTGCAACGTCACATCCGCGAAGGGATGACGAAAATCGATGCGGCGCTGTTAGGCGCGCGTGAGCTATTTGGTCCTATCATCGCCATGACCATCACACTGGCGGTGGTTTATGCACCGATCGGTTTCCAGGGCGGATTGACCGGGATGCTCTTTAAGGAGTTCGCCTTTACGCTCGCTGCGGCGGTTTTGCTTTCCGGTGTCGTGGCTGTGACGTTATCGCCGATCATGAGTGCCCATATGCTTTCGGCAAGCGGCAAAGAAGGGATCCTGACGCGTGGGGTCAATCGGATTTTTGATGCAGTGCAAAGTATTTACGGTCGAATGCTCGAGGGGGCCTTGGCCGTCCGCTGGGCGATCGCGTTTGCGACGCTGTTGGTGGCTTGTGCCGCTGCACCGTTTTACATCATGAGTTCCAAAGAACTTGCTCCGGTCGAAGACCAGGGAGCCATCGCGGTGATGCTCAAGGCATCACCGGATTCGTCGTTGAAAAGTTCGGTCGGATGGGCCAAGGTCTTGGCCGATAAATTCTCGGTCATGCCCGAGACCGATTACATGTGGGCGTTGGTCGGATCGAATTCAGGATTTGGTGGGATCATCACCAAAAGTTGGCACGAGCGAGAGCAGGAGCATCTGCGGAGCACCGCACAGATGGTGCCTGAGGCGTTTGGGATCGCCTCCCAGATACCGGGACTGCAGCCCTTTCCGGTGCTCGTCCCACCCCTTCCGGGAGCAGGCAGTTTTGACGTAGAGTTGATTCTTAAAAGCGATTTACCCGTCGAGCAATTGACTTTGCTCTCCGAGCAGATTCTTGCCGAGGCCAACACGAGCGGTTTGTTTTTATTCGTCGATACCGATTTGAAAGTCGACTTGCCGCAGGCCCAGGTGATCGTCGATCGGGAGAAGGTAGCCGATTTGAAGCTCGATTTAGCATCGATCGCCGGGGAGCTCGGAGTGCTGCTCGGTGGCGGCTATGTCAACCGATTCAATTACTTCAATCGATCCTACCAGGTCATCCCACAGCTAGCCGAAGAGGATCGCCAGTCGGCTTCGTCGTTGATGGACTTGAAGATCCGCACACCCTCGGGTCAGTTGATCCCTGTATCGACTTTTGCCACGATTATACCCAAGACGGCCCCGCGGGTACTGAGTCGTTTTCAGCAACAAAGTTCGATTCAGATCCAAGCGGCGGTGATTCCGGGAGTACCGGGACTGACCAAGGAGACGGGTTTGCGCAAGATCGAGCAGATCGTTCAGAAGTTCGTCGGGCCGACTGCATCGATGGATTATGCTGGGGAATCCCGACAGATACGCAAAGAGGGTTCGTCGTTGACGGTGACCTTAGGGATCGCTTTGGCGTTGATCTATTTGGTGCTTGCTGCTCAATTCCAGTCGTTTCGCGATCCGTTGATCGTTCTTTTCGGTTCGGTTCCCTTGGCGATATCAGGAGCACTGCTTCTGACGTTTCTGGGCCTGACGACGGTGAATATTTATTCGCAAGTCGGATTGATAACGCTTGTAGGGTTGGTCGCCAAGAATGGGATTTTGATCGTAGAGTTTGCAAACCATCTTCAGGAAAAAGGCTTGAGCAAGTGGAACGCGGCGATTGAGGCATCGAAGACCCGGTTGCGACCGGTACTGATGACCAGTGCTGCGACCGTTTTTGGCCATTTGCCTCTGGTTTTTGTCACTGGTCCGGGCGCTGAAGCTCGAAATAGCATCGGGATTGTTTTGGTCGCTGGGATGGCCATCGGCACACTCTTTACATTGTTCGTCGTACCGAGCTTGTACGTTTTGATTGCTGGCTCGAAGGGGGAGTCGCACGCTAATGCTTAAGTATTCGACGGCAGGTGAGTCGCATGGTAAATCGCTCTTGGCGTTGGTAGATGGGTTTCCAGCGGGATTGACGATCGACGAGTCGTTTATCAACCACGAGTTGCGACTGCGTCAGGGTGGTTATGGGCGAGGTGGGCGCCAGAAGCTCGAGCAGGACACGGTCAATATCCATTCTGGGGTATGGCAATCGGTGACGTTGGGATCACCGATAGCGTTGCAGATCGTCAACAACGACTACAAGCTTGAGCGGCTCAAGGAGCTCGAGCGGCCGCGACCCGGCCACGCGGATCTTACTGGAGCGATCAAGTATCTCGGTTCGATCCGAGGGGTATTGGAACGTTCGAGCGCACGCGAGACGGCCGCTCGAGTGGCCGCCGGCGCGTTGGCTAGATTATTGCTGCGCGAGTTTGCGATTCAGACTGTCAGCTATGTGGTCGAGCTCGGTCAGATGCAGCTAGGGACTCAAGGAACCGAGGGTTTATCGATAGCGGACCTAAGGGCTCTACGGGATCAAAGTTCGATCTACTCGGTTCGGCCTCAATGCGATCCGGAAGCGGAGGCTTATATCGATCAGATGGCCCAGGAGGGGGACACGCTCGGAGGGATAGTCGAGGTTCGGGTCGAGGGATTGCCTTTTGGACTCGGAACGCATGCCCAGTGGGATCGCAAGTTGGATGGAAAACTTGCTCAGGCGGTCATGGCCGTCCAAGCGATCAAGGGGGTGGAGATCGGGATGGGTTTTGAGGCAGCGCGCAAGCGAGGATCCCAGGTGCACGACCCGATCCAACACGACCCTAGCCTTGCGCATCTACCTCATTTGGGTTATGTGCGACCGACGAACAATGCCGGCGGGCTCGAAGGGGGGATGACCAACGGACAGCCGTTGGTACTCAGGGCGGCCAAGAAGCCGATCAGCACGTTGCGTAAGCCATTGGATTCGATCCGGATGGAGGACAAGCAGCCGCATCGAGCCAACTACGAACGGAGCGACGTGTGCGCGATTTCAGCCGCAGCGATCATCGTCGAGCACGTGGTGGCTTTTGAGATCGCCGCTGCTTTGGTCGACAAGTTCGGCGGCGATAGTCTTGTGGAGATGAAGGCCCGCTATGAGCTATTCATGAAGATGGCTCGCGAGCATTAAGCCGTAGCGATACGGAAAAGAACGTCAAGTCTGCGGTGGTTTTGTGTTACAATCCCTTTGGATTTCGCGCCCTGGGAGCAACCGAAACTGTGCCCAGGAGCATGCGAGCCATTTTTTCACAAGACCGAGTTTCCAACCGTTGAGCCGTCGATCCATGAGCCAATCTGAGCCAAATGAGTCCGCCGCAGAGCCAACCTCGCTTCAATCGGAATTTCAGCCACGAGGAGCGTTGCCACAGGAGCCCGAGCAAAGGCTTTGGGAGGGTGGGTATTCGGCGAAAGCCATGTATGGGACTTGGTTGATCTTGGCTGCGGTGACTCTTGCCGTCCTAGCGGCGATGATTGTATTGCCGATATTGAAGCTTATTCCGCCTGTCGAGACGAGCGTTTGGTGGATTGTCGTAGGGGCACTGATTGGTTGTTGGTTTTTGGGCGTAGCGGCCTTTTTGTACCGACGATTGAGCGTGCATTACGAGCTGACGACCCAGCGGTTTATCCATTCGCGAGGGCTCCTGGTGCGGACCGTCGATCGCATCGACGTGATCGAAATCGACGATGTTTCTTATGTTCAAGGAATCGTTCAAAGGATGTTGGGTGTTGGAAAGATCCAGTTGCAGAGCAAGGATCGATCGCATCCGAGTTTGGTTTTGGCTGGGATCGATCAGGTCGAGCGCGTCAGTGGAATGATCGATGACGTCCGGCGCAAAGAGCGTCGCAAGCGTAGTTTGCATATTGATGCCAGTTGAACTGGAGACTTACATTCCGGTCCATCCCAACGAGTTTCAATTCGCCTTGGAGCATTGCGAGGGTGTTGATCCAGAGGCGTGTGAATTCCTGCACAGGCACAAAGACCAGTTAGCGAGTCTGGTCCATCAACGGTTGCACAATCGCTTTGGTGGGTTGATCGAGGGCTATACCTTTGTCGATCCGGATCGCGAAGCGTCCGAAAATCCCCTCGGATCGAGATTATCTGCGTTATCGTCGAGAGTCTCGATCAAGGACATGGTCGAAACGACCCAGGAGATGCTCGAGCAGGCCAATTATCGGCGGCTGACACCCAGCGAGATCTATCAAGCGTTACGGACCGCGACGGCTTGGGGCGCCAAGCTCAAGATTCGTTTTTCGGACTACAAGCGGTTGCGGGTCTACGCGCGAGGCGACGGCTTAGGGATTCGGCAAGCGAGGCGATGGTATCGTTTGTTTCGCAAGGTCGATTCTGCGGTACCGATCTATCGGCAACTGGTGGTGATATTTGAGCGATCCGAGGGCAATGGGCAATTGCACTTGAGGATGTTCAAGAACATTCCGCATGCGGACGTCGACATGCTCTTGCCCGGCTCGGTGAAGATCTCTTGGCTCGACCAGGGGAAGATAGGGATCCCGACGTTGTGGGGTTTTTCGATGACCGTCACTCGTTTGATGCGCAGCATGTGGATTTTGGCTTTGCTCGGAGCCGTAGAGATTTTCAAAGCGATTTGGATCTACATCGCCATAGCGATCGCAGGAGTGTTGTATTCGGTCAAGATGTTTTTTTCGTATCGCCATGCCAGGAATCGGCAGTTGCTTCATGTCGCTCAGAGTCTGTATTTTCAGACCTTATCGAACAACAAAGGGGTGTTGCTTAGGCTCAAGGACGAAGCCGAGCAGCAGTGGCTCACTCAGGCGATGGTTTTGTTGGTGGTCTTGAGGACCAGGCAGAATCGGGGGATGGCCATGCGGTCGCTCGATGCGATCGATACGCTCGATCGGGCTTGTGAAGCGTTGTTGGAGACGCTCGGATTGGGTCCTATCGACTTTGACATCCAGGCTGCGATACGGTTTTTGGTTGAAGCTAGAGTTCTCGTGCCCCCTGGGGAGCCGACGAGCGCGTCGGAAAATGGGGAATGGGAGTTTGCAAAAGGGGGATTCTGACCTCCCGAAAAGCTAGGTTTTGGGTTATTTTCAGGTCAGGCGAGGGCTCGCAGGGTCACTTGCTGTGTGTTTTTGGTTTGATTTCATTTTGTATTCCTGGCCTGGGTAGGTTGATGTTTGAGCATTTTTCGTTGGCGCCTCCCGATGCGATTCTGGGTTTGAATTCGGCGTTTGAAAAAGACCCACGGGTTGGGAAACTGAATTTGACCGTGGGGGTCTACAAGGACGAAGCGGGCCGCACTCCCATTTTGGAGAGCGTCAAGTTAGCCGAAGCGAAAATATTTCAGGAGCAGAAGAGCAAGGGTTATTTGCCGATCGAGGGTGGCAAAGATTACATCGACCAAGTGAATCGGTTGGTATTGGGTGAGGGGTTCGAGTTCGGGCGAGTGGCAACAGCCCACACCCCGGGTGGCACCGGAGCGCTGAGAGCCGGAGCAGATACCCTAGCGAGTGTCGCACCTCATGGTCGTTTTTGGATCAGCAATCCGACTTGGGCCAATCATGCGGCGGTGTTCCAAGCGGCCGGTTTTGAGACGCAGAGCTACTGCTATCTCAATGCGGCAAAGACCGGATTGGACTTTGAAGGGATGCTCAGCCAGATCCAGCAAGCCGGGCAAGCCGGCGACATCGTCTGTTTGCATGCCTGTTGCCACAATCCCACAGGGATTGACCCATCGGTCCAGGAGTGGAAGCAGATCGCCGAGCTGTTGGCCAAAAAGCGGATGTTGCCGTTCCTCGATTTTGCTTATCAGGGCTTCGGAGATGGTTTGGTTGAGGATTCCAAGCCGTTGTCGATCCTTATGGAACACCATCCGGAGTTGGTGGTATGCGCATCGTTCTCCAAGAATTTTGGGTTGTACTCCGAGCGAGTCGGCGCGTTGATGATGATCAGCGAATCGGCCAAGTCGACCGAGTCGGTGCTGAGTCAAATCCGATTGGCGATCCGATGCAACTACAGCAATCCGCCTAGGCATGGCGAGGCGATCGTCGCAAAGGTTTTATCGGATCCGGAGTTATCCGTTCGGTGGCGATCGGAGGTCGATCAGATGCGCAGCCGGATCCATTCGATGCGAAGCGCGTTGATCCAGGGGATGGAATCGCGAGGCAAGGACTTTGGGTTCCTGGCAGCCCAAAAGGGGATGTTTTCGTACACGGGGCTCAACCCCATGCAAGCCGATTGGCTCAAGAAGGAAAAGGGGATTTACATCGTCGGGACCGGACGGATCAATGTCGCAGGTTTGACTAGTGCCTCGATGGACATCGTGTGCGATGGGATCGCTGAAGCTTGCGCGATCTGAAGTAGCAAAAGTGACGGATCGGGCTTACGATCCGACGGCACAGCATTTGCTCGCTATGCTATAGCTATTGAGTATTCGATTTGAACTGCGCAGGTTGGGTTCGAAACGCATCGTCGTCGAGGCCTGCGAATCCAAAGACGGCGAGCTTTCAGCTCGTTTTCCCTATCCACAGACACGCAGCTACATGCATGAGTCGTGTTAGAAATTGAGATTGAAGTATCCCACTATGAGACGATTCAAGTGCGTAAAAAGTTCCTTCCGACGGCTCGTGATGGAGAACTTGGAGATCCGAAGTTTGATGGCAGCGGATTTCATGGCCGGTGATTTCATGGCCGGTGATTTCATGGCCGGGGATTTCATGGCCGGGGAGCTAGTGATTCAGTACCAAGCGGGGATGGCTCCGGGGCTCATGGCGACCAACCAGCAACGCGGCATCGAGGTTCTCGAAGAGATGGATCCTGTAGGGCGGGATTCTGCGATGGTAGCTCGTTTGCGCGTTCCGGCGGGCAAAGACGTCCTGGCGATGGCCCAGGAGTATCAGAAGATGCCTGGAGTTTTGAGTGCCGAGCCGAATTGGATTCTGAAGAAATCAGCGGTCAGCAACGATCCGAATTACACCAGTGGGCAGCTTTGGGGCACCTACAGCAATGACTCCCCGACAGCCTTTGGCGGAGCAGGTACGACGAACACTTTTGGAAGTGGAGCCGAGGAGGCTTGGGGCAATGAATATCTAGGGTCGAGCCAAGTGGTCGTGGCGGTCATCGATGAGGGGATCGATGTGAGTCACCCGGACTTGCAGCAGAACATCTGGGTCAATCCAGGGGAAGTGGCCAACGACGGAATCGATAACGACGGCAACGGGCGTATCGATGATGTCAACGGATGGGATTTTTTCAACAACGACAAAACGGTTTATGACGGGGGTAGTGGGGACACGCACGGGACCCACGTAGCCGGTACGATCGGTGCAGTGGGAGGCAACGGCATTGGAGTTGCGGGCGTCAGTTGGGGCGTCAAGATGATTTCGGCAAAGTTCCTAGGGCCGACCGGAGGGAGCCTCACAGCGGCGATTCAAGCGATCGATTATTTGACGGCGTTGAAAGTCAATCAAGGGGTCAACATCGTCGCGATGAACAACTCGTGGGGAGGGGGTGGTTATTCGACAGCCTTGCATGCGGCGATCATCCGCGCGGCCAACGCAGGGATCTTGTTTGTGGCTGCCGCCGGCAACAGCACTTTGAATAACGACACGTCAGCGAACTACCCTTCGAATTACTCGACGTTGGTAGGCGTCAGCGGGACTCCGGCGGCGAGTTATGAATCGGTCATCGCGGTGGCTTCGATAACCTCGACCGGTGGTTTGTCGAGTTTTTCGAACTACGGAGCGACGCAAGTCGACATCGGTGCTCCTGGATCGAGTATTCTTTCGACCCTGCCTGGCAACACCTATGGCACGTATAGCGGAACATCGATGGCCACCCCACACGTGGCCGGCGCGGTAGCTGTACTGGCTGCAGCCAAGCCTGGCGCCTCGGCAGCGAGTATCCGTGACGCGATCTTGTCGAGCGCTGTTCCTACAACAAGCTTGGCTGGCAAGACGGTTACTGGCGGACGCTTGAGTGTCCTCGATGCGATCAATTACAATCCGGTTCCCAAGTTATCGATAGCCAACGCAAGCAAGATCGAAGGGAACACCGGTACGAGTTCCATGGCGTTCGTAGTGAGTCTTAGCGCTCCGGCGACAGAGGCTTTCAGCGTCGGCTATGCGACGAGCAATGGTACGGCTACGGCCGGATCGGATTACACGGCGGTTTCGAGTTCGATCTCTTTTGCTCTCGGAGAGACCAGCAAGACGATCACCGTCGAGATCGCAGGAGACACCGCGATCGAAGCCAACGAGACGTTCTTTGTGGACCTTGGTAGTCCCAGCAATGGATCGGTCCAACTTTTGAATAGTCGGGCGACGGGTACGATAACCAACGATGACTCGGTGCAAATATCGATCGACGATCTCAGCGCCGCAGAAAGTGCAGGAACGTTTGTCTTTACCGTAAGCCTTAATACTCCGAGCACCTCGACGATCTCGGTACGCTTTGCGACTGCCAACGGAACGGCCAAGTCTGGTAAGACTGGGGATTACACAGCCACCAACGGAACCTTGAGTTTTTCGCCAGGACAGACGAGCAAAACGGTTTTGGTGAAAGTTCGCAATGACACGACCGTCGAAGCCAACGAGACCTTTTTCGTGAATCTATCGAGTCCGGTCGGTGCGGTTATTTTCGATTCGCAAGGATTAGGAACGATCCTAGACGATGACGGGACTGGAGCAAACCGATTCTTTTCGGGGGGGTCACCCGATTCGCTTAGCGCTTCGGATTGGCTGGACTTGCTTGGGGATCGAAATCGCCGACGCGGTTTGCGACGTTAGGTTCGATCGTTCGAGAGCTTAGAGCGGCACAGAGATTGGGCGTTGGAGAGACAGCCGAAAGGTGGTCCCGACGCCCAATTCGCTTTGGACCTGGATGGTTCCGCCGATGGCGATTGTCAGGTGTTTGACGATCGCCAGTCCCAAGCCAGTCCCCCCGGATTCTCGTGAACGGGCTTTATCGACGGTGTAAAACCGTTCAAAGATACGGTCCAGATCCGACGCGGGGATTCCGATTCCTTGGTCGATGACCAGCAGTTCGATTCGATTGTTAGTCGATTGCGCTTTGAGGGTGACATGTCCTCCGCATTTGGAGTAACGAATTGCGTTGCTGACTAGGTTTCCGAGGATGGTACGTAGGGCATCGAATTCGGCAAGAACGATCGACTCGATCCGATCCTGCGCAGTGGCGAGTTGGTTGTCGATGGTGATTTCATTCGCGTCGGCGACGGTTTGGTGTTCGTTGACGACCGAGCGGACCAGATCGGCCAGGGACAGAGGGCTGAGTAAGAGTTTTTCGGGCATCGATTGAATTCGGCTCAGTTGCATCACACCGCGGATCAATTGTTCGAGTTTGTTGGCTTGTTCTCCGATGCTCGTCACGAATCGATATCTCGCATCGGGATCATCCAGAGCGCCCATGAGGAGTGTTTCGGAGTAGGCTTTGATCGCCGAGAGTGGGGTTTTGAGTTCATGCGAGACGTTTGCCGTGAAGTCCTTGCGATAGTTCTCTAGTTGTTTGACCCTGGTTTCATCGCTGATAACCAGCAGGACGGTGGCCGTCGGTGGGGAGGTTGTTTCAGAGGATTCGGTAAGCTTTGTCACAGCAGTAGAGCGGAAGGCCATCGGTTTGGTATCGGCGGTGATGCAGTAGCCACGGATTCGGAGCGTAACGGATTGATCGGCCGCATCGGTTGCATCGAGTTCGCAATCCAGCGATTGTTTGCGAGACAGGACGTCTTGAACCAATTGCAGGAGTTTGGGTTGTCGGATCAGTTCGATCAGAGGGATGTTGTTTTGGATCCGCGTACCGAGGTTCAGCAATTGGACAGCCGCTCGGTTGGCAAATTGGAGTTTCAGTTCCGATGAGAAAGCCAGGATGCCTTCGGGCATCGCCGAGAGAATGGCATCGGAGGTTTCCGATCCGCTCAGGTTGGTGAATGCATTTTGGTGCAATTGATCGCACAGGGCGATCCATTCGCGACCGACCTCATCGGTGTTGAGTACCAGGGGGAACATGGCGAGGAAATCATTGCGAGGGACCGGTCGTTTGACGCGGGATCGAATGGTTTGGAGGGAGTCTTTGAGTTGGATCGTCGACTGGGAGGTTTGCAACAAGATGGCCGAGAGTGCCGAGGTGGCGGCGAGGCCAAGGGTACCTAGCAGCACAGTGCGCCAGAGCCAGGGTGGGTTGGGTTTGCGGACGCGTCTAGAGTAGAGCATCCATTCGGCAGGGGCGCTTGCTGAAGGATCTTTGATCGGTTGCCGGACGGAGATTCGGTAGTAGTTGTTCGGTTCGGGGATCCGAAGAGTGGGGGTTACGACCAGCGATTGCCTAGCGCGATCGCTGAGTGTAGCGTCTGTAAGGATTTCGACTTCACCCCAGTTCATGGTTCGTAGGCCTTGGACGACGTCCAACCATTGTTGGCGGTCTGGGTTGCTCGTGAGGGTTCGCGACAGCAGGTTCGCCTCTTGGGTCACCTCGGAGTCTTGTTGCTCAAACCAGCGACGATTCTCGGCATTGTGGAGCCAGCCAGCCACGAGCACGCCGACTAGGCCGCCGAGTGCTTGCAAGAGCAACATACGCCATGGAACTTGCCGAAAACTCATCCGTTACTAAACGTCTCTGGTCGATACAAAGTGGTTCACAGGTACCCTCCGCCCTTGGGATTCGCTCATGCGATGAGTATACTCTGCTTAGGCATAAGGAAACGCCCTGGTCGTCTGAGAAACTCAATCATGCTTTGCAAAACCCGTTGGTTATTCATCGTTTTGGGGTGCACTCTAGGACTCGCGGCCGTCGGCTGCCAGAAGCAGGCAACGAAGCCTCCTGCGGTCCCTCTGAAGATCGCCACCGTCCAGGCCGCTTCGCAAAAGATTACCGACTACGATGAGTTCGTTGGTCGAACCAGTGCCGTCGAGACCGTAGAGGTCCGAGCCCGAGTTACCGGCTACATCAAGCAGCTCCATTTCAGTGACGGTCAGCGGATCCAAGAAGACGACTTGCTCTTTTCGATCGAACCGGACGTATACCAAGCTGCCCACCAGCAGGCGTTGGCTAAAATCGACTTGATGAAAGCTCGTGTAGGATTGGCAAAAAGTAAGTTGGCTCGCGCCAAAAGCTTGATCGATGTCAAGGCGATCTCGCAGGAGGAGTACGAGGAAAACGTCTCGGCTCTGACCGAAGCCCAAGCGCAGCAGGTAGCCGCAGAGGCCGACACGCAGATCTCGGCTTTGGATTTGAAGTACACCGAGATTCGCAGTCCGATCAGTGGCCGGATCGATCGAGCGCAGATCACCCCGGGGAACATCGTAACCGGGGGGCTCGGGACGGGCACCTTGTTGACGACCATTGTCAAAACCGATCCGATGTACGTGTATTTCGATGTCGATGAGCAATCGGTGCTTCGCTACCAGCGCATGACAATCCAGAAGAACCAAACAGAGCCTCAGTCGCAGCAGGCCAGTGGCAATCGCGAATTGAAATCGCTCGAGATACCCTGCTTGGTGCAGCTTGGCGATGAGAAGGACTATCCTCATCGGGGCAAGCTCGATTTTCTTGAAAACAGTATCGATGATCGCACCGGTTCGATCAAGCTTCGGGCCGTATTGAACAACGCAGAGAATTTGTACAAGGCTGGAATGTTTGTCCGGGTTCGAGTTCCGGTCTCGGAGCCATATTCTGCCGTTTTGGTACCCGAGGCATCGATTGGGGTCGATCAAGACACCCGTTATGTCATCGTTATCGGTGCAGACAAAAAGCCGGTCCGTCAAAGTGTTCAGATCGGAAGAGCCATAGGGACATGGCGCGTGATCACCAAGGGGCTTGAGCCTGGCACCCAGGTCGTGTACCGGGGACTCCAGCGTGTTCGCCCCGACGCTCAGTTGGACATCCAAAGCGTCGATGTTCCTATGGAACTAGGTAGTTTTGCAGAAGGGGCCGAGTAATGCTCTCGCGTTTCTTTATCGATCGTCCGATTTTTGCGGGTGTCATTTCGATCCTCATCACGTTGGCCGGGTTGGTGTTCGTCTGGCAGTTGCCGATCGCACAGTATCCGGAGATCACACCGCCGACAGTGCAGGTATCCTGCTTGTATCCCGGCGCCAGCGCTACGGTGGTTTCCGAGACGCTCGCGGCTCCGATCGAACAGCAGATTCTCGGGGTAGAGAACATGCTTTACATGTCCACGCAGTGCACCAACGACGGGGGATGCTCGATCAGTGTGACTTTCGAGGTGGGAACCGATCTGGATATGGCGCAGGTTTTGGTGCAGAACCGAGTCAATTTAGCGACACCGAGTCTTCCGAGCGAAGTCAAGCAGACGGGCGTATCGGTCAAGAAGCGTTCGCCGAGTATTTTGTTGGTGGTGAATTTGATTTCACCGGATGATACGCGTAGCCAGCTTTATTTGAGCAATTACGCTTCGATTCAACTGCGGAATGAACTCGTGCGTGTGCCAGGAGTTGGCGACATCAGCTTTTTGGGCCAACTCGATTACTCGATGCGCGTATGGCTCGATCCGAGCCGGATGGCAGCCTTGGGCATTACCGCAAGCGACGTGATGCGGTCGCTCCGAGAGCAAAACATCCAGGTCGCGGCCGGCTCGCTGGGTCGCGAGCCGATGCTGCCTGGCCAAGACTTTCAGTATACGCTATCGACCAAAGGTCGCTTGATCGAACCATCGGAATTCGGCGCGATCGTCGTCGGCGCCAGTCTATCGGGAACCCCTGTTTACTTGAAGGATATCGTTACGGAATCAAGGCTTGGGAGCGATTCCAGGAGCTATGGTGGCATCGAGCTTGGTGCAAAGAATCAGGACACCTCGTGCACTTTGGATGGCAAGCCATCGATCGGGATGGCGATCTACCAACAGCCTGGTTCGAATGCGATCGATACGGCTCGCATGATCCAGGAAAAGATGGATGCACTCAAGGCTAGTTTTCCTCCGGGGGTCGACTACAAGATCGTGTATGACACCACGCCGTTTATCTCCGAATCGATCATGGAGGTATTCAAAGCGCTTCGCGATGCGATCGTTCTTGTGGCGATCGTCGTGCTGGCATTTCTTCAATCGTGGCGAGCCACGGTGATTCCTTTGATCGCTGTTCCTGTGGCTATCATCGGGACGTTTGCGGTCATGCACGGCATCGGGTATAGCTTGAACAACCTATCGCTCTTTGGGCTGGTTTTGGCTATCGGGATCGTCGTCGACGATGCGATTGTGGTTGTCGAGGCCGTCGAGCACCATCTCGAGCATGGGATGCAGCCGCGCCAAGCCGCGATCAAGGCGATGGAAGAGGTGTCTGGGCCCATCATCGCGATCTCTTTGGTGCTGATGTGCGTTTTCATACCCTGCATCTTTATTTCAGGAATCACGGGCCAATTCTTTAGGCAGTTTGCCGTCACGATCGCCGTTTCGACGTTCTTCTCGGCAGTCAACTCGCTGACGCTCAGCCCGGCCCTGTGCGCGGTGCTTTTGAAGCCCAAGGCCGAGCAGAACGATCCGTTGTCGAAACTCATGAAGTTCGCCTTGGGATGGTTCTTTGGCCTCTTCAATCGATTCTTTTCCTGGAGTTCGAATCTTTATGCAGGGACCGTCGGACGGTTGCTCACCGGCCGTGCGGTCGTCATGGCACTTTACATGGGGCTTTTGTACTGGACCTATTTCAGCATGACCCATACTCCTGCAGGTTTTATCCCAGCCCAAGACAAAGGGTACCTGCTTGTTGACTTGCGGCTTCCTGATTCCGCATCGATCGAGCGAACGGGACGCACCCTGAGTCAATTCGAGAAGATTGTCAAGGACATTCCAGGAGTCGAGCACACCATCGGTGTGACAGGACAATCTTTCGTCCAAAACGCTGTCGGGTCGAACTTTGGCAGTATGTTTATCATTCTCGAGCCATTCCACGATCGCAAGTCGAGCGAGACCAAAGTTCAATCGATCGGTGGGCGAATACGCGAGATGAGTTCCCAAGAGATCGACGAGGGGGTCTTCAGTGTCTTTGGCCCACCTCCGGTCGATGGGATCGGCAGTGCAGGGGGCTTTAAGCTGATGCTGCGCGATTCGGGGAACCTCGGTTACGAGACGCTCCAATCCGTCGCCGACGATGTCAGCGCCCAGTCGAGTCAGACCCCGGGGATCCTCGGTATGTTCAATGGCTTTCGTTCCAACACACCTCAGATGGTCGTCGACATCGATCGAGAGAAAGTCAAAACGCTCGGTATCCCGTTGCAGGAGGTCTTCACGACGCTCCAGGTGCAACTCGGGGGAGCTTATGCAAACGACTTCAACCAGTTCGGCAGGACCTGGCAAGTCAACGTGCAAGCCGATCCGCAGTATCGCCGTACGCCCGAGCAAGTAGGCCAGTTCCGAGTCCGGACCCCTTTGCGGCAGATGGTTCCTTTGGCGACGTTTGCTACCGTTCGCGAATCGCTCGGTCCATCGATGATCACGCGATACAATGGGGATGTCGCGGCGGCTATCAACGGGATCACCGCCCCGGGCCTGAGTTCTGGCGATATGGTCCGGAGCGTCCAAGGGGTGCTCGACGAGAAGCTGCCCGACGGGATCAAGTCGGAGTGGACGGAGTTGACCTATCTGCAGCTCAAGGCCGGTAACACCGCGTTGCTGGTATTTGCGATGGCTGTGGTCCTGGTCTTTTTGGTTTTGGCCGCTCAGTATGAGAGTTTGATACTTCCCTTGTCGGTGATCTTGGTCGTGCCGATGTGCTTGCTCTGTTCGGTGCTCGGAATCGCATCGGTAGGCTTGGATATCAACATCTTCGTGCAAATCGGATTTGTGGTTTTGGTGGGTTTGGCAAGCAAGAATGCGATTTTGATCGTCGAGTTTGCAAAGCAACTTCAGGAGTCGGGCAAGACGCCGCGCGAAGCGACCATCGAAGCTTGCCGGATGCGGTTGCGACCGATCTTGATGACATCCTTTGCGTTCATCTTGGGCGTAGTCCCGCTGGTCTTGGCACAGGGTGCAGGGGCCGAGATGCGCAAGACCTTGGGCATCGCCGTTTTTACAGGAATGCTCGGCGTGACCTTCTTTGGGATCTTCCTAACCCCAGTCTTTTACTTTTTGGTCGCGGGCGTGGTCAAGAAGAAAAATTCGAGCTTGTAATTATTTCGTTGGAGCTGCATCCGTCGATATCACGACGAGTTCGACGTTTGGATATATTGCATTACTAACCAAGTGGAAGTACAGGAACGCTCCAACTTCTTTCCCTCCTTCGCCCCCAGGCTTTGACGGGGGAGAGCTATCTGTCGAATTCGACTCATGCCCTTTCAATCCGCAGAAACGCGAGAATGCCTTCAGCTTCTGCGAGTCGATCTGCCCGATTTTCAGATCGCTCCGCTGCAAATAGTTCTAGGACGAGTCCCTCACTATTTGCAACGTTTCGAGCCTGGGCGATCTGTGTGGGGACATCGCCTACTACCGATATGCGGACTCTCTGGGCCGCAAACCGTTGAAGCGAATTAGCTCGGTAACAAACCAAATCAACCCCCGCCCCCAAAGTTGTTCCCTTGAAGTTGACATTTGGTATACTAACCTCGGGGAGGGGCTGCTATCTCGCACAGCGGGTCAACCACCCGATAAATCATCGCCCACGGGAGGCACCCCAAAAAATGTACCCGAGATGCTGATCGGGCGTTTAGTCGAAATGGACTTTCATAGCGGCGACTGAGGGATTTTGGTCTATGGAACACTCGATAGGAGATAATTCGTTGCTAACAGAGGT
>JAPLNM010000021.1 GCA_026692845.1 Planctomycetota bacterium | reverse complement strand
AGCGGTCTCAAGCTCGCTCTCCTGGAGATTATACCACCCAAGCTCCAGCGTGTGAATTTCTAAAGTATCCCCGAGCAAACGCCCCGAATCCCGATCCTCTAGGCGAAACGCATGGTGCACCTTGGGAGAATCGTCCCAAAGTTGACCCTCCAGCAGGCAGATCGAATAGACCGGCTTGAGCACAGAATAATCGTCCCCAGCTTTGAGTTGACCTGCGTAAACTTCGCACCCGTAGAACACGATCCGCTTGACGAGTCCCGAATGCGTCGACAACTGCATCTCGACGTCGTAGATCGCACCCCGCTGGTCGACGGCTCGAATGTCCAGGATCGACAGCTTGTCGTTTTGGAAGTCCTGCAAGTTGTACGGGTTCTCGATCGTCACATCGACGATTGGAACCGGTAGCTTAAGGATCGCGTTGAGCAGGCTGATCAAAGCCAGCTTGTTCTCGGGGGATCCAAACGTTTTCTTAAATGCAAAATCGTTGGTAGGACGGATACCAATCGGTTGCATCTGGCAATCTCCCATCTAAACCAAGAAATGTTTTCCGCGAATACATCGCTCCGATGATCGAAGCCAAACCAATAATACCACAAACCTTTCCTCGTTTGGTCCGATCCTTTGTGAGCTTGGCCTTGGCGAGCTTGGCGAGCTTGGCGCCTTGGCGAGAAACCCTCTTTTGGCGGTCCTGGTAGCTGCCCGGGATCCTGAGTCTCACCGCAAAGGCGCAAAGTACGCAAAGGGAAACAGCCAGGGGGGGGAAATCCGCTTCCAATCTAAACCCATGACCGATCCTCTTGGTTTTCCCTTCGCGTCTTTGCGCCTTTGCGTTGAATTCTTCTTTGCGTTGAATTCTTCTTAATCTTTGTTGTGGGCCAAGCTTTCAGGCAAAATAGCTCAGCAGTTCGCGACGATAAGCAGCTTCGAATTTTGGGAAAGTCGCTTCGAAGCCTTGTGCATCGACCGCACCGTGTTGAAACCGACGTTTAGGAAAAACCGGTAGCTCCATCCCGGTGACCTGTTGGATACCGCGCCGAACAATCTCTCCCTTGAGTCCGTAGAGCCTTTCGTGATCCCAGTCGGTCAAATCGATAAACGGGATCCCCTCGGCAATTTCGATCACGCGTGGCAATGCGAAGGGACTGAAGCCTCGGAAGCCCAGCGCTTTGGCTGGCGCCCAAGTCCGCACATGGCCACGACTCTGGCCTCCGGAGTAGACCAACGAGTGCTTGATCGCATGGACTCCCCAACCCTCTTGGTAGAGCATCAGGTTGTTCAATACACTGCGGATGGTAAGTTCTGGGTTATCCTCGATGGGATAGTCTTTGAGGTTTTCATCGCCTCCATCGCCATCGACCAGATACTTCCAATCCCGGTAACGGCTTCGGATCGCTTCGCACAGGGCTAAGCCCATGGTGGCGGCTTGGATATCCAAGGGCTTGTAGTCTTCGGTGATATGCACCGCGCGTCGCCAATCGAGTTGTTGGCTCGGGACGTCGAGAACCTCATGAAGCATCTGCAATCCGCACTGCTTGAGGAATTCGTTGGCTTGCTGGGCGTCTTGGGCGCGCTGGTCGACGCAAAGGGTGAAGGCCTTGAGCCTCTGTGGTGCTTGGCCACGTCGGAGCATTAGGTGGTTAAGTACCAGGAGCACCGCGCCGCTGTCGATCCCTCCGGAAAAGAGAATTCCGATGGGCTCATGCTCACCGATGCGTTCGAGCCATGCATCGCATTCGGTGGCAAGTTGACCAATGTACTTGGCTCCGATCGAATCGAGATCGTTCGACCAGCGGTTGCGTTCGGGTTGGAAGAACCGAGTATAAAGCGGGTTCGGATCGGGGCACCCGACGAGTTCGATCTCGACGACATAGTGTGCCGGTACCATTCGGGTGTACGAAGCGTGGAATTGGTCATCGAGCCCCAGTTCGGTCAATTTGCGCCGGATGTCTTGGATCTGCTCGGCGACGATCAAGCAAGGGCCTTCGGCACGCTTGGCTAAGAAGTACCGCATGGGGCGCCCGATCGAGCGTGCCATCCGGACGGTTTTCCCTTGGGTCACGCAGATCGCAAATTGTCCATCGATCTTGGCCACTTCTTGGGCTTGTCCGGTCAGGATCAACCGCTCTGCATGTTCGATGTCCATATTCAAAAGAATATTGGCATCGGGATCCATGAGGTTTTCAACGCGCGCAATGGTTTGGAGGTGTGTCATCGCTTGGAATTTCCGGCCGAAGAGGTAATGATGAGAGTCCTTCGTTCTTTGGGCGAACGAATATACACCAAAATCATTCCAACTGGAACGCAACGGACCGGACAACCGATGTCGCAAGGACTCTCAAAAATCTCTAAACCGCTTGCGCTTTTGTTGCTCTCGCGTTGCGACGGCGATGAAATCTGGTCCTGCGAGTATTGCCGATCCGAGCGGGTCCCTGAGGATTGGATCGCCCGTTTGCGGGATGTGTTTGAAAGCGACTTTTCGGACACAGCAAGCACGATTTTCGAGCAGGGAAAACGCCTGACGCAGTACGAAGGAGTCCGCTCGGTGGATATCGCTGTGGCTGCCGCGGTGAGTTTGGGGATCCAGATCGACCCGTGGGTCTTGAGCCAAAACCATCGCGCAGCGATTGTCGCTTGGATCCAAGAGCGTCTCGAAGAGCAGTAGTGGCAGTAGGGATCGACGGCGATCAGCCAACCCGAGCCAGAGACTCAAGGCAAATCAAAAACGGCCGATCGAGGACTTGGCCACATCGTTTTGTTCTGGCGCTTCGCCGTGCTCGTGCTCAGTCCGCCGCGGCGGACGGTGCTCGTGCTCGTAATCGATTCCCGGAGGATACTCGAGCGCAACGACTGAGCACGAGCACGAGCACGAGCACGAGCACGAGCACGAGCACGAGCACGAGCACGAGCACGAGCACGAGCACGAGCACGAGCACGAGCACGAGCACGAGCACGAGCACGAGTAAGAGTAAGAGTAATAGTAAGAGTATTGCATTTGCGATGGAATGCCAGAACATGCGATAGAGATTCCACTCATTTCGATTCCGTTACGACACATTGCCGCGATGCAAACGGAATGGCTCGAGATCGATCAGTGGCTTTTGGCCTCGCATGTGCTGTTCCATCAATACTGCGGTGGCCGTCGACCAGTGGAGTCCATGCCGAAAATGCCCCGCAGCGATATAGCCGTTGGTGTATGGATGCAAAGTACCAAGGTAGGGAAACCCATCGATCGAGCCGGGGCGCAAGCCCGACCATTGCATCTCGAGCGGCACGCGACGGATCATCGGGCAAAGGCTCGACGCCCAGTCGGCTAGCTGATCCATCATCTCTTGGGTATTCTCCTTATGAAAACCGACTTCTTCCTCGCATGATCCGACCAACACGCGGCCATCCTTCCTTGGAACCATGTACCGATGGCCTTCGTTGACAACGCACGCAAAGGGTGGCCGATCGAATCGATAGAGTTGCATCTGGCCTCGCACAGGATAGATCCCGGTCTCGATGCCAAGGGTTTTGAGCAAGGGGCCCGTCCAAGCACCGGTGGCTAAGCAGACCCGATCGGCTACGATTTTCACTCGATTCCCTGGTTCGTCAGGCGTAAAGGCGATGCTCTGGATCGAGGTCCCGTCGGCCTGTAGGCTCAGTTCCTTTGCCTGCTCGATCAAGCAGACGCCAAGGGTTTGGCAAGCTGCCTTCAAGGCGATCAGATGCCGAGGATTTCGTACTTGCGCATCGCGCTGCACCCAATAGAAATCGACGCGACTGGTAGATTGAGTCGATGGGTCTGCAAGGCTCTGGGGTTCGAGCATCGGGCATCGGCTCAAGACTTGGTCGATGCTCCAGGGCTCATACTCGATCCCAAGTTCCTGCCACCACAGGCAGTTGGCTCGCATCGTGGCGCGTTCGGCAGGACTTCGCGCAATGTATAGCCCACCACAGCGTTGGTATTCCGTATCGATCCGAGTCAGTTCGTAGAGCCACTCGGCCCACTGCGCGTGCAAGGTGTCGGAGAGTTGCCGCAGTTGCTCGATCGGATCGTCGGCAAGTCCACTGGCTCCGGCCGGTAGGATGCCTGCTCCAGCCCACGAGGATTCTTTGCCGATCCGATCGCGATCGATCACGCAAACGCGCCAGCCATTTTTCGCGCACTGCGCGGCGATCGATAGACCGATGACGCCACCGCCGATGACTGCAAGATCGTATTTCGATGTCAAATCGTATTGGGTCCCCATCGGCTCAGCGTTCAGGTGCAATCTCACCGGACTTGAGTTTGGCGATATAGATCTGCAACTGCTTGTAGATTTCGTTGCTCAGGATGAAGACCCCCAGCAGGTTTGGGATCGCCATTGTCAGAATCATCATGTCGCTAAACTCAAGGATATTCACAGGTCGAACGATCGATCCCAAGAGGGTAAAGCCGAGAAAAAGAAATTTGTAGATCAGGGAGGAACGTTGACCGAAGAGCCAAACAAAGCAACGTTCGCCATAGTAGGACCACGAGACGCAGGTCGAGTAGGCGAAGAAGAAGATCGCGACGTACAGAACGTACTTGAACCATGCGAGGCTCGGGTTCTGCGTGACGGCTTGGACGGTGATCATCGAACCTTGGTTCGCAGCGGCCATTTGCTGGACTTCGGGCAGCTTGTACACACCAGTAATGACGATCAACAACCCGGTCAGCGTGCAGACGATCACCGTATCGATGAACGGTTCTAGCAAAGCCACAATGCCTTCGCTGACAGGCTCTTGGGTCTTGGCCGCCGAGTGGGCAATCGCAGCCGATCCGGCTCCGGCTTCGTTGGAAAAGCAGGCGCGTTTGGCTCCGATGACCAAGACCCCGAAAAAGCCCCCGTAAAGCGCCGAGGGGGCAAACGCTCCTTGGACGATTTCTAAGGCCGCCGCGGGAATCTGTTGGTAGTTTGCACCGATTATCGTCAGGCACATGATGATGTATGCTCCGCACATGAACGGTACGACGATCCCAGCGAAGTTCCCGATCGATTTGATCCCACCGATAATCACCACGCCTACGGCAAATGCCATCAGTAGTCCATAAATCCAGGGTGCGGTTTTGAGAAACTCAAAAGCCGGCTCAGATTGGAATGCGTTGAGCGATTGGGCCACTTGATAAGAGTTCCCACCCCCGAACGATCCACCGATGCACAAGATCGCAAACGCGATCGCAAGGACTTTGCCCAACGTGCCGAGCCCCTTGCCTTCGAGGCCTTCACGAAGGTACACCATGGGTCCTCCGAGGATATTGCCTTTCTCGTCCGAGGTTCGGTACAGCATCGCCAGAGTGCATTCGGCGAATTTCGTCGTCATTCCGATCAAGCCAAAAAAGATGAGCCAAAAAGTCGCTCCAGGTCCCCCGGTCCCAATCGCAATCGACACTCCAGCGATATTCCCAAGCCCCACGGTTCCCGAGAGCGCCGAGGAGAGCGCTTGGAAGTGCGAGACATCCCCCTGGTCTCCATGACGATCGTAACGGCCGCGAACCAGATCGATCGCGTGACGGAACAGGCGCACGTTGATAAACCCCATGCGTATCGTCAGGAAAATCCCAGCGAAGAGTAACCACACGACGACAAACGGAACGCTCACACCGAGCCAAATCTTGGTCCCGAAATCGTAAAACAAAACCGCATCGAGCGGCTTGACCAGGTACTTTTCAAAAAAACGATCGACCGACTCGATCCATCCGGGCAAAGCGCCGGTGCCGAGCGTGGGGCTTGCCGTCGTCTCCTGGGCCAAGAGCATTTGGCAATCCAAGAACCAAAGACCTACCAACAAGAAAAACAGAACCTTGAGACTACGCATGGAGGCTTGTCCAAGCATCCAATCGATCGATTTGAGAAACATTTTCCGCGTCGGCACTCTCGAAAAATAAAGCTGAAAACAAAAGAGCTTCTATAAGCTTGGGCTATCATAGCCATCGAAGGCAGCGAATGCAGTAGCCCGAAAGTCAAAAGAACCGGCGATTGGCGTAGAAAAAGCGAGCATTATCTTGCATAATAGGCGTTAGTCGTTGACGGCTGCCTCCAATGGAAATCCTACCCAATCGAATCTCGATGAACCCAACGCTCCATGCGAACCGGCCCAAATCCCATCGCTGGGTCCAAACCCACCGCTGGGCTAGAACCTTCCTGGCCACAACCCGGCTTGCCTTACTTCCGATCTTGCCCTGCTGGGGCTTGGCCTTTGTCTTGGCCCAATCCGCCCAAGCCCAAGAGCCGGAAGCTGAGATTCGGTTTGGACAAGACGTCCAGCCGTTGTTCGCTAGACGCTGCTTCGCTTGCCACGGACCGGATACCGCCGAAGCCGGCTTGCGTCTAAACGCGTTCGAACCGGCCACCGCGAAACTCGAATCGGGACTCCAGGCGATCGCCCCGGGTGCTCCCGACCAAAGCGAATTGCTTAAACGGATTCGATCGACCGAGGAAGGACACCGCATGCCCCCCGAGGGCAAACCGCTCACAGAACGCGAACAAAAAATCATTGAGACTTGGATCGCCCAAGGTGCCCAGTGGAAACAGCATTGGGCCTTTGAACCGCTCACCAAGCCCGAGGTGCCACAAAACACACTGCCACAAAACAAACTGGCGACTCAAAGCGCATCGAAGCACCCGATCGATGCTTTCGTCGATCAAAAACTTGCCAAGCGAGGGCTGAGCCGCGCCGCGCAAGGCGAACCGCTCGAGTTACTTCGCCGACTCTATTACGACTTGATCGGGTTGCCTCCGACACCTGCACAAGCCACCGCGTTCATCGAGAAAACCCAATCCGGCTTCGAGCAGGCTTGGGAAGCCGAGATCGATCGACTCCTTGCGACCGAACAGTACGGGGAACGTTGGGCTCGCCATTGGCTCGATGTGGTCCGCTACGGCGAAACCAACAGCTTTGAACGCGACGGAGCGAAGCCTCATGTTTGGCGCTACCGCGACTATGTCATCCGTGCGCTCAACCAAGACAAGCCGTATAACGAGTTTTTGACCGAGCAACTCGCCGGAGACGAACTCCCGGAAATCACACGCGACTCGCTGATCGCAACCGGTTTTTATCGCCTTGGGATCTGGGATGACGAACCGGCAGACCGCGAACTGGCCGTCTATGAAGGCTTCGACGATATCCTCACGACCGTCGGCCAAGGGATCCTGGGCCTGACGATCAATTGCAGTCGCTGCCACGACCACAAGATCGACCCCATCCCGACCAAAGACTACTACAGCACCTTAGCATTTTTTAGGAATCTAACTTCCAACGGTTATGGTCCGCAGGTCGAGCGTCCTTTGATCGCAAGCCAAGCCGACAAAGACCAGATGCGAAACCTCGAGCAAGAGATTCGAGAAACCGCAGACCGGATCCAAAAAAGACTCACCCAGGTCGAGTCCTCCCTGCGCGATCAATTCAATGAGCTGACGAAGTCCGAGTCGAGTTCCTACGACCTCGATGACCTGGAGTCCAAGTTCTATCGGGATACTTGGGATCTACTCCCGAACTTCGATGAACTCAAACCCGAGACGATCGCCAAGGTCGATCCGCCTCTGATCGATATCGGAGCTTCCAGCCGCCCAGACTTCTTCGGATTCGTATTCAACGCGATGTTGATCGTGCCAAAGGATGGCGAGTACACGTTCATTCTCGATTCCGATGACGGATCACGTCTGAGCCTCGACGGCAAACAGATCATCGAATACGACGGCATCCATGGTGTCGGTAGCCCGAAACGGGCAAGCGTACAGCTCAAACAAGGCCGCGTGCCCCTCAGGCTCGATTACTTCCAACGCCAGTTCGGTAAAGGACTGAACCTTTCCTGGTCCGGTCCAGGATTCCGCCGCAAACGCTTGACCGTCGATTCAGGCGAACAAGCCAAGGACTTGCAACAAGCGATTGCAAACGCAAAGGTCGACGGGCTCGAACCGACCTTGGTCGAGGAATTCAAATCGCTGCGTAAGCAACTCGAAGAGAACAAGCGTCGCAAGCCTTGGGAAGACTACGGCATGTGCGTCAGCGAAGCCGGCACCAACGCACCCGATACGTTCGTACTGACACGAGGCAGCCCCCAAGGCAAAGCCGACAAAGTCGATCCGGCCTTCCTTTCGATTCTCGGAGGAGAGCCACCGGCGATCCTACCGAACCCACAAGCCAACACCACCGGTCGACGCCTAGCGTTTGCCAAATGGATCACCGATCCAAACAATCGCCTCACAAGCCGTGTGTTTGTAAACCGGATTTGGCAGCACCATTTCGGACGGGGCATCGTCCGCTCACCGAACAACTTCGGGCAGCTCGGAGAGCAGCCCACCCACCCCGAGTTGCTCGATTGGCTCGCCTCGAATTTTGTCGAACAAGGCTGGCGAATCAAACCCTTGCACAAACTCATACTGACCTCCCAAAGTTACCGGCAATCTGCGCTGGCATCCCCCGAGGCGCTGGCCAAGGATGCCAACAACGATTGGTTCAGCCGATTCGATTTGCGACGTCTGAGCGCCGAAGAGCTCAGGGACTCGATCCTAGCGGTCAACGGAAAACTCAATCTGCAAATGTATGGACCGAGCATCTATCCGACCCTTTCCAAAGAGGTTTTGGCATCGCAGTCCGTGCCAGGAAAAGGCTGGGAACGATCGGGTCCAGAGGACCAAACCCGCCGAAGTGTGTACATCCACATCAAACGCTCGCTGCTGGTCCCGATGCTCTCGAACTTTGACTTTCCCGATCCAGACGTCAGTTGCGAAGCACGCTTTATCACTACACAACCCGGCCAAGCGCTCGGGATGCTCAACAGCGATTTTCTTCACAGTCAATCCGAAGAGTTTGCCAAGCGACTTCAGGCACAAGCTCCAGAGGATCTCGATGGTCAAATCCGACTGGCCCATCAGTTGGCAATCGCCCGGAGTCCATCGGCCGATGAAGTCGCCCGAAGCAAAAAACTGATCGAGCAGTTGCAGACCAAGCATCAGCTATCGCCCGACAAGGCGCTCGCCTTCTTCTGCTTGTATGTCTACAACCTCAACGAATTCTCCTACATCGATTAACGCCCGACACCAGTCAAACCCCGTCACTCCAATCAAGCGAATATTCAAATGCCTCGTAACTTTTGCGGTAGGACACGCCGGGAATTTCTCTGGCAAACCGGTGCCGGTTTCAGCGGTTTGGCTCTGACCGATTTGCTTTCGCGCGATGGTTTTTTTGGCCAAGCCAACGCATCGGAGGACCGGAAACTACCCGCACCCCATTTCGCACCCAAAGCCAAAAGCGTCATTTTTTTGTTTATGTACGGTGGTCCTAGCCACATCGATACGTTCGACTACAAGCCCACCATGAAGGGTCGCGACAACCAGGTCGTCACCGTCAAAACCTTTGGACGCGGTGGACATAAAAATCAGGGACGGATCGTGGAGCCCCGATGGAGCTTCAAGCAGTACGGGGAGTCGGGCAAGTGGGTCAGCGAACTGTTCCCCAATGTCGCCCAGCACGTCGACGACATCGCTTTTATCCACTCGATGACCGCCGATTCACCTATTCACGGTTCGGCGATGCTGATGATGAACTCCGGACGGGTTCAAAGCGGACACCCGTGCTTAGGATCGTGGGTCAACTACGGACTCGGATCGATGAACGAAAATCTCCCGGGCTTTGTCGTGATGCTGGACCCCGCCGGAGGACCGATCTCCGGAGCCAAAAACTGGTCGAGCGGTTATATGCCCGCAAGTTTCCAAGGCTCGATTTTCCGAACCCAGGGCACCCCGATTCTAGACCTCAAATCGCAGGATGGGGTTTCGCGCAGTCTCCAGCGCGATCTGCTCAATTCGCTCCACGATCAAAACGCCTTGCACGCCAAGCAACGCGGCGATCGAAGCGACCTACTGTCGCGCATCTCAACCTATGAGCTGGCTTACAAGATGCAAGAGAGCACCCCCGAAGCGGTCGACATCGCCGACGAATCGGCCGAAACGCTAGCGCTCTACGGGATCGATCAAGACCGGACCAAGGACTTTGGCAACAAATGCTTGCTGGCCCGTCGGCTCGTCGAACGGGGAGTTCGATTCATTCAAATCTACTCCGGGGGCGCCCACAACGACGACAACTGGGATGCACACTCCGACCTGAAAAAGAACCATGATTTCCACGCAGGCAACACCGACAAACCCATCGCCGGTCTGATCGCAGACCTCAAACGACGCGGACTGCTCGACGAAACGCTGATCATCTGGGGCGGAGAATTCGGTCGTCAACCGACGGCTGAGTATGCCGAAGGGACCGGAAGAGACCACAACTCCTACGGCTTTACCATGTGGATGGCCGGCGGCGGGATCAAGGGGGGCGTAAGCGTCGGTACGACCGACGAACTCGGAGCGGCGGCCGTCGAAAAGCCATTCCACGTCAAAAACCTCCACGCCACGGTTCTTCACCAACTAGGCGTCGATCCGAATCGGTTATCCTACTTCCATTCCGGACTGGATCAAAAGCTTGTAGGTGTCGAACCTATCGAGCCGATCCAAGAGGTCATTGGCTAAGCGGCAAGGAACCTTCCAAGGAACAAACGATGTCCACAAGACCGATTTGGAGCCACTCGCAATTCGCCCGTCGCGAAGCGTTGCAAATCGGAGCCGCGAGCATCCTTGGACTAGGCACCAATCACCTTCTGGGGCTCGGCGATGCGCGGGCCGCAAGCGGGACCAAACCGCCGACGAAGGCCAAGTCTTGTATTTTTATCTTCCTCTCGGGTGGACTGGCGCAGCACGAAAGCTTCGACATGAAGCCCGATGCACCGGCGGACATTCGGGGCGAATTTCGGCCGATCGCGACGCGGACCACCGGTTTGCAAATCTGCGAGCACCTGCCAAAGCTTGCCCAGATCAGCCACCTTTGGTCCCTTTGCCGATCGCTGACCCACCCGTCGAATGACCATTCGGCCGGGCACCACATCATGCTCACCGGACAGTCCCAACTCCCTGTCGGCTTCAACCCCAATGCTTCGAGCCGAACCGATCATCCCTCGATCGCCTCGAAACTAGGGCATGCGATTCCCAACATGCGCGGGGCGATGGGAAACAACCTTCCCCCGGCGGTCATCATTCCTGAGCGGCTCGTCCACAACACCGGCCGAGTCCTGCCAGGTCAGCACGCCGGAATGATGGGACAATCCTCCGATCCATGGTTCATCGAAGCCTCTCCGTTCCATACCACCTCCTACGGTGCATTTCCCGATTACTCGTTCGATCACCAACAGCGAGGCAAGCCCGACGAAAGGATCTTCCAAGCACCCCAATTGTCGGTCCCGCAGACCCAGGGGATTTCGGACATCCACCAACGCATGGCGCTCCTGGATCGACTCAATCGCCAACGCAAACGCATCGATCAAATCGGAGAGTCCTCGATGCTTGATCGGCATCGCCAAACGGCCGCTTCGATGATCGTCGATCCCAAAGTTCACAAAGCACTCGATGTCGCTAAAGCAGATTCCGCGATGCTCGATCGCTACGGTCGAAACTCCTTTGGCCATTCGCTTTTGATGGCCCGCAAACTCGTCGATGCAGGGGTGCCGCTGATCCAAGTCAACCTAGGAAACAATGAGACCTGGGACACGCATGGCAACGCATTTCCTCATCTCAAAGACAGACTGCTGCCACCGACCGACCAAGCCCTCTCGGCGCTGCTCGAAGACCTCGAGCAAAGCGGGCAACTCGACGAGACGCTCGTCGTGGTGGCCGGGGAGTTCGGCCGAACCGCCAAAATCACCCTGCTTGCCGAGCACTACAAACTGCCCGGTCGCGACCACTGGGGAGCGAGCCAATCGGTCCTAATGGCCGGTGGCGGAATTCAACCGGGGGTCGTCGTCGGGAAAACCGACGCCAAGGGTGAGTACCCAGTCGACACGCCGGTCAAGCCCGAAAATTTTGCGGCCACGATCTACCATTTGTTAGGAATACCGTCAGAAGCGGTATGGCACGACACGCTTGGGCGTCCATTTGCCATTTATCACGGCGAACCGATAGCAGCTTTGGTGTAGAATGTAGGGTCTACGCCCCGAGAATCGGTCAGGTAAACCTTGCGATCCGATTCTTTTGTCCCACCTACCTCTCCTTCCTCGATACGACCATGCAGCTACCCCGCGTTTGGTTTTTGCTGGGCTACGTCGCGTTTTGCCTAGCATTCCAGTGCGAAAGCCTTTATTCGCAAATACCGATCCAAGGTATGGCTCCGCAGGCGCTCGCGCCGGGGAAAACCACCCGGGTCGAATGGAACGCTGGCTCCCTGAAAGCTCCCCTGCGCCTTGGCGGCACGTTCCCGATGGAAGTCCAGTGGATCCACGTCGAAGCGAACAAAGCCGTCGCCGATATTCGAATCCCCGAAACGGTTCGGCTTGGACCGACCACCCTGTGGCTAGCGACCGACGATGGAATCAGCGAGCCGTTGACGATCCTGATCGACGATCTACCAAGCGTTCCTGACAACGGTGCCAACCATAGCCCAGCGCAACCCCAGGCCATCGCAATGCCCTGTGCTGTCGATGGTCGAAGCGACGCGGCTCAAAGCGATTTCTATCAAGTCCGATTGAGTGCCAACACGACCATCGGTATCGATTGTGTGGCCGAACGCATCGGATCGGCGATGGACTCGGTGCTGCGCATCTGGGACACCCAAGGCAAACTGCTGCTGCAATCCGATGACAGCGATTCTGGACCCGATAGCCAAGCCCGATTCACCGCTCCGGCCGACGGGGATTATCTGATCGAAATCGTCGACAACCGATATGCAGGAGACGGACGCTACCGACTCCGGATATCCGACGCTCCTGTTTCGCCGATCCCTTATCCGTTGGCCATTCGCCCGATGGCACCGACGAACCTCTCCTGGATCTTATCCGATGGTTCGGCCATCCAAGCGGATCAGAACCCTGACCAATGGCGACTCGAAGTCACTGCGCCGGCCGAGGCTACCTCTCATCGGTGGCTAGCCGGACCTGCAAGTCCGACAAAGCTCGGTGGCTTTTGGGCCGATCTGCTCGTTCGCGATTTCCAACTCTACACCGAACCTCTAGGGACCGAAGCGCACAGCAATCCAACCGATGCTCCTCTGGCACTCCCGGTTGGAATATCGGGCAGGATCACTCAACCTGGTCAGGCCGATCGGTACGCCATCGCGGGAACTCAAGGACAAAGCATCTCGCTCCAAACCCTCACGCGCAGCCTCGGACTCCCGACCCTCTTGAAGCTGACCGTGCTGCATCCCAATGGAAGCGTCTTGGGCGAGACGGCAATCAACGAGTCGGACGAATGGCAATTGGATGTCACATTTCCGGAAACCGGGATCTATCAAATCGTCGCGACCGATCTGCTCGGACGCGCCGGGCCGAGGTACGCCTACTGGATTGAAGCGTCCCCGAAGTCTCCGTTTGCCGTAGGAGTGAAACCCGATCCGAAGACCCTTGAAAGCCGATTGCTAGAGTCGGGTACAGGGGCTAGCTGGATCGATTTGAGCATTCAGCGATCCGGGTACGATGGCCCGATTCAGATCGAACTCGTTAGCCCGATCCCAGGTTTGAAGATCCTCAATCCAACCGTCGAGACAAAGTCCGTCGAACACCGAATGTTTCTTGCGACCGACGCGACTTGGGATCCGAACCGAATCGGACAACTGCGATGGACGGCCAAGCAAGTCGATGGCGGGAACTATTCGACTCCTGTTCACACCCTCGCGTTGCGACGAGCGAAACTCCCGCATCAACCCTTCCCCAACTCGGGCACCCTCGGCCAATTCGCTTATGCCTCGCTAGCGGCAGGCTCGCCGTTTTTCCAAGTCGAATTTCCCACTAGCCTGACGCTCGCCGCACCGATCAAGCAACACGTGGTGACCGGAACGATCAAGCGGCTCAAGGAGGAATTCAAGGAGCCCGTGAGCGTGCTGTCGGTCTCTGGACCCCAGGGGTGGACAGTCCAACCGGCCCTGGATAAAGACAGCTTGAAACTCACCCTGACTCGATCGGACGCAACAGTCGCTCCGAATCCGAACGTTACCCCTAGCGAGCGCATCAAGCTGTCCCTTTATGGACAGACCAATCGAGGACGGATCGAGAATTTCGAGATCCCATTTTCTTGGTTCGATCCTTTGCTGGTTTCTGCACCACCGATCCCACGGTTGCTGCCTGGAGCGACGCTACCGATCCAAGTCGATATCCAACGCAAGGGAATCGATGCGGCGCCTGTGACCCTGCAGTTGTCCAATCCACCCGCCGGTCTGGCGGCCGACCCAGTGGTCATCCCTGCCGATCAGTCCACAGGCGTGCTTCAATTGAAGATCGCCCCCGATCTGCAGGTCGCTGGAGCTTTGGCGCTGGCATTCTCTGCGACCACCAAGGTTGCCGAGAATGAAATCATCGCCACTAGTCAACCGATGTCTGTCTCGATCGAACCGCTTCCAGCACGCGTCGAAGCCTTTCCCAACCAAATCACACTGAACCGGTCTCGGGATTCCGCGAAGTTCGTGCTCACAGGCTGGGATACAAACGGACTGGCAAGAGACTGGACCGAGAAAGCCCGTTGGACAAGCTCCAACCCTGCGATCGCCCAATGCGACTCCGGTCGTTTGACTCCAAGAGCCAACGGACAGGCCGAGTTAATCGCCGAACTCGGGACGCATCGCATCGCGATTCCGATTGTTGTTTCCGGATACGAAGTTCCCGCCCGAGTCGAGTTCGAGAACGAAGTACTCGTCGCTTTATCCAAGCAAGGTTGCAACTCAGGTGCTTGCCACGGGTCTCCGAGCGGCAAGGGGAGTTTCCGACTTTCGCTCCGAGCGTTCGATAAGGTCTTGGATGCATTGACCCTGGTTCGCGAGGAAAGCGAACGCAGACTCAATCCTTTAGAGCCTCAACAAAGCTTGCTGCTGACAAAGCCCAACATGAAGGTTCCCCATGGAGGCGGACTGCAACTGAGAAAAACGGATCCCGCCTACCGAGTCCTCGTCGATTGGATCGGCCAAGGAGCCCCGCTAGATCCAGCCAACCAAGCCCGTTGCATCAAGCTTGAGGTCTACCCCAAGAGCCAAAGGATTCTGGCCAAAGAGCATGGCCAACAACCCTTGGTCGTGCTTGCCCACTTCGCCGACGGTTCACAAAGGGATGTGACGGATTTGTGTGTTTATGAAAGCTCCAACACCGCGGTGGCCAGCGTCGACGTTCGCGGCAAGGTGACCCCCCATCAAAAAGGCGAATCGGTCGTCTTGGTCCGCTTCCTCGAACACATCGAGTCGGTGCCGTTCCTTTTCAGCGAAGAGATACCGGGTTTTCAATGGACACCACAAACGCAACTGAATTTCATCGATGGCTTGGTCGACGCGAAACTTCAGCAACTGCAGTTCCATCCCGCCCCGTTATGCACCGACGATGTGTTTGTTCGACGCGTCTATCTCGACGTCGTCGGAATTCTTCCCACGGTGGACGAAGCTGCCGCATTCTTGGCCGACCCGAATACCGACCCGAATACCGACAAGCGGACTCGACTGATCGATCAGCTTTTAGCTAGGCCTGAGCATGCCAAGTACTGGGCCTTGAAGTGGGGCGATTTGCTTCGCATGACAAGCAAAGCCGTAGGGAACGAAGCGGTCTTCAAATACTACCGATGGGTCGAGCAATCGATTCGAGACAACCAACCCTACGACCGTTTTGCACGCGAGTTGCTCTCCTCGAGCGGCAGCACCTTTGCAAACCCCGCTGCGAACTTTTTTCGTACAGCCGGTGACATGAATGAATCGGTCGAAACAATTTCCCAGGTCTTCTTAGGCGCCCGCCTGCAGTGCGCCAAATGCCACAACCATCCCTTCGAGCGTTGGACCCAAGACAATTACTATGGACTCGGAGCCTTCTTCAACCGTGTCCAGCGCAAGAAGACCCAACGCCCGAACGAATGGTTGGTTTTCTCCAGCAATACCGGAGAGGTCGTTCAACCCAGGACCGGACAGACGATGAAGCCTTGGGTGCCAGGTGGAAGTGACCTTCCGATCGATCCTGCGAAAGATCGCCGGCAGGCGTTCGTCGATTGGCTTGTCCAATCCGAGAACCCATTCTTGGCCCGCGTCGAGGCCAACCGCATCTGGTCGCACCTGTTTTCGCGAGGGATCGTCGATCCGATCGACGATTTCCGCGACAGCAATCCACCGAGCAATCGACCTTTGCTCGATGAGCTGACCAAGCGGTTCGTCGAAAGCGGTTTCAATCGCCGCGAGCTGATCCGAACGATCCTGCTGAGCCGGACTTATCAATCGAGCTATGAAACCAATCCATTCAACGAAAAAGACCAACTCTATTTTTCCCACCAAAGGCCTCGACTCCTGAGCGCAGAGCAGTTGCTCGATGCGATCAACCAATTGACGCAAACCGAACAAGCTTATGCAGGCCTACCCGCCGGTACCAAGGCCACCCAAATTCCCGCACCCGATATCGCCAAGGTGGATTTTTTGAAGGTCTTCGGACAGCCTGAACGATCGACCGTCTGCGCCTGCGAACGGTCCGAGGACTCAAACCTGA
Source organism: Planctomycetota bacterium (assembly GCA_026692845.1). GTDB lineage: Bacteria > Planctomycetota > Planctomycetia > Pirellulales > Pirellulaceae > JBKCUI01. The sequence continues at coordinate 12,867 of JAPLNM010000021.1, read as the reverse complement.
GCATGGCGATCGAACTGTTCAACGGCACGACCGTACACGAGAAACTCAAAAATCCCAAAAACCGATTTCGAAGCCAACTCGCCGAAGGCAAACCGCTCGAGGAAATCATTCGAAATCTCTACCTTGCAGGCCTTTCGAGGAATCCTAGCCCTGAAGAAATGCAAGAATCGCTCAAGCACACGCAGAGCAAACCCGACCCGGTCTTGGGGTTGGAAGATCTGTGCTGGGTTTTGATCAACACCGACGAATTCCTATTCCAGCATTGATCCACTCGATGACCACAACCCCGCCAAAGCAACCCTTGTGCCAGAGCTTGGTAGCGACCCTAACGTTGTCCCTGATCGTTGGCTTTTGCCACTTCGCATCGGCCCAGACGCCGGTTTCGTTCCGTGAGCAAATCGCGCCGATCCTCCAAGAGCATTGCGTCGCTTGCCATTGCGCCAAAAGAGCCGAAGGGGGCTATCGCCTCGATACCGTCGAGCAATTGATAAAGCCAGGCGATGGTGCGGCGAGCCCTGTCGTTGCCAGCAAGAGCCTGGAGAGCGAGTGGATCGTCCGGATGAAACACGCCGATCCCGACTTGCGCATGCCGCTCGATAGCGAACCCCTTTCCCAAGGGTCCATCGATACGATCGGGCAATGGATTGACCAAGGGGCCAAACTTGACGGGATCCTACCGAGCGAACCGCTTTGGTCGGTGATCCCACCCCAGACCTATCGCGCCCCTCCCGAACACTACCCCGTTTCGCTACCGATAACGGCGATTGCGTTTACCGCCGACGGCTCGCAACTATTGTCCTCCGGTTACCACGAGCTGATCGCTTGGAATCCGGCCGATGGCGCCTTGATGAGCCGTTCGCCAAACCAGACGCAGCGGATCTATTCCATCGTCCAAGCCGCCGAGCCGACGAAGTGGTATGTCGCAGGAGGGACCCCCGGAACGCTCGGCGAGGTCCGGCTGCTGAACCGCACCTCCAACTTGGTCGAACAAGTCATCGCAAGGGGTCCTGACGTTGCGCTCGATGTTGCGGTCCGGCCCGGCAACCAGGAAATCGCCGTGGCGATGGCCGATAACACCATTCGAATCATCGAGCTAGAAAAGAACGAAATCAGGCGCGTGATCGCAAGCCATGGCGATTGGGTGATTCAGTTGTCCTACAGCGACGATGGCAAGCGACTTGGATCGGCCAGCCGCGACAAGTCCGCCAAGGTCGCCGATGCCGATACCGGGGAATTGCTCGTCAGTTACCCTGGACATGGAGCGGCCGTACGCGGGATCGCATCGATTCAGGATGGCAAGCAATGGATCAGCGTCGGAGCCGACAACAAGATCCATCGATGGGAAGTCGAGAATGCCAAGAAGGTCGCCGAGGTACCCTTGGGAGGGGAACCAGCCAAAATCGTCAAGGATGACGGATCGATTTGGATACCCGATGCGGACAAGCATTGGTACCGCTTCGAACTGGCCAACAACGCGATTGCTGCAAAGCAACCGGGTCACGAGGATTGGGTCACCTCGGTGGCCGTGCACCGAGGCACCGGACGCTTGGCTACAGGATCGATCGACGGGAGCATTCGCGTTTGGAATCTGGCCGACGGAGCCTTGATTAAGGCTTGGGTTGCGAAGCCTTAGCAATCCACTCGGAGGCAAGGTGCCTTGGGTGACTCTCCTGGTTCAAAGCTGTGTCCGGCAACGCTCTGGCCGGTAATGTCGTCAGCACGACACAGATCCGCTTGGTGTCAGGCTCGGCCCAGGCCAGCGTACCGGTCGATCCGGAATGCCCAAAGGAATTCGCTGAACAAGTGACTTTGCTGCTTCGCATATCCACATCGAAGCCAAGACCGCGCGACTCGACCCCAATGGGGTTTTGGTTCGTCCGCATAAGACGTTTGGTCGAGCCACGGAGAAAATCGTCTTGGTCAGACATCATCGCTCGCAGGAACTTGCCGACATCGCTTGCCGATGCGTGAGCGCCACCCCAAGGGGCACCGAGTGCTCTCCAGTAGGGGCTGTTCCAATCCCAACCTGACGCATCGGCGGCTCCACCTCCGGCTTCGGGCGCTCCGAACTCGGTTTGCACAGGCATGCGACTTGCATCGGGGATACTTCCGATCCCCAGCGCCGAGTCTTTCATCTCTAGCGGCGCAAGCACACGATCGGCAACCCATTGGTGAATCGATACCGAGGATATTTTTTCAGCGATGGCACTTGCAAGCAGAATTCCCATGCTCGAGTACTCGTAATTGGAACCGGGTGAAAAGCGGAACCGGAGTTGCCTGCAGGCTTCGACAAAGGACTTCAGTGGCTTGTTCTCGGAGCGCATCTGCTCATTGCCGGGGACTTGGTCGGGCAGTCCCGAGGTATGGGTCAGCAGGTGTCGGATGGTGACCTCAGGGAAGGCCCCGGCCGAGAACTCGGGCAGGTAGCGGACCAGAAGATCGTCCAACGCAAAGCACGCTTCATCGTAGAGCGTCATCAGCGCGCTGATGACGATAGGTTTGGTGATCGAGCCCAGAAGGTAGGCCGCGTGGGCATCTTGAGCTAGCCCATAGTTCGCGGCAAAGCGAGTCCCGGATTGTTCGATGAAAAGCGATCCTGCGAGAATTTGCTTTTTTAAGACCGCATCGGCAAGAACCTGGGACGCGTTTTCGCAAGCGCTCAGCAGATCGGTATGCGTCATAAGATCGCCTCGATGGGGGACCCCTTGCTGATCGCAAGGGGCCTTCCGAGTCGATCTCGAATTTCGGTATGGGGAGCAAAGCCCAAGCAGTGGAAGACGGTGGCGGTAAGGTCCTGCGGTTCGACCCTTCCGTCGAGCGGATAGGCTCCTTGACGATCCGACACACCGTGGACAGTCCCCCCTTGCACTCCTCCACCGGCCAAGGCTCCGCTGAAAACGTGCCCCCAGTGGTCTCGGCCACCGGCGGCGTTGTGTTTTGGCGATCGGCCGAACTCCCCGATCCAAACCACCAAGGTGTCTTCGAGCATACCGCGTTGCAAAAGGTCTTCGAGCAGCGCCGAATACGCTTGATCCATCGGCGGCATCAGAGCGGTTTTGAGTCTTTCGGCGTTCTTGGCGTGGGTATCCCAAGCCGGCGCGTTGTCTGGATCGTCCTGCCATCGAGTCCAATTGACTTGGACCAACGACACGCCGGACTCGACGAGCCTGCGCGCAAGAAGAACGCTTTGTCCAAACCGATTTCGACCGTAGCGCTCTCGCATCGAGTCGGGCTCTTGCTCGATGGCAAATGCATTTTGAGTTTCTTTGGTTCGGATCAGTTCGATGGCTTTGCTCTGCCAAGTGCTCCAACGTTCAAGCGAGGGATCTTTTTGAATTTTGTCCAGCGAACGGTTGAGTTGCTCTAGGAAAACGCGTCGTTGGCCGAAGTGCTCGATGGTCAGATCGGCCGGAAGGGCTAGGTCTGGTATTTTGAAATCTTTGGCGTTCGGGTCGCAACGAACAAGCCACGGATCGGCATGACTACCGAGCCAACCCGAATCCTGACCGGGCCAAAGCAAACGGCCCGTATTCCAGATTTCCTCGGGCAGCCGGATCGCGCCGGGCAAAGCTCCTGAATCGCCTTTGAGATGCCGCACGACGGCGGCCATGCAAGGCCAATCATTGGGTGGTCCAGGCAGGGAGTTTTCGGCGTTTTTGGGGGAATGCGGATTGCCCGTGAGCATCCAATATCCGCTTGCCGAGTGCGCATTGTCGTCGGTAGCCATCGCGCGGAGGACCGCGATATGGTTGGTCAGTTTGGCCGTCAAAGGCATGAGTTCCCCGACCTGTAGTCCGGGGGTGGCCGTCGAGATGGGCTTAAACTCACCACGGATCTCAGCCGGTGCGTCGGGCTTAGGATCCCAAGTTTCGTGCTGAGGTGGACCGCCGAGCATGAACAGTACGATGCAGCGTTTGGCCTTGCCGAACGAACCTGCGATCCCCCTGGATTCAAGAGCCTGGGCGAGCCCAAGGTTTTCGATCGCCGAGGATCCAGCAGCGAGCCCGAGCCCCCCTAAAGAGCCGATGCGCAACCACTCTCGACGGCAAAGTCCAACTCGGGTCTTGGAGACTGCCGCACCCGAGCGTTCTAGCGAGTGGAATTGAATCATGGTCAAGAGCAGCCAAGGAGGGGAGGTCGCCGTCAGGGGAGGTCGGCGTCGTAGAGGGTGATCGCTGGATCGAGAGCTACCGAGGATCCGACGAACCGCAAGTATAGCTTGCTATTCGCAGTGAAACAAACAGGGCAGGGCGATTCAAAATTGGAAATTGGTTCGGCAGTGAAGGGCAAGAAGCGTTTAATTCAATCGCTTGGGGGCCGTGGGCAGATCGATGCGGTGTTCCGAACCGTGCTTGCGTCCTACTTGCTCGGCGGCCGGGTCGCGGAAATCTCGCAGTTTTCGTCGGGTCGTCACAAGCCGAATCCCGCATTCGGCAAACAGCCAATCACAGGCTCGTTCATGGACCAACAAGGATCGCTTGTGCATCAAAGCCTGGGAGGAGGCTTCCTGCGAAGAAACCTCTTGGGCTGGTTTCTGTCCGCCGTAGAGAATTTTCGCGGCCGAGGCGATGGTCAAAAGCAGTTCGCGAAAGAGCTGAACCGAATTTTCGACGTCGGTTCGGGGGCCGTAAAAAAAGAAGATGGTGCGGTGCCCTTTGCGGCCTGAATACCACTGGACCATGGGAAAGATATGTTCAGCGACGTAGGTCGCCAGGACCTTCTCCCAGATGAGCGACTTGGAGCCGTTGACCGGGCATGCGACACGAGCGTACATGGTCGAATCGACCGCTTCGTCGCTGGCGAGGTCCTCGCGAGAAAGGTTGTGGCGCAGCAGGAGACTTTGCATCATCCGCAGCGCGTTCTCCCGTTCGCTCTCGGTAGAAGCCTGATTGCGGGCTGTGTTATCGATGGCTCGCAGACGCTGAATGATTTTTTCGAACTCCGATTGGGTCAGATCCCCAGCATGGCGGACGTCGGTCACACCGGCAGCAAGCCTTGGGCTGCACACGGCATTCCCGGTCGGTCGCCAGCATCGCACGACCCTGTACGTTTCTTCGTCATCGCACGGATCCCAAGTATCGTATAAAACACCATCGTTGATCGTGCACAAATGGCTTCTGCGTCCGAACTGGTCTTGGCATAGCACCAGAGTGATACCGGACTCGAAATCGTAGAGTTCTAATGGCATCGCAACTGGGCTGAACGGTTGTTCTTTCCAGCCGAGTTCTTCGAGATAGGGGGAATAGACCGATCGGGGGACACCATCGCGTGGTGTGCTGCCGTAGCGTTCGGTGAGCGTCTTGTAGACGTCTCGATAAGCCAGACCTGTGGCGATCGCGATCGAGCGAGTGACACAATCTCCGGTGATACCGACATAGCCGCTCGTGGCGCGGCCACCGTCATCCCATTGGAATTTACCAATCCGCGTCATGCACCGATCCTCTCCTGATGCCACTGTTGCTGAATTTCCAGTTTCCGTCGATCTCCCGCGATCCGCGAGCCCGTCGATTGCATCGCTTGGTTCTGGCTCCTCGCCGTGCTCGTGCTCGTGCTCGTAATCGTTATCGACTGCACGATTGTACCCGCTCGATGATACCGAGACACCATCAAATTCCATTGCCACCCGAGTCAACATAGTGCCGACCGCGCGTAGGGCTGTTCGTAGGGTTCGTGGAGCGGTCGTCTAACGATCATTCAAACACCGCGTGAACAACCAAGCGACCCGATCCATTGAAAGCCCCTACAACCCATCGACCGCGGAACGTACCATCGAGCATGGTGGCTGTTCGTAGGGTTCGTGGAGCGGTCGTCTAACGATCATTCAAACACCGCGTGAACAACCAAGCGACCGCGGAACGTACCACCGAGCATGGTGGCTGTTCGTAGGGTTCGTGGAGCGGTCGTCTATCGATCATTCAAACACCGCGTGAACAACCAAGCGACCCTATCCATTGAAAGCACCTACAACCCATCGACCGCGGAACGTACCACCGAGCACGGTAGGCTGTTCGTAGGGTTCGTGGAGCGGTCGTCTATCGATCATTCAAACACCGCGTGAACAACCCATCGACCGCGGAACGAACCACCGAGCACGGTAGGCTGTTTGGCTGTTTGCTCTTCCCCGTACTGTGGGCCTCCGAGCCCGCACGTACCGATGAAGAGACCTCCTACTTTTTTACTCAAAGAAATACCGGGGACAGACCCCGCGTTTTTTCAATAATGATGATAATCTCTGTCTGTGACCGAACGTGTCACGATCCGCGTTACGCTTCAATCCGATAGGAGTCGAAGCACAACGGCAAACGAATCGCTAGCGGCCGAAATAGACCGTCTGAAAATCAGTTCGATCACCATCCCCGCCCTCGGCTGCGGCCTAGGCGGCCTGGATTGGCCGGCGGTTCGAACTTGAAGGGTGGCTTTGCGGCTGCAAAACCTGCAAAATCATTGTTTTTGAGGCAAGAGAGTCTAACGCGAGGATTCAAAGTTCCCGTAAAGGGAACTTTGAGATTGACTCCGTGAAGGGAACTTCCGATAATTCATGAGGATCATCGCCCGCAAGACATTGGTCGAGTATTGGACAGCCAACCCTCGTTCGGAGGAGCAACTCAAGGCTTGGTACGCAGAAGCGGACTCCGCGAGTTGGACCACACCTGCTGACGTAAAAACCAAATACGGTAGCGCCAGCATTCTTAAGGATGGGCGGGTTGTCTTCAACATTTGCGGAAATGAATTCCGGTTGGTCGTTTGGATCAACTATGACTTTTTCACCATATACATCCGTTTCATTGGTACGCACCCAGAGTATGACGAAATCGACGCGCAGACCATCTAAGCCGTTTCATCCCAAGGTCATCAAGACGACCGTGGAGCATGAGCGCGCGCTTGAGCGAATCGAAGAACTCTTCACCGCCAAACCTGGTACGCCAGATGGTGATGAACTTGAGCTTTTGCTGCTGTTGGTTGAGACCCACGAAGCCAAGGAATACCCGATTGATTTGCCAGATCCCATCGAGGCGATACGCTTCCGCATGGAACAAGCGAATCTAAAGCAAAAGGACTTGGTTCCAATTTTGGGGAGCAAGGGCAAAGTATCAGAAGTCCTGAATGGCAAACGCGAATTATCGTTGACGATGATTCGCAAGCTAGTCAGCGAACTAGGGATACCCGCTGAGGTTTTGCTCCAAGAACGCGGTGCTACCTTACTCCCTCCTGCAACCTAACTGCTGGATCGCGGATTGAGGCAATTGCTATTTGGTTAACAGTCCCCGCGTTTTTTCCAGTCGCTGTGCCCTAAAGTCATCTACTACCAACCTCTGATAGGCACTTGTATTCGCAAATAAAGAACTACTCATGACCGCTTGGCACCCCTTCGCCCCCAGGGCTTTGGCTGGGGGAGCAAGGGGCGGGGGGGATGAGGGGGCCGACCGCGCGTAGGGCTGTTTGGCTGTTCGTAGGGTTCGTGGAGCGGTCGTCTATCGATCATTCAAACACCGCGTGAACAACCAAGCGACCCGATCCATTGAAAGCCCCTACAACCCATCGACCGCGGAACGTACCACCGAGCATGGTAGGCTGTTTGGCTGTTTGCTCTTCCCCGTACTGTGGGCCTCCGAGCCCGCACGTAGCGATGATGAGACCTCCTACTTTTTTACTCAAAGAAATACCTGGGACAGTCCCCGCGTTTTTGGTCATGCAGAACTTCGTATCCAGTTGCAGTACCAAACGGATGAGCCAGCCCAGCATCAAGCTCGGACAACGTTTTTAGAACGTGTTCCCTTGTGAGTCCTGCCGGTACTGATTGGGGCATGGTTGATTACCTACATAGACCAAGCCCCAAAACCGTTTTGGCGACTCGATTTGGTTGCTATTTTAGCGAACTTTGGTAAGGTTATGTCCCAATGTTCTGTTTTTTGTTGGATCGCAAAATGCAAAACTTTTCCAATCACCCCAAGGCGGCAGACGCTGCCGATTACCCTTAGGTATCTCCAAACACCTTGAAGAATTGGGTAAACATTGGGTAAACACAGAGAAAATTGCCTCAATCCGTTATCCCGTAAGCCGATACAGACTCTTTCGTCGGGAGACCCTCGATGATCGACTCAGAAACCTAGCGGCTCCACAGAAGAAAAATCGCGGGAAGTAGCGGTCGGCAAAACCACTCCCAAAACCCCTGGATCAACACCCCGATGTCCGTACTTACCGCAAACTCAAAACCCGAACAGGGTCAGATGGTCAGCGTCCGGTCACGGAATTGGATGGTCACCGACGTCGCCACCAGCACGCTTCCTCCTGAACGTCTGCAAACCGGCCTGGAATCGCCTCAACATCTCATCACGCTGTCCTCCATCGAAGACGATGGCCTCGGAGAAGAACTCAGTGTCATTTGGGAGTTGGAGCCCGGGGCGAGGATTGTTGAAAAGGTGGCACTGCCCGAACCCACTGGAACCGATCCACCCGAAACACTCGATGCCTTTCTTGATGCCGTTCGCTGGGGCGCTTCGTCGTCGGCAGACCAGCGGACGATCCAAGCTCCATTTCGGTCCGGTATCGACATCGAAGACTACCAACTCGATCCCGTCGTGCGTGCGATCCAGATGCCACGCGTCAACCTCCTGGTCGCCGATGACGTGGGCCTCGGCAAAACCATCGAAGCGGGCATGGTGGCGCTCGAACTCATCATCCGGCACCGCACTCGGAAGATTCTGATCGTCTGCCCAGCCTCGCTCCAGGTGCAATGGCAGGAGCAGATGCGAGACAAGTTCGGCCTCGACTTTCGCATCGTGAACTCCACGATGATGGGGCTACTTCGCCGAAGTCGCGGTATCCACGTCAATCCGTGGAACCACTTCCCACGGCTCATCACCAGCATCGACTTCCTCAAGCGTGAGCGACCTCTGCGGCTGTTCCGTGAACTCTTGCCCGGTCCAGACGAGCCCGCCTTCCCTCGCAAGTTCGACTTGCTGATCCTCGATGAAGCCCACAACTGCGCTCCCTCGGGTGTGGGCCGTTATGCCACCGACTCGCTGCGCACGCACGCACTTCGTCTGCTCGTGCCACACTTTGAACACAAACTGTTCCTGACGGCCACGCCACACAACGGCTACCCGGAAAGTTTTTCGGCATTGCTCGAATTGCTCGACAACCAGCGGTTCGCTCGCAGCACGCCGCCTGATCGCAAGCAGCTCAATGCGGTCATGGTCAGGCGTATGAAGTCGGAGTTGCCCAAGAAGTACGATGGATCCCCCCGGTTCCCGAAACGTGTCCTTGAACCCATCGAGGTTCGCTACACCGACGAAGAACGGGCCGTGCATGCGGCGCTGCGGCAATATGCAGAACTGCGCGTTGAACGATCCCAGGACAACTCCGAGAAACTGGCGACCGAGTTCGTTCTCAAGACGCTCAAGAAACGACTCTTCTCCAGTCCTGCTGCATTCCTCACCACGCTCGACTCGCACGAGAAATCGCTTCGACAGGCCAAACGTGGCAAAGCCGTACGCAAGCCGTCGATCAGCATCCTAAAGCAAGAACTAGACCGGATTGACGAAGATTACGCCGACGACTCGGAGTACGACGAAGCCACCAACGACGCCGTGGACGCTGCATCGTTGCTGTTCAGCGAGCCTTCGGCGAACGAACTGGCATTGCTGAAACAGATGCGATCGTGGGCGGAGAAAGCGTCCAGCCAACTCGACTCGAAGGTGAATTGCCTGATCGACTGGCTCAACACGCACATTCGCCCCAACAAGAAGTGGGGCCACGAGCGAGTCATCCTCTTTACCGAGTATCGGGCCACGCAGAAATGGCTTAAGGAAATCCTAGCCCAACAAGGCTTCACCAAAGACGACCGGCTGTTGACTATGTATGGCGGTATGGACCTAGAGGAGCGGGAGGATGTCAAGAATGCCTTCCAATCGGGTCCAAACGAAAGCAATGTTCGTATCCTGCTGGCCACGGATGCCGCTGCCGAAGGCTTGAACCTTCAGAACCACTGCTATCGGCTGATCCACTACGAAATCCCGTGGAACCCGAACCGGCTTGAGCAACGCAATGGGCGTATCGACCGCCACGGACAAAAGGGCTTCCTTGCGCCCAACGGTGAGCGGCAAGTCTTCGTCTACCACTTCGTCGGCGAAGGCTACAAACAACGTCAGCAAACGGCGTTCTCCAATCGGGCGTCGGACTTGGAAGCCGACCTGGAGTTCTTGATGCGGGTAGCCCAAAAGGTCGAAACGATTCGGGAAGACCTGGGCAGTTACGGCACAGTGCTAGCCGATGATGTCGAACAGGCCATGCTCGGTCGTGGATACGCGATGCCGGGTGTCAGCCGTGCCGATACAAAGGTTGAACCGGTTCGCAAGATGCTAAAATTCGAGCGGGACTTGGCCAAGCAGATCGGTGACCTACTCGAACAGTATCGTGAGACTCAGCGGGAGCTTCGGCTCTCGCCGGACAACATCCGCAAGGTAGTCGAGGTCGGTTTGGCGCTGGCCGAGCAGCCTCCGCTCCAGTCGATCGACTATCAGACTCAGGATGAGACAGCGACCCGCATGGTCGCGGAAACGCCTACTACCTATCAAATTCATGGTCGGAGCCGATCCCAGATTTATCGTCTTCCAGCGCTCAAGCACAGTTGGGCAGCATGTGCCGAGGGGTTGGAGCATCCTTTCACCAAGGACATTCGCCCGATTACTTTTGACCATGCTGCTGCCGATGGCCGAGACGACCTCGTGCTGGTTCACCTGAATCACCGGCTTGTCCAGATGAGCCTGCGGTTATTGCGAGCCGAAGTCTGGTCCGTGAAAGGTCGCAAGCGACTGCACCGAATCACGGCCCGCCTCGTGCCGGATCATGTCCTCAATGCTCCTGCCGTCATCGCTCATGCCCGGCTCGTGGTCATTGGCGGGGACAGTCACCGGCTGCATGAAGAGGTCATCACGGCGGGCGGGATGCTCAAAGAAGGCCGCTTGTCACGTGTGAACATCGGCGAGGTGGAAAAACTGCTGGCCGCAGCCACGAATGACGAACCGTTCGAGCCGATGCAAAAGCACTTGTTGGAACTGTGGGACAATTTTGCTCCGGCCTTGGCGCAATCCCTTGAAACCCGCATGAAGGACCGCACCAGCGGTCTTCAGAAGAAGCTGGGCGAACGTGCCGAGAAGGAAGCCCAGGACATTCGGGCCATCCTGTTGGAACTCAAGAAGGCCATCGACACGGAACTCGATACGACCGAAATGAAGACAGGTTTTTTGCCAGGACTAGAGCCCGTGGAAGAAGAACAATTCAAACGAAACAAGGACTTTTTGTTTGAGCGATCAAAATCAATCTCTGCTGAAATCGAAAAAGAGACGGCAGCGATCAAGTCCCGCTATGCCGATCCACAGCCTCGGATGTTCCCGGTGGCTGTGACGTTTCTTGTTCCTGAGAAGATGAGGAAGGGATGACAAAGCAAGAAAATACCGGAATGGACCGCTTGCATATTACGGGATTCGACTCCGCATGGGGAGGCACGCAACGGGGTGCGATGTGCGACCTTTGGATCGACAAAGGAACTGGGTGTATCGAAATCGGCAGCCCGCCCGTCAGCGTCAGATGGCGAGAAGCTATACATCGTGTGGTGAGCTATGCTCAACATACCCACCATATTCTCGCCATCGACCAGGGCCTTGTAGTTCCCAATCAGGAAGGAATGCGACCTGTAGAGAAAATGCTCGCCAAGGCCCTTGGAAAGATGGAGTGTTCCGCATACCCATCGAATCGTTCAAACGACTCCTGCTTTGGTCCAAACGCAGGGATATGGGCATTCCTGACCGCACTTCAACAGCACGGCTACGATCACAAGCCGATGTCTGTCCCTCAAAGCAAGAACGGTCGTTACTACTTTGAATGCTACCCCCATCCGACCATCATCGCCTTGTTGAATCGGTTGAAAGTCCTGAAGTACAAATGCAGGCACGGCAATCAGGCCGAGTGGAAGGAGCTAGTCGATTTCTTGAAAACCCTGCCAGTGATCAACTTGCCTCACATCGTGGATGCACTGGCGTTTCAGAACAAAGCCAACGAGGACAAACTCGATTCGATTGTTTGCGCCTACACCGCAGTTCTCTGGTGGCAGCAGGGCGTTGCGCAGTCGTCCATGATCGGGAACATGAAGGACGGTTACATCGTGACGCCTCACAGCGAGGTAACCCTCAAACAGTTCATTAAGGTCTTCGGGACGCAAATGAATGATGATAGTGGTACACCGCCAGTTCTGCCAACCAGAGGTGTACCCTCTCGCCCGCACAAAACCAGTCCGACTGTCAAACAGCCATGCCCTGCATCAATCGGTTCTGGGGAAGGAGGGTGGTGCGGCCCCGTCGAATTGATTGCCACAGACACCACCAACCTGTCCCGGAACATGCGAGAGAAAAAGAACAAGCCGTCGAAAGTCATCAATGATTGGATGGATGAAACTCGGTTCAATGAGAATCGCTTAATCGTCAAATTCCTAGATGAAGCTGCAGAGCCTGAAGTTGTATTCGTCCCGCACTCGCACAGCGCATCACAAAAAGTTCTGATGGCAGACAGGGATGGGCAACCTGGCTTGTGGTTTTTACTCGTCGCCGGAGCCAGCAAGAAAACGCCCCTGCGGTTTCGCACCATATATCGGTATCAGCGAATCGATTGATCTGGAAAATCTCAATGTCCATCACTCGTCACCATAACGAATGGCTGTCACTCGTGCCGAACTCAGGACCGTTCCTGAGTTTGCCGGTGCTGGCGCAGGCGTTTCCGCAGGGCCTTGATGTCCACGATGCGGATCACGCTCGTCGGCTGCGCATGGCATTCGATGAATGGGATGACAACCAGTTGGGCAAACGGCCCGAT
>JAPLNM010000020.1 GCA_026692845.1 Planctomycetota bacterium | reverse complement strand
GGGGTGGATTGGAACCGATGGGCCCTGTTTTTGTGGGGGATTGTTTTCACCCTATGGGGAACGATTCGTAAGTGGGCTGACGATTAAAAAGGGGGAAGGGATCTACCGATGGAATGTTTTTGATATCGAAAAACGGCAGTCCTTCTCGCTTAAGCTCGACGCCGACAGCCAGAAACTTTTGCAGCGTCCAAACCTGCTAGCCTATGGTTCAGAAACCATCGATCATGCTTCTAGAGCTTATGTAGTCGGATGGCGTCAAGTTAACGATGGTAAAGCGCCCCATGTGCTGCAGTTTTCATGGGAATAGGTTTCCAATAGCCATCATGCAATCGTTCCGACATCTAATACAGAGAGTCTGTTCGCTAAAGACGCTCTTGCTTTTTTTGTGCGTCTTGGAGGGTTCACTCAATCTAGTTTACGCCCAATCCGATCGCCAAGATTCTGCATCGCGAATTGAGAATCGAATACCACGCGAATTGCTGTCCCAGCCGGCAATTGCCGTGGAAGTCGAACGCCTGAGAGCCTTAAGGAAGAATGCAGCGAGGTATGGCAAGAAGCATCCTGCGTATGGCTCGACGGAAAAACAGATCGCCGAGGTGGAAGAAAAACTCAGAAGTTACTTAGAAGAACCCCAAAGAACGGATGACGCTCGCGTGAAAATGCCCTCGGCAGATCCGCTGGACCATCCTGGCGAACGATCTGCCAGACCGAAAACCAGTGCACAAGGTCTCGATTCGGGAGATGGGTTTTCGAATATCGACTTCGCAACGGGTGCTCGGCTCGTTCCGGCATACCGATCGCTTACGCTCCCAAGGCTAACGGCAGTGGGTTGCTTTCCCGCGCTTGGACTCATCTGGGGGGGGGAATACGACGCAGTTGCAAACACCAGCCGCATTTGGCAATGGAGCGATTTGCCCGACGCGGAGACGAAGTCACTTTATTACCAAGCGGAAGGCAAGATCGAAGCCTTAGTTTTTTTAAAAGAGTTTCAGGAGCAGGCGTTCGTTTATCTATTGGTCAGCAATCAGCTCAGCAAGGATACATCCAGGATTGCAATCGTGGAAATCCCAGTGCAAGCCCTCCCCCCTTTTTCGATTATTGAGCCTACCATGGCTAAAAAGCTCTTGGATGCCACAGCCCGGAGATCTCCACGAATGCACATGATGTCGGGGGAAACACCGGGAGTTCTGTTGGGATACAACGGTGATTTCCTCGAAACCAAGATTCACGAAGATTGGCAGCTAAGACAGACCTCTTTGGATTCCGTTTGGTCGTTTTCGAGAAAAGATGTGGATGTAACTCAAATCGATATGGCCGTTGGAGGAGGATTTCTTCCGGGAATCGCACAATCAAACCGTGAAAGTTCCAAGCTGACGGAACCGATTTTTCAGTCGAGTTATCACGGTTCGATTTTATCTCATACGGATAAGTCTCGATTAATCCTAAATCCTGAGGCTGGATCGATTTCGCAAGCCATTCAGCTAGGTGCTTCCTCAAAGCAGACGTTTCAATTAGTTGCAAATCAATTAGTTGCAAAAACGAGTCGAGGGATTCTGGGTTGTTTTTTGGATACCACCTTCGAGCCCTTAGTACTGGACGGTTTTGGTGTGTTATTGATGATTGAACCAAAGATCGCTCAAGGGCATGTCAAGAAAAACACCGAAAAACAAGAGGTGACTTCGGCACTGCCGGGTCGAATCAGTCAAACGGGGTGGTTTACCGATGTCAGCAAAGCTGAGTTCACCGACTCGTTCATTGGTTTTGTGCCCGGGGGCAGAACCAAAGAGGTTCCACACGGGGTAAGGATTGATCGATTTGTGTCAGTGCCGAATCACAAGCAGGTCACGGTTTCTCAGTCGGGTTCATTGAAGAGTTTTCCACCCGGTTCGTTGCTTTTGCAGAATTATATCCAAAGCCAAGAGGGTTCGGAAACGCGCATCCTAAAGACTCTTGGTTTGATAAAAACCGAGCTCGAGTGGATTCCCTTTGTATACGATTGGAAATTTGATCAGTCCGATGCAAATCTGTCGGATACAAAGGATGTGGAACCAACTTTTCCGTCCAACCAAAACGAAATTGAATTCATCCACACTCGCATGCGAGTTTCAGAAAACGATTGTTTGCGATGCCATCAAGGTCCTCAGGCAATCGCAGGGCTGGGAACTGCGGGGGCTCAAGTACGACGGGAGCATCCCGCCGAAGCTCCTAATGTCTCTTTGGTTGAACGATTAAAGCAACAGGGGAAGATCCATGTTCAGACGGATTCTGTTAGCGATTCCAATAACTGAGTTTACCAATGTCATTTGAAATTCATGAAGTTACCCTCAGTGAGTTTTCCGTTGCAATTGAGAAATGGAATCTCAAGCATCAACCGCAGACTACCTGGCCTTGGCTTTCAAGTCACGACAGCCGTTGGTTATCTGCATTGCAGCACGGTTTACAGTACGAACCCCGGTGCCTCATCGCCCATTGCCCCTCAGATGACATTGTGGGAGTATTGCCCTTGGCCCTGGTCCAAAGCGGTCTGTTCGGAAGGTTCCTTGTATCTTTGCCTTACCTGAACTCTGGTGGAGTCTCTACGGACTGTCCTGAGGTCGCCCGGGCCTTAGTCGATCAAGCTGTGGCGTTAGCCGACGAGCTGGATGTCAAACATCTGGAGCTTCGTCATGAAGTCCCGATTGACCATCCAAAACTGACTCTTAGGAGGAGCGATAAGGTCCATATGCGATTGGCTTTGAACGAGTCGCCCGAGGCCCAGATGAAATCTTACAAAAGCAAACTCAGGAGCCAGATCAAAAAGAATTCAGAAAACCCGTTCGAAATCCACTTTGGGGCCGAGGATCTTCTACCCGAGTTTTACAGTGTTTTTGCGACCAACATGCGTGATCTCGGGACACCGGTGTATTCGAAAACGCTCTTTCTGTCGATCTTGCGGAATTTCGGCCCCGAAGCTGCTGAGCTTGCTATCGTCAGACTCCATGGCAAGGCCGTTGCCGGCGCTCTTTTGATCCATCAGCACGGGACTAGCGAAGTTCCAAGCGCCAGTTCACTGCGGGCTTTCAACAGCACCGGAGCCAACCTGTGGATGTATTCGAAGCTCTTGGATCGAGCCATCGAGAAAGAGTCTCAAAGGTTTGATTTCGGCCGTAGCACGGTCGGTAGCGGGACTTTCAAGTTCAAAGAGCAATGGGGAGCCAAGCCCTATCCGGCCGTCTGGCAGTACTATGTGCGTAAGGGGGATCCGGCCGATATGAGGCCGGACTCCCCAAGAAAACAAAAACTGATTCAAGCTTGGCAAATACTACCGGTTTGGTTATCAAAAATCCTCGGGCCACCGATCGTCCGAGGGATCCCCTGAATGAGACAAATCGATTGGTATTTTGGAAAAGAGCCATCAAACGGTTGACCTAGCTGAGGATTCGTTTATGCTGTCGTTGTTTCGACTGACCCCTTACTTGCCGATTCCCGATGAACCAAAGACGAAAACGCTCCTCGACCTCAAGACCCGCTGTTTCTTTGGAACCCCTTTACCAAAGTGGCACCGGAGACATTGTTCGGCAGGACGACCGAACGAAGAAAGGGATTGCAGATCCCAATGATTCGGAAGTCAATTTGCGATCGACGGGCAAGTCTTTGGATAAGTCCAAATGGGACTACCCAAAAGTGCCCCTTAAGCAAGCGGGGATATTTGTCGGTGTTGCTTCCTTACTCATCGCGTGGGCATACTGGCCAACTTGGGGTAGCTTGATTGCAGCCTGGATTAAAGAACCAGACTACTCTCACGGATGGTTTGTGATTCCGATTGTTGGTTATCTGCTATGGAACCTAAATTCGACGCGTCCTGCGCTCCGCGCAGGATTTCACGTTGGTGGTCTATTGATGCTCTTGGGGGTGATTCTCTTGCGGGTGATTTCCCGATGGGCCTTTTTCGATTCGATGGACGGATGGACAATTCCATTGGCCTTGATCTCACTGAGTTGGGTCGTCGGTGGTCGAGCATTCTTTCTTTGGTCCTTGCCTGCAATGTTGTTCTTGTTTTTTATGGTACCATTACCGTATCGGGTTGAAAGCGAGTTGAGTCGACCTCTGCAGTGGATAGCCACCCGAGCTAGCACTTTTACTCTCCAGTTGCTCGGACAACCGGCGATTTCTGAGGGCACGACGATTCTCCTTGGCGAACAGACCTTGGAAGTAGAGCGAGCGTGTTCGGGATTGAGAATTTTCGTAGGGATATTTGCTTTGTCCTACGTATACGCGATGTTAGCAAGGCGGAATTGGTGGGAGGGTGTCATCATTGTTTTGGCATCGATTCCCATTGCATTGATTGCCAACATGTCGAGAATCGTGATCACGGGTTTGTGTTATCAATGGCTCAACGGAGATGCCGCTAAGAAGTTCTCGCATGATTTGGCTGGGTATTTCATGATCGGCCTTGCTGCTGGCTTGTTCGCGATGCTGGTATTTTACTTGCGATGGCTTATTCAGGATGCGCAAACAATTGAGCAAGTTGCTTTGAGGCGTGCTTAGGTTGGCAATCTGATTTTAAGTAATAAGCTCAGCAAATGGTTCTGGAAATACAGGGGTTTAGCTCGTGGAAAAATCGCTAATGGGCTTGGAGAATGGCAATTCGATGAATGAGGATGCGAAAGTGAGTACTAAAGGTAAATCGGTTACTGGTTCGGGTAAATCGAAGGTCAGTACCAGCGTAGCGCGGGATTCCGGTAGTCTTAATCTGCCGAGTATCGATGCGTTGTTTTTGATGGGGGTTCTTCGGAAGCATTGGAAATGGTTCATTCCGGTGGGTCTTTTGCTTTCGCTTCTTGGGGGTGCGGGGGTTTTGGTGTACTGCAAGCCGGTTTACGAGGCGAAGTTTCGCCTCGAGGTCGACCCGTCGAATTTCATTGTTTTTAATGACAGCGTCGTTAAATCCTCCCCGGAGTTTGTAGAATTGCAAAAAGCCATCATGTTCAGTAACAGCGTTCTTGAGAAGGTTGTGGCGGACAAATCGATCGCAGCGGTACCGATTTTAGCCGTATCCAAGGATCCTGTTATGACTCTAAGGAAAGTTGTTAAGGTGTTACCCACGGCTGGAAACCGTCTGATGGATGTAAAGTATCAGGACCAGGACCCGAAGATCGCAGCAAACGTCGTAAATACGCTGGTCGATGAGTACCTAAGATCTCGCCGTTCGATCGAACAGGTACGAACGTCCAACCAGGAGCGAAATGTGCTCACAGCATTGTCCAAGGCTGAATCCGAGGTAGAGGCAGCCAAACAACGAGTGCGCGACCTGAGCATGCAGTCGGTCAAATCGGACACTTTTTTGGGTGAATCCGAATCAGGAAAGATCGACACTTCTTACTTGGATAGCATACGGATGCAGCGAATGGAGTTGGCAAGTCAACTATCGATCCTCCAGTTGAATTTGGCGGAGTTGAAATCAGCTTACGAGCGTGATGTATCAGACCAAACTACCGCAAGTATTCCGTTGAAGGAAGCATCAGTTTCCGAGGAATCTTTGGAAAAAGATGTCGTAGTGTTGACTGCAAGGCAACAATATGAGAATGCGAAGTTGCTGTTGAAGGATTTGGATGTCAACACGTCAATCGGTCTGAAAAATCCGATTTATATCCAAGCTCAACGAAAGGTCGATTTTTTTCAGGAAGAGCTCAAACGCATTCGCGAGTCTAGAAAGAAGGAATTGTTGGACAGAAGCAACCTGACCTCGACGGACGAACGAAGAGACAGAATATCTCAGCTTACCAATGAAATCAGCCAATTGCGAACGAAGAGAGATGTTCTCGAGGCGCAGCTTAAGGACTATTTAGTTTCTCTGAAACAGTCGAGTGCCACAACCGTGGATTTGCAGTTTGCGGAAGCCGATCTCACGGAGTGGAACGCAATACGATCAACCGTCCACGAACGTCGTGTTCGATTACAAACCGAACGCGATGCGATTGACGATGTACGTGAGTTGGAACGTGCTATTGTTCCGAAGTTGCCAGTCGAGGAATTGCCTTTCAAACAACTTGCTGGTGTATTCTCAGCTAGTTTTTTAATTCCTTTCCTCATCGGATTGATCGCCGAGTTGCGATCACGTAAGGTAGGCGATGCGAACCAACTTGAAACACGTAGCCAACTATCGGTTTTGGGAGAAATATCAACCATTCCGGTAGCCACAATTGGAAATTTATCCAAGAAGCGACGATCCCACTCAAGAGAGTTGCGTTTATTCGAAGAGAGTGTTGACTCATTATCGACATCGCTAACTCTTCGGGATGACCTAAAGCGATGCAAGGTTTTCACGATTACCAGCGCGCTGTCAGGCGAGGGAAAAACGAGCGTTTCATGCCAATTGGTGGTCAGTCTAGCGAGATCAACTTCCAGCAAGGTTCTTTTGATCGACGGTGACTTAAGAGCGCCTGACGTTCATCACGTTTTTGGACGCGAAATGTCGGCCGGTTTGGTGGGTTATCTCAACGGCACTAGCGAATGGCGCGATTTGGTTGACCGCGACTGGAATGAATCGATTCATATCATGACATCTGGGCACCTCAAGGGCAGCCCACACCGATTAATGAGCAATGGACGTTTCGAGAAGTTAATCCAGGAGGCAAGGAACGAGTATGATTATATTGTAATTGACACACCGCCGGTTCTGCCTGCGAGCGAAGCATTGCTTTTTGCAAAATGCGCTGACGCTGTTTTAATCTGTGCGTTGCGGGACAAGAGTCGCATTGAGCAACTCATGCAAGCATACCAGCGTCTTGAGTCCTCTGGGTCGAAGGTAGTTGGCTCGGTTTTATCTGGCGTACCGGTCAAAGAATATGCGAGTTACTACGGGGACTATTACGCTTCGAAGGTTTGATCGAGGCTGGACCAAGACAACATTGTTTCGATTGATGGTTGACCGAATAATCCGCTGCCGGTACCAATGGGTCTCGGGTGCATTAAACATGAATTAACCAATTAGTGATCCCATGAAAATACATTCGCGTTCTCTGCCCGAAACACGCAAACGTCTGAAAATCAACTGGAGGTTGTTTTTTGGTTCCCTTCTATTTTTGGCAACGATTATTCCCGCGGGATATTTCGTACATCGAGCCCAAATGGGGCGTGTTTCGAAGGCTCTGGTTGAGAGATCGGCGTTACTCAAAGAAAAGCAGGAGTGGTTTGCTTCGGCCAGATCGATCGAATTATTGCTTTTATTAGAACCGGAAAATCGCGAGCAAAAGGTTGAACTCGCTGAGGTCCTCGACAGCGCGTTACCCGATGACAAGTCGGCTGCGAGTTCCTTTAACATGCTTAATCGAATTATAGCGGCACAAGCACGAGCATTAGGTGTCTGCGAAGTGGATCCGTCTTTGAAGGATCGGGAAGTTACCCTTCGTCGTCGGATGATCCAGAGATTGCTTCAATCTGGGAGGCTTGAAGATGCCATGGATCAGATCTCCAAGCTCGCCAACGCCGCGATCGACCCTTCCTTGTTGAAATCGCTTGCTCTTTGTCGTTATTCCATGGCTCTGGAACAACGCACCCATTCTTTCAATGATTCGACCAAGATTTCCATACCGGAGTGGCTATACTCTGCTTCGACACTTCAAGTCGTGGATCTGTTGCTCAAGGCGATCATAGAAAATCCTGGGGATATTGAGATCTCCATGGCTATCGCAGAAGTCTGTCTTGGAAACCCTGATTTTCTTCTGAAATCTCAATTAGAAAACAATTCGCCCACGGAACTGCGTGATCGGGCGATCTCCGTGATGGACAAGATGCTTGCTTCAAATCGAGAGAATCTTGCGGCTTGGCTTGCACACTATTCGATTCTTTCTAGATTGGATGTGGTTCGTGCCGAATCGGATATACGTCAAGCGCTCAGTATGGACCCGGAGAATCCGAATGTTCTTCTTGAGGGCGGCAAACACTTCATGGCAAGAGCATTGAGCTCTGGCTCGGATCAATCAAAGAAATCCGAATGGATGGATTTGGCTGAAAAATACTTTAGTCAGGCAGTTGAAAAAGGGGTTAAACGCGAGGGCAGTCTTTACCTCGGAATGGGGGAAATCGCATTTTCGAAGGGGGATTTCGACAAAGCCGTCAAGATTTGGGAAGACGGGGCAAGGGTCAGTGCAGCACCGACGGCGATACTTTGGTTTAGGCTCTCTCAGGCCTGGGCTGGAAAACGCGACCTGAATGAGCTTAAGAAAGTCTTGGTGTCGATGGATGAGTCGATCCGTAATGAGTCATCGCTTTTATCAAAACGGGGCCAAACGTCGCTTAACCGCGTTGCGAGCCAGCAATGGGCAACGTATTATGCGATTCAAGGGGACTATGTTCGCGCCGCGAGGTACCTCGAAGATGTCGCGGCGAACGATCGGGAAATGGATCCTCAGAATCGTTCGGAAGTCATTAGTTCGCTGGGTCAGTGTTATCTGAGATCCGGTCAATACGATCGCGCTGTTGAGGCCTACCAGGATGCTGCGGGCCTTTCGCCGTCAATCGACGAACACAAGCGTGGACTTGTCGATTCGCTTGCAGCGTCAAATCGAGTGCGTGATGCAATCGAGCGAACGGATTTGATCAATGAAAAAACCGGGAAGGACCTTACTCGGACTTGCGAGTTGATATTGGATTTTCAGAGACGCAATCAGCCGGAACCCGGTTTTTGGGTGCGGTTTGATACTGCTTTACAACAAGCCATATCGTTGAGCCCAACGGATCCTTTCTTGATTGAACGACCTTGGCTAATCGATTTTTTAAGGGTCGATGCAGCGTTGGATCGAAGCGATTTACGGTCGCGAGATGAGTTGCTCAAGGTTAACCTAGACCAGCTTTTGAAGCTTTCAGACCAATATGCTGAATCGTACGACCTGCAGCGCTTGATTATCCAGAAACTTGAACAACTTGGTTTCACCGAGCAGTCCAGGAAAATTTTCGCCAAGCTCCAAGCGGCTAGGCCGATGGATTCTGACATCATTCTTTCGAAGATCGATTATTTATTGAAGGATGGGATGAGGGACGAAGCCAAGCGGCTTTTGGATGAGAGGTTATCGGAAGATCCGAACAACACAGCACTGCAATCGGCCTCCATGCGGCTTACGATCGGAACTCGAAAAATGGGTCAAAAACTCGAGCTCGAGGAGTCGTTTTCAAACAATATTCTTGCGCTGAGCGAAGCTGGACGGAACCTGATTGAAAGCCCAATCCTTACTGACGATTTGGCTGACGAATCGAAGAGGATAGATGGAATCAAAAATTGGGGTGCGGAGATCGAAATGTTCGAGCAAAAGCTAAGAGAACTCGAAGGCCCCGATGGAACCGAGTGGCGATACTTACGAGGCAGAAGATTGCTTGTGGAAATCCAATCGCAGCCCGATCCAGACATCTCCGAGGTCGCGGTTCTCACGAACTATCTAATACAAAAACGACCTAATTGGAATTGCACCTACGTCTTGTCAGGTCTGGTCGAGCTAGCAAAGGCTAACTTTGTCAATTGCATCAAGGATTTCAGCCGAGCGATCCGTCTCGGAGAACAAAATATTCGGATCTACGAGCAACTAGCAGATCTGATGCTCAGCCAAGGCCAAACCGCAGCGTTAGCGGCGGTGCTTGAGCGACTCGGAGATAGAGTCAACCGTTCTCAGCGGCTCTCTTCGATAGCGATAGGACTCTCAGGCAAGAACCAATCAGCGATGCTCAACTTGGCCAGGGCAGGTACCGAGTCGCGGCCGCGCGATCCCATGGCCTGGGTTTGGTTGGGTCAAGCAACAGAGATAGCATCGAGGGGCCAGCCCAACGACGTTCGACAGTTGGAACTCGAAAGGGCCGAGCAGGCCCTAATCCAGGCTAGGGATTTGTCCGAGGACATGAGTCTACCTGTTTTCAACGCTGCCTTTGGATTTTTTCTACTCACGAAACAGACGGACAAAACCGAAGCCCTGCTCGCAGAGCTAATTGCATCTAAGATTGAGCCCACCAGCAAGTTTTTAGCATTGGCAGATTTTTATCAAGTTCTCGATCAAATGGATTTGGCACAAAGCGCTTTGGTGGAGGCAAGAAAGACCAGTAAGGACTTCAATTCAATCGATGATCGGATGGCGAAACTGATGATTGCCCAAGGTAAGCAGGATCAAGCCATCGAAATGTACAAGACACTGTACATCAATGTGCCACAAGACGGATCAATTCGGCGGTTTTATGTTACGTTGCTCGCTTCTCGGGGTTCGGAGGAAGACTGGCGTGCGATTGACAAAATTTATCAGAATGAAAAAGTTGCAGACAGTCCCGATGATCGCCGATTGCGAGCAGAACTCCTTGCTAGGAAAGGGGGCCAAAAGGACCTTACGCTGGCGCAATATCTGCTTGAATCTCTGGTAGAAGATCCGAAAAACAGATCCGATCAAGATCGGTTTCGATTGGCTTCAATTTACTTGCGGAACGCCAATCTTGCTGAAATCCAAGATTCCGAAAATTCGCAGGTCAAACAGCTCATCTCATTGGCAGGGAAACAACTTGCAACGTTGTGCAGAGGTTCCCAACCACCGGCAGAGTATCTGTATAGTTACGGCGATTTTTTGATCCGACAGGAACGGATTGTCGAAGCCAACGAAATCTCAGATCGGCTAAACGCACAAGATCCAGAACACTTCGCCTCGGCGGTGCTCCGCGCAAGGCTACAAAAGATTTCGGGTAGCCTCGAACGAGCAAAATCAATACTGATCAGTTGGAAGGACAGCCAACTGCAGAAAACCGGTGTCGAATTGGATTCCCCAGCCAAAGCGACGATTCTTGCTAGTGTCGGAGATGCACTCAATGAGCTCGGGGCGACCAAGGAAGCTGAGGAAACGCTGAGGCAAGCGTTCGAACTCGATGGAACAAAGGGTACCAATTACGTCAGAAGTCTTGCAAGATCAGATGATACCGCGTCAAGAGAGTCGGCCATCCGTTACTTGCTCGCAAAACTTAAGGCGGAGAAATCGCCAGAGATCGCTAGGCTTCTAGCTGGGCTTTTGTCTGTTGGGACCGTCTCGAATGAATTTGCAGACCAAGCAGATGAAGTACTTTCAGAGACTGGAGCTGCAAACGACAACAACGTAGAATTGTTGCTTTCAATAGCCGACATGTGGCTGTCCCAGAAAAAATCGGGTAAGTCCATTGATTCCTACAGGAAAGTCATAAAGTTAAGACCCAACGACATCGTTGCGCTAAACAACTTGGCGATTTTACTTGGGGAGCAACCCGATGGTACGCAAGAGGCCCTATCGCTGATCGACCAAGCGATACGAATCGCGGGCAAGCAACCTTTGTTGCTCGATTCTAAGGCAGCTATCTTGATGCTTGCAAATCGTACAGAAGAAGCCGTCCCAATACTTGAGATCGCCGCTTCTGCAACCAAAGATCCTCGGGTGATTTTTCACCTTTACCAAGCCCTCGTCAAATCCGGCCGCGAGGAAGAATCTCTTCGAATCAAATCAAAAATCAGTCCCACTGAACTTCGCAAGTCGGTTTTAACCCCCGATGATCAAGCGGCCTTGGAGATTTTCGAAAAAGAAATCCAACAGTAGATTCCGATTGGCTAGCCCGTGTCTTGAAAAATTCTCCCACACAAGAGACCTGTTTAAATGAGCGACAATTCCTTGATTCCTGAAGTACCTGAGGAGCCCCTATCTGAGTTAATCCCAACGAAGGATTCAGGGCTATCTTCCGACAATCCAGGACTCCCCGCAGCGACCGCAGAATTAAAGAAGTGGTTCTTGGGAATCGGTTGCGCTTTGGCACTTATTCTACTAGGTGGCGTCGCCCACGGGGTCCTTTCGAATCGTTGGGGGGTCTCTGAGAACATCCAAGCTCTAGGCAGCCAACTCAATTCGATCCCGATGGAGATTGGTCCTTGGAAATGTTCCGAGGAGGGCAAACTGGACGATCGCACCATTTACGGAATTCTTGAGGCGACAGGGTACATCTCGCGTGTCTATGTCCACCAGTCGACCTCCGAGGCCATCACTGTTTTTCTAGTTTTTGGTCCCAAAGGTCCCATTGCAGTCCATACGCCCGAAATTTGCTACAGTGCTAGAGCCGTTACACAAACCTCTGAGAGACAAGCCGTTCCTGCAGATTACGACGGCAAGGACGGACAACTCTGGAAACTTGGGTTCGAAACCAACTCAATCGATAAACGAAAAATGAGTGTCTACTACGGATGGACAGCGGGTGGGGCTTGGCAAGCTGCAAATAGCCCACGTTTTTGGCGAACCGACTATCTGTATAAGATCCAAACCTCATGCCAAGCTGTTGGAAAGAAAGAAGACTCAACCGATGAATTCTTCCGAGTCTTTCTTCCTGAGGTCCGAAAGGTACTTCGTAAAACCGAAGGCTAGATCTCAGGGACATCGCCTAAGTTGAGTTACTCCCCTAGGTCTGCTATGCCGTTGCCGTCGGCATCTATTGTTTTCAGATCAATGTAAGTATAGGGCCTTGTGTAGGCCTCCTTACCAGACTTCGCATACGAGACCCACATCCGCAGGGCCGTCGCGTCGTAAACGACATTCTCGACATTCCCGCCCTTGATCGGGATCTTGTTGGCAAGCTCGACGAGCTTTTCTCCATCGAGCTTGCCTCTTTGGCCCGCTTATCGGTCTGCCCATCGCCAAAAACAAAGTGATACCGCTTCGTGGCCGCTTGGGACTTGAAGATCGACAAGGCCTTGGTCAACGAATCTCCATCGTAGAGCATGGTGCGAAAGTAGACCGTAAAATGCGGCGCGTGGATCTGATAAGGTGCTTCTTTGGCAGATGCATCCCCCATTTCGCTCAGCGCAAGCCCCTTGATGTTCATCCCGGTGTGCGCACCGATCATCCCTGCAAAGGAAGGGACCACGTGCGGGATGCCTTGGTCGGGAATGTACAGCACGATCATCGGGAACTCATGCGCACCTACGTCCATGCTCCAATCGAGGTTGCGAGTTTGGTACAAATGTCCATCGACGGTCGCATCACCCCAGGCGGCAATACTGCTGCACGAGTAGGGCATCAGCAAAGGGACGGCATGAAGGGCTTGGAGAGTGTTCAAAGGGACCCCGGATCCATCGGCTAGCCCCGCAAGCTCTTGTTCGAGCCGATCGTCGCCGTAGCTGCTGGTCCGCGACCAGACCTCGTTGAGCACCCCTGGAGCAAGCTTGAGTTCTTGGCCGATTCCATCGAGAGCCGCTGGAACGAACGTTTGGATTTCCTTGGAAAATAGGCGACCCAAGTGGTGTCCCATTTCGTAGGGGGTGCCGCGAACGACGGCCAAGGGGAACTGCGAGTCGCCATTTCCGACCTCGGTTCGGTAGCCGCTGCCGGCGATCTTTTCTGGGGTTTTATAAGGTTTTGCCGCGTTGGGGGCGGCTTTTTCCTGGGCTATTGCGACCGGGCCGATCAGCAGCCCGATCCCAACAAAACTCCCAGCAACGCTCAAGCAACAAAGTGTTTTCGACCAGTTTCGTTTCATCGCGTAGGACCTTGGAAAAGCGGTTTTCTGCAGACGGATCGTTCCGACGCCCAAAGCGGCGTAGGCTTGGTGCTAGGGATCGAGAATTCTTAAAAAAACAAAAAATATCGAAGTTGATATCAGTAAATCGGATAGTGTCTAGTAGACTCCCAGGTTTTTCTATCTTACAGTAATTGTTAAGGAGCATGCTCCCCCTTTGTCCGGTTCTTATGGATCTATTTTTCTCTTTCGGAGGTGGGTGATGAAACGAACAGCAGAACGTTCAGGTTTCACGCTGGTGGAATTGTTGGTAGTCATCGCGATCATCGGCATTTTGGTAGGGCTGCTTTTGCCTGCAGTCCAAGCCGCCCGCGAAGCGGCACGGCGGATGAGTTGCGGTAACAACATGAAGCAGATCGGGTTGGCTATGCAAAACCAGGAATCTGCAAACAAGTGGGTGCCTACCTGGGCGACCCAATTCCGTTTGACCGACGCTTATGCAGCCCAAGGCAATCCGTTCTTTGCCGCAACGGTGGATGCTCGCAGAAGCATGGCTCCGCTGGGACTGATGATGCCATATATGGAAGGCAATACGACCTATCAGGTCTTCGATATGAAGAAGCCTTTGATCGACCCTCGGAACCTACCGGCGCCGATCGGTCAAGTCCCAGCATCTGCGACGACTCCTGTGCCTAGTTTCTTGTGCCCATCGACCCCGGAGTCCCAATCCGACTATGGTCCGTATTTTAACCAAGCGGGGAT
Organism: Planctomycetota bacterium; assembly: GCA_026692845.1. Lineage (GTDB taxonomy): Bacteria > Planctomycetota > Planctomycetia > Pirellulales > Pirellulaceae > JBKCUI01. The sequence continues at coordinate 43,613 of JAPLNM010000020.1, read as the reverse complement.
CCTTCCATCGGGAGTCGTCTTTTTTCTGCCGCGTACCGATTACGCCGCGCTGCGAGGACTCCACAGTTCCCTGGCTTCTTGCGTAGGCCTGCCGGCGACCACGACGCATAATTCGATGCTCGGGGCCAATGATGCCAACGGGGAGAACGCCGAAATCGTAGTCAATCCGAAGCGTAAGTTTGCATCGGTTACCGACGGGCTTTCGAACACCTTGTGCTTCATCGAAATCGCTGGTCGGCAACGTTTGTACTTCAACGGGATAGCTTATCAAGGGACATGGACCACCACTCCGGTACCCGCTTTTACGCTGAACTCCTCGTACGTCGACTGGAACACTGCGCGCCACCCGCGCGGCCTCTCGGGCATCGATCGCAATAACCCCTCGGCAGCCGGTTGTGCTGTGATGAATGTCTTCAATCAAGACAACCCTTACTCGTTCCACGGCAGTGGTGTCCAAGCTCTCCGCGGAGACGGCTCGGTCGTCTTCTTGCCTGCGACGATCTCGACGAATGTGTTTGCCGCTTTGGTCACCCGTGACGGTGGCGAGACGGTCAACATCGAAGAGTAGCTCGTCGGTTCAAGCACCTTGGTAGCTGCTAGTTCTGCCTCCGCCGGGACGAGCCCGACGGGAGGCTCTTGGCCTCCGTCGGCTTTATGCCGGCGAGGGCCAAGACTGACGGCTACTTGGTAGCTGCTTAGTTCTGCCTCCGCCGGGACGAGCCCGACGGGAGGCTTATGCCGGTAGCTGCTTAGTTCTGCCTCCGCCGGGACGAGCCCGACGGGAGGCTTATGCCGGTAGCTGCTTAGATCTGCCTCCGCCGGGACGAGCCCGACGGGAGGCTTATGCCCTCGAACAAAATGCCCTAGACACTACTACGCTCGGAGATTTTGTTATCTTAATACAGAGCTGGATCGTCATCCCCTTCCCTACAGGAGTTGTCCATGTTGGCACGTATCTCTTCGTTCAATCGTTTCTTCGTACTGCTTACCTCCATCGGAATCGCATTGACCGGTTGCGGTAGTGGAGGTCCCTCATTGGTGCAAGTCACTGGCAGCGTAACGGTCGATGGCAAACCGGCCAACGGCGCTACCTTGATTTTTCATCCGACGGGCAAAGAGATGAAACTCATCCCTGCAGCGACGAGCGATGAGAACGGGAAATTCCAATTGGCCACCAGTGCCAAAGTAGGGGTCCCCGTAGGGGCTTATGATGTCACGGTGGTGTGGCCTGATCCCTCGGTCCAACCGACCGCTGCTCAGAAAATGCAAGGGCTCGGAGACCCAGGCCCAGATCTTCTCAATGGCAAGTACGCCAAGAAAGGGGCTTCGGGCTTGAAGTCCGAGATCACTTCGTCGACCAAGGAGTTGCCTGCGTTTGCCCTGACCAAGTAGTTCGTGCATCGCATCGGATTTCTTCGTGCTCGTGCTCGTGCTCGTGCTCGTGCTCGTGCTCGTGCTCGTGCTCGTGCTCGAATGAAGATAACCGTGACAAAATACCTTTTCGCTTGTGATCGACTTGACGTTGATCGAACTCAAATCCAAGATGGTGCGGATTGTCGCGATGCTGAGTACGACATGAGTTCAAAATAGCGACTTCCTCGCCGTTGGCTGCGGGTTAAACGATTTTGTCCCTGTAATCGGTCGATGCCGGCGATGAGGGCAAGGCAGCCAGGATCTCTGGGGAAATTTATTATGGGTTTTTTAACAACCTTTTGTTTTTTGGGAATAACATGAAACGATTGTTTGATGTAACGCTTATGGCGATAGTTTTTGGTTCGGTGTTTTCGATCGCGCAGGCAGAACCGCCGGCGGGCAGTAAACTCACCCCCTTGGATGCCTATGTCGCCAAGCCCGATGACGCTTATCAGTGGTCGCTCGTCGAGACGATCAAGACTGGAAACCTGACGACCTACGCGATTCGCTTGACTTCGCAGCGTTGGCGAACCGAGCAGGAAGTCGATCGGCCCTTGTGGGAGCACTGGCTCGTGCTGAGCGTGCCGGCCAAGCTCACGACCGATAAGGTATTCTTGATGATCGGTGGCGGAAGCCACACCAGCCCACAGCCCAAAGGTCCAGATTCGATCACCGGAGCGATTGCAGCGAGCACCGGTGGGGCAGTCGCAGAGCTAAAGAACATCCCGAACCAACCCTTGGTCTTCCACAACGATGGCGTTCCTCGGGTTGAAGACGATTTGATCGGCTACTCCTGGGCTCAGTTCCTCGAGACCGGCGATGCGACTTGGCTACCCCGACTGCCGATGGTCAAGAGCGTCGTGCGCGCGATGGATTGCATCACCGAGTTTTCGGCCAGCGAGGCCGGGGGCAAACGCAAGGTAAACAAATTCATCGTAGGTGGAGGTTCCAAGCGAGGTTGGACGACTTGGATGGCCGGGGCTGCCGACAATCGCATCGAAGCGATCGTTCCGATCGTCATCGATGTGGCCAACGCTCGATCGTCGCTACAAAACCACGCCGAAGCTTATGGGTTCTGGTCCGAAGCGATCGGGAATTACTACCAGCACAAGATCCTCCAACGGTTCGATCACCCCCGCATGGACGAACTCTACCGAATTGTTGATCCTTATTACTACAAAGAACGATTGACGTTGCCCAAGTACATCGTCAACGCCAGTGGTGATCAGTTTTTCCTCCCGGATTCCTCGAAGTTCTACTACGACGAACTTCAGGGGGACAAGCTCCTGAGGTATGTCCCCAACGGGGATCACGGATTGAAGAATACCGATGCGGTCCAATCGATTGCAGCCTATTACAGCATGATCTCTTCGGGCAAAAAATCCCCTCAGTATTCATGGACCTTCCAGAAGGACGGATCGATTCGCGTGGTGCCTAAGACCAAGCCCACCGAGGTGGTACTTTGGCGGGCCAACAACCCGACGGCTCGCGACTTTAGGCTCCAGACGATCGGTCCCGCGTTCGAGAGCACCGCGCTCAAGGCCGACGCCGAGGGGAACTACGTCGCTGGACCGGCACCGGAACAAGCGGGCTGGACGGCTAGTTTTGTCGAGCTGACCTACGATGTCGGGGGGCCTTTCCCATTGAAAGTATCCACCGGGGTGCAGATTACACCCGATGTACTTCCTTTCAAAGGAATTGAGCTGACCGAGGTCAAGTACGAGCCAGAGGTGGCCGGTCAAAAGACCCAAACGGGTAAGTAGGACGCTTGCGTTTGAGCTTGCAAGGGATCTTGGTCCCTCGCGATTGACGGCACAGGGATTGTTCGATGGATATTCGGCGGTTTGCGTGGACACGATCCGGTCAGCTCAGGTCGCTTGGGAACATCGATTTGAGGAGTTTTGTCGAGGGGTCGTATTCTTTGGTGAAGGCCAATTCGACGGCGGCCGTTAGGCTCTGCTTGGCGGAGATTTCCTGAACAATTCCGAGTGTTTGTCCATCGACGAAGGCTCTCAGAGGACGTTTGCCGCGAGTATCGAGGCTGGTCAGGGTGATTTGGCTAGTGCCGGGCAGATTCATCGGTTTCCAGAATCGGGGTTGAAAGATGTTCGAACCGGCGAGGATCAGAGACTGCGAATCGAGCGGGACAGGAACGGCCCCCATGGCACGGGCGTAGGCCGACGAGCCTGCAGCAGTGGCGATGAGCATCCCATCGCCGACGACTTTTTGGAGTTGGATTTCGCCGTTGACGCGGACTTGCAACCACGCCGCTTGGCCTTCGGCTCTTTCGATCCAGGCATCTCCGTAGGCTAGGTGCATGGCGGTTTTCCCGTCCGGGTAGCGGACATCGACTCGCAGCAGCGGCAGGGATTGCGAGATCAGATCGATGCTTTCGAGATTCGCTGGCAATGAGGCGTTCATAAGGAAGCCCAGGTGACCGGCGTTTAGGCCAATGAAAGGTAGTCGTCTGCGCCAATGTTCTCGAATGGCTTTGAGCATGGTCCCATCCCCCCCGATGACGAGGATCAGGTTCGGTTGGCTCGATTGGTACTTTGCGTAGGCTTGCGCCAGTTCGACCGCACGTGGATTGCGTTCGTCATGAATGATAAACAGTTCGGGGCGGGGGACTTGGAAGATCGCGTCGCGTCCGGGGGTTCCAGGGACAAAGAGTCGGTGGCGTTGGACGTAGTTGCAGACATCTCGATCGAGGTATTCGTCGATCGCTTTGCCGTGAAAGATCTCGCTTCGGAGGTCTGCGGGCGAGGGGCCTTGGGGGATTCGGATGTGACGATGGAAGGGAGGCAGCAGTTCCGAGGGGACCGCAGGTGCGCTTTGAGCGTTGTTTTCCGAGGTGAGGTTTTCCGAGGTGGGGCCAGTGGAATCGTCCAAAAGAGCGAATCGGGCTTCTTTCCATAGGCGTTGTCCCTGATCGAGTGCTTCGATGGCAGAGGGTTGATTTGAAGCCGCGCGTTTCGCATCGGATTGTGGGACGACGAGCCAGACTTCTCCCATCGATTCGTATCGGTAGGTCAGGTCGAACAATGGGGAGTTCGTACCGTTGCTGATGTCATCGTAGTTGATGTCGACGTTTGGGATATTTTGAAAGGCCAAAGAGACCAGTGCGGCGCGATGGCGAGGCAGTGCGACTTCGTGCTCCCCGCGGTCGGATCGCACTCCGCGTGGATGGATGATGACCCGATCGAAGCCATGCTCGAGCAAGCGCCGGATTTGTTCGCATTGCAGAAGGGTAGGCGGAGAGAACGATTCGGAGAATACGGCAATTCGTTGCTTGGGAAGTGCGCGCGACGCTAGGTTTTCGGATCGCAAATAGAGGTGTTTGTCACGGATGTAGTTACCGACCGATTGCGGCAGATAGGACCAAGCCGCTTGGTCCCCTTTTTCCAGAAGGCCTCGGATTTCGGAGGGTGTCGAGATACCAGTGCCATCGCTTGGCAGTGAGAGCCAGCGGTGGGGTGGAGTGCGAAACCAAGCGTTGTCCGGAGCGGGTTTGGGCTGTTTAGACTCGACAACCAAGATCGCAATGGCATCTTCGATTCGGTCGATTGCGTGGGACTCGCTCGCATGGGAGCGGTGCATTTGATCCGCTACCGAGCGTTCGAGGATCAGGCAAAACTCGATACGATCGCGAAAGGAGGTCTCCCCTAGGATTCGCTTGATCAGGTGGTAAGCATCACCGCAAAATTCATTTTCCTGTTCGTAGGTAAATACATGGGCCTGTTGGATTGTCTCGACGGCCAGTCGACACATGGCCACTCGGTCTAGGGTCGAAGCGCCGAGTGGTGCGTTGGGAGTTTCAAAGGAGGGCATCAACCAGACTTCGTCCACGCCGTCGGATTGGATCGCCGTTTGGATCATCGCAAGGTGATGGTTATCGATGGGATCAAAATCGGCGCGCAGTAAGCCTACGCGTTGTTTTCGGTTGAGTTTTTTGTAGACATCGACACGTTGTTCGATTCGATCGAGGGTTTCGCAGACCAGTTCGTTTGGATCCCACCCGCACTCATTGCAAAGCTGTAAAGTGCTCGCTAGGAGGTCACCGACTTCGTGACGCAGGTGATCGAGTTCCCGGTGTTTTGCGACCGCGTTGGCCTGTTGCTGGATGTCCTTGGTGCGTTCAAGGAGGCTGGTGGATCCAAAGGCGGAATGAAAAAGATGCTGGATGCGTTTGAGGATCGCTTGCATATCGATGGGGGGTTGCCGAGCAGGTAAGCCGGACCGTAGGATGCTGAACGGACATTCTAACCTTGGATCGACCGAGCGTGTCCGAACGTTGTCGGAAATCTTACACAAGGCGAGTAAACCAGACGGAAAGACACTTGGAGATTCTTTGGCCTTCGTCGGCTTAATGCCGGCGGGGCCAAGACTGACGGCTACAGGCGCCAAAGCGCCCCCCCTTGGTAGCTGCTTAGTTCTGCCTCCGCCGGGACGAGCCCGACGGGAGGCTTATATGGAACGCCTCGACCGGGGCAAGTCCTAGGCGAAATCCTTAGCATCAAGCTGCTTGGGTCGCTAGCAAAAAAGGCTTCGACAGATCAGAATGAACGGTTTAACGTTTACTCAGGACAAGATCGAAGGGGCTCAAGATGCGATTTTCATGGTTGACTGGTGCGATGTGCTTGGCAAGTTCGTTGGCGGTCGTCCAAGGGTGGTGTGGCGAGCCAACGATGCTCGATGTGCTTCGATCTTGCCCAAAAACGGCCAATGCGATTGTTCAAGGAGATATGGTTGCGTTGAGGAAACTGACCCTCGGCTCCCCCCTTCACGAAGACTTGCCAGGAAATGTGCTCCGGGTTCGGATCGCTGCAGAATTGGATTTCAAGTCCTTTCAGCCCGACTGGGAGATCGGTTATGCGGCCGTTGAGAAGATCGCGACCGCCGAATCGATCGCCCAGCGAGAGGGAGGGTATGTCGATACTTTGCAGGGGCGGTCGATTGTTTGGACCCCCAATCAAATGTATTTGATCCCCTTGGCTGACAACGTCGTTTCGATCGTTCGGCCTGCGGATCGCAAGTTCGTAGGACAGTGGCTCAAGAAAGACCGGAGCAACGTCATCAGCAGCTATTTGCAGCAAGTTGCCGGTCGGCTGACCGACCCGCAATCGGTCAGCATCGCGGTGGATCTTGAGGATATCGTGTCGGTCGGTGTGATGGGGGAGAGGCTTTTGCAGTCCAAGTCGCTGCAGGGAAAAAACATCGAGGCGATCGCCAAGTCGCTGGCAGCTGTCCAGGGAATTACCATTTCGGTTGCCAAGGATGCGTTGCAGGCAACGGTCCTGATCGATTTCCAGAGCGCTCCGACCGAGCTCACCCCGGTAGCCAAAGCATTTTTCGCAGAGGTCCTGACAGCCCGCGGGATGCAACTCGACGAGTATGCTCAATGGAGCATGCGTGCGGTCTCCGAGGGTAAGACGCTTGAGTTTACCGGCCCGATCGCCTCAGAAACCTTGGACGATCTGCTCGGTATGTTCACCGTGCACCGGGCCAGCAGTGGAGTGACCAAGTCGGACAGTCCCGCCGGACAGACCGCCGGACAGACCGCCGGACAGACCGCTGGGCAAACGAGCCCGAGCGTCATTGCGGAGAATACCCGCGAGTACTTTAAGAAGATCATCAACATCGCCCATCGCGTACGAGATTACTCGGCCAACAACACCGGGGAGCGAGCCCAGTGGAATGGGAACATGGCCAATCGGATCGATGAAATGCCGACGCTTGATGTCGACCCGCAGATGGTCATGTACGGTGCCGAGGTGGCCAAATCGTTGCGAAACAATTCGATGTCGATGCAGTTGACCAATATTTCCCAAGGTGCTGCAGCGGTCGCAGCCGATGCCGGAACAAGCGGCTTCTCGACGGCCACTGGAGCAGGGACGATGGCCGGTATGGGTTATGGCTACGGGGGTTATGGCAGCTACGGAGGGAACTTCGTCGATCCGAATTCGCCCATGAAATACTATAGCTTGGGGCAGGCCCAAGGAAACACGTCTTTTAAGGAGTTGATGGCGCGGTTAGAACAGTCGATCGCCGACATGCGACGGACCATGACCGAAAAATACAAAATCCAGTTTTAGCCTAAATACGGTTTTAGCATATGAAGTCGATTCTTGATGAACTCCAATGGCGAGGCTTGATCCATCAGTCCACCGATCCAAAGGAACTCGGTGAGCAGCTTAGCAAGCCGACGATCGTCTATGCGGGATTCGATCCGACGGCGGACTCCTTGCATGTCGGATCGCTCTTGCCGCTGATGATGCTCAGGCGGTTTCAGCAAGCTGGTCATCGTCCCGTAGCGCTTGTCGGCGGAGCGACCGGGATGATCGGGGATCCGAGTGGCAAGACCGACGAACGGCAGTTGCTTTCGAAGGAATCGTTGGCAAGGAATGTCGCTGGAATCCGCCAGCAGCTTGGCCATTTCTTGGATTTCACAGGTCCGAATGCAGCGATCCTGGTCAATAATCTCGACTGGATGCAGGGCTTTTCATTCTTGGACTTCCTCAGGGATGTCGGCAAAAACTTCCCAATCAACGTCATGCTGACGAAGGATTCGGTGAGAAGTCGCTTGGAGCGAACCGACAGCGGACTCAGTTACACCGAGTTCAGCTACATGCTGCTCCAAGCGTATGACTTTGTGTATCTTGCCAAGCATCACGACTGCTTGTTGCAGATTGGGGGTAGCGATCAGTGGGGTAACATCACCGCCGGGATCGATCTTGGAAGGCGCATGCTCAGTCGCCCGCTCTTTGGGTTGACCTGTCCGCTGCTGACGACCAGCGATGGCAAGAAGATGGGCAAGACCGAGAAGGGGGCCGTATGGTTATCGGCCCAGAGGACCAGTCCCTTCGAGTTCTATCAATACTTTATCAATGTAGCCGATGCCGATGTGATGATGACTCTGCGTTTCCTATCCGATGTTTCTCAGGATGAATATCGAGAGCTAGAGAATCAGGTGCAAGACAAGCCACAAGAGCGAGCGGCTCAGACTCGGCTTGCCGAATCATTGACTCGGCTTGTGCATGGCCAGGACAAGGTGCAATCGGCGCAGCATGCGACGCGTCTGCTCTTTGGTGCCGACATTACCGAATTGACCCAAGACCAGCTCAATACGATTTTCGAGGATGTTCCGAGCCAAGAGGTTCCTCGCGATCGGCTTGTCCAAGGTCTCGGGATCATCGATGCGCTTTGCACTGCAGGACTAGCCAACAGCAAGAGCGAAGCGCGACGCACGGTGACTGAAGGTGCAGCTTACCTGAACAACCAGAAAGTCACGGCATTCGATCGGGTCCTAAGCGAATCGGATCTAGCTGGCAAGTACCTGATTTTGCGAGCTGGCAAAAAACGCTATGGGCTACTGCGATTCGTCTAGTATGCGAGTCGTCCATATCATTACCCGAATGATCGTCGGCGGTGCCCAAGAGAACACGCGTTGGAATTGTTTGGACCTAGCTCGCGATTTCGGCGACGAAGTCACGCTCATGACAGGACCTAGCTTAGGTGCCGAAGGCTCCTTGCTCGAGAAGCATCGCGATTTGGATCTGAGGGTTATCGAGATCCCTGAGTTGATTCGCTCCATAAGGCCTTGGACCGATCGGAAGGCTTACAGGAGCCTCAAACAACAGATCGCACAATTGCGGCCTGACGTGGTGCACACCCATAGCGCCAAAGCAGGGATCGTGGGCCGCGCGGCAGCTTGGTCGCTGCGTGTCCCATGCGTCGTGCATACCGTCCACGGAGCACCTTTTCACCCTTATCAATCCTGGGCGACGTACAAGTTCTATCAGGGGTGCGAGCGATGGGCAGCGCGTCGATGCCACCGATTGATATCCGTGGCCGATGCGATGACCGATTTGATGGTCGATGCGAAGATTGCCGACCGAGCCCAATTCGAGACGATCTATAGCGGAATGGATGTCGAGCCGTTTCTGCTGGCCGATACGAAGCGTGATTCGGTGCGAAGTCGATTGGGAATCCAAGACGACGAAATTGTCGTCGGAAAGATCGCGAGATTATTCCATTTGAAGGGGCACGAGTACCTGTTGGCGGCCGCCGAGCGGGTCGTTCGAGAAAATCCCAAAGTTCGTTTTCTGCTCGTCGGAGACGGGATTCTCCGGGATTCTTTGGCTCAATGGATAGAATCCAAGGGTCTTCAAAAGCATTTCTTGTTCACTGGGCTAGTTCCGCCGGATCAAATCCCCGAGTGCATTGGGGCGATGGATATGCTTGTGCACGTATCGCTCCGAGAGGGGCTTGCTAGGGCCTTGCCCCAAGCCATGATCGCCTCGAAACCCGTGATCAGTTACGACATCGATGGAGCCAAGGAGGTGGTCATCGATGGCAAAACGGGGATTCTCTTGGAACCTGAATCCGTTGGACCGCTGGCCGAGGCGATTTTGCGACTGGCCAATGCTCCGGCCTTGCGACGATCGCTCGGGCTCGCGGGGCGTGAGTTATGTCGGGAACGGTTTGGTCATCGGCTCATGACCAAGCGAATCCGAGCGTTGTACCAGGAGATTCTTTCGGGTTAGTTTTTCGGTACACTAGTTTTTCGTTGCAATGGGGTTTTTCGTTGCAATAAGGCCGTTTTCCCCTCGTCGAATTCGTTGGGATTGTAGATAATTCCCGGCAAGATTTTCATGGGCTCGCACGAGCTGGCATCGATGGCGGTTCCTTAAAGTTTGGCATACGAATGGCAATCACCTACAAAGACAGCGGAGTCGACCTGGAAGTCTACGAAGAGTCCATGCGTCGGCTACCGAAGCTCATGCACAGAACCTTTACCCCACGGGTGATGCGAAACGACGGGGGCTTTGCCGGCCTGTTCGCATTGGATTTTTCCCAGAAGCTTTTCGCCCGCAACTACAAGCAGCCGATTTTGGTTTCCGGGACCGATGGGGTTGGAACGAAGCTTAAGGTCGCGATCCTTGCCAAAGAGCATTCGACGATCGGCATCGATTTGGTTGCCATGTGCGTCAACGATGTTCTTTGCACGGGAGCCGAACCGCTTTTCTTTCTCGATTACGTGGCGATGGCCAAAGACGATCCAAGTTTGCTTGAGCAACTCGTCCAAGGCATCTCCGATGGATGCATCGACGGCGAATGCAGTCTGATCGGTGGTGAAACGGCGATCATGCCTGACCATTACCAGCTCGGGGATTACGAGCTAGCTGGCTTTTGTGTGGGAGTCGTCGACAAGGCGAATATTATTTCCGGTAAAGCGATCCAAGCCGGGGATATCCTTCTAGGGATCAACTCCTCGGGGATCCACAGCAATGGATACAGTTTGGCCCGCAAAGCGATTTTCGATGTGGGTAAGCACCAGTTGGATAGCTACATACCGGAATTGCAGACGACGGTTGCACAAGCTTTGCTGGAACCGACCTTGATCTACAGCCGATTGACGAGGACGATCCTTAGCCATTACAAGACCAAGATGGTCGTGCATGGACTGGCGCACATCACTGGAGGTGGGTTGCTTGAAAATACCGAGCGTATTTTGCCCCAAGACGTTGACTTGATCTTCGAACGAGGATCATGGCCGATTCTACCCGTGTTCCAATGGATCCAGCAACTTGGCCGAATCGCCGATTCCGAGATGGATCATGTGTTCAACATGGGGGTTGGATTCGTGGTGATCGTTCGGCCTTATTTTGCCACCAGCATTCAGAACATGATCAAGTCGCTCGGTTTTGAGTGCTGGCCGATTGGCCAAGCCGTCGCGGGGACTGGAAAGAGTCGGTTTGCGAAATAAACCTCTGTCGCTTTTGGAGCTTACGTGGTCAATAGCCCGTTATTACCGATTGCCGTTTTGATATCTGGTGGTGGAACTACGCTCAAGAATTTGATCGAACGCAAGAGCCGGTCTGACTTGCCGGTCGATTTCCGATTGGTCGTCTCTTCGAATCCGGCCTCTAAGGGGCTTGCGTTGGCCCAGGCAGAATCGATCCCGACAGAAGTTCTACGTCGGCGAAATTTCGTTGATGGAGAATCGCATTCCGCAATGATGTTTGATGCGATCCGCAGATCGGGGGCCCGATGGGTGATCATGGGAGGCTATTTGGAGCATCTGCTGATCCCGGAGGACTTTGAAAACCGAGTTTTGAATATCCATCCATCGTTGATCCCTGCCTTTTGTGGCAAGGGGATGTATGGTTTGCGTGTGCATCAAGCGGCGATCGATTTTGGGGTCAAGATTTCTGGTTGCACGGTCCATTTTGTCGACAACCAGTACGACCATGGACCGATCCTCCTGCAGCGAGCCTGCGAGGTACGTGAAGGGGACACGGCTGAAACGTTGCAAAAACGGGTATTCGAACTTGAATGCGAAGCTCTTCCCGAGGCGATCTCTCGGATCGCTATGGCACAGAAAACATCTAATTAGCACGTCCTAGCTCCGATATGGTAGAGCTATTGTCTCAATAGCTCTACTACGACGCGCAGCGGAGGGGTCTTATGGTTTTCGGCTGTTTGTCTTACTGGCAGCGGTGGCTTATGGCTCCGATCGATTGGGGACAATCGATCTACCATGGCGACAGAGAAGATGCATCCATTGTTTCGATCAAGCATGTCGCATTGCCCTGCGCGTCGATTTGCCATGGCACCCAAGCCAACGCGAGCATCTTGACTTTGGTGTCGGCTTTGCGAAGTGGAATCTCGGTCGCGTCGAGTACCAAGTTTTCGACCGAGTAGTCCCGCTTGATTCTCTCAACATCGGCGATGCATTCACGCTCCATGGCATCCTTCTGAAGCACGAGCTCATCGAGCGTTTCTTGCGCCCTGGAAATATCGCTCCCTTTGCTGGCTGAACTCGTAAGATCCCGAACAGCCGAGGAGGTCCGAGACCCACTGCGCGATTTATTGCCGAGCAAAGCTCCGAGAATCGAGGTTCCAATATTGACCAGTCCATCCATCCGCTTTGCTTTGGCCTCGTCGACGAGCTTGTCGACTCGCAGCTGGGCGGTCGTGACTTTGGCATGCAGAGTCCGGAGTTTGTCCTCGTACTTCGTGCGGATCTTCTCCATCTCCTTGTCGCGAGCCTCTCGGGCGATCTGAGAAAACTCCATGCGAGCGTCGAGCTCCGAGAGTCCCGGTGCTGCGTTTTGTTTGAGCACTTTGCTGCTATAGACGACGCATTTTTCGTGGCGGAACAGATACTCCGTGAGTTCTTTTTCCCAAGATTTATAGTTCTTGATCTGAAGCAATTCGGCAGGAGGATCTACGAATGAAAAACCACTCTCTGGATCTCCTAGTTCGTAGCTCTTGGGCTCGAGCCGTTGGGAGTTCTCCCACAAGTGCTCTTGGACGCTGCTCGAGATGTGGACTAAGGCTTGAATATCGCTCCAGGAGTCGACATCGCTTGCGGCTCGGACGAAGTGGAGACTGGCGTTGGCAAGCAGTCCTGGTCGGTACTCCAAGCGATTGCTTGATCGATAGGCTTTCTTGGGAACAAGGTACCGCACTTCGATGGCCGCCGGTAGGATCGGTGGTCCGGCAGGACCCGTCGAAGCACTTTCGGTCGAGCCCTTTGCATGGGGTAAAACCGTCGAGCCGGTTGGACTCTCAGACGCTTCGGTCGAGCGGGTTTGGAGAATCTCGGATTTTTTGCTCTGCATTAAACTGCTGACTTCCGGCCTTGAGAGAGGACCTCGAAGGAAGGAAAAAGCCCAACGGGTCTGGAAGATCGTCGGAGCATTGTCGTTGACGTTGTTCATCAAAAAGACACGCTTGCCCAAGGCCGAGAGATTTTTATCCATCGCATTGCGATCGAACGAAGATCCTTGCTGAAGCGATGCACCTTCGAGACCATCGAGGACACGATCTTTATCCCTTTGGGTTTGCAAGCGACCGAGAAACCAGGTCCCCATGTTCGAGAGCCCTTTGTAATCCAGATCCACTGGATTTTGGGTAGCCAGCACGATTCCCAGCCCGAACGCACGGGCTTGTTTGAGCAAGGTCATCATCGGACCTTTGCTCGGTGGCTTGGCCGCTGGGGGGAAGTATCCGTAGATTTCATCCATGTAGAAAATGGCGCGAAGTGCGCTCGTGCCGTTTTGGCTACGCATCCACGAGACGAGCTCATTGAGCAGGATCGTCACGAAGAACATCCTCTCAGTGTCGTTGAGGTGGGCTATCGAGATGATCGAGATTTTGGGTGCACCGTTTGTTGTGTACAGCAGCGACTCGATGTCCAAGGCTTGTCCTTGCATCCAGCCGGCAAAGGCCGGGGAGGCCATGAGATTATTCAGAGACATCGCGAGCTTGGCTCGTTCATTGACTGGGAAAAATGAATCGATGTCCATCACCCCAACCTTTTTGATCGGCGGGGTTTGGATGCACCGGATCAAATTCTCCATCGAGAGGTCTTGGCCTTTGGACCAAGCGTCCTTGAGTATGTTCGAAAGGAGAATGTGTTCGCGGCTCGTGAGCGGATCGGCGTTGATGCTCAGCAAAGAGAGCAAGCCAGATACGGCGCTGGAGATTTGATCGCGGAAGGATTCTTCGTCCTCGCGGACTTCTTTCGACGGCGCATCGAGGCTATTGAGTACCGTCAGCGGAACACCGACATTGCTGCCCGGGGTGTAGATCACTTTCTCGATCTGCTGAAGTGACTTGAGGTACTCGAGATTCATGTCCCAATCTTTGAGTCCGTTGGTCCAAGCTTCCGCAGTGCCTTCGGCCGTCTTGGTCAGGAGTTCCTCGTCGGAAAGTTCTTGGTCCTGATCGCTGCGTTTGGCCATGACTTCGGATTTGTCGAGCCAGGGTCGAAAGTCCTCGGGCTTGAGTTCCGGGAAGGTCAGGAGCAGGTTGCCCAGGTCCCCTTTGGGATCGATGCAGATGATGGGGATGCCATCGAGTGCGGCTTCTTCAAGCAGACTGACGCAAAGCCCGGTTTTTCCGCTGCCGGTCATCCCGACGCAAAGCGCATGGGTCGTTAAATGCTTCGACTCGTAATGGACTTGGGAGTCGGTTCTCTTTCGTTCGGCAAGATCGAAACGTCGCCCTAGGTAGAAGGAGCCGGGAAGATTCATCACGACGGACATAAGTACACTCCGAGTGGTTGCCATTGGCGAAAACCGGTTGCGAATAACTGTCAACTAGTCTAACGGGAACCGGAAAAATCGTCGACAGTGGCTTGCCACCAGTCGTACATATCAAACAGGGACTCTCGTAGATTGTCTCGATGCTTTTGGCGAGAAATGGCCCAATGAGGCGATTCGAGCAAAGCCGACTTGACTTTGGCCGAACCAGGGGTTTGGCCAGCAGCACTGGCAAGCAGGCAATCGATCACATGCGATTCGACCTGTGGATCGACCCTGGTGTGCCAGAGCAGTTGGAATTTCCATGGCAATCGATGGGCCGTGACGCATAACGGGACGCCCGATCGCCTTGCGCTTGCCATGACCATCAATTGCCCCCAACGGGGGATCTGCTCGTAGCCATCGATCAAGCACCAATCGCTTCGATGCAGTTGCCTGAGGATCGACCTAAGGGCTCCGAGCTTGTTCGAAGAGGAGTGCAATAGGACCAGTCCGGTCGGCTCAGCATCGCTCGGCTCGGGACCTTTGGCATGACGATTGCTTGGGCAATTGCTTCGGAGTTCCTGGCTTAAGTGATGCAAGAGGGTCGATTTGCCCGTCCCGTGCGGGCCGACGATCGCGAGCCTCAGGTCTTGGCCGAGGGTCTTGAGGGTCTGGCCGTGGGGGGCTCGGATCCGGTCGGCCAGTTGCTTGATCGACTCGGTGCCAGGGAAACAAAACGGGATGTGGCCTGGTTTCAAAAAGCGTGAGCAGAACGGATTGGACCAGGAAGATAGGCCCGAATCTCTCGTCATGGACTCGTTCATATCTCGCGGGTGATTGTGCCTAGGTAGAAGGGTTGTTGGGCCATCAGTTCGGTGCCATCGCCCAGGAAGAACCGAGCGCGAACGCACCAGGAGATCTTCAGGAGCTTGCCCTCGTACGACAGGGGAGAGACCGGCAGCGGGCACGAGATTTTTTGAGCGATGCTCCAATCGATAGCGGCCAAGGAGTCTCCTGCGAGACGTTGAAAGAAGTGGACCCCTAGGTCCTCGGTTCCTTTTCCCTCGGTGATCCAGCAAACCGAGCATTCGACAGCAACGATTGACCCGCGGTCGACGTTGGCGACGCGGTATTCGAACTCTAAAGAATCCCCGGGCATGTAGGTCGGCTGCAAGCCGATCAGACGGATCATGACGCAGCTATTGCTCGGCTCGGGTTGGGTTGTGGGTAGACTACGACGGGAAAACTTCTGGAATACGATGGCCATCGATTTGCCTCTCCGCTGACAACTATTTTCCACTGGACAGCATTATGCTTGCTCTGAAACGAATGCATGGCATCATGGGGAACTGAAAAACGGCATTCGATGCGCAAGGGGTATCCCCAATCGATACGATCCCTACCGTGCGAGGCGATTTCCTCGCTAAACACGGTTTGTCGTTCGGTTCGCAGGTCGGTACCGAAGTGATAAGTGCTCTCTTCCTCGCATTCTAGGCGTACTGCGATTTTCTTGATGACCAAACGTCCGTATTGGACGATTTCCAGACCATATTCTCGTCCTGGGAGCAGGGGTAGTTCTTCGATTTCCACGGTTGTCGAGCCGATTCCGAGAGTTCGGATAAAGGAGCGAAAGAACAACCGTGCCGAGCGGATCGCGACGTATATACCTGGAACCAAGAGCAGCAGCAACTGCCATGGGACTTGGGAACGCAGAAAGTTCTCGGCAGCGATGACAAGAAACACGGCGATCATTGCATTCCAAGCCATCGCAAAGATCCCCAGGGCAACAAGAGCACCGTTTTCTGGGATTTGGCTCGGGAGTCGATAAGCCAGACGCGCCCCGGGGCTATCGGTCAATCGCTTGACGTCAGGGATCGTCGGTGGTGTTAAGATCCGTTTGGTTTGCTGCGCTTCTCGCAAGGGTTGCGGAAGGATGCTCTTGAGATCCAAAACCTCGCGGTGCTCGTCGCTGGTGACGACTTTTAAAACGCGGTACCAAAACCCAACGATCCCCATGACGACAAACGACAAGCATACGCCCAAGAACAGCCAGAAGCCGTAACCGATTTTCAATGGCTGGGTGCTTTGAGACATCAGCTGCCAACTGATGAGTATTGCCGAGAGGAAGACTCCGATCAAAAAGACGGCTGCGAAAAAGAGGGCTTCGCCCAACGAGCCGATGAACCACCAGCCGGTCATTCGTCCGCCGCGTTTTTTACCCCAGAGTCTGAGTCTCGCTCTCCATTTGGTTTTCATCGATTAATTGGTTTTCATCGATTTGCTCAATCCGGGGAGGATTATTCAGCGAGTAGTTTCTTGATGGTGCTTTCGATTTCTTCTGCGTTTTGGCTACCCGAGCCGACTTTCACAAGCCGAACGATGCCTTGTTTATCGATCAGCACTGCGTGGGGGATTCCCGTGACGGCGAACTGGGATTGCATGTCACTGTTTTGGGGAGTGATCATGGTGCGGTGGGTCAGTCCATGTTTGGCGATGAATTTATCGAGCATTTTCATTTCGTCTTCGAGTGAAACCGAATCGGGCTGCTCTTTTCGCACATGGATTTCTTTCTCATCGTCCCAGGCGTAGTTGTATTGCCGTGTAACGCCGAGGATAGTAAGACCTTGCTTTGAGTACTCGGCATCCAAGTGCTTTAGATGGGGGAATGTGGCGATGCAAGGCCCGCACCAGACGGCCCAGAAATCGATCAGCACGACTTTGCCTTGAAGGTCTGAGAGATTGCTCAAGGGTTCCCCGTTGACCCATTCCATAGGATCGATTTTCGGGGCTGGGTTTCCGACCATCGAAAGGAGTCTTTTCGAGCTCTCGATGGTGCGTTCGATGTTCTTGACGTTTTTGAAGAAGTTCTCGACGATCTGCGTGACGGACTTGTCCTGCGATTCGATGCCGGTGAAAAGCGCTTTGGCTTGCTCGAGGACTTTGGATGCTGCATCTGGGTCGTTTCGAGCGTTTTTGCCGACGTACGTAGAGACCAGACCTGAATATGCCGAGACGATGCCCGGGCTTGGAGCTTGCTTGAACGCCTCTTGGGCTAGTGCATTGGCTTTGGCGAAGGTTTTTTCGCTAAGGTCTGCATCTGCAATTTGCAATTGGTTACCCCAGATGCTGAGCATCAGGGCGACTTTGGTGGGATTAGAAGAATCCTTGGAGAAGAGTTCCTCGCATTGGGCGATGAACTCCAAGAGAGACGTCTTTTGTGCATCGGCCTGGGCGGCTGTTGCCGATTGGGTTTTGATCCGCATGAGGTCCAGAATGGATCGGTGGTCTGGGGTAAGCTCGTCTTTGGAAAGCTTCTTTTGGATCGATTGGAGACTGCGAGAAACCCAATTGGAGGCTTTCTGGTCATCGAACCGTTGGGACATCGCCGAAGCGAGCATGACGGTGCTGACGAGGTTTTGGTTCGTGATTTGACCGGCCTGAGCCGCTTCGATCGCAGCGTTGCAGGCTTTGTCGAACTGCTCGATCGCCTCGTCTTGCCTCATGGCCTGCATCAACATCGAGGCGACTTGGCCACGCCCGGTGATCCGCGCCAGAGTCGGAGCATCGGCAGTTTGATCGATCAGTTCGATCGCCTTGTCGTATTCCTTGGCGCTGATCGCTGTTTGTAGCGAAGTGGTGAACTGCTTGTTCGAATCCTGTGCGAGGCACGGATGGACCAAGGAAAAGACGAGCAAGAACTTGAAAAATCGAACTTTCATCGACATCGATGCACCTAGGGGGAGTTAAGGGGCCGGTAAAAGTAATCTGGCTGAAAGGGACTCGGGCCTACAAACCTTCGGGCAAGGTCCGTTGATCTTCGGGGGTCAATCGGATGATTTGCCGCGGTGGGTCGCAGAGGCTGTCGAGTTGGATCGACAATTTCCAATTTACCCCGTTTTCGTCCTTGAGGCCCTCGCGGCTCTCGAATTGAGCATCTTCCAAGAAATACATCGTGGCAATTCGCAGGAATTGTTCAACGTCCGCGGGCGAGTAGGCTTCCGAGAAGAAAACCGCTTCAAAATCCGGGACTTGGATTTGCGAATTGCCGACGGTGTCCATCATGGTCCACTCGTCATTGAATCGGAACAATCGGACGTTGCTCCAAAGTTCCAGCGCGGGGACCTCGTTTTCGAAATACAACTCGTCGGCCTCATCGAAGGATGCTTCGTCCCGCAACACTTCGCCTTGGGGGTTGAAGTAGCAGATCGCCTGCGGCAGTTTGAGCAAGGCCAAGACCACCGAATGCATTTCCATCAATTCTTCGGGAGCAAAGTAATCGCAAGGAATCCAGTCCTCTTCCTCGAACTCTTCGTCGCGATCGAGCACGAACGTCGTACGTACACGCAGGAAGGCTTTGGCCTCCTTGACCGCTTCGCGCCCCTCGGGCCAGACCCACGCGTGCTCGATGGCTCTTTCCAAAGCACCAGGACAGGTATCGATGCCAAAGCAGCCCTCACTCCAGGCCTTGTGCAAGGCCGTATCGGGCTTGTCATAATCCAATTCGTCAGGCCAAGGACGATCGACAACATCGACGACGAATTGACCGAAATACTCCTCTCGGTATTCCAAAAACAGGGCTGGACCGCAATGCTCCCAAGTATCGATCCCCTCTTTTCGGACCCGATTGATCGTGAACTCCCCAAACACCGTCCGAATCTCCTCGATCGTCGGTGCCGATCGCAACAGCACCACCATCGTCTCGACGAAAACCCGACCTTCCTGAACGTCCTGATCATCCACGGCAAACCGTCCTATTGCTGAATCGCCGGTCCAATTGCTAACGTAGCTTCTTGCAAACCAAGCTCCTTGGATATCTTACCAAAAAGCACCCATTCAGAGGTCGAATTTGAAGAATTCGACTTGATTCCATCTTCGTTTTTTGAGAAACCCAAATGTCCCTCATCGGTCAACATCCCACATAGCGTTGAGTTAGCGGAATGGCGCAAGGCGTCCGGTGATGACACATTGGGAAATCGCAGGCGTTGGACAATTCACCGGAGTGCTTGCGCACTTCCGCTTACACGGATTCCATGCCCTTCGGGCTGGAGCCCCATGGGCCAGAAATTCCAACCCAGAAATTCCAACCCAGAAATTCCAACCCAGAAATCCAAATAGCAGGCAGGAGTCCGGGATGTCCGAAATGACCCATGAGCCAATGGCTCAATCCGAGCAGATGCTTCGCGATGCCGTTGCGGCCTTAGACCAAGCAGATTCAAGCCTCCTGGGCGCGGGGCTCGAACCCTATAGGCTTGTGGACTGGTCGGAATGCTCCGAGGGTCCAAACACCCCTGCAAGCTCCCTGCTAGGCGCTCGGTCGTTGGCTTTGGCTTCGAACCAAACAACGGATACGGCCCTAGCTGCTACTATGGACCCAGTGAATCCCCAGGACCCGGTGAATCCCCAGGACCCGGTTCGGATCGACCCGGCCGATGCTCAAACCGAGGAACTTCGCATCGAACTCGGTCGAACTGTGCTTGCATTCAAAGCCCTTTACGAACTCCCAGAAAACGCCTTGATCGTGCTCGATGCCCATGAGGAGCAACTGGTCGATCTGTATGCGGGCGATCGTCGATTGGCCAAAGGTGAAATACTATGCTTGGACGGACAGATCTGTTTCCGCGTCGTCGAACTGGTGGGCCCAATGAGTTCAACCCAATGAGTTCAACGCAATGAGTTCAACGCAATGAACCTCGAAATTTCACTCCGAAAAACACGGCCGCGGCAATCGAGTCCTATTCGTCTCGCAGTGCTCCTGATAGCCATCTGCCTTGGGATGGGACTTGGGAGCCCGATGCTCCGGGGCGCCCAAGCTCAGGAGAATGCGTCGGCTATTCAGGCCCGGTCCTCGGCCTCTCCAGGGGTGTTTCCTGGCGTGGCAAGGATACCCCTTCCCAAACCGACGACGGCTTCGAACGCAATCGCCGCGACGCAAGGATCCCGGGACACACAGGTCCAACGAAGCTCCACTCAAGGGGTCTTTCAAACGCTCAGCTCGCTGGGGGTTGTGTTGTGCCTTTTTGTTGGATTCGTATTTCTTCTCCGCCGTATCGTGCCTCAATCGTCGAAGAAAAAACTACCGCCTGAGGTTCTCGAGGTCATCGGCACCGTCGAGTGGAGCCCCAAGCAGCAATGGATGCTGATGCGATTTGGGCGGAAGTTGTTGCTCGTCAGTCAACAGGCTGGTGAAACCCGAGTGGTTGCCGAGGAAACCGACCCGATGGAGATCGATCGCCTAATCGCATTATGCGAAAAGCCGCATCAGAACGATACGGCTTTTTCTTCGCTTTCACTTCAATCGATTCGGAATCCCCAGCGAAAGACTACTGGTTGAACGCCTCGGCGCTGACCACAGCGCCATCTCCTCGAGCCGAGATGAGCATGAGCACTCGCAGATCGATCGAGCTGCTTAGGAATTGAATCGAGGCATCCCCGAGTCCACCGTGGGCACCTCCAGAGTGGAACGAATAGATTTCGCCTTGATTGGTGCAGTTGAGGCTGCATCGGTTCGAAGCGGCTGCCGATGTGTTGGAGGTGATGTTGCCAAACTGAGGCGGCGTGGCCCCAGCGTTAAACCACGAGCCATCGACGGCGATGTCGTTGCCCTGGTGGGCCCAAGGTCCATTCATGTAAGCACCCGTGCCACCGGCATACTCTTCGATCCGTGTATTGCTGCTCCATCGAGCTGGACGCGCAGCGGCCTCAGAAATCGTAAGCGTATTGCTCAGCCCATCGGTGATCGCCGCTAGCTTGGTAAACTCATTGGTCGCCATCCCGCCACGCACTCCATAATCGCCCGGATAGGGTGGGTTATTCTGGGTCAGAATGTTCCAAACGCTTCCAGAACCGTTCCAGTTTCCGCGGTTGACCGCCATGTAGTCGGTAACCGCCGGACGCCAATCTCCGGCCGAGCCGGCAAAGCGGGTCCGATCGCTCGAACCGAGTCGCGTCGTATCGAGGTATTTTTCCCCTGGTGAGGATGGGCACAAGTACGTGGCGATTGGAGAGGATGCAGCGGCTCGGTTTTGAGGGTGCCACCAATCGAGCTTGACACTGTAACCACCGGGGGATCCAGTCGTCTGAGCATTGATGACGTTGGTCGCTTCCATGAACGGGAGGATGATCGTCAGAAAGCACTGGTTGGCATAATGGCCATTCTGGGTGCCGTTGAATCCGTCTTTGCGGAACTCGATCAGTTGCGATTGAACCACCCCGCTGGCCGTGCCGGTTCCACTGAGATTGATGCTCGAAGGGGGAAGCTTCTTTCGGGCTGATTCGAAGTTGGCGATTGCCAAGCAAACCTGCCGCATGTTGTTGCTGCAACTCATCCGACGGGCCGCTTCGCGGGCGGCTTGGACCGCCGGCAGCAACAAGCCGACCAACACACCGATGATGGCGATGACCACGAGCAACTCCACGAGCGTAAATCCCCGGAATCTTGAACGCCTGCTTCGTAACGGCATGATTGGACCTCTTCAAATCAGGAAAGTAAAAATAAGGAATCCTGAATCCCAGGCACTTCTTGGATGGACTGGAACCGGTTTCGGTGCCCGTGCTATCCTTAAAAATTCTAATTTCTCTGAATCTTAACCATTTGAACAGGGGCTATTTTATCGTTTCTTCGAACCAGCGGGCCTGGAATCTCTTCGGGCGCAGGCTTTAGAAACTGTTTTAAACGCTTCGTTCTGGCCCATCGGCATCGCCCCTTGGACGGAACACTACGAACGCTGCAAATAGTTGGGTTTTTTCCGGATTCTTGTGTCTCTGGCACGCCTTTTGACTGCTCTTGCTGTTGAAATCGGAGTGGATTGCTCCGAGAATAAACAGGATTGATCTACGATTCAGGACCACTGCGGTAAACCAACTGCGGGATAACACCGCACAGTGAGGTGAGCATGCTCAAACGACTTCGCCAACGCCACCAAGAACAGGTCTTGGCATCCGAGGATGAACACGACTCGCTAGTGCTCAATGAGTTCGATCCCACCGAGGCCGACGACGATCAGCAAGACCAGGACGACGGCGAGGATCACGACGGGGCGAGCTCTTGGTTCGATGGCGATTCGAAAGCTTTCCTGGCAAGTGTGGCGGTTCACGTTCTGGCTGTTGTGGGGCTGGCTTCGATCACCATTGCCACCCAACCTCAACTCCTTTCGGTACTGATCAATTCCGAACCGCTGACCGAAGAACTCGCACCGCTGGATGTCGTTACCGATATCGCTTATTCCGACACCCCTTCGGATGAATTCGGTGCCGATTCGATCGGTTCGGTCGATATGGCCCTTTCGAGCGCTGCGATCGTTGCCGACGTCTCCGCCGTTGAGGCTGTCGACCTCGATGTAACGATCCCCGATGGCGATGTGAATGTGATATTTACCGTCGAGAAGGCTGTCGGACTGACCGAATCCCCCAAGTCGGTTCGGGGGATGACCGGTGTGGGAACCACCGGCATCGATGGAGCCGTCGACCGGGTGACTTACGAAATCCTTCAATCGTTAGAAGAACGCCCCACCTTGGTCGTCTGGGTTTTTGACAGCAGCATTTCGATGGTCAAGCGTCGGCAGGAAATCAGCGATCGGTTCGATCGGATCTACCAACAGTTAGGCATCGTGCAAGAACAAAAGGACAAGCAGGAAGGTCCGGCCGAAGTCCCACCGTTGTTGACATCGATTCTTTCCTTTGGAAGCGAACTGGAGATTTTGACCAAGCAACCGACGGCGGAATTGTCGGAAATCCGTGAAGCCATAGGCAAAATCGGCAACGAAGGGGGCGACGAGATGGTCTTCCAAGCCATCAAAACGGCCGTCGATAAATTCAAATCCTACCGTGTGGCCAAGGGCAATAACCCCGCTCGAAACGTGATGCTTTTGGTCGTCACCGACGAGCGCGGAGACGACCTCTCGTTGGCCGAAGAGACAATCAAAGCATGTCGTTTCCAGACCATTCCATGTTATGTACTCGGGGTTCCTGCCCCGTTTGGGCGCGACAAAACTTTCATCAAATTCGTAGAATTCGACCCAGCCTATGCGCAGGTCGAAGATTGGGCCGAGGTGGACCAAGGCCCGGAGACTCTTTATCCGGAGCGCGTCAAACTCGGCTATCAGGATAGCTTCATGGAAGAGCCCGTTTTGGATTCAGGCTTTGGTCCCTATGCGCTGTCGAAACTCTGTTACGAGACCGGAGGAATCTACTTTTCGATCCATCCGAATCGCAAGCTAAACGCCAAGGTTGAGCGTAAGGACACCGAGGCCTTTGCCTCGCAGATGTCGTATTTCTTCGATCCCGAAATCATGGATCGCTATCGACCCGACTATTTGTCCGAAGCCGAGTACATGGCTCGCGTCAAGAAAAGTCCGCTTCGGTACGCCCTTTTGAACGCAGCCCAATTGGCTCGGGTCGGAACGCTCTCGAAGCCCAAGATGGTCTTCATCAAGCGCGACGAGGCCACCTTTACCAAGGAGCTTACCGACGCGCAGCTCGAATCGGCTCGTCTTTATCCCGAGTTGGCCGAAATGAGCTCGATCCTCGCCGAAGGAGAAAAGTCTCGAGGCAAAGAGAACTCCCCTCGTTGGCTCGCAAGCTTTGAACTCTCCTACGGAACTAGCTTGGCTGCGAAAATTCGGACCGAGTCCTACAACGCCATGCTCGCTAAGGCCAAACGGGGTATGGTTTTTACCAAGCCCGAGAGCAATACATGGAACCTTCAGCCAAGCGACAAAGTCACCGTCGATAGCAAATTGGAAAAAGAGGCCAAGCTGGCCAGGGAACTCCTTCAAAGCGTCGTCGAAAAACATACTGGAACCCCTTGGGGCATCCTCGCTGGACGAGAGCTCGATAACCCCATCAGTTGGGAATGGGTCGAGTCGGCCACCGACTTGAATCCGCCGGCACGCAACAACAACCGCAACCCGCCACCGCCCCCACCGACACCCCCGATGCCCGAAGACGAGAAAGCGAAAATGCTCAAGCCACCTGCTCCGAAGCGCCCCATTAAAAAGGTTTGATCGCTCAGAATGGAAGTTCTACAAAAACAAGTCCTTCGGGCACTGCGCCGTTTGTTCTTCCACTCCTGGCTTTACTGGCTCAATTGGGCCCTTCTTGCCTGTTTCTCCCTATGCTTCGTCGGACTTCTGATCCCCAAGCTTTGGCACATCGATTGGAACCCTGCGATCGGCCCAGAACGGTGGAACTGGGGTTGGTGGATCGGTTCGTTCGCGGCGGCAATCCTCGCTGCGACATGGATCACTTGGATGCGCAAGCCCACGGCACTCCAAGCAGCACTGGAGATCGACCAAAGATACCACCTGCACGAGCGATGCTCTAGCGCGATGGCCATCGCAAGTGAAGAGCGCCAATCTCCGGCCGGCCAAGCTTTGATCCAAGACGCTCAAAAGCAAGTAGACCGCATCGACCTGCGAGATCACTTTCCGGTGCGTCCGGATGGGCAATGGGCTTGGATCGTCCTGCCTTTTGCAGCGTGCATGGCCCTGTTCTGGGTTCCCGATGCACAGCCCAGTACCAGCCAGGTCTTAGCCAACTCTGCGGCCAAGAAATCCACCAACGTCAAAAACGCGACTGAGCCGATTCTCAAGGCGGTTCAAAAGAAGCTTCAAGATGCCGAAGACCAAGGAGATCTCGAAGCGATTGAAGAGTATAAACGGGTCGAGGAACAGCTCAAGAAACTCCAAAACAAACCGGAACTTGGAGCCAAAGAAGCGATAGCCGATCTGAACGAAATCAAAAAGGAGCTGGCACAAAAGAAGGAAGCCCTCGGAGATTCCAAACAGATGAAAGAGGCGTTTTCGAACCTTAAGGACCTCGATCAAGGACCCGCCGAAAACATGTCCAAGGCGCTCCAAGACGGCGATTTCGAAGAAGCCAAAAACGAAATGGAGAAAATCGCCCAGGCCCTGCAATCCGGCAAGATGGAACCCCAGGAAACCGAGCAACTACAAAAGCAAATCGAGCAGATGAAAGATTCGCTCGAAGAAGCGCGTCAAAAACGAGAAGGGCTCATCCAAGAAGCCAAAAATGAACTCAACACAGCCCAGAGCAAAGGCGATGTAGAAAAGACCGCCTCGCTACGCAAGAAGCTAGAAAAGCTTCAAGACGGTGATCGCATGAACCGTGCGATGGAGAAGCTTCAAGACCAACTGGAAAAAGCTCAAAAGTCCATGAAGTCCGGCGATAAAAACGCAAGCCAAGAGGCCATACAGGACATTCAAAAACAACTCGAAGAACTCTCTGAGGATCAGCAAGCCGCCGAAGAGCTCGAGAAATTGATCGAGGAAATTGAAGACGCCAAGCAGTCAAGCAAGTGCGAGGAGTGCGACGGCCAAGGTTGCAAAGAATGCCAAAAGCCAGGGGGCAAAAAGCCAGGGAGCAAAGAAGGAAACAAGTCGATCAAATCCTCAAACAAATCTTCCAAACAAGGCCAACAATCTGGCAACCAAGCAGGCAAACAAGCAGGCCAAAAGGGAGAACAACAACAAGACGGTCAGGGAGAATCCTCCAACCAAGAGGGTGACAGTCAAGAGGGCGATGCTCAGGAGGGCGATGGCGAAATGTCCGAAGGCCAAGAATCCAGCCCGGAGGGTAAAGACCCGGCCGACAAACGGCAATCAAAAGCCACTGGAAAAACCCAATCCAAAGGAAATGGAAAAGGGGAAAACCAAGACGAGCAATCGGGCCAAGGTGAGGGCGAAGGGAGAGGAACAGGCGATCGAGACGAGAAACAAGCAGGGTTCAAAGAGTACGACGCTCAGGTTCGCGACAAGATGCGAAAGGGGGAGATGTTGCCCGGCCAAAAAGTCGGTGGCAAGAACCGCAAAGGATTGACGCGTGAAGAAGTCCGAGAAGCGGTCAAATCCGCCAAACCCGACGCTCCCGACGCGATCGAAAACATCGAATTGCCCAAAGCCCAACGCGATCAACTCCGAGAGTACTTCGACTCGCTACGCGGCGGAAAATAGTCCACGCCTAGCTCCAGCTTTGCCCTCGCAAGCCGAAAGCCGATGGCGTTGAATCAGTGTAAGCGGAAGTGCGGAAACACTCCGGTGAGTGATGGAATGTCCTAGATATCGCAACGTTTTTCACCGGACGGCTTGCGCCGTTCCGCTTTCAATTTAACTTCATTCAGCCTAATGCCGAGGACTCCAACTGAGGAGGCCAGCTGTTTAGAGCTAGTTTTCAAGGGTCTTGGCAAGAAGCTTTGCAGCACCTTCGAGCGATTCGATCGCGATGGTATGGGGGCCCTGAAACTCCGAGTAATCGATGGGTAGGGCCAATTCGCGAAGGAATCCGTGGAGCGATCGACCTGTCGAGAGTGGCAAGATCATGTCCTGGCGTCCATGGCTTTGAAAGACTTGGAAACTCCGTGGGCGTTTCCCAAAGGCTTGCTGCCAACTCGATTCGCAAATCAAAGCTCCAGACCAGACGATCAGAGCCACCGGTGAAATGCGTTTGGAGCGTAGCGACATATCGACCGACAACATCGCTCCTTGGGAGAACCCACCGAGGACCAACGGAGTTGCAAACCATTGCTTGTCGTTTAGGCACGCTTCGATGCAGTCCTCGAGCGATTCTCGAGCTTCATCGATCCCAGGAGGGATTTCATCTCTGAGCGCATCGAGATTATCGACGGCCGAGAGCTCGGCGAGTTTGGCCATATTGATCAACCACCACGCCCTTGCGCCGGGCATTCCGTGGGAGTCTCCCAAATCCATTGGAGCCGACGGAAAGAGAAAAGCTGGGATCGAATCGCCCTCTGGAAGCAGAGGAACGATTTCTTCGGCCAGCGGAACCAAGTCGGTTCCTGGGGCTCCAAATCCGTGGCACAGAATGACCAAAACCGACGGGGTCTTGCCCCGTGGAGCGATCAGAATCGAATCCAAGCCGCCCCATACTTTGCGTTCTAGGTACCATCGGTCGGTATCGAACTTCATATAACCAAAATCCCTTCCGTACGATGAGAGCCGCCGAAGCAGCCCTCGCCCCAACGAATTTTTGAGCTATCGCCCATGAGCTATTTGAGTTCTTTGAGGGCCGACCAAGCCAAGTAGCCGAGGATTGCCGAGGCAACGATGAAAGCGATATCCATCAACATGCTCGGGTAGGAGAAGATACCCCCCGAGCCGGTCAAGGACAGAGCAAGGTCGGCAAGGAACAGCAGAAGCACGAGTCCTGCGACCACAAGACCGAGTAAACATAAAAGTCTGGGCATCAATAACCTCGTCGCTCAGCTAGGAGGCTCGCACGCATTAAGTTCGAAAAATGCATCATTATCAACGGGTTCGGACGATAGCGTGGAGAAGAGCCATGGATCGAACGCCGGGAAAAAAGACACCCTTGTTACCCTAAGTTCGATCGTTCCAAGTTGGAAGCTTAGTATAGTTGAACTTTTCTGACTGTCAGCTATCCCTAATGGGTACATCGATTTTTCTTAAAAAACATTCCCGCGACAGGCTGATTCGAGGGAAACTTTGATAAAACCGGAACTTATGGATCCTTGGAATCAACTCAGAGAAGAAATGCCCGTCGTTGAGAAATGGGCTTATTTTGACCATGCGGCCATCGGACCCTTGCCCCGAAGGTCTGCTCGGGCGATAGGGGACTTTGCCCTTGAGGCATCGCTCGATGGGGATTTTCACTGGCCGGCTTGGTCGTCCAGGGCTGCGAATCTACGGAACCAAGCAGCCCGATTGCTCGGCGCGCAGTGCGACGAAATTGCCTTGATTGCAAACACCACCCTTGGCATCCAAACCATCGCTCTGGCCTTCCCCTGGCAAGTCGGCGATAGCGTGGTCTTGCCGAGCAATGAGTTTCCGAGCAACCAACTTCCCTGGCTGGCCCTGCGGAACCGTGGGGTCGAAGTCCGGATGGTCGACCCCAAACCTGACGGATCGATCGATTTGGAGCGACTTTCCCAGGCGATCGATGCGACGACCCGTTTGGTGAGCATCAGTTGGGTTGGGTATGCCACAGGCCATCGGGTCGATCTTCAGGATGTTTGCGACATGGCGCACCGCCAAGGGGCCCAGGTATTCGTCGACGCAATTCAGGGCTTAGGCGTCTTTCCGCTCGATGTCGGTCAAATTCCTATCGATTATGCGGCCGCGGATGGACACAAGTGGATGATGGGTCCTGAAGGTGCCGGTTTTCTCTACATTCGACGCTCGCGATTCGAACAACTTCAAAATGTGCTATCGGGTTGGAACTCGCTCGATGCGAGCCATGAGTTTGTCTGTGAGGGTAAGCGATTCAAGAATTCTGCAGCGCGGTACGAAGGTGGATCTGCAAATCATGTGGGGATTCTCGGGCTTGCCTCTAGCCTCGAACTTCTACTGCAGTACGGTTGTCATGATCCGAAAAGTGGCTTTGCGAACCGCGTTTTAGAAACAACCCAATTGGCGCGTGAGGA
This sequence comes from Planctomycetota bacterium, assembly GCA_026692845.1. GTDB lineage: Bacteria > Planctomycetota > Planctomycetia > Pirellulales > Pirellulaceae > JBKCUI01. The sequence goes on along the minus strand of JAPLNM010000020.1, from coordinate 14,750 downwards.
ACTGCTTTCCCTTGGCGCACAGATGGCTTGGCCGATCCCCCCGAATCCTACCATGCTCGCAGGACATGCAAGCGGTATTGTTTCGTTTCATCTTCCGGGAAACGATCCTCAAGAGGTTCGCCGTCGATTGATGCGTTCGGGCATCATTCTGAGTGTAAGGCATGGAGCGTTGCGCATCGCCGTTCATGCGTACAATGACGCCAGCGACATCGATCGACTAACTCAAGCACTCAGGGAATTGCAATGAACCGTAAGATCGTCGTGGGGCTCGGAGAAGTCCTTTGGGATGTGTACGAAGACCGGGCCCTTTTCGGTGGGGCGCCGGCCAACTTCGCTTGCCATGCGGCCAGTCTGGGTGCCGAGGCTAGGATTGCAAGTGCTGTCGGAAAAGACCGGCTCGGTACCGAGGCGCTTTTGTGGATGCAAGCGCACAAGCTTTCATGCCACTGGGTATCGGTCGATCCGGAGCATCCCACCGGCAGCGTCCTCGTTGTGCTCGATGCGCACGGCTCGCCCCAATACCGCTTTGCATCGGATGTGGCTTGGGATTTCCTCAACCTCCAAGCCCATTGGATCGAACTCGCAGGCCAATGCGATGCGGTCTGTTACGGCACGTTAGCCCAGCGATCTGAAATCAGCGAGAGAGCAATTTTGGGTTTTCTGGAGCATACCCAACGCGACGCGATTCGAGTCTTCGATGTGAATCTGCGTCAGGACTTTTACTCCGCAGAGGTTCTATCGGCCTGCATCGAAAGGGCCAACATCGTCAAGCTCAACCATGAAGAGCTTCCGATAGTCGCAAGGCTCTTGGGTCTAGCATCCGATTGCCACAGATCGACGTGCGAGGCGCTCGTCGAGCAGCACTCGCTTCGTGGCATCGCCTTGACCCGGGGCTCGGAAGGCTCGGCAGTGTTTCTCGATGGCCAGTGGGACGAGCAACCAGCCTTGAAAGTCACCGCGATCGACACGGTCGGAGCCGGCGATTCCTTTACCGCTGCGTTGACGATGGGGATTTTGGACCAAAAACCGTTACCCCAAATCCATTCCCAAGCCGCACGCATTGCGGCCTACGTGTGCACCCAGCGCGGGGCAGTCGTGCCGCTGCCTGCAAGCTTAACCTCGCCATGAAACCTTCTGACCTATACAGTCCTGGCCTTGCCTCTAAAATGACTCGCTGAGTTCCAAATCTTTCCTAACCGCAGAGCAACATGGGAAATCAATACAGATATGACGTGATTGTCGTCGGTGCCGGGCACGCCGGGACCGAGGCTGCGGCAGCGGCTGCTCGGCTTGGGGCTCGCGTGGCGCTACTTACAGGGAACTTAGACACCGTCGGACAGATGAGTTGCAATCCGGCCATCGGAGGGGTTGCCAAAGGGCAAATCGTCCGAGAAATCGATGCGCTCGGTGGCTTGATGGGCCAGACCATCGATCGAACCGGAATCCAATTCCGGTTGCTCAACTGCCGAAAAGGGGCCGCGATGCATTCGCCGCGAGCCCAAGCCGACAAGAAGGCTTATCAATTCGATATCAAACGCCAAATCGAAGAGACCCCGAACATCGAGCTTCGGCAAGAGCTTGTCGAGGATCTGATTACCGAAACGCTCGCTTCGAGCACTCAAATTCGCGGGGTTCGGGTCCGCGGGAACGCAGAGTACCTTGCCGATGCGATCGTCCTTACAACCGGGACATTTCTCCAAGCGATCATGCATACGGGCGAGGCCAAAACGGCCGGTGGGCGAGCCGGCGAGGGGACAACCTCGGGGATCAGCCAAGCGTTCGCCAGATTGAATTTTCGCGTGGAGCGATTCAAAACCGGAACACCAGCAAGGCTCAACGGGCGGACGATCGACTACACCAAGACCGAAATGCAGCCGGGCGACGAACGGCCGCAAGCTTTCTCGTTTCTGACCGATGCGCTCACAGAGTCTCAGCTTCCTTGCTGGATTACTTACACAAACCAAAGCGTCCATGAGTTGATTCGAGCGAACCTTCACCGTGCTCCGATGTACACCGGACAAATCCGATCTTCGGGGCCAAGGTATTGCCCTTCGATCGAGGACAAGGTGGTTCGCTTTGCCGACAGGGACCGCCATCAATTATTTTTGGAGCCCGAGGGTCGCAACACCAAGGAAATCTATGTCAACGGGATCTCGACGTCGCTTCCACGGGATGTACAGGACCAGATGTTCCGGTTGATCCCAGGACTCGAGAATGCGCAAATCATGCGGTATGGCTATGCGGTCGAGTACGATTTTTGCCCCCCGGATCAGCTCTACCCATGGTTGGAGACCAAGCGCATCGGAGGACTTTATTTCGCAGGACAACTCAACGGAACGACCGGCTATGAAGAAGCCGCAGCGCAGGGTTTAGTGGCCGGGGCCAATGCAGCGCTTCGGCTCCAGGGCAAATCCGAGTTGGTCCTCAATCGCGATGAAGCTTACATCGGTGTTCTGGTCGACGATCTGGTCACCTGTGGCGTCGATGAGCCCTACCGTATGTTCACCAGCCGGGCCGAATATCGAATGATGCTGCGTCAAGACAACGCGGATCGAAGACTGACCGCGTTGGGATATAAGCTCGGATTGGTCGACCAAGCTAGGTACCTTCGTTTCACCTACAAGCTTGAGCAAATCGAGCTTGCTCAACGGGCCTTGGCCGCTTTACGGGTCGGGGATATTCCTGGGGACAAGTACCTAAAACGCAACGAGGTCACTTGGGGTAATCTCCTGGAGCAATTCCCTGAGTCCCTCGCAGCGTTCCCCGAGGAAATCGGCTTGCAAGTCGAATACGACATCAAGTACGAAGGTTATGTCGCTCGCCAGCAGGTTCAAGTCCAGCGACAAGAGCGCATGATGGACAAGAAAATCCCAAGCGACTTCGACTACTTAGCCATCATCAGCCTGCGAAACGAAGCCAAGGAAAAGTTCTCTCGAATCGGGCCTGTGAATTTGGACCAAGCTTCACGTATCAGCGGAATCACCCCGGCGGACATCTCGCTGGTGCTTGCCTACCTGGAGAACCCAAAACTCAGTAACAAGAAGACCCCAGTGGCTGGACCTACCGACGGAGAGACCGAGTGACCGGCCCGAAGCCTGGACTTCAGACGAGCTTCCGTGGTGGGAACGTTCATGATGTGATCGTCGTCGGAGCGGGGCTTGCAGGATTGACTGCCGCAAAGTGCTTGATCGACGCGGGGCTCGATGTCGTGGTCTTCGAGGCCGATCAGAGGCCTGGAGGACGACTCAAAACCGACCGAGTCGATGGATTTCTGCTCGATCATGGATTCCAGGTTTACCTTACCGGTTACCAGATAGCCGCAGAAGTCTTAGATCTAGGCAGTCTGAAGCTTAAGTCGTTCCAACCCGGAGCGATGGTTCGCGTCCGGAACGCTTGGCATACGGTCAAGGACCCTTTGCGTTCGCCCTGGAGCCGCATGCTTCCCGATGCAATCAGAACCTTGCAAGCTCCAGTGGCGAGCTGGCAGGATCTGTGGACTCTTTACCGCTACCGCCAGAGCCTGATGCGATTGTCCGTCGAAGAAATCTTGCGGCCTCGAGGTACCTGCACGCTGGAACGCTTGCGCCAAGTGGGTTTCTCCGAGCGGATCATCGATCGGTTTTTCCGCCCATTCCTAGGGGGAATCTTTTTGGATTCGAGCCTCGATATCGACTCGGCCAGGATGGAATATGTCTTTCGCGAGATGGGGCTTTCGACCGCCGCGTTACCCGCCGGCGGGATCCAAGCGATCCCGGAAATGCTCTGTAGTTCATGGAAACCAGGGGTATTGCGATTGAATGCTACCGTCGGACAGATCACCGATGAGGGTGTCAAGCTCTCGGATGGAACTCAGATACTCGGTAATCAAGTGGTTGTATCGACCGAGGCCAGCGGTGCGAAGCGATTGCTTGGGGATCGATTGCCGATTTCTGAGAAGCTTTCCTGGAACGCCACGACCTGTTTGTATTTTGCGATCGATCAAAGCACCGCCCCGAGCCGCGAGCCGATCCTGTGGCTCAATGGCAACCTCGGAGACCAGACCGCTCAAGAGCGTTCTGGATCCGACGGATTTTCGATCAATCATGTCGCATTTCCGAGTCTCGTTCAATCGACCTATGCACCCGACGGCCAGGTCTTAGCAAGCGTGAACATCAACGGATGGATCCAGATGGATTCCGAAGCGTTGGTTTCCAAAGTGCTAATCGAGTTAGAGCATTGGTTTGGATGGACCGTCTCGAGCTGGAGGCATTTGAGAACCTATGGGGTTCCTTGCGCTTTTATCAACCCCAGCGAATCGATGTGGCCAGCGCAGACTCGCGGCGTGCTCCAATGCGATCAGCGGATCGTAGCCTGTGGCGATTACATGCACACATCGAGCATTGAGGGAGCCATTCAAAGCGGCCTTCTGGCCGCCCAAAAATGTCTTTTAACCCTCCGCGAAGGGGACCACCCATAAGTGCCTTTCGCATCAGGAGCATCTCACAGCCCGAGTTGAATGGATACTAGGACAGCGGTGAGGACGAAGCCAGGAACAGCCGTTTGCTGAATGCTTTGGTAAAGCCGATGTTGTTCAGCGACGAGTTCGCATTGACGTTGATGTTGGAAATCTGATTGAAACCTGGGGTTCCTTGAGTCGTTCCAGGGTTCGAGGCACGGAAGCTAAAGTCTGCCGGTTGGGCGACTTCGACCTTGTAGTTCCCCTGCTGGATATTGTTGAATGCGTAGATACCATTCTGACCGCTGAAGGTCGACAAGGAGACCGGTGGAAGTCCTGCAAAGGGAGTGCCCGTAAGCATGACGCTCGCCCCGACAATTCCTGGATCTGAGAGGTCGCTGACTCCATTTTGGTTGCGATCCTCGTAGATCCGTCCGGTAAAAGAAACAAGCGGAGCGGCCAGGATCGTCTCGACCTGGGCAGTGTTATTGTTCAAGTTCGATTCGGCGACCGATGAGTCACTCGTGCTGATTACCGCCGAATTGATCAGCGAGGAAACCGCGGTTCCCGGTAGGATCGCAGCGACGATTTGAATGTTGCTTTGGCTCGTCCGAGCTGCGAGGCTTCCGATGTTGAAACTGATGTTGTCTGGGTTCGATGGGTTGTTGTCGACGGCCGAAGCCGGCACGCTGACAAAAGCGTTGTTCAGCGAGGCGCTGATCACACGCAAACCATCGGGAAGGTTATCGCTGAGGACCACTTCGTTCGCATCGATCGGGCTGTTGTTGATCGCCTTGAGCGTGTAGGTGATCGTGCTGCCCTCGGTGGACGTGGCGGGCCCGAATTTCTCGATGGCAAGATCAAAGTTCGGATTCAGACCGATATCGATCGAGTTGTCGGTGTTCGGATCGTTGTCCCCATCGGTGAGCGGTCCATTCTGAGGTACAAGAACAACCCGTTTGGTGACCACCCCTCCGCCGACAAATTGAACTGCGGTGTTGGCGTTATTCAAGACGCCTGAGGGGAGCACAGAACTCACGACGTAGCCTGCGGCCGGAGATCCTGCAGAAAATTGCGAGCCTGGAATCACAACAAAGTAATTCCCTTGAGGGATTGGACTAAAACCATAAACCCCAGCGGTGTTGGTCGTAGCGGTGCGAAGGACACCGAGTGAATTGACCGCTTGTTGATCGATACCTGGGCTATAGATCCCGTCACCGTTGGTGTCTTCGAAAACTTGCAGTTGGACGTTCGGAACGCCGAGCTCGGGTTGAGCACCGGTGTTATCGAAGATTCCGTTGTTGTTTTTGTCCGCGAAGACTTGATTGCCGATGGCCATGGCAGTCAAGTTCGCAATGTTGACAATTCGCGTCGTCGGTCCGATGGTGCTAAATGCGTTGATGATTGCATCCGCCGCATCCGGTCCAGTCACTTCGAGTTCAATCGCACCGATGGCTGAGAAATTCGCACCGGATCCAGCCGTGCTCGAAAAATCGCTGAACGGCACAATCAGATCCGACGTGGGATTTGCACCGGCGGTCGTCGGGATCGCTACCTCGCGTGTCGAAACATTCGAACCGCTGTGGACTCGGATAATCAATCGCGTCCCGGCTTCTCCACCGATCTGGAAGCGGAATGCATTGGCTGCACCAGCGGCCGTCAGGTCCAAGTTGCCCAGACCATTGGGGCTTAGATTAGAGTTTCCGTCGGTACCGTCATAGCTCACGATCCGTTTTCCGTTCGCACCACCGCCGACGTCGAAAACCAGTTCACCTGGTTTTGGGATCCCGTTGGCAGAAACGCTGACGGAACCAGAGGTTGCATCGACAAAAACATCGCGTTCGCCGCCGATCGCTTCAGGTGCGGCGAGGGATGAGGAGTTGGGCGTGGCTCCTGGGAAACTCGCATTGACCACCTGCTGGGTGGTATTGAATGTGTCGAGCAAGAGCTTGTCGGAAATCGCAAGGTCACCCGACGCGAGTGTGATCTTTTGAACGCGTTGGTTCTGACGCTGTACAAAACCGGCAGGTTCGGAGTTCTGGACGACAAAATAAGTGCCGGCGGCTTCTGCGTTCAGGGAATACGCCCCATTGGCTGCCGAAATCGACGAGGATTTCAGGGTGTCAGAGCTACCGAAAACACCATCGCCGTTGTCCAAGAACAGTTGGACAGGAACCCCATTCAATCGGGTTTCACCTACCTCGACTGTTCCGTCGTTGTTCACATCGTGAAAGACGATTCCCTGGATATCGGCGGCCATGAGTTGGCGACCTTCCAGGAGTTCCATACGGATCCTACGTCGAACTTGCCTTCGCTGCGAAGAGTTCCGATCTCTCTTGGACACCGTGCTTAGTAAAGCGTTTTTCAGTCGATCCCACATGCCAGCCATCGTAGTAAACCCAACTCGTGATGGAAACCAATGCCTTAAAACGTACAAAGCTTGCATCGGCAGTAGCCGACGCAAGCCTTTTCTATTTCCGAGACCTGAAGGATTCTACCGGTCGTATCGACCGTAGAGTTTTTGCTACCAGCGGTACTCGATCCCGGCGGTAAAACCGCTGACCCAATAATCGACTTCTCGAACTGCAAACGGTTGGCCCATGTAGGTATTGCCTGGAATGGCTGGGGGCAAAAGGTTCGTGTTGACCGTGTTGTCGATTTGATCCCCGGGTCGCAGTACGTTGCTCCAATAGATCGAGGTGTATCCGACGTTGAGTTTGAGCCGCTCGGTCATTTGGTAGCCGAGGGTCGTGCCGAATTCCGGTACGACACCGAATTCATTGCGATCGTAGATACCAATGTTTCTGCCCGGCTGAGCTAGCAGGCCACCGATTTGCGGAGCAGCGTCGCGAGGGCTGCGGGTCGAGCCTTCGATCTGCAGCCATTGACGCGAAACACCAACGCTCGTGCGCGTCATCGCATCGAGAGACCAACAGCCTCTACGATACAACCATTGGAATCCAAATTCCAACCCGTTGAACTGATTGAAGGTTTGGAAATCATCTCGGATCCTAAAGCTTCCTGGATTGTTCAGGTTCAGCGAACTGAGATCTTCGGTGACAGTCAAGCTTTCGTCGAGTTGTATGAATCGCCATCCCAACGTCGCGTCGATTCGGGATTGAGCTACTACAGGTCCACAGTCCCAAGGTGAGCAGCTACCTTTTTCCCCGCAGCATAGGATGTGACGGAATCGGACGCCAGCCGCATCGAGCCTCGAAGTCGCCTCGACTTGGACACTACCGCTGAGAAGGTTCGGAAAAGCGACCAGTTCCGCGTCTTGCAGACCGGTGATGTTGTTGTAAAAAGGTCTCGCCAAAATCGGTGAACCTGTGGAGCTGGCCGTAAAACTCTCGTCTTGTTCGCTGAATCCAAAGTACTCTCCTTCGATGCCGAAATTAGGACGGACCGCCGACCAGATCCCAACACGAACCCGAATCCCATTGATTTGGTTGCTGAAGGCGTCGTCGTTTCCACCGTACAAGACACTCGCAGCGGGCAAGATCCCTGCTAGGGATTGCGACGTTCCTGCAGGCGAGGAGGTCACCAAGGCCGGCATGTTCATTCCGCTTGCAAAAAGGCCGAGATAATCGACGCTAACCCAACCGTGCGAGGGAAGGCAAATGCATAGTTGACGCCCAGGAAGATCTCCGGATGGATTGCAAAGATCAAATCCGAAAGGACTCCCTGATCCGCAGGATCCACAACCCTGATCGCCGCAGCTTGCGCATTCGCCGTAGCCCCCATAGGATTCCTCGAAACCCTCGTCCTCGACGATCATCGAGTCCTCTTCGTAGTAGACCTGACCCTGATCTTGATCTTGGACCATCGACTCTTCGTCATAGATCATCTCTCCTTGGTCGACGATCATCTCGGATTCGTCGATAGGGTCTTGTGCCATCCGGCTCGAAGCCGGCCTAGCTCGGACCTTCGCCGGGCGAGGAGTGCCCGTGACGCGTGCTGGAACGCTTGAAAGTGCGCTGGGTTTAGGTCGGGTGCCGGAACTTTGGACCCGGTACTTGCGCAAGTCTTGTGCTTGCAGGCTACCGGCAAGGGCAAAGATCAACACGCAGCATTGGGTTGCTAATCGGTTCACGTGAGTTACTTCCGTGCGAAAGGCATCGAGGGGAAATCAGCGTCGGGGTCCAAAGGGGGGGGCGGACCCATCCACGCCTTGCGATGTATCGAACCGCACACCCGTTAAAGTTGATCTTTTCGTCAAATTTTTCGTAACCGGCAGAAACTACCCAGACCTCCCAATCGCACCACCGCGACGATCCCCGGCCCGTTAGCCCGGCAAAAACCTGAAAAAAACCTCGTAGAGGCTATTGCTACCCGGGAGGAAATTCCTTGGCGATCTTCTGAAAATTCATCAACGGAACTGATAAACCTCCATTACCGCGACCGAATGGCGCAGTTATAATTGCCTGAGGTCTTTCAACAAGGATGGCAATCTCCCCCTCTTGCTATCCATTAACGGCGGCTCTAACTCCTTTGGGCGTCCAACAAGGGCGACCTTCGTCACACTAGGGCCAACGACTGAACCTGACCTCCAAAGCAAAGTTTCCCCTAAAAACACAACTCGAATTCAAAAGACAGCCATGAATACCACCAGTCTCGATTACATCGACGACTTGTACCTGCGATTCATCAATGACCCCACTAGCGTCTCGGAGACTTGGCGAAGGTACTTTGAGGACTTTTCCTTAAGCACCCAATCAGAAAGCTTGGTGGCCGAACCGGTCCCATCGCTCGGTTATAGCGACGCGACTGCGGCTCCCGACGCGCTATGGTTGGCCCGGATGCAAGAACGCGTCGACCAGTTGGTCCGGGAGTACCGGGTCCGAGGCCACCTGGCAGCCAAAATCGATCCGCTGGGTTTCGCCCGAAAAACACTTCCTGAACTCGATCCTTCCGCCTACGGACTGACCGCCGAGGATCTGCAAAGACCCTTCGCCGCCCCGGATATCCAGTACACCACCGGTCGTACGCTCAACGATATCATCGATAAATTGCGGAAGACTTACTGCCGCAGCATCGGCGCACAGTTCATGCACATCGACAATCGAACCATCCGAGAATGGCTTCAACGTCGCATGGAAACGACGGAAAACCGCTTGCAGTTGTCACGCGATGTGCAAAACCGAATCTACACCCGACTTACCGACGCGACTCTCTTCGAGGAATTTGTACGCAAAAAGTACACCGGATCCAAGACGTTTTCTCTGGAAGGCTCCGAGAGCTTAATCCCCCTTCTGGATCTAGCCTTGGAAAAAGCTGGAGAGCACGGCGTTCGGAGCGTCGTAATGGCCATGGCCCACCGAGGGCGGTTGAACGTCTTAGCGAATATTATGGGCAAGCGAGCCCAAAGCATCTTCTGGTCCTTCGATGACCCGAACCCCGAGATGTTCCGAGGCGGTGGGGACGTCAAGTACCACATGGGCTACAGCAGCGACTGGACGACTCGAACGGGTCAAAAACTGCACATCTCTTTGTGCTTCAACCCCAGCCACCTCGAGTTCGTCAATCCAGTCGCTCTGGGACGATGCCGATCCAAACAAGATCGCGACGGAGATGTGCACCGTACCGATAACATGACAATCCTGATCCACGGCGATGCGGCATTCATCGGCGAAGGGGTCGTTCAGGAAACGCTCAACCTCAGCGAACTCCAAGGCTACCGAACCGGCGGTACCCTGCACGTGGTGATCAACAACCAGGTTGGATTTACCACCGAACCCGACCAGGGGCGATCGTGCACCTACGCCACCGATATCGCAAAGATGCTCGAAATCCCGATCTTTCATGTCAACGGCGAGGACCCCGAAGCCGTCGCGCAAGTCGTCGCGATCGCGATGGATTTTCGAAAGCAGTTCGAGAAAGATGTCGTCATCGACATGTACGCCTACCGCAAACTCGGCCACAACGAGTCCGACGAACCTCGATTCACCCAGCCTTTGATGTACTCTGCCATCGATACGAAAAAAGGGGTCCGAGAATCCTATCTCGATCACCTTCTGAGCATGAACGGGATGAGCCGTCTGGAAGCCGATGCGATCTCCGAAGATCGGCATCAACAACTCACCCGCGAATTCGAGTTGGCCAAAAGCCAACCGTTCGTCCATGACCTGCAATCCATGACCGGGATCTGGAAAGGCTACTTCGGCGGACCCGAACCGACCGACTTGGATGCCAAAACCAACATCCCCCTGGATTTGGCTACCGAAGTCCTTGAGAAAATCAGCCAAGTCCCAACGGGATTTCATGTCAACAAAAAAATCGCACGAGTTCTCGAAGACCGACGCGAAATGGCAGTCGGAAAAACAAGACTCGATTGGGCCGCCGGCGAAGCCCTCGCATTCGGCTCACTGACCATCGAAGGCCATCCGATACGTCTCTCGGGCCAGGACGTCGAACGGGGGACTTTCTCCCACCGACACGCAGTGCTCCATGATGTCGATAGCAACGCCAAGTACATGGGGCTCGGACACCTGCGAACAGGCCAATCCCGAGTCGAAATCGTCAATAGCCCGTTGTCTGAAGCCGCAGTCCTTGGATTCGAATACGGTTATAGCCTCGATTGCCCAGAAGGGCTCGTGATGTGGGAAGCCCAATTCGGGGATTTCTGGAACGTCGCCCAGTGCATCGTCGACCAATTCATCGTCAGCGCCGAAGACAAATGGAAACGACTAAGCCGACTCGTGATGCTCCTGCCTCACGGGTTCGAAGGCCAAGGCCCAGAGCACTGCAGCGCCAGACTCGAACGCCTGCTGCTCTTGACGGCCGAACATAACATCATCGTCGCTCAGCCCTCAACCCCAGCCCAGTACTTCCATCTGCTCCGAAGACAGGTCAAGTCCAAGTGGAGCAAGCCGCTCATTGTCCTAACCCCCAAGAGCCTACTGCGACATCCAGGTTGCACCTCGGTCCTCGACGAAATCCAAAACGGATCTTTCCAGAAAATCCTACCCGATGACCGACCATCCAATCCACCCACCCGCCGAGTTTTGATCAGCTCTGGAAAAGCCTACTACGATCTTTTCGAGGAACGAAAGAAACTCAATGCGAACGATGTAGCCCTCCTAAGGGTCGAACAGTTCTACCCTATGGAAGCGGCCCAAGTCGTCGAAGCGATATCGAAGTACCCGGCCGGGACTCCCGTATCCTGGTACCAAGACGAACCGAGCAACATGGGAGCTTGGCAATTCATCAAAATGCGATGGGGCGATGACATCATAAAATCCCACCCACTCTCACTGATTTCTCGGCCAGAATCAGCCAGCCCAGCGACAGGCTCCCTACGCTCGCATAAACTAGAAGAAAGAGATTTGCTCACACAAGCCTTCGCAAGACTTTAGTTTTCCATCCCAACCAATACCTATTCAGGGGGGTCCGAAATGTCGACCAGTTCCAACCATCGGCCGGTGGATGTTCAGTTCGACTGCCTCCCATTGCGAAGTGTCACTAGGCTTGATCCACCCCTGGACGCATCCCCTGCCCTGATCGGTAAATGGAAAAGACTAAAAAGCGCCATCCAAACCCATGGCACCCACAATTCGTATTATCTCCACAATGCGACTTGCCGATTCTTTGTCACCAATAACCCAAACGCTGGCATGATTGCCTTCAAGTTCGAAGGCGTCTTATTCACCGATTCGGCCGATACCAAAGCGATCCGCTGCTGCCTATCGGTGAACCTTGACCAAGAAAATGTGCCCTGGCTAGAACAGCACGTGGTCGACTGGTTCGCAGAAACGGTTTCCAATGCCGTGATCGAAGAGTTCAATCGGTTCATCCAAGCCGGCGATCCTCAGAAAACCCAACAGCGGATCGAACAACTCGAAAAAACACTCGCCGAATCCGGCGGATTCCTCGGGATGGGACTCTAAAACATGAGCCAAGCAGTTGCCGGGTCGGGATCCAATCGTAGCGACAAAACCGCCAACGCAGATCCAATCCAAGAATTCATACGAACCGCAGCAATCCACATCCGCAAAACCGAACTCTTTTACGGTTGGATGATCCTCCTGAGCACCCTGCTTTTTTCAACCTTCCTCTTCGTACTGACCGATCATTGGATCTGGGAGTTCAACCAACCGGTTCGGCTCGCACTCTGGATCGCATTGCTACTGTGGTCCATTTGGTGGTTCATCCGTCGTATCCTGCCACCGATGCGTTTCCAAATACGCCCCGAGTACGCCGCTCGCCAATTTGAACTCCAGGACCCGCGTTCCAAAGATAGCCTCATCAGTTGGATCCAACTCAACGACCATTCCCACCCTGCCCCAAAAAGCGTACTAAATTTTGTCGGTCGCTACGCGTTCGGATTTCTAAGAAACTCCGATGCAACCCAAGTCGCTGACACAGCGAATTTGGTAAGACTCAGCGCCGCGTTCTTCGGTTGCTTGCTATGCACCCTGATCTACTTTTTCGCAAGTCCCAAAAGCGGTTTGACCAGCACCGCCCGAATGCTCTTTCCCTGGGCCAACATCGCTCCAGCCACTCGCGTGCAATTCTCGCAGGTCACACCCGCCTCGACGACCATCATGCAGGGAAGCTCCATCCCGATCGATGTGACCATCAAAGGACTTCACAAAAACGAGAAAGTCTATCTGCGCTACGATCTTTCCGACGGACAACTCCGTGGTCAGACCGTCCCGATGAAAGAAGAAATCCAAGGCATCAATTACAAACTAGACTTCGGTAAAGATTCCGGCGGATTGCACCAGCCCCTAACCTATTGGATCCATGCCGGTGATGCCATCGCAGGACCTTTCGATGTGCAGATCCAAATCGTTCCCCTAGTAGCCATCGATCGTGTCGAGCTTGTCTTCCCACCCTACACCAACCTCAAACCTCGCTCGATCCAACAACAAGGACACTTCGAAGCCCCTGAAGGAACCATCGCACATATCCACGCCATCGCAAACCAGGAAATGCAATCCGCGAAAATCGAATTCGATCCCGTACTCCAAAACAAACTCTTCATCAGCGCCAGAGAAACCCTGGACATGAAGGTCGACAAAACCCAACTCGATGCAACTTGGACTGCCACTCTCGATCGAAAAAACACCATCGATAGAAAAATCACCAACTACCGGATCCATGCAGTCAACTCTCTCAAAGAATCCAACCACCACCCGATCCTCTACCAAATCAAAATCATCCCAGACATCCCGCCAGAAATCGAATTCGCAGCCAACTCCACGGTCGCAGTCGATGTTCCTGTAGACCAAGGTATCCTACTGGAAATGACAGCCCGAGATCCGGACTACGGCCTGACCGCTGTCGAAATCCAGGGCGCAACCGAAAACAAACTCAATCCCAAAGAACCGAAAATTCGGTTCCAAACCTCCCTCTATCAATCCAACGAGGAATACCCTCGCACCAAAAATACGCAATACACCTTCGTGCCCCTCGAACACCAACTCAAACCTGGTGATGAAATCGATCTGATAGCAACGGCCTACGATAATTATCACAACCCGACCAACCAAAAACTCGAACCACAACGCGCATCTTCCCAGCCAATGCGATTTCGTATCGTTGAACCCGAATCGAAATCGGATACCCCCAAAACACCCAACGACCCAGAAGCCCCAACGAAGGATCCAACGATTGCCAATGCGCCAACCCCCAATCCAATAAACCGTATCGATTGGGATAGATTTCGAAGCAAACCCCAGCAGAACCCCTCGAAATCCTCCTCACAACCCAATGCGAATTCACCTGAAAACGAAAACCCATCGAAGCCCAACGACAATGCCAGCCCTCCCCCAGGAATCGGAGCATCTTCCGATAGCAATCAAAAGTCTCAACCCTCTAACAACCCTTCCAATTCGCAACCCTCTGCGTCCAACGCCACTCCTAATGCCGAATCCGATCCAAATCAGAATCGCAACGAGAGTCTAGACCAAGCCCCCAAAGGTTCCTCCAAGCAAGATCAAAATGCATTCGAGAAAATCCAGCAATTCATGAAAGAAAAGGAGCAGAGCGGATCGAGCGATAGCAACAACGGCGGATCCACTGATTCCTCCACTCCCCCACCAGGCTCCGACAAGGCAGGCACCGACAAGGCAGGCACCGACAAGGCAGGCACCGACAAGGCAGGCACCGACAAGGCAGGCACCGACAAGGCTGGCACCGACAAGGCTGGCACCGACAAAGCAGGCTCCGACAAAGCAGGCTCCGACAAAGCAGGCTCCGACAAAGCAGGCTCCGACAAAGCAGGCACCGACAAGGCTGGCACCGACAAGGCTGGCACCGACAAAGCAGGCTCCGACAAAGCAGGCTCCGACAAAGCTGGCACCGACAAAGC
>JAPLNM010000019.1 GCA_026692845.1 Planctomycetota bacterium | reverse complement strand
GCAATTAGTTCAATCTCTTCCTTGGACTTACTCATTGGACTCACTCCTTCTATGATCCCTATTCCCACCGCGCAACCACGAAGACCCCAGAGTCGACCACTCACCCTAACTCCTTCGCGCACTTTGCGTCTTAGCGGTGAAACCCCTCTTCCACCCTCTGAAACTTCATGTGGACTTGCTCATCTCACTGCGGCTTATGCGGATCGCCTACAATCGCAATTCGCAATTCACGAAGTTGCTTCTCAGAGACATACGATGGGGCACCCATCATCAAATCCTCGGCCTTCTGATTCATCG
Source organism: Planctomycetota bacterium (assembly GCA_026692845.1). Lineage (GTDB taxonomy): Bacteria > Planctomycetota > Planctomycetia > Pirellulales > Pirellulaceae > JBKCUI01. Next base: position 33,135 of record JAPLNM010000019.1, on the reverse strand, counting down.
GGAACAATATCACCTCGCGTATGTTCGGCTCGTCGGCCAATAACATCACGATGCGATCCACACCAGGGGCAGACCCACCGTGCGGCGGTGCTCCATACTTGAACGCCGTGATCATCCCCTTGAACTTCTCATCGACCACCGATGGCTCGTATCCAGCGATCTCAAAGGCTTTGTACATGATCTCGGGCTTGTGGTTTCGAATCGCCCCAGAAGACAACTCAATCCCGTTGCAGACGATATCGTACTGATAAGCCAAAATGTCCAGCGGGTTCATCGTCTCTAACGCTTCCATCTCCCCCTGCGGCATCGAAAATGGATTGTGACTGAAGATCACTCGCTGCTCGATTTCATCCCACTCATACATCGGGAAATCCACAATCCAACAGAACTTGAACGCATTCTGTTCAATCAACCCTAACTCGGTCCCAATCCGCGTTCGAACCAGTCCAGCAAGCTTCGCGGCCGTCGACGGCTTGTCGCAAGCAAAAAACACCCCGTCGTTAGGTCCAAGCCCCATCGTTGCGACCAACTGGGCGACGCGTTCAGGCCCGAGATTCTTGGCGATCCCGCCACCCTCGCCACCTTTAAAATTGATATAAGCCAATCCCGCATAACCTTCGTCTCGCGACCACTGATTCGCGGAATCAAAAAAGCTCCGCGCGCGTGTCCCGGCTCCCGGGGCCGGAATCGCTCGGACCACCGAACCCGATTCAATCGCTTTGGCGAACACAGCAAACGAACCGTCCTTGAAAATCTCCGTCACATCCGCAATCTCAATTGGATTCCTCAAGTCGGGTTTGTCCGATCCGTACTTGAGCATCGCATCCTTGTAAGTAATCCTCGGAAAGGGCGGGGGGGTCACGCTGCGACCTCGAGAAAACTCATCAAACACCCCTGACAATACCGGCTCGATCGCCCCAAAAACATCCTCCTGGGTCACGAAACTCATCTCGAAATCAAGCTGATAAAACTCACCTGGAGAACGGTCGGCTCGTGCGTCCTCGTCGCGAAAACACGGTGCGATCTGAAAGTACCGATCAAAACCCGCAACCATCAGCAATTGCTTGAACATCTGCGGCGCTTGCGGCAACGCATAGAACTTGCCATGGTGAATACGCGAAGCGACCAAAAAGTCCCTGGCTCCCTCAGGACTCGACGCAGTCAAGATCGGTGTCTGAAACTCCGTAAACCCCGCGTCGATCATGCGACGCCGCAAACTCGCAATGACCTGACTACGCAACACAATGTTCGCATGGAGCTTCTCACGACGAAGATCCAAAAACCGATTCTTCAAGCGGATCTCTTCGGGGTACTCGGTGTTCCCGAAAATTGGAAACGGAACTTCGGTGGCCTCAGAAAGCAACACCACGCTCGATGCCTTGACCTCAATCTCTCCAGTAGGTATCTCCGGATTGACTCGGTCCGTACCTCGAGCGCGCACCTCTCCCTCGGTGCATATAACCGACTCGAGCTTGACCCCCTCGATAAGCTTAAACGCTTGACTGTCTCGGTCGACAACCACCTGGGTGATCCCGTAATGGTCCCGAAGATCGACAAACAAAAGATTTCCATGATCCCGTTTGCGATACACCCAGCCAGAGAGCTTTACTGCAGATCCAACATGGGCTGAACGCAACTGTCCACACGTATGCGTGCGATAGGCGTGCATTATGAAGTCACTTTCGAAGCGGCACGGGCTGCTTGCTCGCGTTGAGCAAGCCACAGAAGGATCGGAGATGCGATGAAAATCGAACTGAAAGTACCCACCACAATCCCGATCAACAAGCAGAAAGCGAACCCATGGATCCCCTCTCCACCCCAAATGTACATCAACAAAATCGCAATGATCGTCGTCGATGAGGTCAACAACGTTCGACTGAGCGTCTGGGTCACCGATGCATTGATCATCTTCTCGGTCAAATTAGGACTCTTGCCCTTGACCTCTCGAATCCGGTCAAACACCACAATCGTATCGTTTAGCGAATAACCGATCACCGTCAAAATCGCAGCGACAATCGTCAACGAGATCTTGAAATCCTCAATCAATAGGAACCCTAGAGGCTTAAACAACCAGTGGCTGATCGCCAACAACCCAACCGTGATCAAAACGTCGTGGACCACCGCGACGACCGCCGCGACCCCATAAGAAACCTTATTGAAACGAAACCAAATGTAAATCGTGATGAACAACAAACTCAGGATCAAACCAAGGATCGCTTTCTGCTGCATCTCGCCTGCAACGCGCCCCTCGATCTTGCTGAACGACTGAAATACAGGCTTGGCCTGAATCGCTGTGCGCATCTGATCCAACAAACGACTCGTCGTCGCCTCGTCATAAGGCAACTTGACATTCCACTCCGAAAAACCAGCTTCCGAGGTCCGAGTCCAAGTCGCATCCGTGGTCGGTTCAAGCTCAACTTGCGAGTCAACCAAGTTACGACCAGCAGCCTGCGACGCAGCCACCAACGATTCGATGATCTGCGTGGAATTCAAGCGAGCCGAAGACGATCCGATCGTATCGAGAAATGTCAACTTCGCCGCCGTGGATTCCTGGGGTGCAAGACTCGGCGCTGCAGGCCCGCCTAGCACAGGAACATCAACCCCCAATCCCGATTGCGACTTGCCCACAATCTGGGACTTCATGTCATAAGTCACCAACTTCGCGCCGTTTTCGCCATTGAATCCCTTGAGCAATCGCTCTCGAACTTGACCCTCGTCCTTAAGCGATACGTCCAACTTGAAAACCGAATTCTTTTCAAACTCACGCATCTCCACATTCGTCAGCGTCGTTTGAATTGGCAATCCACGCTCGTCGGCCTCAAATGCCTTCTGAGCAATCTCTCGCACTCGGTCCGGCTCCATCGTCTTTTCCAACGAGAAAACAACCGATGTGCCCCCGTTGAAGTCAATGTCGAGAAACTCCCGACCCCGGAGCACCGTTGCAAGCAAACCGATCGCAATCAAAGCACCCGAAACCAAATAGGCCATGTTGCGGTAGCTCAAGAAGTCGATGTCGGCCAGCCCAAAAAAGGATCGCTTCGTCGCGTTGACCCAATCGGACATTCCCAACTTGGCAAACCCCCAACGCTCAGCGATCTCAAACAAGTTGTGGGCAAAGAACACCGCCGTAAACATGCTGATCGCCAAACCGATAATCAACGTGATCGCAAAACCCTTGACCTGCTCGGTCCCAACATAATACAGAACCAATGCACTGATAAGCGTCGTCAAGTTCGAGTCGAAAATGGTCGTCCAAGCTCGATCGAATCCGTTGCGAATCGCCATGCGATTCGTCGCATTCTTTTCCTTCTCCTCACGAATCCGCTCGAATACCAACACGTTGGCATCCACACTCATACCCACCGACAAAACCAGACCCGCCACTCCAGCAAGCGTCAGGGGCTGTCGGAATAGCATCATGCTCGCCAAAATCATCGCCAAGTTCAAAACCAAAGCAATCGTCGCGATCACTCCGGAAAAACGGTAGTAAGCCAACACGCAAACAACCGTGCTGATGAGCCCCAGCAAACTCGCCAAGCGACCCTTGGAAATCGCGTCGGCTCCCATCGTCGCGCCAACGACGTTCTCACTGATCGGTTGCTTGCTGATCGCTCCGGGCAACGATCCAGAATTCAATATCTGCACCAAAAACTCTACGTCCTTGAGCGAAAAGTTACCCTCAATCTGCCCCTCGCTTCGGATCGGACTATTCAAACTAGGTGCCGACAACACAATCCCATCAAGCAAAATCGCCATCCGACGCTTGAACCCCGTATTGACGTCTGGTTGGTTGGCAATCGTCATCTTGAGCATCTTCTCTGCACCAGCCGTCGTCATCACAAACGAAACCTGATAACCACCATTCTTGGAAATCTCCACCTTGGCTCGCGAAAGATCGGACCCATTGACCTCAACGTACGGGACACTGTTTTTCTGCAACGATAATAGAACGTCAACATCCTTGATCTTCTGCCCGTCTAACCAAGCTTCAAAGTCGTTCGGGCGTCCTGTCAAAACCGGATTGAGTATCTCTCCAGTCCTCGCATTGCGAATCGTGTCCCCAAAGACATAACCCTGGACCTCTCCGGCTCCACTTTGCTCGGCCGTTCGACCAAGGGTCCGCCAAAGACCTACCGTCTCGAACTCTCCACTGGTCTTGCTGGCTAACTTCACCTCGCGACTCAAACGCAAATCCATACTCGGATTCTCAGCCTGCGTCTTGGCCGTCTTGATCAACTCATCGTGGTCGTTCCCGTTTGCCACGATCCGGAACTGCAAGATCCCCGCATTGGTGATCTTACGCTTGACCTCCTCAATCTCCGCAGGATCCACGTCCGCAATGATGATCTCAAGCTTGTCGTCCCCAGCAGGACGTACCACCGACTCATTCATCCCCGATGGATTGATCCGATTGAGAATCGGGGCGATGAAGTCCTTGGCCATCACTCGATAACCACTGTTGCCAACCGTTGTCTGATCGATCTGATAAATCAGATTCGTTCCACCCTTAATGTCCGGACCAAGCTTCAATTGACCCGTGGCCAATACAATCCCAGTGGCAATAATCGCCAGTAGAATCCAACTGAAGGCCATCGCGTGGCTAGGCATCTTCAGGCGACTCGAAAAGAACTTGCCCAAGACAAAGGGAACTATTACGGCCAATAGAAACAAGCCGACGTCGTAAAACCCCTTCCAGTTATTCGCCGCAACCTCTGCAGCCTTTGCAGCCTCAGCCACCTGCGTCGTCGTTTGTCCCAATATCCCATACGAACCGACTACCAAAGAATGCATCGAATCCATGAGGCTCTGCGATGTGAAGATCGGTTGAATAAGCGTTTCCAGCATAGGGGGTTTCCTAATCCTTCTTGACGACTCGAATCGTGTCGCGATTAACAGTCATTTTTGCGTTGGAATTTTCGTCCAGGCGGATCGTCACGGTCCCCACCTCGGATTGTGTGCTCACGACCACGCCGTGTACCCCAAATGAGGTAACCACCCGATCGTTTTTCTTTAAATTTGAAATCAGCTCTGCTAATTCCAGCCGTTGCCGCTTGTTGGATCGCTGGGATGGCAACAACACTCCCACATAAAAAACCAAAAACATCGCCATCATCAACCAAAGCGGATTGCTGAGAATCTCTTCCCAAAAAGAAACAGCAGCTTTGGCAGGCATCTTTGCCTCGAGGTTTGTCCTCGTAGGCGTTGGGCTCACCTCGGAAAGCTCGGAACCTCCAAGCCCAGGGCCATCCAAGCTCCCTTGGGGAACAACCGATGGACCGGCCGAAGCTGGCTTCAAGCTGTCTGGACTAGGCGAATTGCTCACGGAATCCTGCATTTCGGCAGGATATGCCGATATACAGGTCCAACAGGAGATCCACAAGCAAATTTTCCACGTAGCCATGAGGCCTCATAGCCGGGTCGTTTACCGAGCCGGAAGGGTACCAGTTCTCAACAAACAAGCAGTGTAAATCCATCGAAAATATGCCACAAGTCCAACCGTGCCCCCGACCTAGCCCCCATTCTGAGCCAACCCCAAGCCCATAACGGACTCTCAACGGCGTCCAATCCGTCCAATCCGTCCAATCCGTCCAATCCGTCCAATCCGTCCAATCCGTCCAATCAGGAAACCATCCGGCGGCGTTGGGCTCGCAACTGAGGATCGCCCTGGCTCTCCTTGAGCTCCTCTCGCAACTCGCTATCGGTCATCCGCAACTTTCTCTCATTCGTCCACCATTGCCAACCAAAATCCAATCCCGCAAGCAAAAGCCAACCAAAACCCAACGACCATCCCAAACCCAAAAGAAAGGACCAAGCCGCCTCGAATCCCTTGACCAGAGGCAATTGCCCCCAAGCAGAAATCTCCGCCATCTGATTCCCAATCCCCCAAAAAAACACCGTGAAGATCACAGCGAGCCGAAGCCCTCCCTGAAAAAGCCTGACGAAAACCTCAGGACCCAACCAGCGGCCCGCATTGGGCATCAATCGACCCCAATCCAAAGCCATCCGCTGTGGACTCCAACGAAATCCAGCCTGGGCAAAATGCACCGCCAACGAAACGCACAGCAATCCCATCAGCATCGGAGCCATCGCCAACATCCCTTGCGCGCCACATCGAACCAACTCGGCATGCCAGTCCAATCGACTCGATGCCCCAGGTTCGACGGCCCGGATCTGCTGGGCAAGCATGCCGGAGAAAAATCCAAACGCCTGCGGACCTCCCCACTGCAAGAATCCGACTCCCGCTAGCCATACCAACGCGACGGACCACTCCTGGCTTCGAGGAAAAACTCCCTCTTGATCCGCCCTGCGGCGTTTGAGCTGCGTCGCCGGGTGCTTCTTGGACTCCATCGAATCAGCCATCGGCCCCCACCCTAAGATCTTCTCTGGAAGAACTCCACCGCTGTGGCTCGATCAACGTTCGCTGCGTCTGATCGATCCAATCGGCTAACTCATGCTGAAACACCCAACCCATCGCGCTGAGCGATAATACCAATCCCCATACCAAACCTATCAACTGCAAAGGTCCACCGACGGCTTGGCGATCCCAAGCGCTCAGACTCCTGGTGATCCAAACCTTGGCTATCCCAACGACAAGCATCACGACCGCAGCAGGCAATGCGACACGCACGGCGATCGACAACGCATACCCAAACCGGAACGGTAACTCATAGAGCCACTGCGTGGGGTCCAAGCCTGATCCGAGCGGTAGCCTCTCGAATGTCTCGATCACCAACCGCAATACCCAACGATGCCCACCGGCCAAGACAAACATCGCTCCAGATACCCAAACCAGGATCTTTTCAACCTGATTGGATACCCCTTGATCGTCCGGCTCATCGACCGAGCCTTGCCCACCGAGCTCTGCAAGCGTGTTGCCGACGGTCTGAAATGCCGCCAAGAAAAAATGCACCGAAAGCGCAATCGATGCCCCCAAAAGCAACTCTCCGAGCAACACCGCTATCCCCGATACGATCGTCTCGGGTAGCTGCACCGAAACCTGCATGGCAACCAAAGGCGTCACCGATAAACTGACCATCGAAAGCAGCAACGCTCGAACCAACCAAGAAACACCATGGAACGAAAACGGTGGAAGCGTCGCGAGAATCGGCCCAAGCCGCATCGCAACGCATACGTAACACCATACGAGCCCCTCAAGCCCATTCATGGCGAGCCTTTGCCCGATACGACCGCTGGGATGTCCAAGATCAAGTCCCGCGAATAATCGACCAACCTCTGGGCCATCCACGGAAGTAGCAACACCAACGCCAACCCGACAACGATCAACCGCGGAACCATAGCGACGGTCGTATCTTGAATCTGCATGACCGTCTGCAATACGCCAAAAAACAAACCGACAACCAACGCGATCAACAACACCGGACCGGCAATCGCCAAAACCTCAAACAACGACCCTCGCACCAAATCCACAGCATCCTGTGTCATCATGATTGACGCCCCTGCTAAACCATCGAGCCGATCGAACCGAAACTATCGAGCAGCATCTGTACCACCAAACGCCATCCATCCACCAAGACAAATAACAATAGCTTGAACGGAATCGAAACCATCGCGGGCGATAACTGCGTCATGCCCATCGCGGAGATCACCGCCGCAATCACCAAGTCCAACACCAAAAACGGCAAGTAAATCTGAAAACCCATCAAAAATGCTGTCTTGAGCTCACTGAGCATGTAAGCCGGCAACAAGACGATCAACGGGACACTTTGAAAATCATCCGGCGGTGTCGATTCCGGTGCATACCTGCTATAAAACAAATGCACATCCTCGTAATTGCCCGCCATGGCTATCTGCCTTGCCATAAACCGATGCACCGGCGCTATGCCACGGTCCCAAGCCTCATCGGCTCGCATCGTACTCTCAGGGGCCGTATAAGGCACTATCGAATCGTCATACACCTGCTTCCACACCGGACTCATCACAAACAACGTGATGAAAAGCGATATACCACTGAGCACCTGCGACGGTGGCAACTGCTGATTTCCTAAGGCCTGCTTCAATACCCCCAAGACAATAACCACCCGCACATAGCACGTCGTCATCAACAACGCCGCAGGCGCCGCACTGAGCAAAGTCAACAACAGCAGCGTCTGGATCGTTTGCGATAGACCCTTCGGACCCACCCACTGCTCGACTCCCTGCAACCATCGACCATCAGACGTCTTGCTAGCACTCTTGGACAAGCGTTCTAAGGTCTCAGGTAATATCGGCTGCGCCGTCGGCTTGACCACCTCGGGCTCACGCTGCACTGCCGACCTCTGGGAAAGAGACCTGCCAAGGCGAGACTCAACAACTCCACTGGCTCCAACTCCACTGGCTCCAACTCCACTGGCTCCAACTTCCTGGGCCGAAATAGCCAACCCACCGAAAAACACCACACTCAGCACAAAAACACCCAAGCCAATGGCTCGTAGGCAACCCCGCACACCGATCCATAGCGATGCTAAGCCGCTCGCATTCATTCCATCGCCTTGCCTTCGTCGAATCGAATTCATGCACTGGGTGTACAGGATCTACCCACGCGAATGCAAGACAACCTGCCACCACCTCCACAGGCGTATCGATCGATAGACCCATGCAACCCCAACCCCAGCCAACGCATACAAAAGACCATGCAAAGGTATCAAAAAACGCCCCCCAGTCTCATACAAAACCACCGTCGTCAACGCATCTGCCAAAAAGATGCTAGCTAAAACCACACCCCCCGGAGCGTTCTGACGATACACAACCATCCATCCCACACACGCCATGAACTTCCAAATCAAATGATCGATCCTCCAAGGCCCCCAATGCGATACCAATCGCATCGCACCAAGCTTAGGCAACTCCCAAACATGCTCCCGAACCCACGATCGTATCTCCAACATCGCTAAATCCGCCAACGCGACCTCGCGCTTCGCTGCGGTCCATCCCGAATCCCCTTCTACTTGATCCAACTTCCGTTGCATCGCTATCTCCGCCTCGGCATGCCAATTCCCCCAGTCAGCCAATGCCTCGTCGCTATAGCCACCCCTCAAACTCGCAGCACCCTGCGCTCCCATCGGCATCCAACGCCCTGTAACCTCGCAGTTCCGGACCCACCACGGACCCGATACCAAACACACCACCGCCAAAAACAAAAACGCAGACAGCAATCCTCGCCGAATACCCCCCGCGCTCGGATCCCATCCTGCCAGGAGGATCCCTGCGACGAGCACCGGCAACCAAAAAATAAACAACGACCGAAACAATAACATCACCCCAAAAAAAACACCCCCAAGCACCAACCAACGCAACGAATCTCGCAACGGTCCCTTCCACTGTGCCCACCGCATCAAACTCCATAACATCGCCATCAACGCAAGCAGCGCCCATGGCTCCGTCAGGAAATCCTCCACATAGGTCTTGATCGTCCGATCCAAACTCGCAACGCTCAAAGCGACCATCGCAGCAAATGCCGATAAAGAAACCGATCCCTGGGCCTGACTCCAACTCCACGCAAAACCCACAGCCATAAGACCGGCAATGCTCAAGGCCACCACCGACAAGCATCGCACCAACGCAAAGGCCATCGGTCCACGAGGCACACACCGATATACCCAATGGATCAACCAAGGCAGACCAGGGGGACGCGACGTCGTTGGACCCTCCCTATCCGGCCTCTCGAACTGACCATAAGCCGACGCCTCGCGAGACGCTCGGTACACCGATTGCCACTGCGGATCCTGCCAAGCAAACCTATAGCCAGCACCCACCGAAAGACTGTAGGCGATCGACTCGTAATCCGGCCCATCCCCATGGGCCAGCGGTGGATCGTAAAGACCACGAAAACCAACTAGCCAACAACCGTTGACAGAAAACAGGACCAACGCAGCAAAAACAAGCCATTTCCACCGAGATCCAACGCTCGAGCTGATCTCAGTTGCGGACCGAACTGCTGTTGCCTGCAAAACCACCTCGCCCGATCAGTATCGACCCCGAAGACTGTTGCCACCGGCGACCCCAGGTACTATCACCCCAGGCCCACCTCCAGACCCAGCAGGCAAACCGACTCCACCAACGCCACCGACTCCATTGGCAGCACCGACTCCACCGACTCCGTTGACTCCACCATTAGCACCACCGTTGACCATCGCTCCAGGAACCAACTGCGTCGATGCCGATCCGCGATACTCGACAACCAAAATCGCATCCTGCTTCTGAAACGACAAATCAGGAAGGATCCGATTGATCCCAAACAATCCACTCGCCCCTCCCGTGAGCAACGTGTTTTGCGCATTGACCACCGGCGGCGCTACCACACCACACGACAAGATCAACAAATGATCCGTCGGCCACTTGAACCGCTCGGACATCTTCCACGATAGCATCTGTGGCACCTCGACCTGATAAGCCCCCCCCGCGCCGGGAACCTCCAACGCCACGGCATTCATCTTCTCAACTTGATCTACCTCGCACTTGAGCATCATGTCCATCGTGCTTCCATCGAGACTCAACAACGGACTAAATACCATCCGATATCCCTCCTGAATCTCACCGTAGGTCGGCGACAACGGAGGCCAAGCCGACGTCGTGTTCGGAACATACTCGCGCAAGTAATTCCTCGGACGCATCTGCTCGATCACCTGCGTCTGACCCTGCACCATCCTTAAATCAAGCGATTGCATCTCGCGTACATCCTGTCGCTGACGCAACTGGGCCATGACGATCGCTCCATTCTCCTTAGGCATCAACCAAGCCGACACCCCCGCAGATCGAGCACTCGCCGAACGCATCAACGGCAATGCCTTAGACCTCCAATTCGGATTTCCGATCGTGATGAGCCGGAGATTATATACCTGAGGCTCATTGATCCCATTGACGAAGCGCTCGTAAACCTGCGCAACGACCTTCTGCATCCCCGCATTGTGATACACCCGCAACGTCGAGCGATCCGCCGTGAGTACCCCCACGGGCTCTTGAAACCACAAATCACTTCCCGTCTCGCGAATAATCCAATCAATCACCGCTTGCTGCGGACGATCCACACCCTTCAACGCCAACGTATAAGGCTTCAAATCATACTCAACCCAATACTGCCCAGCATCGCTCGGTAGCTCCAAACGCTGATGCACCTTGACCCCAAGCGGATTTCCTCCCGCTGCCGCTCCATCGACCCTCGCAGGCCCACCTGCCAATCCCCCAGCCGAAAGTCCCTCGATGCTCGGTACACTCGGCACATTCGGCACGACCTCGCCACCGGCAGGTATTCCAAGCGTCCCAGGATTGCCAAGCGTCCCAGGATTGCCAAGCGCCCCAGGATTGCCAAACGCCGCAGGATTGCCCGGCTGGACGCCTTGACCATATACCAACGGTTGCATCGAGCAAATGCAACTAGAAAAGACCGCCAACAACACGACCCAATGGCAATCTTTTCGTATCCCAACTGCCAATTCTCTCATGCGATCTCTCCGGCTATCGTCCACCCGATTCGGCTCCCCAAACCGCAAGGAGCATCGTTGGGTCATAGCCGATTGGCTAGATTGGGGGCAATAGAGAAAACGCGGGATGGAACGCCGATGGCTCGCCTCGCGAATCACTCGGACTTAGAAACCCAAATATTTCGGAACATCACCGGATTGGAATGGTCTTGCAAATACAACGGTGCTTCCTGCGGACCCTCGTCGCCGACCCCACCAGGGGTTCCCCTAGGGAACTCCAGGTCGTCATGGATCACCACCCCGTTGTGCCGGATCGTCACCCGCGCATTGCTGGTCTTCTTGCCATCGGACCCAAACCTCGCCGACTTAAAATCGATGTCGTAAGTCTGCCAACTCAACGGTGGATAACACATGTTCAAACTCGGACTGGCGATCTGATAAATCCCACCGCACTCGTTGTTCTCGCCGCGCAACCCGAACGAATCGAGAACCTGCAACTCATAGCGCCCCTGGATGTACACGCCGCTATTGCCCCGTCCCTGTCCCGAATCGCTAGGCTGGAACGGTGTCCGGAACTCCAAATGCAATCGATGATCCCCAAACGTATCCTTGGACTTGCAACCAACTCCCAAATACTTCTGGTCGACCAGCTTGCCACCCTCGAACCGATCGGCAGTGGTTCCATCAAACAACACTAGCGCGCCCTTGGGCGGCTCGATCCCCAAGGTCTTGCTCTCGCGCAAAACCTTGGTCAACTCCCCGAGCTTCTTTCCCTCAGCACTCAAGACCGTCAGCGACTTGCCATCAAGGCTGACGCTGTAATCGCTACCCTTACCCGTGGCCAACGCGCTCTCGACGCGCTCGACCTTGCACACCCGAGTCGGCTCCTTGGATTTGAACCCATCGCCCGGCAAGCCGCCTTGCAACAAGTGCACTTCCAAGGTCTTCTCACCCGTAGCGATCACTTGTGCCCCCCAAGTCCCATCCAACGACTCGATGACGCCAAGATACTCGCCTTGCAATCGATACAAATCACCCGCCGCAGCAATGCTCGTAAAGGTCTCAACGGCAAACAAATCGCCCGAGATGCCTACGGTCCCTGCCACTACCGGTACCACTGCGCCCACTGCTAAAAATCGTCTTCGGTCCATGCGAGTCACCACCCTTTTGATTCATGAATAAACCAACAGAAAATACTTCGACCCCGTAGCTTTTTAACTGGATCCCTTCGGATTGTAACACAAGCCCTAAGCCATATCGCTCAAGCAAACAATTCGCGCACCACGCGGCCATGCACATCCGTAAGCCGAAAATCCCGACCCCCATATCGAAAAGTCAATCGCTCGTGGTCGATCCCCAGCAGATGCAAAAGCGTCGCATGCAAATCATGAACATGCACCTTGTCCTGCTGGGCATAAAATCCAAAGTCGTCCGACGCGCCCCAGGTCAAACCGGGCTTGATCCCAGGTCCACACATCCACCAGGTAAACGCATGGGGATTGTGATCCCGCCCGTTGTCACCCTGCGCCGTAGGGGTCCTCCCGAACTCGCCCCCCCAAATCAACAGCGTCTCGCTGAATAACCCACGCCTGTGCAGGTCCTCGATCAAGCCGGCTATCGGACGATCGACCTGACCTGCCAACTCCGCATGCTTCTCCTTGAGCTCCGAATGCTGATCCCAATAAGCATGAGAAACCTGCACGAATCGAACCCCCGCCTCACTCAACCTCCGGGCCAATAAACACTGCCGACCAAACCCATCGCTCGGTCCACCATCGATTCCATAAAGCGTCTGCGTCTCTGCGGTCTCGCTCTCGAGCTGAAACCTTCCCAACGCCTCGCTCTGCATCCGATAAGCCAACTCATACGTCTTTTCCTTGGCCTCGATCGCTCCGAGCAGACTGCCGCTTGCCCCATGGCGTTCCAGGTCGCGCACGTAATCGAGCTGCAAGCGTTGCAATGCGTCGCCATGCCTTGGTAACAAATTCTCAAGCTTGGCTTCCTTGCCAGAAACAGCGATGCGGGTCCCTTGATGATTCGGTGGTAAAAATGCCGACCCAAAATTCCGAACTCCACCATGACCCAAGGTCGGATTGATGGTCACGAAACTCGGCAAGTTCGCATTCTGCGTTCCGAGCCCATAACTGATCCATGCCCCTAAACTCGGACGCACAAACGTATCGGATCCGGTATGGATCTTCAACAACGCTCCCCCATGCGCTTCGTTCGAACCATGCAACGATTTGATAAACGTCAAACGATCGACATGCTTGGCAACGTTCGGAAACAAATCGCTGACCCAAGCTCCTGTCTGCCCGTATTGCTTGAACTCCCAAGGACTCTTGAGCAAATTCCCCGTCTGAGCAAACTGGATCCTCGGCTTGGCTATCGGCAAAGGCTGACCATGCAACCGAATCAACTCAGGCTTATAGTCAAACGTATCGATATGCGATGGCCCCCCATGCATGAACACGAAGATCACTCGCTTGACTTTCGGCGGGAAATGACAACCAGGATCCAACCCGGATTCATCGACCCGAGCGACCGATCCCTTGACGCGCTCCTGGGTCAGAAGATCGGCTAAGGCCAGACCACCGAGCCCCTGAGATACCCCGCCCAACCAACTCCGCCGATCCATTCGATTCCCAATATCCATCGATGCCTACTCCACCCAAATGAATTCGCGCAGCGCAAACAAACTATGCACCAAACTCCCTAGAGCCCTCGATCGCATCGACGCTCGATGCGTCTGCTCGCTCACTCCCTCGGCTGGCTGGATCTGACCAGCCCAGATCTCCATCGCTCGAACCACAAAGGCCCCCGAACGCTCGATCTCCTCGACGGTTGGATCCCGACCGAGAACCCTCCGAAATGCGAGGTGTATCACCTGATGGATGTCCTCGGATCGACTCGCCAAATGCTCGCCGAGCTTTTCCGATGACTTCGATACAATCTCATTGTTCAAGAAAAACAACGATTGACTCGGTACCGTCGTAACCGCTCGCTGCTCGATATGGCTGGCCGGATCCACATAATCAAAAATCGCAAACGTATCGTTCAAAGCAGCTCGATTGATGTTCAAGTAAACGCTCCGCCTGGATCCCTCCATCCCTTGGACACCTTGACCATGGCGAACATCGATCCGATCGGCACTGGCCAACAACGAATCCCGAATCGGCTCCATCTCCAAGCGCCGGCGGTGCTGCCTCCATAGATACGCGTTCTCAGGATCCTCCACCTCATACAAAGTCGAACGCGAACTTCGCTGATAAGCCGCCGAAAGCAAAATCTCACGATGCAACCACTTGAGCGACCATCCATGATCCATCCAACGCCTCGATAAATCGTCGAGCAACTCAGGATGCGTCGGCCGTTGCCCCTTGAATCCAAAGTTCGACGGGGAACCCACAAGCGGTTGACCAAAATGCCACATCCACACACGATTGACCATGACTCGCGCAAACAAAGGATTCGAACGGTCGGTCAACCAACGCGCAAGCTGCATTCGACCGCTTTGACTCGCTTCGATGCTCCCTATCGCTGCACCCTTGGTCAGGACCAGAGGAACTCCCCTGGGTACCTTTTCCGACGTCGTCTTGAGGTGATTCCCCCGGATGTGGATCGGTAACTCAACTGCTTGTTGCTCCTCGACGGCCATCGCCTTGTCGAATGCAGGCATCCCCTTTTTCAAGTCCTCGACCTGCTTAAACGCACCATCGAGCTCCTTGTTCATCGGATCACTGTAAGGCCCATCTTTCAGACGAGCCGTTGGATCCTCGGGAAGCTTCTCCAATTGGCCGGACGCAACCAACTCCTCATGGAACCTTTTGACAAGCATCTGCTGCGCAAGAATCGCTTCGTCGACTCGACTCTGGTGCGCTGCTCGCTCCTGCTGCCTTGCGACTGTCTCCAAGGGACGCTCCATCCATTGACTCACGAAAGCCTGATCGGCCATCGTTCGGGTGCTCATCAACACTCCGGCCATCGAATAGTAATCGCGCTGGGTAAACGGATCAAACTTGTGATCGTGGCACCGTGCACATGCCAAAGTCACTCCCAACATCGTCCTGGAAAACGTATCGATCTGCTCGTCGACAATGTCGATCTTCATCTTCTCTTTGTCTTGCTCTGCAAGCATCTTGGGCCCCAAAACCCAAAAACCTGTCGCCGTAATGAGCCGATTTCGATGCTCCTCGTCGAGCGTCGCTCGGTGCGACTCAAGCAGCAAATCACCAGCGATCTGTTGCTCGACAAACGCATCGAACCCCAAGTCCTCATTCAACGCGTCGATGACCCAATCGCGATAGCGCCAAGCATTGGGCATATCGTGATTCTCATCCGCACCATTGCTGTTGGCATACCGCACCAAGTCCAACCAGTGCCTTCCCCAACGAACCCCATAATCGGCAGATGCCAACAGACGATCCACAAGCCGCTCGTAACGCTCTTCAGGCCGATCCGCCAAAAAAGTCTCGATGTCCTGCTCGCTCGGGGGCAAGCCCGTTACACCCAACGTCGCACGACGCAACAAGACCAATGCTTCGGCTCGCGAATCGGCCTGCCATCCCTTCTCCTTGAGCTTCGCCTGCACAAACGCATCGATCGCATTGCTATGCGATACGCTCGGCATGACCCAGCCCTCCTGGGCAGGTAACGCCGTATCGCCAATCGGCTGAAACGCCCAATGGCTCTGCGCCAACTCGGGATCTACCCAACTCTTTTTAGGCCCCGCTGAATCGCTATCCTCCAGCACTCTTGGATCGATAAGCCCATCCTGGATCCAACGCTCTAGATCCTTGATCAATACGTCGGACAACTGCCCCTCAGGTGGCATCTTGGGCTCCTGCTGCCCGAGCACCTGGATCAGCAAACTCTCCTGCGGCTTACCTACCACCACCGCAGGACCCGAATCCCCGCCACGCAATATCCCCTCGCGCGTCTCAAGGCTCAGATTCGCTTGCAAGATCGTCGCACCCGACGAATGGCATTCGTAACAATGCTCAACCAACACAGGACGAATCTTGGACTCGAAAAAATCCAACTGCTGGGCCGTCGGGGCCGGATCCTCGGGCCCCTGCCGGGCAATCAACCGACGCTCTTGAAAAACCACCAGCAAAATCGCCAGCGCGAAGATCCTCGAGGTCATTGCCACTACCTTATTCAAGCCTGACATCTTAAGCCAACAACTCTTTGATAACTCGTGCTGGCTCCACACCCGTGAGCTTCAAATCGAGCCCCTGATTCTTGAAAGTGAACCGCTCGTGATCGATGCCCAGCAGATGAAGTGCCGTCGCATGGAAGTCTCGTACATGGACCGGATCCTTGACAATGTTGTAAGAAAAATCATCGGTCTCCCCGTAAATCGTACCCCCCTTGATCCCGCCACCTGCCATCCACATCGTAAAACACCTCGGATGGTGATCGCGCCCATAATTGTCCTTGCTCAATCCACCCTGCGAGTAGATGGTCCGGCCGAACTCACCACCCCAGACCACTAGCGTCGAATCGAGCAACCCGCGATTCTTCAAATCGGTGATCAATCCGTAAGTCGCCTGGTCAATGTCCTTGCACTGCGACGGTAGCCGCTTGGCAACGTTGCCATGATGATCCCAGTTGTTCAAGTAGATCTGCACGAATCGAACGTCCCGCTCGACCATGCGCCGCGCTAGCAACACCGAATTGGCAAACGTTCCTGGCTTCTTGGCCTCCTGTCCATAAAGCTCCATCGTGCTCTCGGGCTCGTCGGCGATGTTGGTCAAATCCGGAACGCTCGACTGCATGCGAAACGCCAACTCGTACTGCTGGATCCGAGTGTGTATCTCCGGATCACCGACGGCTCGGAAATTCATCTCATTGAGCGACTTCAACCCGTCGAGCGTCTTGCGGCGAATGTCGGTCGGAACCCCTGACGGATTGTTGATGTACAAAATCGGATCGCCAACGGATCGGAACGAACATCCTCCATGCTCTCCAGGCAAACATCCCGAGGACCAAAGCCTCGCCGAAATCGCTTGGATCTGCTCGGTATTCGTTGGTGTGGCAACCAACACCACGAAGGTCGGCAAATTGTCATTCATCGATCCGAGCCCGTAGGACAACCATGATCCGATGCATGGCCGACCGGTGACCATGTTCCCCGTCTGCATGTAGGTGATCGCGGGCTCATGGTTGATCGCTTCGGTGTTCATCGAGCGAACAAAGCAAAGATCGTCGACGACCTTGGCCGTCTGGGGCAAAAGCTCCGTTACCCACATGCCGCTCTTACCATGCTGCGCAAACTTGTACATCGACGGAGCGATCGGAAACCTCGCTTGACCACTGGTCATGGTCGTGAGCCTCTGGCCGTTGCGAATCGACTCAGGCAGGTCCTTGTCATACCAGTCATTCATCTGCGGCTTGTAATCATAGAGGTCCATCTGCGACGGCCCACCGACCATGTGCAGATAAATCACCCGCTTAGCCTTGGGCGCAAAATGGGGAAGTGTCCCCAAACCACCCTCGGCCTGAGCCGATAAGGATCCTCCTAGACTCGCCAACGCTGCGGTCCCTAAGATGCTCCCCCCTTGGCGAAAAAACTGCCGCCGGGTTTCACTCTGTACGTACTGCTCAATCAACGGATGGATCGAATTGCTCATTTGGTAATCGCCTCATCGAGATTCATCAAAATGTTGACCGTCATGGTCCACGAAGCCAACTCCGATGCGTCGAGCTCCTCGGCAGAACGCATGGCCCCTACCGACAACAACTCTTTGGCTCCCTCGGGATTGGCTTGGTAGTAACCGAATATTTCACTAAAAGAAGCTTGCAGCACCCCGAGCTCCTCGCCCCGCAATGGCCTCGAAAGTATCCTCGCTGCAATCCACTGCAGCCTTGCGACCGGATCGGACCCGTTGGGATTCGATTGAATCGCTTTTTGAGCCAACATTCTCGCGGCCTCGACAAACTGCGTGTCGTTCATGGTCACCAACGCCTGCAGCGGCGTATTGGTCCGCTCCCGACGCACCGTGCAAACCTCGCGCGCCGTGGCATTGAAAACCTCCATGCTCGGCGGCGGCGCCGAACGCTTCAAAAAGGTATACAAACTCCTTCGGTATAACCCCTCGCCCTTGTCGACGACGTAATCGCGTGTGTTGCTCCCAGGCATCGCTACGGCCTCCCAAACCCCAGGGGGCTGGTAAGGACGAACGCTGGGCCCTCCAATCTTCTCTACCAACAATCCACTAGCTGAAAGCGCAGTGTCTCGGATCATCTCGGCATCCATCCGAAACCTCGGACCGCGAGCCAACCACTTGTTCGTCGGATCCGAAGCCAACTTGTCGTTGGTCACGCTTGCCGACTGCCGATACGTCGAACTCGTGACGACCGTGCGGAAAAAATTCTTGACGTTCCATCCATCCTCGCGAAACGATATCGCAAGGTAATCCAAAAGCTCCGGATGCGTTGGCATTTGCCCCGTGACCCCAAAGTCCCCCGCGGAAAACACGATCCCGTTGCCAAACACTTCTTGCCAAAACCGATTCACTGTCACCCTGGTCGTCAACGGATTCTTTTCATCGAGCAACCATTTGGCTAACCCTAAACGATTCTTAGGCAACTCCTCGTTCCATGCATGCAAGACCGCCGGGGTCGCTGGAGCCACTTCGTCGGCTCGCTTGTCGTAGTCACCACGGGTCAACAACCATGCCTTGGCCATCTCGTTCTTCTCATTCATCACATGCGCGATCGTTCCTCTGCTGAGTATCGCGGCCTTCTCCTCGGTCAACTGCCGCTCAGACTGCGTCAATCGGGAATACTCCCCATCGCGGGACTCTAAATACCATTGGAACAACTCCTCGATCTCCTCGTTGCTCCGCTCCGACTTGGCAACCAAATACGCACGACGCGGAAGTTGCCCAACAACCTGCAACTCCTCAAGGCTCAGCACTCGCTTATACATTCGCAAGTCCTGCAACTTCGCATCGAGCGTTGGGGCCGTCGAATGGCGACTCCCAAGCCGCAACGGAACCGTCGTGCGAATCGTCTGATTGAGATTATCGCTGGCAATATTCACCGCCACCGACTTGCCGTCGACGTAGATCTTGACCCCCTGGGCTTTCGAACTGCCGTCGTAACTGATCGTCACATGCTGCCAGCGACTGGCCGTGAGCCGTTGCTGGGAGACCACCTTCAAGGCATTCTCGGGCCACTGGTGGATGATGTGCGTGCCCACACTTCCATTCTCTAACCATACATCCCAACCCCGAAACTTCGATCCCTCATCCATCCGTGCCAAGAGCGATCCACCCTGATTGTCCTTTCCAAGCTTGACCCACATCGAAATCGTAAAGGACTGATCGCGCTCGATATCGCCTGCTTCAAACGTCGGATAAAGCCCATCCTTGACCTGCCAAGCACTAGGGCTCAGATGGCCTGGTGCCAAAGCAGCCTCGCTACCGAGATCGGACAACTGCTTTTGACCCGCAAGACTCCACTCAAGGGTCTTGGGATCCGATCCCAACAACGGCACATGGACATCCAAAGCATCCTGGGCCGGCAATGGCATCTGTACCAGTGCGTCTCGCTCCGCCGCGTTGCTCAAAAAAGCATCGAACGCTCCCCGGGATTCAACCCTGCGCTTCTCAACGGACTGCTTGGCCTGTCCGATCAAACCATCGAGCGCAAAGAATCGCTCGCGGTCCTCCTCAACCGGCACTGCGACGATCGGCGGGGTGTCCTTGATGTTCCCATCCATCGCATTCTGCGTCGTGTTGTTGAAGAACGCTGCCATCTGATAGAAATCCCTTTGGCGGATCGGATCGAACTTGTGATCGTGACATACCGCACATCCCATCGTTAATCCCAACCATACCAAACTGGTCGTCTCAACCCGATCGCGTGTGTAGAGGACTTGATACTCCTCAGAAATCGCGCCCCCCTCGTTGGTCGTGATGTTGCACCGATTGAATCCACTGGCAATGCGCTGATCCAAACTCGCCTCAGGCATCAAATCCCCCGCAAGCTGCTCGACGGTGAACTGATCGAACGGTAAGTTGCGATTGAACGCATGGATCACCCACTGACGATACGACCACATCTCGCGGTAATTGTCGAAGTGAATCCCATGCGTGTCGGCATACCTCGCATAGTCCAACCAATACCTTCCCCGATGCTCTCCCCACTCCTGACGCCCCAGTAGCTCATCGACATAGTTCTCGTAGCGCTCCGCAGACGGATCGGCCATCACGCGATCGACCTCTTCGGGACTCGGTGGCAACCCGGTCAAGTCCAATGAGACGCGACGGACCAAGGTTCTTAAATCCGCTTCAGGCGATGGCTCCATGCCTCTTCGCTCAAGCTCGGATAAAACAAACCGATCGATGGGATTGCGCACCCAAAGCGGATTGCGAACCTGCGGCAATTCCGGCTTGACCGGTGCAAGATAAGCCCAATGGCCCTGGTACTCAGCCCCCTCGGCGATCCAAGCCCTGAGCATCTCTTTCTGACTGACGCTGAGCGACTTGTGCGACGTCGGCGGTGGCATCACCTCGTTCTCGTCGGTGCTCAAAATCCGCTGAAGGATCGTGCTCTCATCGGGCTTCCCGGGCACGATCGCTTGCTTGCTCAAAGCCGCCTCGCGGATGTCGAGCCTAAGCTCCGCGGCCCGCTTGTTCTCGTCCGGACCATGGCAAGCAAAACAATTGTCGTTGAGGATCGGTCGGATGTCCCGGTTGTACTGAACCATCCCGCTGCGCGCATGGACCGTCGCTCGGGAACCGAATCCAATCAACGCGAAAGCAAAAAGAAAAAAGACCTTCAGCGTCCAGGATCGAATGCAATGGAAATCCATAAGGCGAATCGTTTGTTGCTTGAAGAAAGACGCCAAGCCCAAGGGTAGGGAAGGGGGGGGGAGCTTGGCCAAGGGGTGGGACCGATGGAAAATCAGTTGATTTGCGGATCGGCTTGTTGAAGTCGACACTCTAAGATTTTCACCTAAATCCGCAAAAAAGCAAGAATCAACAGGGACCAATCGCCAGTAAGATTTCAAAGACACCCCCGATTTCATACTCCCGAACGACTAGGGCCGCCACTGTTAGGGCCGCCACTGTCAGGATCGCCACAACGCCGTACAATTTCGACCCAATGCATCGGCAAAGCGAGTCCCCATCGGCCCCGATGGACCTAAAAACCACTGGCTGCGAAATGAACGACTCCGACCCAACCCACCTAGGGCTCAACCCACCCAAACACTCTGCGATCGAAAACCGAAACCGACAAGCCTACGACCGAATGGTCCAATCCAAACACTTCTTGACCCAACCCGTCAGCGCCGAGGAACTGGCCAACCCGCTCGGAACCCTAGACGCCAAAGGCTGGCTCGGCGGCAATATACGCGGTTGGAATGTGCTGTGCCTAGCCGCCGGTGGAGGACGACAAGGTCCCTTGTATCGAGCCGCTGGTGCTCAAGTAACCGTCCTAGACATCAGCCCGGCAATGCTCGAACTCGATCGCCAAGTCTCCGGGCACTTGGGACTCAACTACCAAATCGTCCAAGGAGACATGGCCGACTTGTCGATGTTCGCAAACGATCAATTCGACCTCGTAGCGCACCCCGTAAGCACTTGCTATGTGCCCAACCTCGAACCGGTGCTCGCCGAAGTGGCCCGAGTCCTGCGCCCAAGTGGACTGTATGTCTCCCAACACAAACAGCCGATGAACCTACAAGCGTCCTTGGAATTAGTCCACGGAAAGTACACCGTCGATACCTTGGTCGGCCAACCTGCAAGACCCCTTGCGATAGGTCAATCCAGTTTGCTTCGAGAGCCCGAGACGATCGAATTCGCACACTCTTTGGACGCTATCCTAGGTGGCATATGCCGCGTAGGCATGAGCATTGAAGCCGTCTCGGAACCCGACCACGCCAAGCTCGATGCACAACCCGGAACCATGGGCCATCGCAGCCGATACATCCGCCCCTACCTGCGCATCAAAGCCCGTAAACATCCCAACACTGCAAACACTCGCAAAATCCTTCTGGGCTAACCACACTCTTTTCACAACCGGAGGCAAAGCACGAACAATCGTTTAACCCGCAGCCAACGGCGAGGAAGTCGCTATTGTGCCCCCATGTCGTGCTCAGCCGAAAAGGTATTCCGTCACGGTTACCTCGATTCGAGCACGAGCACGAGCACCGTTTCACTGAGCACGAGCACGATGGTTGTGACCCCGATGCCAGATCGAGCGCTTCGGTGCATCGCTTGGTTTTAGCTGTTCGTCGTGCTCGTGCTCAGTCCGCCGCGGCGGACGGTGCTCGTGCTCGTAATCGATGGCTTGAATCGACTAGCATCAAACGCCATTTTCAAAGCAATTGAGAATATTCGTCGTCGGGACATTTACCAGATCGGCCTCAAAGGCGCCTTTCGAGTAAGCGTACAGCGGCCTATTCGGTTTTTAGGGGCCGTGGGGCTTGCAAATGCTCGGTGGTGGATTTTGCAAAAGATCCGGCTGCTCCCCTCACCCCTCACCCCTCACACCTCACACCTCACACCTCACGTCCGATCCATCCAACCGCTTGGCCCCCCTTCTCCACCGGGGCTTTGGCCGGGGGAGCAAGGGGCGGGGGGGCTGAGGGGGCCGACCGCGCGTAAGGCTGCTTGGCTGTAATGGCCACACATGGCCACCATGCAATACACACAGATCGATCCATACAGATTTGCATTCATCAAGCCCGGAGGGCGGCACAAGAACTTCCGGTGTGCGTAAGCCGCCGAACTTAGACGCACACCCAACACGTCTAAACACCCGGAGGGCGACATATGGGGTAAGTGGTAAGTGGTTAGTGGTAAGCGGCTGTTCCCTCACGCCTATCGCCTCAAGCCTCTCGCCTGCTTCGGGGAGTTTGATCTCGATGGAGTCCTTGGTGGAATCCGATGTTTGCACACGCAGAAAGGCGGTTGCTTGAAGCTTAGCAGCGAGTTTACGTTTTGATCGCCTTGGCCGACGGACTGGAAGTCCGTCGTACTCGATGTACGACTTGGTCGACGGACTGGAAGTCCGTCGTACGCGCTGTACGACGGACTTCCAGTCCGTCGCCCCCAAAGATCGCGCTGTACGACTCCACTCGATGAAAACATAGGCCAGCAGCCGATCGACTGGCAGAACTGCGCGACGGGAGCATTGGATCGTTCGCACTGGGCGATACGTTCAGCCCAAATCTGGGCAGTTTTCGAGGACGGTAAGCGAGACATAAGCAGGATCTCCTTGAGAACTGGGATAGAAACAAGGGCGTTCCTTGAATCTACCCGCAAGCGAGCCCTGTGCTGAGAAAAACCCGATCAGGCCGGTGTACGCTCACCCTTTCGAGCACGAGCACGAGCACCGTTTCACTGAGCACGAGCACGACGTTTGTAATTGGATGAACGAGCAAACCGATTCGTCTTCACTCGGTTTCTTCCAAACCCGATCCGCCCTCACCCCTGAGCATCTTGCGAATATCCTCCAATCGGTCCGCATCCCTGGCCTGCTTATCCTCTCGCCATCGCACAATCCTCGGAAACCGAACCGCAATCCCACTCTTGTGCCGACTCGACTCCTGCAAATTCTCAAACGCTAACTCCATGACCAAATGCGCCGGAACCTCATGCACCGGACCAAATTTCTTCTGCGTATTCTCCTTGATCCATCGATCCACACGCACGATCTCCTGATCGCTCAAGCCCGAATAAGCCTTCGCGAAAGGGACCAACCGATCCTCGTCCCACAAGGCAAACGTATAGTCGGAAAACATGCCTGCTCGCCTTCCATGCCCTCGCTGCGCATAGACCAAAACCGCGTCGATCGTGTACGGTGTGACCTTGGACTTCCACCATGTCCCTGTCACTCGACCTACGTCATAACGACCCTGCCGATGCTTAAGCATCATCCCCTCAGCCCCATGCCCCCGCGCTGTGTCCCGCATCTGAAACAACGATTCCCAATCGTCAAACGCATACACCGTACTGACACGCAACGTTTCTGCCCCAGATACTCCCCCCAAATCCAAAGATTCCAATAGACTCCGCCGCTGCTGATAAGCCTCCTGACGCAGATCCTTGCCCTCATGCTCCAAGACGTCGAACGCAATGAACACGACAGGAACCTCACCGAGCAACTTGACTCCGGGCTTTAGACGCTGAATCCGCCGCTGCAACAACGTAAAGGGCAACGGACTACCCTCCCGATATCCCAACACCTCACCGTCAAGAACCAGCCCATCGGGCAATCCCTCCGCAGCAAGCTCAATCTCGGGAAATCGCCCCTCAAGCAACTCCTCTCCACGCGACCACAAGTACGTGCGGCCCGAGCGCCGAACCAACTGCGCCCGTATCCCATCCCACTTCCACTCCACAAGGAAGTCTCCCACCGGATTCTGACCGCTGTACCCCTCAGGCAACGGATGGGCCAAACAGAACGGATAAGGCTTCGCGGGCGAAGCACCCGAATACTCGGGTGCAACGAGCTGTTCAAAAAAAGTCTCGCTCGGCTCCCATTCGCCCATCATCCGATGGCAAAGCTCCTCGGTTGGCACTCCACACCACTGACTCAAGCCCTTGGTCACCAACTTGGTACTGACTCCGACCCGCAAGTTCCCCGTGAGCAATTTGTTCAAGACAAATCGTTCGAGCAAATCGTACCGACTCCAAAGCTCGATCAGCGTCATTGCTAACGCCTGATCGATCTGCAATCGCTCATCAGAACTCGACGGCGACTTTCGAGTCGATCGTTGGGTCCGACTGGCGCTTTGTAGCAACGGAATCAATCGCTCAGATAGCGTCTCTGCCAATGTCTCCGGGCCGCCGTGCGAAGACCCCTTGGCCATCGCTGCAGCCGTCTCTGCCAAGTCACCTACCCATTGATAGGTCTCCTCAAAAAGCCATTCGGGAACCTCCGCACCGAGCATCGCCGCTCGACGAATGATCCGCGTAGGCAAGGATGGCTTGAGCTTGTTGCCTAACAGAAAGTAAAGCGCATAAGCCGCATCGGCGCCGGTGGCCTCGGAAAAATAATCCCGTATCGCCGATACCTTGTCGTTCGTCTTGGTCGTCTCGTCAAGCCGCCGAAACAGTTTCGCGAATTCTCTCATGATGCATCCTCGGGCTTCTCAGAACTCGAGGGCTCGGACTCTTCCCCCGCAAAACGCGTTTCAAGCACCTCAGCAGCGATTCCTCGCTCCGTCAAATACCTCGATACTACCTCGGAAAAACCATGGGTCACCCAAACTTGCTCGGGTTGGCACTGGCCAACGGCTATCATCAAATCCGGCCAATCGACATGGTCGGACAAGACAAACCCACGCTCGACATTCCGCCTTCGTCGCGTACCGCGTATCGCCATCCAACCCGATGCCATCGCGATCGAGGGATCCGAAAATCGATCCATCCACCCGGTCGATTGGCTCGACGGTGGACCAATCACCAACGATTGCGACCAATCGTGCTGCACTCCAAGTGATGCGGCCGATGGCAACTCAGGCAAGGCGACCCCAGCAGCCACATAAGCTCGATTCGGTCCGAGCATCGCTCCATGGACCGCAACCTTCGAGGCTACCTCCACTCCACAGACCCCAAAGATCTCGGTAAGCACCCGCTGGGCCTTGCCCACCGAATAAGCCAACAACAAACTCGTTCGACCCTGTCGCTGATTCTCCTCCCACCATCGAACCATCTCTTGAATCACAAGACTGGTCTCGGGCCATCGAAATACCGGTAGCCCAAATGTCGATTCGGTAACCATCAAATCGCACCGCACCGGCTCCCAAGCATCGCAGGTCAAATCGGACTGCAACTTGTAATCCCCAGTGATCAACGCCACGCGACCGGCGACCTCGATTCGGACCTGCGAGGATCCAAGAATATGACCCGCCGGATGCAAGGAAACCTTCGCATCCTTGATCCTCAAACTCTCGCCATAAAGGACCGTCTGCAGGTCGATCGAATTGCCAAGCCTTACCCTCAAGAGCGACTCGCTCGACTTAACCGACAAGTACCGCTTGCTCCCCGAACGCGCATGGTCCGAATGGGCATGCGTCAGAATTGCATGTTCGACATGCGCCCAAGGATCCACATAAAAGTCACCAGCCGGACAATACAGACCACGGGGAGTGCATTCGAGCAAGTCACGAAACATCGCTGTCACCCCTTGGGCCGTATAAAAGAAAAACACCTCCAGGAATCTGGAGGTGTCTTGAAGACTTTTGCAGTGTAAACCAACGGTTGATCGGCTGCTAACCAATCGAAACTAGTTGGCTAACAAAACTACCAAGCAAAGTGGGCGAACGCCTTGTTCGCGTCGGCCATACGGTGGGTGTTCTCTCGCTTGGTGATCGCTGTGCCTTCCTTGCGGTAAGCTGCCATGAGTTCATCGGCGAGCTTCGTCGAGGTCGCTCGACCCTTCTTGTCCCGGACTGCGGTGAGAATCCAGCGGAAGGCCAGCGACTGCTGACGGTTCTTGTTCACCTGCATCGGAACTTGGTAAGATGCACCACCGACACGCTTCGAGCGAACTTCGATGTAGGGCTTGACGTTCTCGATCGCTTGCTCGAACACTTCCACTGCCGGACGATCCTTGATCTTTTCTGCGATCTCGTCGAAAGCATCGTAAATCACGCCGTAAGCGACGGTTTTCTTACCATCGTACATCAAGCAATTCACAAACTTGGCAACCAACAAGGAGTTGTGCCGTGGATCAGGACGAAGGGTCGTCTTGGAAGCAGTGATTTTTCCCATAGGACAAAAAACTCTTTAAACTCTTTAATGCGAAGGGACAAGTAGGTTTGGGGTAGAAGGCCCAGCAACAAGGCTAGGACTTCTTCGGGCTCTTTGCACCGTAGCGACTACGGGATTGCTTACGTCCGTTGACACCGAGCGTATCGCGGCATCCTCGGACCACTTGGTAACGCACCCCGGGCAAGTCGCGAACACGACCACCACGAATCAGAACGATCGAGTGTTCCTGAAGGTTGTGACCCTCACCAGGAATGTACACGGTCACTTCCTTGCCATTGCTCAGTCGAACCCGTGTGATCTTACGCAAAGCCGAATTCGGCTTCTTCGGGGTCATCGTTTTGACCATCAAACAAACACCCTGCTTCTGCGGGCATCGCTCCAGAACTGGGCTCTTGGTCGTCTTGTGCTGCACGACACGATTGCGTCGTACGAGTTGATTAATCGTTGGCATACAGTCTTAAAGGTTCCGAATTCTAACGTTCAAAATGTTCGGCAGTTCCCAGCGAAAGTACCAAAGGTGGGAGTCGAACCCACACGTCCTTGCGGACACAGGATTTTGAGTCCAGCGCGTCTGCCATTCCGCCACTTTGGCATTCCCCCAAGCAATCTTCAAACCGGATTCGCTCGGGTAATATCAGGTCGCAAAGTTTAACGGCGAACCTAGAGGATCAGCAAGTCCACCGACGCGGTTTTCCAGCAAAATTTCCCTAACTAGCTCACAAAACCCGACCGATCAGGCACTTGAGATAATCGGTCTCCGGACAATGAATGTTAACCGGATGGTCCGCAGATGCCCCTCGATTCTCCAAAATTTGTAGGTCGCGACCCGCCCGTCGGGCCGCCCCAAGCAACACATCGACGAAATCCGAACGACTCACACGACCCGAACAACTGCAAGTCACCAACACCCCGCCTGGACGTAAACACCGCATAGCCAAGTAGTTAAGGCGATGATAAGCGGCCAAAGCCCTGGGCACTTTATCCCTGGCTCCTGCCAACTTCGGCGGATCCAAGACCACCATGTCGAACAACTCCTGGCGATCCACCCGTGCGGATAACGCCTCAAAAAAGTCTGACTGCTCCCAAACAACCCCCTCGATTATCCCATTGGATTGAGCATTCTGCCTGGCCAAATCCAACGCCCTAGCACTCGAATCGACCGCTACGACCGACTCGCAACCCCCAAGCTTCGCCAGCGTTAACGCAAAACCACCCGCATACGTGCACACATCCAAAACCCTCGCTCCGCGCGCTACCCACCGGCTGGCCGCAAGCCGGTTCTCGCGCTGATCCAAGTAATATCCAGTCTTCTGCCCCCCAACCATGTCGACCCGCCAAGTCAATCCATTCTCGCGTATGCTCACCGGCCCGTCGGGCAACTGGCCAAATACCAACCGCTCCTGGACCTCCAAACCCTCGCTCCTTGCCGTTTTCTCATTAATGCTCAACAAAATACTCAGCGGCTTGATCTCCCGGACAAGCTGACTCAAGATCCCATCCAAATAGGGCATCAACACCGCAGCGTTGACCTGGACGACCAAATGCCCCGCAAATCCATCAACCACCAATCCACTGAGGAAATCCCCCTCACTGTTGATCCAACGCAATCCATCGACCTGACCCGAACCAGCCATGTACTGCCGTCGAAGCTCGATCGCTTGGCCTATCCGCACCCCTAATAGCTCCGCATCGATCCACTGATCCTGCGACCATCCATACATCCGGACCCGAATGCGGCTCTCCGGATGGTACAATCCACGCCCAATCCACTTGCCATCGGCCCCCAAGACATCGACCTGCTCGGCAAGCCTCGGCGGACTGACCGACTCGACCAACGAGGCCTCTAAAATCCATGGATGACGACCTAGCGACTCGCGCCCCTTGCCCGGCTTGAGCCGAACCGCACGAATCCTAGTTGAGTTGTAAGGCTCCAACGGCATTGACTTTCAGTTCTGAGAAATCCAAGCTAGAATAGCACAGTACTCAATGGTCTTGGCTCTGCGGAGCCTGATAATTGCCAAGCTGATTAAACCGCGATCTTAGCAAGTATCCATTGAGTACGCATCTAGCATACGAAGCGTCCAAGGCACATCCAGCATACAAGGTACTGAGGGAACTCGTCCAATGAAATCGGCATCTTTGTTTTTCTCGCTGTTTTCCATCTGCCTGTCCTGCGGTGCAAGCCTCGGTAGGGAATGGACCGACAAGACCGGTAACGTCAAAGTCAACGGAACCCTCATCGCCGCTGACCAAAAAGACATCGTCGTTAAACTCGACCAAGCCGTCAAAGGCCGCGAACTGCTGGCCATCGACATCGCTGAACTCTCCGAAGCCGACCAAAAATTCCTCCTGGTCGAGGAAAGCGAAGGACAACTCAAAGCCGCCACCGAAAAACACTCCTGGGGCCTCAAAAATGGAATGACCGTCTTCGGCAAAGTCGTCGGATTCAACCGCAAAGACATCACCCTCCAACGCCGCCGAGGAAAACTCTACGTCAACGACCGACCCTTCGAAAACCTCCCCGAAGTCTACCGCCGAATGGTCCCGCGAATCGTCGAATACTTCGAAAAGAAAACGTTCGCAAACGACTCCCAATTCAATGACTGGGTCCTTGCCCAAAAAGCCGAAGCCCGTACCTTCACCTGCGAAGGTGTCCTGATGGAACTGCCCAACGGCGAAGAATACGGCATCCCATTTTTCTTCTTCAAAGAAATGGAACTCAAAGTCCTCGAACCCCAATGGGACGAATGGCTCGCGGCCAACCAAGCCTCCAAACAAGACGAAGAAACCAAACGCCAACAATCCTTGTACCTGCAATCCCAAGCCGCCGCCTACCAACAATCCACCCAGGAAAACCAAGCCTACCAACAAGAAATGATGCAAATCGCTCGCATGCAACTCCAAATGCAAGCCGTCGCAGCAGGCGTCTTCAGCATGTGGGAAGTCTACCTCTACCCTCCCGTCGGTGTGGCCGCCTACCCCATCTCGGTCGTCGTCAACGCCCGAAACTCCTTCGACGCAGCCAATATCGCAAGCTCCAACAACCCAGGGTACGTCGTCGGCCCAATCCGAAAATTCGCCGGATACTAAGCTTCCTCAAGACAAAATCCGAACGGTAGCTCGATCTAACGGATCTGATAGAGCCACTTCAAAGCGTGATTCATCAGGTCCTCGCCGGCCCCGATCTGCGCAGGGGCCACCTGCGCGTCGGCTCCATAGCCCCCCTCAGCCGTGGCCTCAATCGTCGGAAAGTACTGATGATACCCATTGCAGTACCCAAAGAAGAAACATTGCTCCATCCTGGCTCGCTCGCGCAACCGTATCGCATGGTTGCAGAAAAACTCTCCGCTCCCACCAACAAACGCAATCTGCTTGTTGAGCACCGCTACGGTCAACCTCGGCCGTATCCCGTCTTGGTACTCGGCCGCAAAATTCTCAACCAACTCCGGAAAAAATGCCACCGAGTAAACACTCTGTACCAACGGGTTCGTAAAGTCAGTCCTCGATGAATACGTAAACCGCTCCTCCTTGAAACGCAACGTCGGTGCATCGACTACCTTGCACTCAATCTCCCGATATACCTTGAGCACCTCTTGCCCAAGCGCCGCTCCATAACCTAAGTAATCCCCACGGCTCCCGCGGTCGACCGAAATGTCCCCCGATGCCCCCTGCTTAAAAACCACGACTCCCCCGGTCTGCTCGGATACCACCCCCCGCATCGCTCCAACATAATCCGCAGAAAACTTGCGAACCTCCGACGAAATGTTCGTCGGATGCCCCGTGAAGTTGACAATCGTCGCGATGTTCTTTCCACTGTCCAATGCGTCGAATCGCAAGACGCCAAGCCTCGTATCGAGCGGCGCTGGTCGCAACTTCGTATGCCGATTGCGATTGAAACCCTCAAGCTCCTTTGCTCCCTGGCCAATCTTTGCCGGAACCATCCGCTGGCTTGCCAATACGATCGCTTCGATCAGCGATTTTTCCAACTGCTGGTTGTATCGAATCGCTGCATCAAATCGTCCGCGTCCTCGTCCTGGCGCGTCGAATAACTCCAAGACCGGACCATGGTGCGTGTGCGACCCAGAAATAAACGATACGTCGATCCCCGCCTGCAACTTGATCTCCGAGCGAATCTTCTGAAGCGATTCCTCCTGCGGCGAGCGACCCAAGTCCAATCCGACAATCGCCATCTTGCGACGACCGGCTCGAATCACGACCACCGTCGCCTTGAGCGGATCGAGTGTCCCCTCGGACAACGCCGCATGCCGGTCTCCATATCCCCACATCGGCACCGCTTCAAGCGGCGTGATGTCGACCTCCGATGCCCCCACCTCCAATCCCTGCGAATAAACCACTCCTGGGCAAACATGCAGGCCCAGCAATACCAGCAACACCAGCAACACCACACTCCACAGGCTCTTCATAGCTTCTCTCTCTTGAATTCTGATTCTCACTCTTGACCCAAATCCAACCCAGGCGCATAAGGGTAATCGACCGGCTGATAAGCGATCCGCAAATCCTCTGTATCGATCCGACGTCCACCCTCGCGGTGCGAAACAAGCAGATGATCCAAAACGCCCGCTGTGAGCATCGTGCGCTCGACCGGATAAGCGGGCTTGCCCGTGTGAATCATTTGCTCAATGCCTTTGAGCAAATAAGCAAAATGAGGGTAATAAGGCTCCTCGCGTTCCTCGACCCGCGTCGCAAACTGACGACCTGAATCGTCGAGAACCGCTGCACCGATCCCCTGCGCTCTACCTGGCAACATCAATACAGGTACCACCAATCCGTCGACGTACCCAATCAAAAAAGCCGCACCATCCTTCGGCGGATCCTTCAGCACCGATTCGCGATCCGTTCGGGTCGCCCGCAATGCCCTATCAAACAACTCCGAATGAATCACTCCCGAGGTAAGCATCCCTTCAATCCGATCGGTAGGGTAAGCCTCCACCCAAGCGACTCCAGACTCCCCCCCGCGCCGTCGCTCCAAAATGCTCTGCAAAAACTCCAACGTGTGAATCCCGTAAATGTCCAACCCCGAATATCCGATACCTACCGCAGACTCTACCCCAGACTGCCAACCAAGCCCTACGTCGGGATCGCGATAGCTGACCGTCAAACTCGATCCGGCCATCCATGGCAAACCCATCTCTTTGGCTCTTTGCGCCATCCATAAAGCATCCTTCCACTCCGGACCAGGATGCTTGTCATTGAACACCGGTACGACCCGCGAGTACTTGCGCATCGCATCGGTGATCTCCTCAAAGAAACGCTTGCGAGGATACAAATGCTGACCAAGATCATTCCAAGGGTAATCGCCATGCTCCCCTATGCTCAAAACCCCATCGACCCCAATGCTCTGCCCCCCGAGCGTCAAACTCTCCTCGATCGACTTGCACAGGCGGAACCCATACTTGCTGGCTAACGCGACGGACATGTCCTCGGCCGGATACTGATCCACATACAAAGACACCAATTCCAAATCCGGCCCAATGCCACCGTCTTGCTTCCATCCCTCCAAGATCTTCCCGACCAAAACATCCGCATGGGATCGCTTGCGATACTCCGTGACGACGGCCGCAACCTTCTTTTTCTCCCTGCGATCCGAACCGCGAACGAGCCCCCCAAAGAAGTCAACGCCAAGTCCTGAAACTCCGATCACTCCGCAATGGGCCAACCATTCTCTACGACTCGACATCATTACATCCGATCTCTCTGATAGGACTCCCTAGCAAATCCCTAATCCCCCTGACTCAATGGTAGATAAACTCATGCGAGGTGTAAACACACCGTAGCCATCCATCCCCCGTAGCCACCTGTCGCCAGACGGTGGTCTTCTCACAAGTGAGCCAACCAGCGCCAGCGGTTGGGCGATTTGAATCAGCCCGCCAGGACGCGGCGTTTGGGTACCAGCAGGTAGGTGATCTCCGGCGGTGCAGCACGATCGAATCGGTGCGGGCCTAATAGCCATGCCCGCG
>JAPLNM010000018.1 GCA_026692845.1 Planctomycetota bacterium | reverse complement strand
CGGCGGGCAAGAGCTTGGCTGCCGTCCTGGTAGCGAGGGCGAGAAGATGTCGCCGTGGGCACAGGCCGTCTTTGACACGTTGGGCGCACTCGTGAGTCAGGTAGTCATCGATGAGATTGCTGGCCAAGCGTAACGACCGAGCATTTCCCCCCGCGAAGTTTCGCAAGGGCTTCGACGACATCCTGGTCGCTTGTATCCGCCGAGAGCTCCAGAAACGCGATCGCATCGCGCTTAGCAAAAAAAACCAAATCGGAGGATTCGACCCAGGGTAAGCATCCGACTCGGGCTTGATCGATACTCCAGAGCTTGCTCCGATAGTTGAAATCAAACGAGACACATGCCCCATGCCTGCGCGCATAATCTCGAGCGAATTCCATGGTCGTGCGAACCGTAGGATTCAATGCCAGCGAAATCCCAGTGGCATGAAACCAACGGCAGGATTCGAGAGGATGACAAGGAATCTGCTGATAGGTGAATTTTGTAAATGCGGAATCCTTGCGATCGTAAATGACCTCCCCTGATCTCGGGAAACATGCAGGCTCGTAGAAGTAAACACCCAATCGGTCCTCGGAGGTCCAAACCACATGCGATGTTTCGACACCGTGCATGGCGATGAGCCGTGCGACTTGTTGTCCCAAGCTATGGTCCGGGAGTCTGGAGATCCAGCATGTTTTGGCCCCGAGTCGGGACAATCCGACGAGCGTGTTCGATTCGCTTCCACCGATATGCAATTCCATCACGTTGGCCTGTTCAAGCCGCAGGGGAATCGGTGGGGAGAAGCGGAGCATCGTCTCGCCGATCGATACGACATCGTAATCGTAGGCCTGTTCGTCCGCTTTGCCTTGCAGTTTGCCTAGCATTTTCGACGCCGGGGCATCGATCTCGGGTTTTTTGGATTCCATGGGGAAGTTCGCAAGGTTAGCGATCCGCATTCGCGAGCGGCTCGTTGAGGAGGAATTCGATGCGTCGGTTGGCGGCTCGACCGCTCGGGGACTGGTTATCCATCAGCGGTCCATCCGAACCGTTCGAGCGGATCGTCACGCCGCTGGAATTCCAACCACCACGCGACACGAAATATCGCATCACCGAATCGGCTTGCTGGGAGGTCAGTTGCTCGGCGCTGCTTGCCGTCGCGAGGTTCGACGTCGAATTATCGGTGTAGCTGTCGATTAAAAGCTGTGCGTTGGGCGACGCTGTGCGAAGGGCATTGCTGACTCGCTCCAACAGAGAACCTGCACTGGCCGTCCATTGCGAACTACCGGGTTGGAACAACTGGTCGGCCGGTATGCGAACGCGCAAGCTCGATCCGTTGGTTTCGACCGGATAGCCCAAGGAACGAAGCGGTTCGATCGAAGAAGGACTGCCCGATCCAGGGGGGCGACTGGTGTTGGCCGTGAGTCGAGCACCGCTGCGTTGCGATGGGTTTTGCGTTTGGGCCAGGTTTTGAGTTTGAGCCGGGTACTGCGTTTGGGACGGGTACTTCGTTGGTGCTGGGGCAGGGCGTGTGGTCGCCATGGAGCCGACTCCGGGTAACGTCGGCGGACCTGCGATTGTCGGATTCGAAGGTGCTGGACGCGTCGCGGCAATCCGCGCTTGTTGCAACTGTGCGGACATATCCCCGAGCTGCTGTTGCATCAGGTCGGATCGCTCTCGGTAGGTTTGAACTTGCTGCTGGGATTGAGCAAGCTGGCTGTGAAGCTGGCGATTGTTCTCGTCAAGCAGCTTGGCTCTGCGCTCTAACTCGGAAATCTGGGCTGCGTAGCCAAAGCCAGCCGGGTCGCTCGTTGGATTTGTAGACCCACTCGGGAACCCAAAAGCCGATGCGATCGACGCCGGGGCCGCAGATGGTGGTGCTGTCGACTGCGATGCGGAATACGGCGACGAGGATGCAACCGAAGGCAGTGTCATCCCCACGGGCGCGGGGCTCGTAGCTCCATTCTGAGCCACCGGTGCGCCCTCCGGTAGGATCAGCGGTGCGCCTGGGCTATAAGGACGTAGGTAGCTCGGCGCAGTTCCAAGCAAATAAGGTTGACTTTTCTGGCAGCCGAGCAGGCCAAAGAAGCAAACCAACCCAGACAAAGTCAGCACGTGCAAGGCTGGAAAAAACGCAAGACCAACCCGACAGCCATCAAGGGCCCGGCTGGTCTCGGCTCGTTGTGCATCGTTCTGGTTTTTTGCCATGCAGTGGCATAGCAACAAAGCCGACCCTTTCGCAACCCCAATCCGCCCACCGCATGCAGGAGGACCGCATGCAGGAGAACCGCCTAGAGGACCCGCACAGATCAAGACTCAAAGCTAGCATAACAAGATTCGCTCTAGCGTTTCGTGGGGGATTTCCGCTACAAACGCAGCGATGAAATACGTGATGAATCTTTTGAATCCGAACCCCCAACGAGCCATGACGGCAAGTCGCTGATGGAAGCTTCGACCGAACATCGAATTCGCCTGCTTGCGATCGCCATCGAGGGAATGGACACGGTGGATGCTGCGCTGTTGCTCGAGTGCTTGCCCGAATCGATTTCGACTCAAGTTCGTCGCAAGATCGAAGATCTCGGGGACGTTTCGGAACAAGAACGCCGCTTGGCTTGGGAGACGATCGAAGGCTTGATGGAGTCGGAGCCTGAGCCCGAATCCCTAAGGATTTCCGAATTCCAAGAGGTCTCAGCGTCGCAGGATTTCGCGCAAACGCCAGTGGATGTTCCGCAGGCACCCCACAGTTTGCCGCCCAAAGACTCAGCCGAACGATCGCTCCTGCTTGAATCGCAGCCGATCGAGGTCGTTGCAAGCGTATTGAGTGAACAAAGGCCCATCGTCATTGCGACGGTCCTGAGGCATGTTCCTAGTCGGCTTGGTCAGTCGATCGTCCAACGGCTCGAACACGGGCTGGCCAAGGAAGCCTTGGATTGGATCCCAAAGTTAACGCCGACGTCTGAATTGGTACTCAGCGAGGTTCTCTCGGGGATCGAGTCTCAAGTGCAAGAAGTCAGCATCGCAAATCAGAGCAAGGATCAGAGGGACGAGAAGGTTCGCGAGTTGCTCGCGGTGCTAAAGGTATCCGACGAGTCGACGACCTTGAGTTTTTTCGAGGGTGTCGAACGGACCGAGATGTCCAACGTCAACGCAAGTCCAGAAGGACAACCCTCAACGTTTGCTCTCTCGGCTAACCCTTCTAGCCTAGGACCGGCGTCTTTGGATTCGGTGCCAGCATTTGTGATTCCGCTGCGTCGCAAAACGGGGCGCGAGGAATTGCTCGATCAACTCCTGAGCCTCGATGATTTGGATTTGCTCCGCGTTTTTTACAGCCATAGCATCGACGACGTCAAGCGATTTCTCGCAGGAGCGAACAAGGCGATGCGATTGCGAATCGAGAAGCTCACTGCTCCAGACGCTCTGAAAAGACTTCGGCGCGAGTTGGCTGCCGTACCGATCGTCGAGGAAAAGGTTTGGCGAGAGATCGCTAGCCGTATGGAACAGACCGCCCATGAATTGCAGCCCGAGACTTCGCTACGGATCCCTGCCTAGCAGCACACCCATCCGACCGTAGAGCCCTTTGACCCTTTTCTTCCAGGACTAGAGTATTCGGCATGGCATCGATCCTCAAACCCAAGTCGTTTTTTGGTTCCAGACCTGCTGGTCCCGAACCCAATGCGAAAACCGCTGAACCCATCGCAAGCCCTACAGAGCCGTTGATGGCTCAAGCCCGTGCGATCCTCGAACAGTGCCAGCGGGATTGCCATCAATTGCGGGAAACCACCCGCAGGGAGGCCGTCGAGGAGGGAAGGGCCGTGATCGATCAACTGGCTAAGCAGCGTTCTGAAACCCTCGTTCACGAGCAAATCTCGGACATCGTCGCCCGGGTAGATTCGATCTGCTTGGCACTCGAGAACGCGACCCAGCAATGGCTTCGCGAGTGGCAGCACGAGACGGTCTCGCTGGCGATCAAGATCTCTGAAAAATTGCTCGTCCGTCAGATCGAAAGCGATCCGACGATCTTGCTTCAATGGATCGAAGAGATGGTCCGGTTGGTTCAAAGCCAACGACGAATGACGATCAAACTCAGTTCGGCCGATGCGATGAAGCTTTCCGACGCCCTACCGGCATTGATCGAACGGTTGTCTCCAGGAATGGAATTCCAGATCATCGACGATCCTAACTTGGAGGACTGCAGTGTGGTTTTGCAGACTCCCGATACGACCCTGGATCGTTCGCTCCGCACGCAACTCGAACGCTTGGAGCAGGAACTAGCCTAAGTGACACAAACACCACTGCAAACACCGCTGCAATCACCATCTACGGCGATCGCATCGAGGCTCCCGAGACTTGCGAAAAGCTCGGATTGGAACGGAGCGATCCAACGGTTTATCCCCTACCGAGTCCAGGGCCGTGTGTGCTTGCTTCAGGGCGGAATCATCGCTGTCGATGGATTGCCTTTGGCCATCGGCGCCGTAACGCGGATCGTGCGCCAAGGGCATAGCGATTTAGAGGCCGAGGTCATCGGGTTCGATAAGGGCAGGACTCTGCTGGCAGCCTTGGATTCCCTCGAGGGAGTCCGTGCCGGGGATCCTGTGGAGCTGGTGCAATCTTGCCGATCGATCAAAGTCTCCGAGGAGTTATGCGGTCGGGTCTTGGACGCAACGGGAACCCCGATCGACCACGCAGGATCGATGGGCACTGGCAGGCGCGTCTTTTGCGATGCTCCGCCGGTGTCCCCGTTATCGAGAAAGCCGATCCGTACCGAATTGCCGACAGGTGTTCGGGCGATCGATACGCTCCTGAGCATTGGCCAGGGCCAGCGTGTAGGTATCTTTTCGGCTGCCGGAGTGGGCAAGAGCACACTGCTCGGGATGCTTGCTCGAGGGACGCAGGCGGACTATGTGGTTATCGGATTGATTGGGGAGCGGGGCAGGGAAGTCCGAGATTTTTTGGAGAACGACTTAGGCGCCGAGGGCCAAGCCCGATCGATTACGGTTGTCGCTACGAGCGACCAATCGGCATCCAGACGGATCCTTGCGGCCAAAACGGCCACGGCGATCGCCGAGTCGCTTCGGGATCAAGGCAAATCGGTTCTGCTTCTGATGGACTCGTTGACGCGCTTTGCCACGGCCCAGCGCGAGATCGGACTTGCTGCGGGCGAGGCCCCCACGACCCGGGGCTATCCGACGAGTGTGTTCTCTTCGTTGTCGCACTTGGTCGAACGCGCTGGCAACAGCGCTCGCGGGTCGATCACGGCGATCTATACGGTTTTGGTCGAAGGAGACGACAACAACGAACCGATCAGCGATGCGGTTCGAGGGTTTCTCGACGGGCACATCGTCCTTTCGAAGTCGCTTGCCGATGGTGGGCAGTATCCTGCGATCGATGTCTTGCGCAGTTTGAGCCGACTGCAGCAACAGTTGCTCGACGCGCGACAAATCGCCCTGGCCAACGAGCTTCGCAAGTGGCTTTCGATCTACGATGAGCATCGCGAACTGATTCAGATCGGGGCCTACCGTTTTGGTTCAAACCCTCAAATCGATCGAGCGATTGCGATCAAGCCGAACATCGATGCATTTCTTGCGCAATCTCTCGAGTCGATCATGGACTCGGAGGATTCGTGGGAGCGATTGCGGATCTTGGTCGGTAACTAGAAACACTCCAATCGATGCCGCGTGAAAATCCACATTCCGGTTTGCTCAAGATTCGCCGATGGCAGCGCGATCAGTCGGTGGCCTTGGTCCAGAGTACCCAGCAGGAAATCCAATTTCTTGTCGAGCGAATCGACGCGTTGAGCGAATCGATTTCCCAATGGAGCCAAGCTCGCAAGGCTTTGCAAGCAGGGCTCGTGAAGCTTCAGCAATGGAGAGAGAACGAGCTTTATCGGAGCGTTTTGCTCGATCGAAAACGGACGCTTGTCGACCAATTGGACGTTCTTCAAGTGCGGCTTGAGCAGGAACGAGCCGTCCTCTTGGAGCATGAAAAGGAGCTCAAGCAAGTCCAGAGGCTCATCGCGCATGCCGAATCGGCGCTGAGCCTTGAGCGATTGGCCGCCGAGCAAGCTTCTCTCGATGAATGGAGCGGGGTTCAGGCGAGTATCTCGCGGACGATTCGGCCGTGAACATCGGTGAGTCGAAAGTCTCGGCCGGCGTACCGGTAAGTCAGTTTCTCGTGATCGAAGCCCATCAGGTGCAGGATCGTCGCATGGAGGTCATGGACACTCGTGGGGGATTCTTGGGCTCGGAAGCCGAACTCATCGGTCGCTCCGTGGACCGTTCCGCCGCGAATTCCGCCACCGGCGAGCCATACGGAGAAGCCCCAGTGGTTGTGATCTCGCCCCGAGCCACCTTCGGAAACCGGAGTGCGACCGAACTCGCCTCCCCAGA
This sequence comes from Planctomycetota bacterium, assembly GCA_026692845.1. Classification (GTDB taxonomy): domain Bacteria; phylum Planctomycetota; class Planctomycetia; order Pirellulales; family Pirellulaceae; genus JBKCUI01. The sequence continues at coordinate 42,678 of JAPLNM010000018.1, read as the reverse complement.
GCACCAGGGTATCGTCGAGCATGCCCAGACGCTTCAGGTCGGTCAGGAACGCAGAGATGGGTTGATCGATTTCGCCACAGTTGGTGCGGAGGTTTTTTTCGATATCGCCGTGGTGGTCCCAAGGTTGACCGGCCCCGTGCCAAAGTTGCACGTACCGCACGCCTCGCTCGAGGAGTCGTCGCGCCATGAGGGTTTGGCGTCCATGGACCGTATCGCCGTAGAGCTCGCGGATCTCTTTGGGTTCCTTCGAGACATCGAATGCATCGGAGGCTTGGGTCTGCATCCGGAAGGCGAGTTCAAAGGACTCGATCCGCGATTCGAGTCGCGAGTCGGCCGAGGTAGCGGCATTTTGCATGGCCAGTTGTCTGAGCAATTTCAGTTGGCGGGCTTGGGCATCGCTATTGGCGTGGGGACTTCGGATATTCTCGATGAGTTTTTCCACATCAGAGCCCTTTGGGTCGACAAAGGTTCCTTGGAACGCACCCGGGAGAAACCCGCTTTGCCAGTTTGCGGTGTCTTTGATCGGATAGCCGCCTGGACACATCGCAAGGAAGCCGGGCAAGTTCTGGTTTTCGGTACCTAGGCCGTACATCAGCCACGAGCCGAGGCTCGGGCGAGACTGCACCGAGTCGCCGCAGTTCATGAGCATCAGTGAGGGCTCGTGGTTGGGGACTTGGGCGACCATGGATCGAATCACCGCGATGTTGTCGGCGTGGGCGGCGGTTTTTTCGAATAGCTCGCTGATCTCCAGTCCGCTTTGTCCATACTTTTTGAAGGCAAAGGGACTCGGCAGCGCTCCGCCGGTGCGGCGTTCGGTAAGGTAGCTCGTCGGCAGGGGCTTGCCTGCATACTCCTTGAGTTTGGGTTTTGGGTCGAAGGTATCGACGTGGGAAGGTCCTCCGTTGAGGAAGAAATGGACCATCCGTTTGGCTTTCGGCGCAAAGTGGGGAGCCCGAGCGCGGAGCGAATTGCCCGACGCGTGAATGTCTTGGGGCTCTTGCACTGGTGGCTCTTGACCTAGGGCAAGAGGCCCTTGAGAGATTTCGTCGAGAAACGGAGCTAGACCGAGCATCCCCAATCCCATCCCGGAGGAGCGGAGCAGGTCGCGTCGCGAGGCAAGTCTATGGAGCGGGTGCCGAGGGTGCATGGAGTGGCCTCTAAGGGTTTCAATCGATGTAGATCGTCTCGTTGCCAATCAGTAGGACTTGGGCCAACTGATCGCGAGGCGAGAGGGACTTTGGATCGGACGCTTCGGTGTTTTGTTTGAGGAACTCCAGAGCCAGTTCCATTTCATAGGGGCTCGGGTCGCGTTGCAGCACCCGTCGGTGCAGGGCGGTGATAAAGTCGGAATCGGATGGTTTGGAGGGATCGGAGCGTTCGATGAGTCCGACGAGTTTTCGGGCCGCTTGGGCGGGCATCGGGTGGTTCAGCAGAAACAGTGCCTGTTGGGGCGCGACGGTTTCGGAGCGTTTAGGGTTATGCATGTCGGGGTTTGCGAAGTCGAAATTCTGCAGGGTCATCGGCAAGTACTGTCGGTCGATGGTCGTATAGAGGGAGCGTCGGGCCAATGCGGTTTCGTCGCTCGCGAGTGGATCGACCGATTTGCCGCCGATGCGATGGATCAGCATTCCGCTCAGCCCCGCGAGTGCGTCGCGGGATTCCTCCCAAGTGAGTCGATGGCGATTCATTCGCCAAAGCATTCGATTCGCAGGATCGATTTCCTGGGCCAGGGCGCTGACACCGAAGGATTGTCTTCGGAACGCTTCGGTCGTGACCAGTTCGCGGATCAGCCATCGGGTGCTCCAATCGTGTTCGATGAACGCTAGTGCCAGCGCGTCGAGCAGTTCGGGATGCGAGGGTGAATCAGAACGCAGTCCGAAATCGCTGGTGCTTTGGACGAGCCCTTCACCAAAGACTTCTTGCCAAATACGGTTGACCCAAACGCGAGCCGTCAGGGGGTTGTCGCTCGAGGCGATTCGTCGGGCCAGTTCCAATCGACCGCTTCCGTTTTGGAAAGGGGCGGGTGGATCGGAATCGAAGAACTCGAAGAAACTCCGGGGGACCGCATCGGCCTTGAGGTTGGCGTTACCGCGTTTGAGGATTCTCGCATCGCTGATCAGGGAGCGGTCTCGGAGAATTCCCAGTTCGGGGGGAAACTCGTTGGCTTGCATGAGCCATTGATCGATATCGGCTTGGGCTTTCCAGATTTCGACGCACGTGCCGTTGTCCCAGAGCCATTCGGTGCTGTCGATCGGTTCGTCGGGGATGTAGAAGGCAGACTGACGGTCTAGGAGCACAGCCCGCAGGGGTTCGAGCAAGGAGTCTTGGGATCGCTCTGGACTGCTGCCGGGTTGGGCCAGTTCGGCTTGCCATCGGACCGAGGCTTTTTCGACGAGGGCTCCATAGCGATCTGCGACATCGCGGAGGCTCGTCGGGAGAGATTCAAAGGCTTGGAGAACTTCGGGGTGGCAAGCTCCTGGTTGCTCTCGGAGCATCGCGAGCACTTCGGCAGCGCGGCTCGGAAAATCGGTTTCGGGGAGTTTCGACAATTCGGTCCAGATCCGTAGGACCGGGTGCTTGGCGATCGGTTCGAGGGCCAAGTACCATTCCCAGCGGTGGACCAAGGCCGGGATCAGGTCCTCTTTGGTCGAGAGTTGGTTGAAGTTACCTTCGGGGTACTTCTCGATTTGAACTTGGGTTTCGAGATAGTCGGCAAACCGTTTTTGGATCCGATCGTTCGCTTCGGTGCGATGCTTGGCACTGAGCTCTTGGAGCTTGGCTCTTCGCTGCGCGAGGCCTTCTTGAAACGCAGGGGTCTGCTGATGCAGGTGGTTTGGGATTTCCTCGCGAAGATCGATGCAGCTTTGAAACACCCCAGCAAACGCATAGTAGTCCTGGGCGCTGATCGGATCGAATTTATGATCGTGGCATCGGGCGCACTGAACGGTCAGGCCCATCAGAGCGCGAAAGGTCGTATCGATCCGATCGTCGATGATATCGTATTGGATCGCCAGGAAGCGACGTCCAAGGGTCAAGAATCCCATCGCCGCAAGGTCCTTCGAGCCAGCAGGAACGAGTTGATCGGCGGCCAATTGCAGTTCGATGAAGCTGTTGTAGGGCAGATCGGATTGGAAAGCCTCGATGAGCCAGTCGCGGTAGGCTCGTGAGAAGACAAAGGTACGCTCTTCGCGTCCGTAAACGTAGCCTTTGGTATCCGAGTAACGAGCGATGTCCATCCAAAGGCGGGCCCATTTTTCTGCGTACTTCGGTTGGCACAGGATCTGGTCGACGTTTTTCTCCCAAGCGTCCGAAGTTTGGTCGTTTTGGAAATCCTGGACTTCTTGCCACGAGGGGGACAATCCGCTCGCGACACGGTGAAGGCGACGAAGCTGCGTGCGTCGATCGGCCGATGCTAGGGGTTCGAGACCCAAGTCCACTAGCGAAGAATCGAGGTAGGCATCGATCCAGTGCTCGCTTCGCGATATGTCTTTGGATGGTTCATTGAGCACCGGTTGCTTGAGCACGGGTTGCTTGAGCACGGGTTGCTGAAAGGCCCAATGCAGTTTGGCGTTCTTTTGGATCGCATCGGGGATATTTTCGGGAGGGTTGTCCGGGTTGGTTTGTGGAGGAAAGAACGCACCTTGGAGGATCCAGGTTTTGAGAGATTCTTTTTCGGGGGGGCTCAGCGTGAGTTTCGAGTCAGGCGGGGGCATCCGAAGCTCGGGGTCATCCGAGAGGATGCGTTCGAGCAGAGGGCTCGATTCGAGTTGTTTGGCAAGGACAACGGGGCCCGATTCCCCCCCTTTTGCCAGGGCTGGTGCCGAGTCCACTCGCAGACCGGACCATTGCTTGACCGGTCCGTGGCAGGAGAAGCATTTTTCGGCAAGGAGCGGTCGGATATGGGTTTCGAACGCGTCGGAGTTTTGGGCAATCGGGCTTTGACCCACGGCAACGGAGGCCGGAACCAAAACGGAGGCCGGAACCAACAGGTGCAGGAGAATTGATGCACGCAGCAGCAGAGCAGGGGACAGGATCCCGATGCGAAAAGCGTGCGGAGGAAGATATTGAAGGTGGAACATGGAGCAGGGGAGGGAGGGGGTTGGGGTCCAAGAGCCTAAGTCCCATTATACGCCCTAATCGGCCCGAGAACCGCTCGGCGATCAAAACCACAAGCTTGAGTTCCTAGCGATTCAGCATGAAAATCAGGTCCTGCGCGAACTCCACCCAACGGTCCGTTCAAATTTCTTCGAATAATTTCGATATTGCTCGCCACATCTTGGACCTGCTTTGGCCAATGACTAAATGGCGGAAATCGGGACCGATCTTGGATCATCTCGATGGACGATGTTGTTCCCGCGAATTCCCTTTGAATTTTCGGACTTACTAAAATGCCAATCGAACATGCATGCACTTGTGGAGCCAAGCTAAAAGTCAAAGACGAACTAGCTGGAAGGAAAATCAAATGCCCTAAATGCTCTCAGGTCTCCACCGTAGCAGAGCCTACGATTCCAACCGAGATGATTCCGATTCGCTGCCAGTGCGGGAAATCGTATCAGGCAAAGTCATCGATGTCCGGGAAATCTTTCAAATGTTCCGCCTGCGAAAAGATGGTTTCGATTCCCAATCGCAATCAACCAAAAGAAGCCGATTTAGATCCGTTCGGCTCGAATCTTCCATCCAACAATCTGGCGAACCTGTTCGATCAAAACTTTCCTGAACTAGGGATTCCGACCGCGACTCATGTACCCTATCAAGCACCCGTCAAAGCAACCGCAGCAAAAAAGGATTCCGCAGAAAAGCGTAGTGGAATAACCCTGAAATTCAATCAGGATACTCTCGTCTTGATCACAGCGATTCTTTGCATCCTGTTCGGATTGAGTCGACTCGTATACCTGAGCCCGATGGCGATTTCGCTAGTACCGAAAGCCATATTTTCCGTCGGCGGCATGATGTTCATAGCGAATTACCTCGTCTGCATAGGCATCCTCGTGGCTGGCATCGGCTTGTTGCTCGATCAGGAAGGGTCGATTAGCGTTGGGCAGATCGCAGCTTCCATGTACTTTGTTTTGCTGCTGATCAGTTTCGGAATAAATTTCGCGTATATCGCTATTGTCATGGATGGGAAAACGAGCCTCAACTCCTTGACGCGAGGCCTATCGAGCTTACTAGGCACGCTCGCCGGTGCATCGGTCGCTCCTGGATTATTGCTGTACGTCACGCTACGCAACGATTAAAAAATGGCGACATCAGCAGAATGTGTGGATCCGTTTTGGCTTGGTCGCCAGGTGCAAAGTGGCAGGTGCCGGGCAAGTGAACCCGATTTCGTTTAACAGTCAGCCGAAGGCGTACTGGATTCATCGCCATCTTCGACGGCCAGTACGCCTTCGGCTAACTGTCAAACGCGATCAAACGTACAACTGGATCGGAATCGAGGAAGATGCTATAGATCAGGGCACTTAAACTATTTTTAACCCACAAATCCTGCGGGAGAGCAGAAAAAATAGCTTTTAATAAAGAGGACAGGTCAACGAGATGGAAACAAAAAACGAGGTCGAGTTCATCCCCGAGAATGCATTGCTGTTGAGGGCCGAGAACAAAAGTTCAACGAGCAGATCGTTCCTACGAATGGCCCTCTTGTTCTTTCTCGGAGGGATAGGATCGTACGGATGGTGGTTGTACCAAGACATACGGTTCATTGGAGAAGGGGCCAATGCCACAGGCCGCATCACCTCCTCGAGTACGCAAACGAGTTCAAGGAAGGGGAAGTCGTACACGACCCAAATCATCCACTACAGTTATGAAGTCGAAGGTGGAGCGGCGCACCAAGGCAAGGACTCCGTCAAAACTTGGAGGCATAAGCCCAGCAGTGCTTCTGCTTTCAAGCCGCAAAGCAATGACGAAATCGTCGTGGAGTATCTGAAATCCTCGCCCGAGAAATCACGCATCGTCATCCCTAATCGATACGGCGATGAGTACTTGTTTTCAATCTTGGCGATGGTTGCGGGAGGCTTGTTTGTTCTAACTAGGTTCATCAACTCTCAGTCAACCCGCGTGCGGTTGCAGTTCTACGGTGGTCTGCTGATGCTGATGGGTTCGGCGATGATCGGCTGGTTCGTGTACGTTCTTTTTCAATCGAACTCCGAAGTTCATCGGCCGGGCGATTTCCCGCTCATGGTCATGGCTTTTTTCTTCATGATAGCGATCGCATCCATGCCCATTTGGTTTGGTTGGTCTCTGATCCGTAGTAGCCGATTGGCATTTACGGACCCTCGCGAGCTGTTGGACTTGGAATGGATGCCCCGTTGCCCGGGCCGTACGTCCATCATGCCACGAAGTTGGTTTGGGGCTGATGCTGCGCTGATTTTGGATCACGAGAACGAGTTGATCCATTTCTTCAACTGCCATGTCTTGAATGGATTCATACCGAGAAACCAGTTGATTTATTCATGCAAAATCAAAGACATACAGAGAAGCGAGAAGACCTACTCGGGCAAAGGCGGAAGGATCACGGAAACGATACTAAAGTCTCCAGCCGGGGCAACAAGGCTAAATTCGAAGGAAGCGGGAGTCAAAGAGCTCATCGATTTACTCGACTCTATGGGCTCCAAGGATAGTCTTTCAAATTGAAGTGGAATTAGGGTCGTCCGTTGCTAATCTCAAACCAAGAATGGTTGAAATTGCGACCATAAGCTTCACGTCCTCCGGGCGGCGCGTAACGAAGCGTCCCATCCAGGAACAGCCTTCACTAGAAATTCATCGTTTATTGATGAAGAACCGTGGAGAACCAATCCGAATCGCTGCATAACAGAGTAAGTTGAAAGTTCCTCAGGCAGTAGATCTCCGAACGAACGACAATGAGGCTTCGTGTCATGATACAAGCAAACGTGAGTCATCCGCCCATCTCAGGTAGCCCCAGCGTTGTTGGCCTTTGGGTGCAGAGGATTTTTGCGATCCCGTTGGCACTTTTGGCTGTAGGCTTTTCGCTCGCGGCCGGGGGGATTCTCAAATCGATCGCCCGAGGAGAGTTCCAATGGCTGGCTCCGTTGCTTGCTGTTGTTGCGACCGGATGCATCCTTGGATTACTATCAACCTCTCTGTTTCGCGGACGCGGAGTCCCACAGTGGTTCCTTCGCGGCCTGTGGCTCGCAATGGTGGTCTAGTTGCAAGTGCCTTTGTCATCGAGTGCTTGCGGATGATCAAAGGACAACAAGTCGATTTAGGGGAAGACATTCTTTTGTATGGACCTATCGTCTATGCCATTTTCTCCTTGTACAAGGTGTTTTGGATACGCAAGTTACCGGTGAACTCGATCATCCACCCCACCGCCGTATCGGCTTAGGTTTACACTGGCCGCATCGGTATCCCGAAGGGAACCTGCCAGTAGCCGGAGGTAATCGAAGCGTCAATTCCGGTGGATCTAACCTCGTAGATTGATTTTGCAGCAACCAAAGTCAAGTGATTTCGCGATCGATCGCCCAGAAGCGAAAGCTGGATTTAAACGGTAGTAATTGAACTTCCCTTCCTTCTCCATGGTCACCAACTGGGCGTGGAAAAGTACTCGCAAATGATGGGAAACATTCGGCATTTCGATATCCAATAATTCGACCAAGTCCGAGACCGTCAATGGACAGTATTGGAGTGCGTTGACAATCTGCAGGCGAACAGGGTCTCCCAATGCCTTCAGAAATGTGGCACAAAGCTCTGCTTGCTGAAGTGAAGAGTTGCTAGGATCCATCGTGTGCCGGGTCAGAAGGAAAACAATCCCTAAAACCCGATTATCTCTGATTCTCGAAAACACACAAGCAGACGGAAACGCCGCATCGCGCAGAACAACGCAAGCCAAAGCTGATTTCGACTGCTTGACAACACCATGGGCCCCGCATACGCTCAAACATCCATTTGAGCGTTAGTGCAGGATGTCTCGCCCAATGCAGTGTCGACAACCGTGCCGTTTTGCAGCTTAGCGAAAGCGATTGGCTTGTGTTTCAGTTACCCTTAGGATCGATGTAGAAATGATGCGTTTTCTTGCCGTAATGATTGTTTTGATTGGGACTTCTACGGTTGGTGCTCAGATCGGAATCATTTCTCCCGCCGAAGCGCACCGCCTGATTGACCTTTCCGATGGGTCCAAGAAACCGATCGTTCTTGACACCCGAGGAGGCTACAAGGACTACTTTCGAAGTCATCTGCCCAGAGCACATCACCTAAATTTTGACACGCTTCGTGGCACCGATAACGGCATTCCTGTTCAGTACCTTCCGGACGACATTACCAAAGCGCTATTGATGCGTGCGGGAGTAGACCGCAGGCGAACACACTTGATTTATGCAACCGGCGACAAACTTCCAAACGACGAAATCCTCAGTGCGAGTATGGTTGCCTACGTGCTTGAGAAGTACGGCGTAAAAGACATCCGCATTGTCGATGGCGGTTTGCTGAAATGGCAGCAAGAGAGGTTTCCTGTAACTCAGGAGTACTTTGGTAATCCCCAAGGAACGATGCCTACAGAGGATACCAAGGGAATCGGCATCTCGATTGACGAGTTGCTAGAGCGTAAAAGCGATCCGAATGTGGTCCTTGTCGATGCTCGCCCACACAACGAGTACATTGGCGAAGACGATGTTTGGCTCAGGAAGGGCCATATTCCTGGCGCTATCAGCTTTCATTGGGCTCGGCTTATGGCTAAGGAGAACACCCATGAATTCCTTCCATTGGAGCGTGTCAAGACAGTGCTCGAAGACGCTGGGCTAACTTCTGACCGAGAGATCATCGTCTATTGTGGAACTTCGCGAGAGGGGAGTTTGCTTCGATTCTATTTGAAGCATGTCGCAAAGTTCTCCAATGTCAGGTTGTACGAGGGCTCGTGGAAGGAATATGCGTCACTGAAGCAACACCCTGCTGAAACTACAGAAAACAGGGCCAAATAAGGCAAAACAACGTGCTCACGGCAGTCCTTCTCATCTCTGTTTTCTTCGTGGCCTTTACCAATGGCGCCAATGCCAATTTCAAGGGTGTTGCTTCCCTTTATGGCAGTGGAACGACTTCCCGCCGCTATGCTCTGTATTGGGGAACGGCAGCCACATTTGCTGGCTCCTTAGCCGCACTTTTTCTCTCCGATGGCCTGACGAAGAAGTTTAGCGGCCGTGGAATGGTATCTGAGGAGTTGGTTCACTCGCCCGTCTTCGTCAGCTCCGTTGCGTTCGGGGCCGCAATGACAAGTTTCCTTGCAACTCGATTTGGTTTCCCCGTTTCAACGACGCATGCATTGGTTGGAGCGTTAGTCGGGGCGGGGTTGGCCGGCAGCGGTTCAGACGTGCAAATTTCGTCTTTGGGAATGAACTTTCTTTACCCGCTGTTTTTCAGCCCACTGGTTGCCATGGTTTTGGGCGCGGTCGTTTATTGGGTGCTGAGAACCATGCGATTGGCTCCCAACGATCGCAGCCGTACTCTCGATGCATTCCATTTTCTCAGCACTGGAGCAGCGAGTTTCGCCCGAGGACTCAATGACACGCCCAAAATGACTGGGTTGCTTATGGTGGCTCCAATCATCGACATTCGCTGGGGCTTCTTTGCCGTCGCAGTGAGTATTGCATTGGGTGGACTTTTGGATGCAGAACGTGTCGCCGAGACGCTTGGGAAAAAGGTTACGGACATGAATCCAGGCCAAGGATTCGCATCAAGTCTTGTAACAGCAGGTCTGGTTGCAACCGCTAGTCTGCACAGTTTACCAGTGAGCACCACTCATGTAAGCGTTGGTTCGTTGCTTGGTATGGGTGCAAGTACAGGTCAAGCGAAATGGCGCAAGGTTGGTGAAATCTTTCTTGCTTGGGTCAGCACGGTGCCTTGTGGTGCCATCCTCGCAGCATCTGCATACATGATCATGGTTAGGGTTTTTACTTGATATTTTTACGTGATCGTGATACAGCGGATGCATCTAGACGGTTTTGCCTCCTAAGCTCAATGGCTCTCCTGGCACAAGTTCTCTTGCCTAAGACACCCTAAGGCTTGGTCAAAGGCTTCCCCGCGACGGACCAAAAGCGAGATCGGTTCGTCGGTCTGCGGGTGGCGAAAATCCAACCGCATCGCAGACAGAAGCATCCGGTAAATCCCCGTTCTGTGATAAAACATCTGGTTCCATCGATGGTCTCCATGGCGATGGTCCCCGAGAATCGGATGTCCAAGGTGGTTCAAATGGCGCCGGATCTGATGCCAACGACCCGACTCGGGCCGGATTTCCAAAAGCGAAAACCGCGCCGTGGGGAACCCCGAGGCCGGCCACGGGACCTCGAAACGCTGCAGGCACCGGAAATGGGTCGTGGCCGACTGCTCGGGGTGTGCGTGCGTCAAGCGCTCCTCGAAATACTTCGGATGCAGCAGCGGTCGATCGACCCGACACTCCAGGGGCATCGAACCGCGTACGAGGGCCTGGTAGTGCTTTTGGACCTGCTGGGCCATGAACATCTCACCAAGCTTCGACGCGACCTCTGGGGTCTTGGCCATGAGAATCAGGCCCGCCGTTGGACGATCAAGTCGGTGGACAGGGTAAAGAAACTGCTGCAACTGGTCGCGCAGAGTCTGCAGCAGGATCGGCTCGCTCTCGAGGGTATTTGGCCCCCGATGGACCACTAGCCCGGCGGGCTTGAAGACCGCTACCAAATGCTCATCACTGTAAACAACCTGGATTGGACACGTCAGGCTCTCGACGACAAAGTCGGAGGAGTCTCTCATGCGGAGCGGCTTTTTTTTTCTCTAGGTTTGGTTAAAATTTCGCGCAGATTTTCAAGTTGGATTGTACAGACTTGTTCACTCCCGCAAGGGACCTCAGTGACGGAAAGTAGCTACGTGCTTCGAACATGCTTCAGAATTTTCGAAAACTCCAACTCTCGGAAGTTCAACGACAGCAGATGCGCGCGGCTGGCCGGTTCAACGCCCAACTGATGGACTACATCCGCGATTTCATCAAGGCCGATATCTCTACCGAACAAATCGATCGGCTTATCCACGAATACACCATCGCCAACAAACATACCCCGGCGACTCTCGGATATTTGGGCTACACCAAAAGCTGTTGCACAAGCGTCAACGACGTGATCTGCCACGGGATCCCCTGCGATTACACCCTCAAGGATGGCGATATCATCAATGTCGATATCACTTCGATCGTCGACGGCTGGCACGGCGATCAATCCGAAACCTTCCTTATCGGGAACGTTTCGGAAAAAGCCCGTTCGGTCACCCAGTGCGCCTTTGATGCAATGCATCGCGCCATCCAAGCACTCACTCCAGGATGCTCCGTGAGCGTCATCGGTGAATGCGTCGTGGCCGAAGCCGACAAGTATGGATTTACCGTGGTCCGCGAATACGTCGGACACGGGCTAGGACGCCGCTTTCACCAATATCCCAACGTCCCTCACTTCCCCGATCGCAAAAGCCGCCAGGACTATCTGCTCCCAGGTATGTGCTTTACTATCGAACCGATGATCAATGCCGGTGCAAGATTCACCAAACTCGATACCAACGACAACTGGACTGTCCGTACACGAGACGCAAGCCTATCGGCCCAATTCGAGCACACCATTCTGATGACCGAACATGGACCCGAAATCCTCACAACCTGCCCGAACGGCCCGAAACTTGGACATCGCTTCTAATATCCCTAGATCGCGCATCCCTAAAACGCTTATCACCGGATCGCGACGAAGCGGAGCCTATCTTGCGTGTTGATTGCAAGCGGGTAAGGCGCTCAATCGAGCATCCGAAGAGTGCGAGGAAGTGGAAAGTGGACCTCCTCCTTGCGAACCTCACGCAATTCAAGGTCCGCTTGAAAATGGCTCTGTAGCCAGTCAAGCGTCTTGGCAATGACTTCTTCTGGAGCACTCGCACCTGCAGTTACCAGCACCACATCGGAAGGCTCAAACCACTCGAGCGACAGATCCTCAGGACCGTCGACCAAATACGCCCTTCGGCCCTGCTCCTGGGCCAACTCCCGGAGCCGTTGCGAGTTGCTGCTGTTTTGAGAACCCAGCACAATCACCTTGGTCGCATCGGGCGCGATCGATCGAACCGCCTCTTGCCGATTCTGCGTCGCATAGCAAATGTCCTCTTTCGGCGGACCGACGATCCAAGGAAACTTCGTTTTGAGTCGCTCGATGATCCGATTCGCATCGTCGACACTGAGCGTCGTTTGGGTCAAATAAGCCAGTTTGGTACCCGGTTGGTACTCGAGTCGATCCACCTCCTGGGTCGATTCGACCAGCACAATCGCCTCGGGAGCTTCTCCCATCGTTCCGATCACTTCATCATGCCCCTGATGGCCGATCAAGATGATCGTGTAGTGATCCTTGGCGAATTTGATCGCCTCCAAATGCACCTTGGTCACCAGCGGGCAAGTCGCATCGATCGCCAAAAGCTCTCGCTGCTGAGCCAATTTGCGAATTGCCGGCGAAACACCGTGCGCGGAAAAAAGGACCGTCGATTTCGCAGGGATCTCCTCGAGATGATTCACGAAAATCGCACCCTTGGACTCAAACGATCGAACGACATACTGGTTGTGAACGATTTCGTGGAAAACGTATACCGGAGCACCAAAATGCTTCAGGGCAAGGTCCAGGCTTTTGACCGCCATGTTGACCCCGGCACAAAATCCTCGAGGAGCCGCAAGTAAAATCTTCATAGGTTTGCTCTAAGGTTCATGGATTCGCTTTGAACTGCTAAAATCATACTCCTTGGGTAAGCTACCGCGAAGGCGAAAGACTCCCGAAAAACAGCAACCGATCAAAATCCGCCACCGCATCACCACCGGATCCTCCGAACTGCGAATCCTTGTCCAACCTACCCCCCCCTGAGTCGCCGAAAACACCCGTCCGAGCAGGTTCCAAGCAGGTGCTAGCCGACCTGAAGTGGTGCGGCCCCGACTGTCAATTGCCTCGATGGGGACTCGATCAAGCTTTCGATTACTGCGAAAAATTAGCAAAAAACCACTACGAGAACTTCTCGGTGACCAACCTGTGGCTCCCTGGCGATCTGCGAGCCCATTTTGCCTCCGTCTATGCCTATTGCCGATGGTCCGACGATCTTGCCGATGAAATCGCAGATCCCGTTCGGTCGGTGAAACTCCTCGAGTGGTGGCGCAGCGAACTGCATAAAACTCCCCAAGGCGACTCGCTCCACCCGGTCTTCGTCGCGCTGCATCAAACGATCGAAACTTTCTCGCTGAGCATCGATTCGTTCGACGATCTGCTCTCGGCGTTCGTCCAAGACCAAACGGTCACGAGCTACGAAGATGACCCGCAACTTCTCGACTACTGCAGGCGATCGGCCAACCCCGTCGGGCGAATCATCCTTGGACTTGCTAGGACCAACTCCCCCCAAGCTCTCGCTTGGTCCGATTCGATCTGCACAGGTTTGCAAATAGCGAACTTTTGCCAAGACGTATCGCTCGATGCGGCCCGGGGACGATTCTATCTGCCCAAAGAACGGTTGGACCAAGGCCGGATCACGCGATCCGAATGGGGCCAGGGTTCCCAGCCGGCCCGTAAGGTTCTCGAAGCATGGACCGAGCAGGCTCGGAATCATCTGTCCTCGGGTGCTCGACTTGCCGATCACGGACCGAACTGGCTTCGGCGGAGTGTAAGACTGTTCATCGCAGGGGGCATCCAGATACTTGACAATATCGCTCGAAACCGCTTCGACGTTTGGAGTCAACCTGTGGAGGTCACCAAGTTTCAGAAAATAAATCTTGCCGTCTGGGCCGCTCTAGGACCGCCGAAACGCTACGGGGCAAAACTTAGAGCATGATCGATCTCGATGCTTCCTACGCCGCTTGCCAAAGGATCGCCCAGGCCAGCGGATCGAACTTCTACCGCGCCTTTGGTTTCCTCCGATTCGACCGCCGACGTGCGATGACGGCCCTGTACGCCTTTTCAAGACTTGCCGATGACGCAACCGACGCAGATTCAGACCCGAAAACCCCTGCCGCAAATTGGCTTGCCGACGATTGGCTCGCGTGGATCGATGGACTTGACCAAATTCAATCCCCGAACTCTTTGGAGCCCCTCGAACCGATCCGCGCCGCAGTCGCAGACTCCATCGAACGCTTTGCAATCCCCAAGGACCTCCTGAAACAAATCGTCCTGGGTGTCGATCAAGACTCCCGGCCCCAGGTGCTCGATCGCTATGACCAACTCCAGGCCTACATGTACCGTGTCGCCAGTACGGTAGGATTAAGCTGCACGGCGATCTGGTCGACCAAAGGAGTTCCAGCCACAGGCACCCCCGAGCATCGCATGGCGGTGCATTGCGGACATGCCTTTCAATTGACCAACATCCTTCGCGATCTTGTCGAAGACGCCCAACGCGGCCGGATGTACTTGGCTCAAGAAGACCTCGCGCGGTTTGGGTTCCAACGTGAGTCGCTGATCGAAGCTCTGCGCGGGACCGAACAGGGCCTTCGATATGAGCCGGGCCTTCGATGCGAAACAGTCGGGAAACTTGGAGACTACCAAGGGCTCCTCGAGCTCTATTTGCAACGCGCCGAGGGTTGCTACAGACACGCCCAGGGTCTTGGCCCTTTGCTCGATGCCGATGGTCAGCGAATGTTCGCGATGATCTGGCAGACCTACCACCAGATTTTCCAGCAGATCCAAAGCGATCCATGGGCACCACTGGTCCGTCGGACCTCGTTGAGTCTTCCTCAGAAACTCAAGCTCTATGCTTCGCACGCCTTCACCCCGTGGTTTCGATCCTTGCCCACTTGCGTACCGACGAAGACCTACCGCTCGGATGCTTCGTGGGATGGAGCCCCAAAGGTCGCCGTCGTCGGCGGAGGACTCGCTGGAATTCAGACCGCAATGCATCTTGCGAAACACGGTTGCCAAACTTGGTTGATCGAATCCCGCAGCCGGCTCGGTGGCCGAGTCGGCTCGTTTACCGACCCTCAGAGCGGCCAACCGATCGACTATTGCCAACATGTTGGGATGCGATGCTGCGGCGAACTCATCCGATTTATCGAGGATACGGGCCAAAAAAATCTCTGGCACGAGCAATCGACCCTCTGGTTCCGCTCCCGCGAAGGCAAACCATTCCGCGCCGCAGCATGGCCCCTACCTGCCCCCTTTCACCTTTCAGGACTATTGCTTAAGTGGCCCGATTTGAGCCCTCTGGATCGTATCGCAATCGCAGCGGCGCTCGGTAAGCTCATTCGGACCCGACCGACGAAAGACTTCGATCAACAAATGGCCATCGAATGGCTCAAGCGCCATCGGCAACCTCAAAATGCAATCGACAGCTTTTGGAACACGATCTTGGTAAGCGCCCTTGGTGAGCAGCTCCCGAGGATCACGATGGGCTCGGTGCACAAGGTGATGATCGACGGATTCGCAGCGACCAAGGATGCTTACCATCTGCTAGTTCCTCAACGGAGTCTCTCGGAATTGATCGATCAGACCTCTAAGGAATCCCTTGCTAAAATCGGCGTTCGAATCGTCGCTGGGCAAGCGATCGATGGGCTTCGACGCAATCCCTCAGGGACTTGGAGCCTCCCGACGAAAACCTCAAGCAGTCTGCTCCCCGAGGCGTATGAATTCCACGCTGTCGTCCTAGCCGTTCCTTGGCACCGTTTAGGGATGATCCTGAGCGATGCGTCCATCGGCAGCTTACCGAAGCTCGCCGAATCGCTCAGCAATGTCGAAGGCCTCGACGCGGCGCCGATCACTGGCGTGCATACTTGGTGGTCCAAGAAGTGGTTCAACGATCCGCACGCGATCTTGATCGATCGACTTTGCCAATGGGTATTCCCAGGACCTCTCGAAACCCAGAGTGCATCGGAACCAAATGCCGACGAGCATTATTATCAGATCGTCATCAGCGGATCGCGGGATTTGCCCAAGGGAGATTCGCAAGCCGTCTTGCGATTGGTAGAAGACGATCTCAGGGAGGTATTTGAGGAGCTTCGAAATTCCGGAGCGAAGCTACTCAGGGGTAAAGTCGTCACCGATCCGCAGTCGGTCTTTTCCGTATCGAGCGGGCATGCTCAGGGCAGGCTCGAGGCGGCCACCTTTGGAGAACAAGGATTGTTTCTCGCAGGGGATTGGACCGCGACGGGTTGGCCAGCGACGATGGAAGGCGCCTTGCGGTCCGGTTCGCTTGCCGCCAACCAAGTATTGCACTACGTCGGTCGAGCCGCAGAGGTATCGGTCGATCGCTGATAAAGCTGATGCTCTTGAATGTAGACTTCGACCGCTGCTGGGACGAGGTATCGGATGCTTCGATTTTGCTCGATTCGTTGGCGCACTTGCGTCGAGGAAATCTCTATGACGGGGATGTCCAAACGAAGTTTTTCGATGGCATGCAATCTCTCAGGGGAAGCCAATCCATCGAGCTGCGACCAGTCCGGCTCGGGGCACCCGCCTCGCCGAGCAACGACCAAAGCAACAGTGTTGAGAAGCTCGTTTGGAGATTTCCATTTCTTGAAATCCTTGAGGGAATCGGCACCGACGAGCAGGTACCAAGTCGCATCGGGTTCGCCGCGCTGCAAGTCCAAAATCGTGTCGATCGTGTAGCTTACCCCACCGCGTTGGAGCTCAATCGCATCGACCTCGAACTTCGGGTGTGCACCGACGGCCAGCTTGAGCATCTCTAGACGATGCTTATCGGCCGTCGGGGTATACCCTAGTTTGAAGGGAGAGATTTTCGCCGGGATGAGCTTGACCAAATCCAGCGAAAGTTCGCTGCAAAATTGCTCGGCGGTCCATAGATGGCCCAGATGGATAGGATCGAACGAGCCACCGAAGATACCGATTTTTCGACCTGCCATGCTTATGGATTCCTTGAGTACGCATCGATCCGACTGGGATTCTCTTGAAGGACCAGGACTTCACCTTGGCCATCGCACTCCAGATCCCCGATGGAGCGAAGCACGTGTCGGGAGGTTGGGATTTTCGAAGCGAACTGAATGCATCGAGACTGGAGTTCTTGGTCTAACCACGGGCAGCTTGAAGCATGACGGATCAAACCTCGGAGATACCGCCATAGGATCGGCAAAAAGCTCAGTTCCAAAGGACGGTAGGCCGAGAGCGTCGCACCGGGTTGTGCGGGTCGAGTCGATGGGAGAATCAATGATCCGCGACGCATTTGCGTACCGAAATGAGGACCAACCTGTCCCATCGCCAAAATGGTTCCGGCGATCCAATGATCCGCCAGATGGTTGCCGACGTTTCCTGCAACGCACAGACTGCCGCGCCGCATTCGCTGGCAAGCACGCTCGCCGAGATTCCCCAGCACGATCGAATCACCACCCTGGATACCCTGGAGTTTCCCGGGCAAGGGGCAACCCAAGCGCTCACCGGCATCGGCTCCAATCAAGGCCAAACCATCGCGTTTGTCGGCCAATGCCCTACGGCCGACCGAGCCATCGACGATAAGGACGCCACCGCGTTGGCTCCGAGCAAAATCGTCCCCCACATCACCCAGGATGACGGTAGTCCCCGAAGCGGTCGAAGCGCAAAGCCCTCGAAAATTTCGCAAGCAACCGCGCAGGATCAGCGCATCGCCGCTCCAGGATTGGTCTTGGGTCGCTGGATCGCTAGGGGATGAATCCAGGTCGATTGCGAATAGATCCCCCAGACAGATCCGTCCGAGGTTCGAATCCAGTACGATTTGGGCGATTTGTGGTTTCGAACAATCGCGCAAGCGATCCAAGGACAGCGCAGTGGCATCGACATGCAGTCCTGCGGTTCGGTTCGTCTCGCGTAAAGTCAGGCAGATGGCAGTCAGGAAAGCATCTCTCGGGTCTGGAGTTTTTAGATCAATCGGCAATGGGTATAGAGACTTGGGGACTCCCTCTCGGATAATTTTTGACGGTGGACCATACTCGCTTCGTGACGCAATCCCAATTGGCCTGGAGCAACGTAGGGAAGCGAAACCCGGCAGCGAAAGTAAAGCCCGATGTCGGGAAACTCATCCGGCCTATATTCATGCAAGACTTGAGGACTGATGCGAATCCACGAAGTCAACGTGTTCGTCGATGCACGGGCCCAACCGACGATCGCAGCTTGATTGGGATCTTCGGTTTGCTCCCTGTATTGTCGGGGGCTGAGCACACCCGCTATCAGGCGTTCGGCGTTGCTCTTAGGATCGGCATACCAAGTGCGCCGAAAGGTCGGTTCCCGGAAAAAATTGAAGGTCGAACAAAAGGCGTTTTCCTTTTGTATCTTGCGGTTGTAGCGCGTGTTGACCATCAATCCAACCGAATGGTTCCTTTCGGAAAGATCGACAGGATACCCGTCGCAGATCGTCATTTCGATTTGCAGAAATAGGCCTTGTTCGTTCCAAGCGAGTTTGGCCTCGATCGGGGTTTGCTCTGCGCCTAGGCGTTCGATCGGTGGCATCCGATGCCGGCTGTCCAAACCCCAGCGATCGACGTCTGCGAAGTCGACGACTTGGTTTTGCAATCGTTGCACATCGATCTTGAAACGGAACAGCATCGTCGGATCGGGGAAAATATCGCTAAACATCGGTTCGATTCTTCCGCTCGAGTTGTGCTTGGGTCCATTTCCAATAGACGCAAATGATCGCATCGTAGATTGCATGCGCCAAGACACACGCGAGCAAATCGCGGGTCGCCCAGTACAGGACGGCAAACAAAATGCCGGCCAAAGTGGCAATGGCGATATAGGCTTTACTCAAAGGATGCGCAAAGCCAAAGCAGACGGCCGATAGCAATATCCCAGGCAGCGCCTCTAAAGACGTTTGGGTTTCGGAAAGCGACATCCACCAGCCTTGAATCAACCCTCGGAAGAGCAACTCCTCGCCGATCCCGGCGCTGAGCGATAAAAGGACCAATTCCGGGATGCTCATCGGTCCGAGCAGCATGTGAAGCTGCGACTGAACCACGCGATCGAGTTTCTGAATCGAGCGGATCGGGAGCCTGGAGACAAACTCCATCCCAAGAGCCAGGACCGAGCCGACGGTAAGCCCGATCCCGAAACTTTTAAGGATCCCCGTAAAATCCCACCAAGCAGGTAAGTGTTGGCGGGGGTTGATACCCAGGAATGCGCCGAGCAAGATCGCAGCGAGTCCGAGCGAGAGCTCCAGCAAGACCGCATAGGTCAACGGGGTGTCGATGGGGCCTAAGTCGATGGGGCCTAAAGAGGGAGATTTTTTAGGGGATGCCATCGGCTCGGCAAGGGGTAAAAAGTCGGGAGGCTTGTAAGCCGGGTTCTGTCATGGCGATTCGATCGCCAAGGGCAATCATTCATCTAGGCCGCCGATTGCTCGGCGGCTCAAGCGATCTACCCGAGTGTTGGCATCACGAGCCGGATGCGGCCCTCATCGCTGAGCGCCTCACTCTGTTGGATCTTGCTCCAGATGGGGTTTGCCGAGGAGAACAGTCACCCGTCCCCTAGTGGGCTCTTACCCCACCATTTCACCCTTACCAAAACCTTGCGGCCCTGGCGGTATCTTTCTGTTGCACTTTCCCTGGCCTTGCGACCGGTCGACGTTATCGACCATCTTGCTCGTTGGAGCCCGGACTTTCCTCCCCCCGAGAGCCGTTTCGCAAAGAAACAGTCCGAGGAGCGATTGCCTAGCCTCCCGACAAGACAATTATACCACAGAGACTCCGATCAGCGAGTTGAACTGGCCGTTTCGCATCCCGGGGCAACTACGGCGAGCAGGGAGGCTTGAAGCTCGTTGCTGGGCATTTTGTGGTACTGGGCACCTGGACGTCTTCCTCGCCTTTTTTTAGCCGAAACCGGCAACATCGAAGTTTCGACTTTTTGTAGCAAGCGTGAAATGCAGAGCTTATTGACGCTCACGTCCAGCTCGTTGGCTTCCTTGCAAATCCGATCGTGAAGGCTCTTTGGGATCCGAACGGTGATCATCCGGAGCACCTCGCTCGGATCGCACTCGGGCAGATCGCGAGAACGCAAGACGGTCAGCATTTCCAAGACCTTGCAGTGCGACTCGGTCGCTTCGTATTGGCGGTACTCGTGGGGATCGGCGAAGATGCTATGAGCGATTCCGTCGACCCCGAGGGTTTCACGGTAAAAGGCGGTCCAAGCAGGAGCCACGCCGAAAAGCTCAGCGGCGACTTGCTGAACCCAATGGCATCGGTCTTCGAACTTGGCAGAATTGCATTTCTTGGCGCGTAGCTCGTCGGCCACCGATTGAAATACAACCATGTCGGCTGCGAGCTTTTCTCCCCCTGCGGCCGATACTGCATCCGACATTCCGTTGCTTGCTGCTTGGCTCATAACAAATTACCTTCCTGGCACCTCTCGGTGCGATGGCTGCAAATGACAAGGTCAGTTCTGGTCGAGAGCGACCAAGCCCCCGCCGACCGTACGCGGGAACCGATCCTCCACCTTGACGGCTCCCCTCTTTCGCTCGCTCAGCGAATCCCAAGGCTCCTTCCGGCGGACTCGAGACAATACTGCCGCAGCGGGCAAGCCCCTTGTCGCAACATCAATGCTGGCAATAACTTACGCCTATTTGATAGCACTGCCCATAAATCGCGCACTGCCCAAAACAGGGGGTGTTTTAAAGGTGCTCGCTTTTTGGGCAGCAGTTGCACTCTCAAAAACCAGGTGTCTAAGTTGGGGTAGTTCGAAAAACTCTTGGAATAATTAAAGGCATGGAGGGGTTTTGCAGACGAGCACCGGCTTGGTCGGCTTGTAGCTATTAGTTCCGCCTTCCGCCGGGGCAAGCCCGACGCGAGGCGGTGGGATCGCTTTTCCAAACAGGCTTGGTCCTCTCGGTGATTCTTTCCTATAATCGCCGTCGGCCTCGAAGGCCCACGAATCCGAAACTCCCGAACCGAAAAATCCATCCCAAATGCCACTTATCGAACCTCGGACCCTCAAGGGGTTTCGCGATTTCCTTCCTGCCAAAATGGTCCAGAGGGAAAAACTCATGGAAATCGCCAAGCGGGTCTATCGCCGCTACGGCTTCCTGCCGATCGATACGCCGGCTCTGGAATACCTCGAAATCCTCACGGGCAAAGGCTCCGAGGAAACCGATCGCCAGATGTACCACTTCACCGATGCGGGGGGGCGGCAAGTGGGAATGCGGTTCGATCTGACGGTCCCCTTGGCCCGCTTTGTCGCCCAGCACATCCATGAGCTGGGGGTCCCATTCAAGCGCTACCATATCGCGCCGGTGTGGCGAGGCGAAAACCCTCAAGACGGTCGATTTCGCGAATTTGTCCAATGCGATTTCGATACGATCGGTACGACGGGAGTCGTCTCGGATATCGAAACGGCGCTGGTCATCCATGAACTGCTCCTGGAAATAGGCATCCAAGACTTTCGCATCCGAATCAACAATCGACAGATCCTGACGGGTCTGCTCGAAACCCTGGATCTCCAAGGGCAATCGACGGCCGTGCTTCGAGCCCTGGACAAACTCGACAAGGTCGGTCCAGAAGGGGTTTCCAAGGAGCTGGCCCAAGCCGGCATCGGGACGGAGCAAACCGAAGCGATCTTCAGGTTCGCCCAGGTCCAAGGCTCCTGCGACGAGGTTCTATCGAGCCTCGCTTCGATGCTTCCTACCAACGAACTAGCCGGCCAAGGGATCGAACGCCTATCGGTCGTGGCGCGCGCCTTGCAAGCCGCTGGCGTTGCGTCCTCGCGTTTCGAAATCGATGTCTCAATCGCTCGGGGACTCGATTACTACACGGGAATCATTTTCGAAACCACCTTGCTAGAACTACCGCGCATCGGGAGCGTCTGCAGCGGCGGTCGGTACGATAACCTTACTGGACTTTTCACCAAGCAACCTCTTCCTGGCATCGGGGCCTCTCTGGGCTTGGACCGCTTGCTGGCTGCCTTGGAAAAACTCGACCGTTTTCAGGAGTCCCCAAGGGCCGCAGATGTTTTCATTCCACTCTTTGACCCCGATCGGATCAACGATTACTTTGCGCTCGCGGCGATGGTTCGCTCGGCTGGAATATCCGCAGAAGTCTATCCGGAACCCAAGAAGCTCGGGCAGCAACTGAAGTACGCTGACCAGCGTGGATTTTTAGTCGCTTTGATCGCAGGAGCACGCGAGCTCGATCAAGGGCTCGTGCAGATCAAGGACCTACGCACGCAGACGGCCACCGAAGTGGCTTGGAAAAAGGAACCCGAAGGATTTCTCGCCGCGCTGAATTCGGTCCTGGGCCTTCAAAATATGCTCAGCTAAGTTGCCTGCGGCTAAGTTGCCTGGACGACTACTTATCGACCAACGGCGCGAGCGTCGTTAAAGGCTTTTCAATCGGGTTTTTTGCCCGGTTGGCTTCGATCGCTTTTTGTTCGAACGATTCGTCGAGGAGCTTGTAGAATACGTCGCGTTGACGCGGGACGTAGCCCAGTTCGCTGATCGCAGCGCGGATCTGGTCGAGTGTCAGAAAGTGCACCGTGCCGGCTTCGGCTACGACGTTCTCCTCGAGCATCAGCGACCCCATGTCGTTGGCCCCAAAAAGCAGTGCCAGTTGCCCGATCTTGAGCCCTTGAGTGACCCAACTGCTTTGGATATTGGGAATATTATCCAGGAACAATCTCGCCACGGCCTGGGTCTTGAGGTACTCGAACGAGCCGGTCGCAGGGATGTGGCTCATCTGGGTGTTCTCAGGTTGGAAGGTCCAGCAGATGAAGGCCGTGAAGCCCTTGGTCTGGTCCTGAAGACTCCGGAGTCGGTCCAAGTGCTCGATACGTTCGGCGAGTGTTTCTGCGTGCCCAAACATCATCGTTGCAGAGCTGATCCCACCCATTTGATGCCACACTCGCATGACGTTGAGCCAATCGTCGCTCATCACCTTACCACGGGTAATTTCCGAGCGAACTCGGTCGACGAGAATTTCAGCTCCGCCCCCGGGAATGCTTCCTAGTCCAGCCTGCTTGAGCCGCTCTAAAACCGTCTCGATCGACAGCTTGTTTATTTTGGTGAAATGATGAAGTTCCGGCGGGCTAAACCCATGGATATTTACGTCGGGGAACCTGGACTTGATATCGCCCAATAGCTCTTCGTACCACTCGAGTTTGAAATGCGGATGCAAGCCTCCTTGCATCAGGATTTGGTTGCCCCCAAGATCGACTGTTTCCTGGATTTTTTCGAGCAGCTCTTGGCGATCCAGAACATAGCCTTCGCCGCTTTTGGGAGTTCGATAAAAGGCGCAGAAGTCGCAAACCGCAGTACAAATGTTGGTGTAGTTGATATTCCGATCGATGTTGTAGGTTCGGTAGCCTTCGGGGTGCAGTCGGGAGGTCACGGCCTGTGCGGCTTGGCCGATGGCGCTGAGTTCGGAGCTTTCGAGCAGCACCAACGCTTCGGGGCAGGAGATGCGTTGGCCTGCAACCGCTTTATCGAGAATCGAACGGATGCTGGAGTTGGATGTTGCGATCATGTTTTGCCGGGTGGAAATTTGGAATTTCTGCGAATTGTACCACTTCAAGCCAGCCCCAACTGGGTGCATCGGCGGGAAAACTCTTCAAGGCCTTGACGTTCAAGGCTTCCAATTCGGAAACGAAGGAAGTGCGTGAGGTATTCTCTGCAGGCCGCATCGCTCAGGCCGTAGCTCTTGGCGTACTTGGCGATGATCGCTTCGACATTCTCGCAACCGGCATCTCGGCTCGCCTCGAGCGATTCGACGATTCGCGGATCGACCGGGTCGGTCTTTCGGGCGACCCACATCGCAAAGACAAATGGGAGTCGGGTCTCGAGGTACCACTGCTGACCGAGGTCCCAGTCGAGGAAGAAATCGGATCGGAAACGCTCGGGGTTCATCGCGCGATCGCCGATGACAAGCACCGCATCGGCCGGGCAATCTTTGGGCTCTGAGTCGATCGGAAACGCAACGAGTTCTGGGAGCCGACCGAAGCGGCTTGCCAAGAGAACCTGGGACAACGCAACACTGGTTCGGGACCCTTCATCGGTCCCGAGCGACCGGACTTCTTCGGGCGGCACCCGAAACAAGACTCGCACCGACCAGACCGGACCACGGCAAGCGATCCCCGCATCGCTGATGAGTCGATAGTCATCGCGATTCCGCAGGTACTCTACGACGGGGATCAGACCCACGTCCAAAAGCCTGTTTTGCATTTGCGTGGCCAACTGACTCGGGAGGGCCAAATGGAGTTCCCCAAAGCCCTCTAACCGGTCTTCGAGGTCATAAATCAGGGGCTTGGTGTTTAGATAAGCGACCGCGCCGACGCTGAGATTCAGATTGCTTTTTGGTATCGAATCGACCGCATTGGTGACCATGAGTGGCTCGGTCGGTGCTCGTACGGTGGTCAGCATGGAATGCACGCGTTGGACAATGGGAGTTGGAACAGCAAGGAAGCCTATGGGTCCAACCGCATGCTAGGGGGTAAGTATAACCATTAGGTTTTCCAAACGCAGCCAGCCCAGGACCAACCAACACCGAATCCGACAAGCAAATGGTTTTGGTTGGCCTGGATGACCCCTTCGCGACGCAGGTCATCGATAAGGATTGGCAGGGTCGACGAGACGGTGTTTCCGCGATCCGACAATCGAATCGGCAGCTTTGTTTCATCGACCTGGAGGGCTTGTTGAAGCATTTCGAGCATTTTGCGGGTCGCTTGATGCATCAAGAGTTGATGGATATCAGGGAGTGAAAGCTGGGATTTGGACAAAATGCTCCGGACCAAATCGGGAATAGCCACGACGGAGAAATCCATCAAACTCTGGCCATCCATGTACAAACGGCTGTTCCAACGCCGGCGGCGTTTGGGCTGGATCGCTTGCTCGCTACTTCGGGATCCTCCGTCGTTGACGATCAGCGTATTGGCACCCTTACCATCGGTACCGAACTCAAAACCCAAAAGGGTGGGAGTCGGTGCGCATTCGATCAGGGTCGCTGCGGCCGCATCGCTGAAGATTGGGCGCAGAGCCCGATCGTCTGAATCGATGAACTTGGTATAGGTTTCGGCCGTTACCAAGAGGATCCGTTTGCACTGGCCGCTTGCGATGAGGCCTTCGGCAAGTCCGAGTCCGTAGACAAAGCCCGAGCAACCGAGGTTAAAGTCCAGGGCGCCTGTATTGGTTCGCATTCCGAGGCGATCTTGGAGCAGGCAAGCCGTTGTGGGCAACGGATAGTCGGGCGATTGGGTGCACAGCATCAGGTAGTCGATCGACTGCGGATCGATGTTGTGCTGTTGAAAAAGTTTGATGCAGGCTTGATAAGCCAAATCGCTGGCCGTTTCGTCGCGAGCGGCGATATATCGCTGCTGGATGCCCGTTTTCTCGATCAGTTCGTCAATATGCCATTCAGGATGTTCTGCTGCCCACACTTCGGCCGTTTCGATTTCGGAGGGGAAGTGGACCGCGATGGGACCGATCTGAGCGTAAGGCACGGCAGGTGACTCGGAGAGGCTAGCGTCGTAGAAGAGTGGTCGCAGATTTGGATTCGTTGCAATCGGGTCGGTTGCAGAGTGTGTCGAACCGCAGGAAACGATGGTAAGATGTTAGCCGCAGGAATTCGAAATGGAAAGGCCGGAAGGCTTATCCAATAGGGATTCAGATTGGGGCCTTTGGGCAGGTTGTAGGGAGCTTCAGGTCACTCAGCAGTTCGCTAGGAGTTGAATCATGCAAGAAGAAAGCAAGTTGAAACTGATTCTTGCGGTTGTCCGCCCCCATCTGGTCGAGGCCTTGCTCGATAGTCTGAAGCTCGCTCCGATCGAATCGCTTTTGATCCACGAAGTCAAAGGATTTGGGCGTCAGAAGAACATGCTCGATCGCTATTCGGGCAGCGATTTTGAGCTGGCTTTTTTGCCCAAGGTGGAATTGTCGATCTGGGTCGATGCACTGCGGCTCGAGGAGGTGCTCGAAGTGCTCGAGGCGACCTGCAAGACCGGTCGCATGGGGGACGGCAAGATCATGGTGATTCCCGGTGCAAGTCCCTTGGGTTTGATTTAGTCGTAGTCAGCTCGCTCTTCGTGCTATAATTCACCAAAGGATTTAGGTCCAAGCTCGCTTGCTTATCGACGCGAGCGACTATCGCTTTCGAACTATTCCTCCCGAACCACTCCTGCTGAACTACATCCGACGCTTCCGCCAACCCAATGCTTAAACCCATTACCGTCCGACCTTTTGCTCTGTTGCTGCCTACTGCCCTGGGCTGTTTGCTCACGCTGGGCTTTACGCTCACGCTGGGCTTTACGCTAACGCTGGGCTTCACGCCAAACGCCGCGATCGGCCAGGAGCCTTTCGATTTCGCTCACAAGATTCTGCCGGTTTTGAAAAAACACTGCGCCGAGTGCCATACGGGGGATCAAAAGAAAGGTGGCCTGTCGCTAAACTCGCGAGAATCGATGCTCGCCGGAGGCGAATCCGGCGCCGAGGTGCTCAGCAACGACAAGTCCATGAGCGAATTGCTCTCTAGGGTCAGTACCAAGGATCCCGATCTGCGGATGCCCCCAGAGGGTCCAGGGCTGAGTGAATCGCAGATTGCCGACGTCGCGCAATGGGTCCAGGCCGGTCTACCCTGGGAACAAGGATTCTCGTTTGGCGCCCAAAGCTACGATCCTCCACTGCTGCCTCGGCGCCCCGAGCTTCCTGCCCCGAGTTCGCCTGATCGGACCCATCCGATCGATCGTATCCTCGATGCCGACCGAGCCGCTCGGTCGCTTGCACCGCTCCGCTCGATCAAGGATGAGGCCTTTGTTCGCCGCGTGTACCTAGATCTGATTGGACTCTTGCCCACCCCCGAGCAGACCGAAGAGTTCCTCGCCGATCCTTCGGCTGACAAGCGTCCAAAACTGATTCGCTCTTTGCTCAATAAGGATCTCGAGTACACCGAGCATTGGCTGACGTTCTGGAACGATCAACTGCGAAACGATTACTCCGGAACCGGCTTTATCACCGGGGGGCGGACGCAAATCTCCAAGTGGCTTTACGAGGCTTTGATTCACAACAAGCCTTACGATGCGATGACCCGGGAGCTGATCGCCCCAGCGTCTGGCGAAAGTGCCGGTTTTGCAAACGGCATCCGGTGGCGTGGTGAAGTCAGCGCAGGGCAAACGGTCGAAATTCAGTTCGCGCAGAGTCTCGGACAAACGTTTCTTGGGATCAACCTCAAATGCGCCTCTTGCCACGATAGCTTCATCGATCGCTGGACCCTCAAGGACGCTTATGGACTGGCCGCTGTCTATTCAAACACCCCTCTGCAGATCCATCGGTGCGATAAACCGATTGGACAAACGGCAAGTCCGAATTGGCTCTTTGAAGAGCTTGGAAATATCGACGCCCAAGCACCCCAACCGGAGCGATTGAAGCAGCTCGCAGGCTTGATGACCCACCCTCAAAACGGCCGATTTTCCAGAACGATCGTCAACCGATTTTGGCACCGCATGATGGGACACGGGATCGTCCATCCCACCGATGCGATGCAAACTCAACCTTGGAACGAGGATCTGCTGGATCACTTGGCCGTCGACTTTGTCGATCAAGGCTACAACCTCAAGGAGCTACTCTTTACGATCGCCTCCTCGGAGGCTTACCGAGCCGAGTCCGAACGGCTCGAGGAAAAGGAATCCTCGGTGGCCTATGCCTACCAAGGCCCCCGGGCACGGAGGATGACCGCCGAACAGTTTGTCGATACGCTCTGGCAACTGACCGGAGCGGCGCCGAGCAAGTTCGATGCTCCCATTGTGCGAGGCAAATCCATCGGGCTTGATGCTGGGAATCCAAAACCTACGGATCCCATTGGAGCATGGATCTGGTCGGATACCGTCCAATCGCCAAGCGGTCCTCCCGCTGGCGAGAAAATCGCACTCAAGCAGAGCTTTACGCTCGACAAGCTTCCGAGCCAAGCCTTCGGCGTGATCACCTGCGACAACGAATACCGTCTGTGGATCAACGAGCGATTGATTGCCGAAGACAAAAACTGGGAAAGCCTAGAGAGCTTCGACGCAATTTCGGCTCTGCGAGTCGGCCAAAACGTCGTCCTGGTCGAAGCGACCAACGGCGGGAGCGGCCCGAACCCGGCCGCGTTGTATTTCGAGATGAAACTCATCGATCCGCAGGGGACCGTCTCGATCGCTTCCTCCGACCGATGGACGTATAGCACCTCGGCCCTCGATGCCCAAGGCAAGCTCGCCGACGGGATCAGCGATTGGAAGAAGGCGGTCGTCGCCAATGGGCCATGGGCTGGACGTTTGCAAAACGAAATCGCGATGGGACTGGCTCGCGGACCACTCGACGGGCCAATGGTACGCGCTTCGTTGATCAAGGCCGATCCGCTGATGCGAAGCCTCGGGCGACCCAACCGTGACCAAATCGTCAGCATGCGACCGACGGAACTCACGACGCTCGAAGCGATGGACTTGTCCAACGGCCAAACGCTTGCCGATTGGCTCGCGCACGGGGCCGATCTTTGGAATGCGCGCCGAGCATCGCTCAATGCAGACGCCCAAACAATCCGTGAAACTCCAACCCGTGAAGCTCCAACACGCGAACTGATCGATCGAATCTACATGCACGCCCTGAGTCGGCATCCTCGGACCGAGGAGCTCCAGACCATCGATGAAATGATTGGACCAACGTTGGAACGGACCGAACTCGAGGATATCTTGTGGTCGGTTGTGATGCTGCCTGAATTCCAGTATGTCCGTTAACCGATGTCGATGGTAGGAACGAATTTGAATCCCCAAGCGATGGAATTGCACCGATGATGCACCCTTTTGAAGTCGACCCCAGCGCACCGAGATCCCATGCTCGACGCGATTTCCTCAAGCAACTTTCGATCGCTGCGACCGCGACGCTCGGACTCAGTAGCCCTCGACTCGTCCATGCGCTGTCCGATGGCACCCAGATCCTCCATCCCAAAGCCAAAGCCGATGCGGTCATCGTGCTGTGGATGGGGGGTGGAATGGGGGCTCCAGATACGTTCGACCCAAAGCACTACGAGCCCTTTGAGGTAGGCAAGCCGGTCGCGCAGGTAATCAGTACCTTCCCGTCGATTCCGACGGCTGTCGACAATATCCGAATCAGCGAAGGACTCGAGAATGTCGCCAAGGTCATGGACCGTGCCACCTTGATCCGTTCTCACGTCCAGCCAGACTTGGGTAGCATCTTGCATTCCCGACACCAGTATCACTGGCACACTGGTTATGTTCCCCCTCAAACCGTCGCCTGTCCCCACATCGGGGCTTGGGTCGCCAAGGTGCTTGGCCCAAACAATCCGGTGATCCCTCCGTTTATCAACATCGGCCAGAGGCTCGAAGGGGTCGGGGAACAAGAAGAACTCAAAGCCTTCACCACCGCAGGTTTCTTTGGAAGCGAATATGCGCCGATGAATTTGCCTTTCCCCGAGGAAGCGGCCCTCTCGGTCCGTCCCCCAAAGGGAATGGAACTCGCACGATTCCAAAACCGGCATCGTTTTTACCGTAAGCTCGCCGACTCGCATCCCCAACGCGATTCCATGAGCGACTTCCATCGCGATTCGAT
Organism: Planctomycetota bacterium; assembly: GCA_026692845.1. GTDB lineage: Bacteria > Planctomycetota > Planctomycetia > Pirellulales > Pirellulaceae > JBKCUI01. Next base: position 13,236 of record JAPLNM010000018.1, on the reverse strand, counting down.
GATCCGCTCAATGGAGGGAGCCTATCGATTGCTTGAATCCAAGGAACGCGAAGCCTTTGATATCACCCTGGAACCCAAAGAGAGTTACGAAAAGTACGACACGGGCCGCTTTGGACGCGGCTGCTTACTCGCTCGCCGATTGGTCGAAGCCGGTGCGCGCTATGTCGAGGTTACCACCGAATACGTTCCATTCCTACACTGGGACACACACGCCGACGGGCATACGACACTTCGAAGGATGAAGTCGGAGATCGATCGCCCGATCGCTCAATTGATTCTCGATCTGGAGTCCCGAGGTTTGCTCGATCGTACGCTGGTGGTCCTGGCAAGTGAATTCAGCCGGGACATGATCATGGAAGGCCAACCCGGTTCAAACGCAGCCGACCAGGCCGAGAAGGTCGACAAGATGACGGAGATGAAGCATTACGGATTGCATCGGCACTTCACGGCCGGATCGAGCGTCGTGATGTGGGGCGGTGGGGTCAAGAAGGGGTTCCTCTACGGAAAAACGGCCCCCGAGCGACCTTGCATCGCCGTCGAAAACCCCATCGGTGTGACCGACCTGCACGCAACCTTGCTTACCGCACTCGGGGTCAGTCCAAAAACCGTTTTCGACGTCGAACGCAGGCCGTTCTATGTCACCGAAGACGGCAAAGGACAAGCGAGAATGGAACTTTTTGGCAGCTAATTCAGTAATTCAGTAATTCAGTGATTGAGCAGTTGCGGTCGCTGTTGTCGGGTACTGACCTGAACCGTGGGCCCGAACCGTGGACCCGAACCGTTTGCTCGAAAGGGACTCGTCCGTGGGTATTCGACACGTTTATGCGATTTTGGCCTTGGCTGGATTGATCCTGCCGATGGTTTGCTTCGGGCTCCATTTTACCAGGGCCGGTCAGCAGGCTTGGCCTGAGTTCTTTGCCGCACCGTTTGCAACCTGGGTGATCTCCGGCTTCAGTTGGGACTTGATGCTCACTGCGACGGCCTGCACGATTTGGATGGCGCACGAGTCGAAGCGGTTAGGGATCGGCGGGTTTGCTTGGCATTTCGCTGCGATCTTCTTGGTCGGAATCTGCTTCGCTTTGCCGACGTTCCTCTATCGCCGGGAAGCTTATCTGCATCGCAAGGCCGAATCGGAACTCTAAAGCTCGACCTTGGACCTGCCTGCAAATGAGATCAATCCCAAGAGCATGATCCATTGAAACAGGAATAGGTTCATCGAGCCTTCGATTCCCAAGTGCATTAGGACGGCAAGAACGATCGTTACCCAACGGGTCTTGGGGATCCACAATCCGATTGGCAAGACGGCTTCAACGGCCAGCGTCCCCCATGTCGCAAGTGGACTGACCCAGGGCCAATCGAACCATTCGGGCGAGATCCATCTACCGAAGTTATCGGTCATGCGTGAGACATACCACACGGCAGAACCATTCTGCCATGTCTCACCTTCCATCTTGCACAACGCCGTCGACGCATAGATGACCGTCATTTGGAATTGGATCAAGCGCAGTGCCCAAGCGTCCTTTGACGAGGGAGCTTGGCCGGCACTTTTCGAACCTGCGAGCGAGCGGACCGACCACCGTGCATCCAACGGGAGCCAGATCAACAGAAACGCTAAGATACGAAAGACGGTGTCTTCGCCGTCGGTGATCAGGGGATTGCGATTCTGAAACGAGACCAACCAGACAAAGATCGCTGCGACTTGGAAACGAGAGTAAAAACCTAGGAGCATCAGCAAGCTATGGAGCCCCAGGCATAGGAGTCCCAAACGAGCGGCCCAAGGCTCGCTCGGTAGCCAGTTCAAAAGGGACCAAGCTCGAGGCCCAAGGATTTGTGCGGCCGTCTGGCTTCGCAAGACTCCCGAGTCGCAGTACCAATAAGCCGCATCGGGCCAGACGACCAAGGTTTGAATCGACACGAGCAGTGCAAAGCCGATGCGCAGGATCGGTGCCAATTGAGGATCGCAAGACTCGAATAAGAATCGATCCAACCTTCGGAGCCATGCTTGGGCAAGTCCAATCATGGTTTCGCCTCACGTCGAATGAGGAAACGAATCTGAGTGCTCCATTGGGTTTGATCCAATCCCGGAAGCTCCTGGCCTTGCTCGATTACCATGGTGTTGCGATAGTGGTAAAGCTTGATATCGCGCATGGGGGACTCCAGAGGCGCAGGATCGAGCATTTGATTCTCCGGCCCCCATCGGACGCTGCCAACTGCCGACTCACGCGCAGGGATCGAAACGAGGAGATAGTCAGCAAAATCGTTTGCGGCCAAGTGGTTATGAGGCAGTCGCTGCAAGTAGTTCATATGTCGAAACCGGTGGAACTTGGTCCACACCGAAGCGGTTTGCCAGTCGATGGACGTCCAGGTCCCGGGCTTGCCCGCAGCATCGGTCACTTCCGCGACAAGAACTCCGTTATTGATCACGGGATTGGGGGCAAACAAGGGCCAATCTCCTTGGGAGAGCCCAAGTGACCTCAGGGTCGGATGGACCCAAGCCTTCAAGCCCGAGGCCCACGAGTAGGATTCGGGGATCGCGTCGATCGCCACGCCGATGCAAAACAGCAAAGCCAAAATACGAATTGCGTTTTTTTTCATGGTCGATCGTCCCGAGATTTCCTGGAAGAGCGTTCCAGTATAGTGGTTCTCGGGCCGTTATTCGTAGAGCTTGAACAATCCCGAGTGGTCAAGTTGCCCGAAGCCGAGCTGATGGACAAGCCGTTCCCATTGCTTGCGGCAATGCTCGAGCGTTTCGGATTGCAGTCCGACATCTTCGGCCAATTCGCAGATCAGTCGCACATCTTTGAGTTGCAGTTCGGACCTTCCTCCAGGCTGAAAGTCTCTACGGATCATGCGGTCGCCATGAAGCTGCAGGATTCGGCTTTCTGCAAAGCCGCCCAGCAGTGCATCGCGGAGTAGATTCGGATCGACACCGGCGAGTTCGGCTAGCCGGATGGCTTGGGCCACCGCATCGATGGTTTGAGCGACAATCAATTGATTGGCAAGTTTCGCGACTTGACCTGAGCCAGCGGGCCCGAGGTGGGTGATGCGTTTTCCGACGGTTTCCAGGACTGGTAGGGCCTGCTCGAAGTTCTGAGGTTCCCCGCCGGCCATGATCGACAACGTCGCCGCTTGAGCCCCGGTTTGCCCACCGCTGACGGGAGCGTCTACCCAGCGCAATCGTTTTGCGAATTCTTTGGTAGAAAGAACACTAGAGGTTCCAAAGTCGATGAATAGGGTTTCCCGATCGCAGAACTGCGCAAGGCCACCGAGTCCAAACACGACCGACTCGACGGCTTGGGTATTTGCGAGGTTCAAGCAAAGGATTCCCCCCGTGGCATGTTCGGCCAGTTCTTGGAGCGAACAGGCTCGGGCTAACCCAGCCTTCTGCGCCTCGATCGCAGGGCCTTCGGATCGATTCCAGACCTTGAGATTCGCACCGGCTCGGAAGAGATGCCCTGCGCCGGGCATTCCCATATTCCCCAAGCCGACGTATCCGATCTTGAGTCCAGCGACTGCGGACATGGAACCTACTCCTTTGCGTCTTACTCTGGGGTGCCGTCAGTCTTTTTCTTGGGATTTTCGATGGCTTGATCCTCTTCACGCTCATCCTCTTCGAGCTCATCCTCTTCGAGCTCATCATCCTCAAGCTCATCATCCTCAAGCTCATCATCCTCAAGCTCATCCTCTTCGAGCTCATCATCCTCAAGCTCATCATCCTCAAGCTCATCATCCTCAAGCTCATCATCCTCAAGCTCATCATCCTCAAGCTCATCTTCTTCAAGCTCATCTTCTTCAAGATCGGCATCTTCGAGATCGACGTCTTCGAAGCCCGAATCGCCGTAGGAGCCCGTCCCGAGTTCTTGGTCGTCGAAGGCCCCTTCCCATTGCTCGCCGGCCTTGGCGTTGCGACTTGGACGTTGATGGGTTTGGATTTCATCCCGTTCATCATCTCTTTTGCGAGGCTGCAGAAAGAGTTTGATTGGAATTTCGCCAAACGGGAGATGGTCTCTGAGGAAGTTCAGCAGGTACCTCCGGTATTGGTTTGTGAAGCCTTGAGGCTGGTTGCAAACCAGAACGATGGTAGGGGGTTGCGAAGCGACTTGGGTCGCGCAGTAGATCTTGGGGCGATTGAGTTGGTAGAGTGGGGGTTCATGCCTTTCCAGGGCGGCTTGAACGAGCTTATTGAGCATGCTTGTCGGGATCCGTTCCTTCGACTGCTTGAAGAGCATTTGAGCATGGTTCAGGAGGGTTTTGACGTTTTTGCCTGTTTGTCCGGTGACAAAAGCGATCGGGCAGTAGGCCATCGTCGGAAAGTTCTCGCGGACGTACTCGACCCAGCGCTCGGTGGGGATTTGGCCGGTGAGCTTGTCCCATTTGTTGATCACGAAAATGCAGGGTTTGAACTCATCGTGGATGTAGTGAGCGAGTTGTTTATCGACTTTGCTCATCTGCTCGGTGCAATCGAAGAACAGGAGCACCACGTCGGCGCGTCGGATGCTGCGTTGGGCACGGTGGGTTCCATACCAATCGATGTTGGTTTTGACGCTTTTGCTTCGGCGTAGCCCTGGGGTATCGATGGCCATGAATTTGTGGGCATCGAGTTCGAACATCACATCGACGCTATCGCGAGTCGTGCCTGGGACTTCGCTGACGATGCATCGTTCCTCGTTGACTAGCGTATTGACGAAGGTACTTTTGCCTACGTTTCGTCGACCGACGATAGCGACCTTCATCGTCGGGGGGTCGATTTCCTCGGCCGACGCGTCGAATTCAGGTAAGTGCTCGATGATCCAGGCTAGCAGATCGGACTTGTATCGATTCTGCTGAACACTCACGCGCATCAGATCGCCGTATCCGAGGCGATGGAATTCGTCGGCGTTGGAGTCTTGGGCTTGGCTGTCGGTTTTGTTGGCAACAAGCAAAATCGGTTTGTTGACTTTTCGGAGTCGATTGGCCACTTCGGAGTCCAGGGGGACCAATCCGCTGCGAGAGTCGACGACAAAGAGCAGCACGTCGGCTTCTTCGATGGCCGTAAGGATCTGCATTTCGACTTGATCGGTCAGGTTGTCGACGTCCTCGATACCGATTCCTCCGGTATCGACCAATTCGAAGTGGCGACCTTCATGTTCGATCAGGGTCGCAAGGCGATCTCGGGTCACCCCGGCAAAGTCTTCGACGATCGCGAGGCGGCGACCATCGAGCCAATTAAAGATCGAACTTTTGCCGACATTGGGTCGGCCAACAATTGCAACGCGAGGAATAGCCATCGAAAGACCATGGATCGTTAAAGGGGATCAGCGGAGGCCTCGACGGCTCACGATTACTTGATTGCATCGGTGCGTAGGTTCCACGCCTCAACCCAATCGGTTTCGACGAGTTCTGCACCAAAGTCCTTGATCAAACGTTCGTGCATGTCGGGAAAGTGCCCTGCTCCGTAGAAGACACCCAGCTTGCGTTTGCCAGCCTTGAGCTGCTCCTCGAGCACCGAAAACGCTTTGGCGTTCCGCTCGGTCAGAAGGGTACTCTTTCCGTCTTTATCCGCAATCCCAACCATCTGATTGTCCAGCGATTCGAATTGATTGGCCATCGCTCGCCTCATGCGCAATGGATTTCGGCTGAGCATCGCGGCCGTCATCTCGGCCTGCGAATCGTTGCTCTTTTTGGAGCCTTGCAAGGCGAACCCTGCCCCCATGAGTCGGGCGGCCATGCTCAAGAGCCCATCGTTTCGCTTGGCCATGTCATCGCTGAATTCGCTCGGATTCATATCGGCATGGACGAAGTTTTTGGCTCGATAATCGATTTCTTCGAGCTGAAACGAAAGTTTCAGAGCATCTTTCATCCCTGTTTGGATCGAACTGATCGGATTGCCGCCGCGACGACGCTCGGATTTTTGGGGCTTGTCGGTCGACTCGGCTACCAGCTCATAAAGGATCGCTTCGTAAGACTTGAACATGCTATTGAGACGCTGATAGTACGATTTTTCTCCAACATGCACCGCTCCGATCAGGTCGACGACCGCGCCAGCATAAGGCCCCGAGGCGATTTTGTACTTCGCTACGGCACATTCCAAAGCTTGGGGCTGACCAGCATCGGTCTGGCTTACCCGCATGAACAGGGGGGACTTTTCTTCCGATTGGGCCTTGGTCTCCTTGCCGGTTGATTCCTTGGTCTCCTGGCCTAGCGCACCGCTTGTCGGAAAAACAGACCCACTTGCCGAGGCAAAGAACAACGCGCCCAAGAGAACTTGGGGCCAGCCATGAAAAGCAGGATAGGACGGACGTTTCATCGCAGAAAACCCCTGAATAAAGCGAATGTTTTGAATCAAGCAATTGCCGACCAGAATCGTTAGGCGAACCGAGGATCCCATGGATAAGGCCTGATCCCCTTTTTATACCCCAGAAATCCCAAGACGTATTCTCTGTTTTGTGGACAATCTTGGCCAATTTGGAACTTGTTAAATCTGACGCGACGTCAATAATTGACGCAATGGTCGAACTTACACGCAAACAGCGGGAAATTCAGGAGCGCACGCGGGAGATCCTGCGCGTGGCCAAGCCCATTTTGCTAGCCGAAGGGATCCAAGCCTTGACGATGGATCGCGTCGCCTCGCGGATGCAGTATGCCAAAGGGACCATCTATGGCCACTTCTCGAACAAAGAGGAGATTGTCTTGTCGCTGGCCCACGAGGCGATGCGACTGAGACACAAGCTCTTCGAAAAGGCCGCCAGCGGACTCAGGCCCGCGCGAATGCGTTTGATGACCATAGGGCTGGCCAGCGAGTTTTACACGCAACGCTGCGCCGAGGAGTTTCAGGTCGAGCAGTGGATGCGACAATCGAACATCTGGAATAAATCCTCGGCCGATTGCCAAACGCTGATTCGCAACTGCGAGGCTGGGTGCATGCAAATCGTCAGCGAGTTGGTCCGCGAGGGCCAAACGCTCGGGGACTTGCCGACCGTCGAGCGGATGTCCCCGGAGGAAATGGTTTTTGGTCTTTGGGCGATCACTTTTGGATCCCAAATCCTCACGGCCAGCAGCCCCTCGCTCCGAGCCCTCGGCATCATCGATCCGATCCGATCGACCAGGATTCATTGCTGTCGGTTGCTCAACGGGTTCGACTGGCAACCGATTCACACCGTCGACGAGTATTTGGAGATGGTCGACGAGATTTCCGCCGAGTTCTATCCTCAATTCGAACAAATTCAGCGAGAGCACCGATGAGCCAACTGCTTCCTTTGAACCAGGATGCCGATTCCCCAGCAGAGCCCCGCGAGTTCGTCTACGGCGATTTGTACGATTCGAAAGAACTTGCGCCTGGTCCCAGCGGAATCATCGAGAGTCGTTGGATGCGATGGACTGCTGCAGGAATGCTTTTGGCGTTGCTGGCTGGTTTCATGCTGTTTTCGCACAAAACCGCCGAGCCCCTCGGCTCGCTAAATCCGGTCACTACGGGTTTGCAAAACGGAACCGAGCTGTTGGTTCGAGCCTACCAAATTCCCGACCCTAGCCTGACGCTTTCTGGGCAACGTTCTTTTTCCGGAACGCTTCAAGCCCGCTACCAAAGCCTCTTGGGGTTTCGAGTGGCAGGAAAGATCGTCGAGAGGTTCGTCGAAGTCGGACAGCACGTCAAAAAAGGCCAGATCCTCTTCCGACTCGATCCGACCGACTTTGACTTGCAGCTTCAGGTCGCCCAAGCCGACTTGGCCGCCGCTAGATCGCAACTCGTGCAGATCGAGGCCGAGGAGCAACGCTTGGCGGACTTGATCAAAACCCGTTCTACAAGTCAATCCGATCATGATCTAGCCGTCGCAGCCCGCGACACCGCAAGGTCTCGTTTGCAAGCCGCCAGCAACCGCGAGACGCTCGCTAAAAACCAGCGTCAATACTCAGAACTCACGACCGATCAAGACGGACTGGTCACCCAATTGATGGCCGAGGTAGGACAAGTCATTACCCCCGGCCAAAGTGTGCTTCAGTGGGTCCATGGCAACGAACTCGAAGCGGCCGTGAGTATTCCCGAATCGATGCAACCTTCGGTTCAAAACAACAAAGCATTCGTCGAATTCTGGTCGATCCCCGGAATCAAAGTCGCGTGCACACTGCGCGAGATCTCGCCGATCGCCGACCCGTCATCGAGGACCTACGATGCGAGATTCACCCTGGTCGATCCCCCCGTGGATCTCGCTATTGGAATGAGTGCCAACGTAGTGATCGATCGTCAGGAGGACCAAGGCTTCTTGGTCCCGATGGGGGCAATCGCCCAATCGCAATCCACTCCGATCGTCTGGAAAATCGGCGAACAAGGCCAGGTGCAAGCCGTCTCGGTCAAGATTCTCAAATACGGTAACCAGTGTGCATCGGTCCTGGGTGCCTTGCGGCCCGGCGACCTAATCGTCAGCGCTGGGGTCCAGCGAATCGATTCGCAGTGCCGCGTTCGCGTTTGGCAGGACAACCCGTAGTGCGATTTCTAAACGGATTTCTAAACAGATTTCTAAACAGAGCTTATAGGCCCTTGGACTAGTGCAAGCCCAACAACCACGATGCTAAGACCTGAAGACCACGACTCGGATCGCAGCCAATTGCTTCAGAGCAATTTCAGATGGAACCTCTCACGTTGGGCGGTGACCCATCCCGCGTTTGTTTGGTTTCTGATGATCGCCAGCAGCATTGCGGGCCTGGCCGCCTATTGGAAGATGGGGAGAGCCGAAGACCCCACGTTTGCGATCAAGACAGTCCTCGTCGGGGCGGTTTGGCCAGGGGCTACAGCCGACGAGATGCAGCGCTACGTCGCTCGGCGCATCGAAGACAAACTCAGGGAAACTCCCAAACTCGACTTTCTGCTGACCTACTGCATCGCCGACCGGATGATGACCCTCGTGCAGCTCAAGGACTCGGTGCGCGGCCGGGATGTTGCAGATACATGGTATCAAGTTCGCAAAAAACTCGACGACATTCGTGGGGAGTTGCCATCAAGCTTGATCGGTCCGACCGTCGACGACGAGTACGGGGATGTCTACAGCGCTGTCTACGCATTTACTGGAGACGATTATTCGCTGGCAGAACTCAAAAGGATGAGCCAGGAGGCTCGCAAGCGGCTTCTAAAGGTCAACGATGTCGAGAAGGTCGATCTACTAGGGAATCAACAGGAGCAAATCCTCCTGGAATTCTCCCATCGCAAACTCGCTACTCTGGGGATCACTCCCCAGCAGATCTTCGATAGCATCGCTCGCCAAAACGTGATGCTTCGATCCGGATCGATCGACACCTCCGAGGATCGCATCCATGTGCGTGTGGACAGAAATTTTGAAGGAATTCAACAGATCGAAGCCGTACCGCTCGAAGCCTCGGGCCGCGTGTTTCGTTTGGGGGACGTGGCCAAGGTCACTCGAAGCTACGAGACCCCTGCGTCCTTTCTGATTCGGTTCAATGGCAAACCCGCCGTTGGACTCGGGGTGGTCATGCGCAAAGGAGGCAACGTCCTAGAGCTCGGAAAATCGTTAATTCATGAATTGGAATTGGTTCGCCGAGAAGTCCCCTCGGGAGTTCAAATCGACACCATCGCGTTTCAGCCGCGGGTCGTCGAAGCGTCGGTCGGTGAGTTCTTAAACACTTTTTTCGAAGCCTTGATCATTGTCTTGATCGTGTCATTTTTAAGCTTGGGACTTCGGACCGGTATCGTCGTGGCCTTGAGCGTCCCTCTGGTCCTTTCGATGTCCCTGGTGATCATGCACAGCATGGGGATGAATCTCGATCGCATCACCTTAGGGGCTTTGATCCTATCCCTAGGGCTTTTAGTCGACGATGCAATCATCGCTGTGGAGATGATGGCCGTGAAGATGGAGCAAGGTTGGAGTCGGCTCGACGCGGCCACCTTTGCTTGGACTAGCACTGCGTTCCCGATGTTCTCTGGGACTCTGATCACCGTGGCGGGATTTGTTCCGGTGGGCTTTGCCCGCTCGACCTCAGGCGAATACGCCAGCGGGATTTTTTGGGTCGTCTTGATCACGCTGATCTGTTCGTGGATCGTCGCTGTGCTTTTCACTCCCTTGTTGGGGATGAGGTTGTTACCCAATCCTCCAAGCTCAGGCTCCGGATCTGGAACTAGCCATGACGATCATCACGTGTTTGATACCCCTTTTCATCGCGTGCTGCGTCGGATGATTCGATCCGCAGTGGTTCGGCCCTGGCTGGTCATTGCGACGACCTTCGGCCTGTTCCTCGTTGCACTTTACGGGATGTCTCAACTGCAGCAACAATTTTTCCCACAATCCTCCAGGCCCGAGCTATTGGTCGATGTGCGAATGAACGAAGGCTCATCGATCGGAGCGACATCGCAAATGCTCTCGAAGATCGAAGCGAAACTCGAGCCTTGGGTTGCCTCCCCTGGAAAGACTCCCGAGCATTCTGAGCCATCGGCCTTGGCAGGGGCCCTTATGGCAGGGAATTCATCCTCAGGTCCATCGCGCATAGATCGCATAGATATGGCGCTGGCTGGAGATGTTCAATACTACACGTCTTATGTGGGGGCAGGAGCAGCCCGTTTCTTTCTGGCGTTGAATCCGGATCTTCCGAACCCAAGTTTCGGCAAGATCGTCATTCAAACCTCGAGCATCGCATCTCGCGAGCGGCTTCGCCGATCGCTCCAAGAGACCTTTCGCAGCGATCCAGAGTTCAGCTCGGCTTCCATGCGAGTGCTTCGCCTGGACTTTGGCCCTCCAGTCGGATATCCAGTTCAATTCCGGATTGTCGGTCCCGATCAAAAAGTGGTTCGGCAACTTGCCGACAAAGTCCGCGAGATCATGCGTCGGAATCCATCGGCTGTCGACGTCAACCTCGAATATGAAGAGCCAGCCAAGACCATCCAAGTCAAAATCGATCAGGACCGAGCGCGGCTTTTGGGGCTTTCGCCCCAGGAAATCGAGTTGGGGCTTCAAACGCTCTTGAGCGGATCGACCGTCTCGTTTTATCGCGAGGGGACCGAAACACTGCCGGTCGTTGCCAGAGCCGTCGACGAGGAACGATTGGACTTGGACCAGTTCCAGGACATTACCCTCTTTACGCTCGGGGGCAAAAGCGTCCCTTTGCAACAGATCGGACAATTGGAATTCGCCCAGGAAAACCCCATCGTCTGGCAACGCAATCAAGAACAGATCCTCTCGGTGCGTTGCGATATCGTCGATGGGGTCCAAGCCCCGGACGTGAGCAAGCAGATCGACCGGGAGCTTGCTACCCTGCGATCGGAGCTGCCCCCAGGATATCGCATCGATTTAGGGGGTAGCATCGAAGAGAGCAACAAAGCCAACGGAGCGCTGTTCGAGATGTTTCCGATCATGATCCTTGCGATGCTCACGTTGCTGATGGCCCAAGTTCAAAACTTTCGCAAGATGTTACTCATCTTCGGAATTGCTCCTTTGGGGGTTATCGGCGCTGTCGCCTCGCTGCATATTTTCAATGCACCGTTTGGTTTCGTCGCACTTCTGGGTGTGATCGCCTTGGCCGGTATGGATATGAGAAACTCAGTGATTCTGGTCGATCAGATCGAGCAAGACATCCGCCAGGGGCTCAGTCCATGGCAAGCGGTCATCGAATCGTCGGTCCGACGCGCCAGGCCGGTGATACTCACAGCCGCTACAGCGATCTTGGCGATGATTCCGCTGACCTCGAGCGTCTTCTGGGGGCCGATGGCCATGGCCATCATGGGGGGACTCTCGATCGCAACGTTCCTGACGTTGATCAACCTACCGGCCATTTATGTTTTATTGTTCCGAATCAAACCCGAGCCCCAATCCGATGGGGTCTAATCATGGGACTTCCGCGTTTCCTGGTCGACCGACTCGAAGAGCATGGAACCGTATGGCTCGGTGAATCTGAATCGCACCACGCCGCACGGGTCCTTCGCTTGCAGATCGGTGATCGATGCGTTGTCTTCGATGGCCTTGGGCATGAATCCCATGGGACGCTAGAGGCTGTCGATAAAAAAACCGTTGGGGTGAATTATCAAACTCGAACCTTTGCTCCTCGCGATCACGAAGATCGATTGCACTTTGCCATCGGGATGCCCAAAGGGGATCGGCAGAGGAATGTGATTGAAAAGCTCGTCGAGCTTGGAGTCGATCGACTCACCCCGATCGATACCCACCGGAGTGTATCGAAACTCGATGCCGATGGGATCGAGAAACTAAAACGCTACATGGTCGAGGCCTGCAAGCAGTCTCAACGCAATCGGCTCATGCGGATCGATCCGTGCTGCGGTTTAAGGGATTGGCTCGCAAGATCGGTTCAATGCCAGGAGTCGAGTCTTTGGATGCTTCATCCGCAGTCGCTCCTGGAGGATCCAGCCTCCAGAGGGCGAATCGTCCAACGCGATCGATGGCTGGCCGAGGATCGCTCCCTTGACGACTCTTGTAGTGGATCGAGGACGCGGATGGTATTTGCGGTAGGTCCCGAAGGAGGTTTTACTGCAGGAGAGGTTTCCGAGGCACTCGAGCTAGGTGTCTTGTTGTTGGATCTAGGGGAACGGATCCTTCGTGTCGAAACGGCCGTCAGTGTGGCGGCGGTGTTGGGGAGTTTAAAGATACGGCAGAGTGGAACGTAGCTTCGCTAGCTTGAAATTCTTAGCCCAACGTTACCTTACGACTCAAAGCCAAGGGGATGGCCACGACGACGATCCACAAACGGATCCAATTCGCACGGCAGTTCATGCACGATGCGGTCGACAAGCTGATGAAGAAGGCCAATCCGGTCTGGCAAGTGATCCTGGGGCTGAGTCGCTATCCCGTTTTTCTTAACCACAGAATACACCGAACACACGGAAATAAATCCTCACATCGTTATGTCATGCTTCCGTGGTTTCGGGTGCGCCAGTAAGCCTGATGGCCTGAGCGCGATCAGCGAGTTCGTATTTGACTGAATTCGAAGCGAGAACGGGATTCGGATTCGAGGTACAACGAGAGAATCGATTCTCTCTTGCGGTTTCGAGTCTTTTCAGGATTTGCTTCTTGCGTGCATCGATACGTTTTGCGAAACTTATCTTCACCTGAAACCCTCCGTGTGTGTGGCTTAACTGATTTGTTGTTACTTCGTTAAACCGCGAAAATGTTTTGGTTCACCGGCAAGTGGAATCTACGGTCTCATAGCTAACGAAGTTTGAAGGCATCCTGCACGGGGATTTCGCCGCGTCGTGCGGCGAAGGTTTATCGCATAGTTCCAAAGTCGGAATGGAAGGGAGCAGATCCT
>JAPLNM010000017.1 GCA_026692845.1 Planctomycetota bacterium | reverse complement strand
AGCGTTTTCGAATGCCAATTGACCGATACGGAAAAAACGATCCTCACCGAAAAACTTAGCCAAATCATCCACCACGATCTCGACCAAGTCCTCTTCGTCGACCTAGGGCCAAGCGACGGACGCGGCGAACGGGTCATCGACTCGATCGGGCTTCCTTACTCCAACATCGATGCGGCCTGCGTGGTCGTCTAACTCTCCCCTCCTACCCCCGCCCCCCAAAAAGCCCTGCGCCATGTCCCAATGCATCGATTCTGCATCAAACTCCTCGAACCCCGAAGAAGACCGTGAGTATCTGCCCGCACGGATGCTCAACGAGTTCGTCTATTGCCCACGTCTGTTCTACCTTGAACACGTCGACGGCTTGTTCACCCACAATGCCGACACCATCGAGGGGGTCGCCAAACATCGGCGCGTCGATCAGAAAACCGATGAACTCCCCGCCGCAGAATCGACCCAAGACCATGAACGGATACACGCCAGAAGCGTGACTCTCTCAAGCGACTCGTTTGGAATTATCGCCAAGATGGATTTGATCGAGGTCCAAGGAAATCTCGCCACTCCGGTCGATTACAAACGAGGCGCGCCTCGCAAACTACCAGATGGTACACTCGACGCGTGGGATCCAGAACGCGTGCAAGTATGCGTCCAAGCCCTAGTGCTTCGCGAAAACGGCTACGAATGCACCGAAGCGGTCATCTTCTTTTGGGAAACCCGCCAGCGCGTTCGCATCGCCATCGACAGCGAACTGATCGAACAGACCCGCACGGCGATTTCGGAGGCCAACGAGCTCAGTAGCCGTTTGGTCGCACCACCACCTCTTGTCGATAGCCCCAAATGCCCTCGATGCTCGTTGGTCTCTATCTGCTTGCCCGATGAGACTAGCCGCTGCGTTCGACATGATTCCGGTGACAGCGAGGGACTTCGTCAACCGCTGCTATTCGAAGTCGGATTGCCGCAGGTCGTTCAAATCGATCAAACCGAGGATGAAGAGGAAAAACCCATCCGGCAGCTCGTTACCGTCAGGGACGAAGCCAAACCGGTCTATTTGAATACGCAAGGGATGAGTGTCGGCATAAGTGGACAGGTCCTTACGATCAAGGAAAGGGACAAGGATAAGGACAAGGACAAGAAGATCCAGGAGATACGATTGAAAGACGTATCGCAATTGAATCTTTTTGGAGCTGTACAAGTATCCACGCAGGCGATCCAGGCACTGCTCCAAGAAGACATACCGCTAGCTTATTTTAGTTTTGGGGGTTGGTTCCACGGCATGACACAAGCGGTGGGATTGAAGAACATCCTTTGGCGACGCGAGCAATTCCGCAAGGCCGATCAGCCATCGTTCTGCCTGGCTTTGGCTAAAGAGCTAGTCATCGGCAAGATACGCAATCAACGGACGATGCTCCAGAGAAATCACATCGAGCCGTCGCCAGAGATATTGAATTTTCTAAAATCGTTGATGATCGAGGCCAAGCGAGTCGAGAGCATCGCATCGCTCCTGGGCGTAGAAGGTGTAGCGGCGAGGGCTTATTTTTCGGCGTTTTCGGGGATGATCAAGGTACCTGCATCGCGTAAAACGTCGGGCGTTGAAGAACCGCAAGCCGATACAGACGGAGAAGGGAGTCCGTCGGAGGATGCCGTCGCATTGGCGACATCGAGGGAGGTCGACAGTGCGTTCCGGTTTGACTTTGCCAAGCGGAATCGCAGGCCACCGCGCGATCCGATCAATGCCCTGCTTTCGCTTGGGTATGGTGTATTGGCCAAGGACCTGACCGTTCTTTGTGCGACGGTTGGATTGGATCCTTATTTAGGGTTTTATCATCAACCTAGGTTTGGTCGACCATCGTTAGCGTTGGACATGATGGAGCCGTTTCGTCCGTTGGTGGTCGACTCGGCGGTCATCAGCGCGATCAATCAGAGGATGATCACGACCGACGATTTCATTTCGGCGGGGGATGCGGTGGCATTGACACCCAGGGGTCGCAAGAGTTTTTATTTGGCGTATGAGCAGCGGATGGATCAGCTCGTGACTCATCCGATGTTTGGGTATCGGGTCAGTTACCGTCGGCTCATCGAGATCCAGGTACGGTTATTGGCAAGGTTATTGACGGGCGAGATCATGAGGTATCCGGTATTTGTGACGCGTTGATGGCGTAGCGAGCGGTTCGGTGGAGTAAAAAGTGCGGTGGGTGCTCGCGAGGTGGAAAAAGCTTGGGAAAAACTGTTTTTTTGGACAGCAAGGGGGTTAGACAGGCGATGAAATTGGTAGTACTTTGTAGGGGTTCTCGCAAGTGCGATTTTAACTTAGGGTTAGGAAAGCAGTTGCGAGGGCGGCCTTTCCGCGACTAACAAGTCGCGGCCCCATTGAAGCGTACTCATTATCGATTCCATCGTCCAGCATGTTGTCTTTCCGCGACTAACAAGTCGCGGCCCCATTGAAGCAAGTTTTGCGGCAAAACACGCTAGTACGCTAGCACGCTTTCCGCGACTAACAAGTCGCGGCCCCATTGAAGCCTGGCCGGATCGAGGGCTTCGACCCTCGATCATGAACTTTCCGCGACTAACAAGTCGCGGCCCCATTGAAGCGAGTAGTATTTACACGGCAATCAAATTTCGCTCAGAGCTTTCCGCGACTAACAAGTCGCGGCCCCATTGAAGCGGCGCTTTGGTGGTTCTTCTTCTTTTTTTTGCAATGTCTTTCCGCGACTAACAAGTCGCGGCCCCATTGAAGCAATCAGTTCGTGT
>JAPLNM010000016.1 GCA_026692845.1 Planctomycetota bacterium | reverse complement strand
CGTAGCTGATGAGCCCCATTTGTCGGGCTTCGGGCAAGAGCCTAGGGTCGGTCGTGTAGACCCCATCGACATCGGTGTAGATTTCACAAGCGTCGGCGCCCAGGACGGCCGCTAGGGCGACGGCGGTGGTATCGCTGCCGCCTCGGCCCAAGGTGGTGATGTTGAACTCGTCGTCGACCCCTTGGAAGCCCGCCGCGATGACGATCTTGCCTGCATCGAGGTGCTTGCGGATCCGATCCGTGGAAATCGTCTTGATACGGGCTTTGGTATAGGAGCTATCGGTTCGGATCCCCATCTGGGCTCCAGTCAATGAGACCGCTTGGTGGCCGAAGCTATGAATCGCCATGGCCATGAGGGCAACACTGACCTGTTCGCCGGTGCTCAGGAGCATGTCCATCTCGCGAGCCGGGGGCTGTTCGTTAAGTTTCCTTGCCAGATCGATCAGGTAGTCGGTCTCATGGCCCATCGCACTGACGACGACGACCACTTGATTGCCCTCTTGCTGGGTGCGGATCGCTTTGCGCGCCGCGGCCTGAATCTTTTCCGGGGTAGCGACGCTTGTCCCACCGAACTTTTGGACAATCAAAGCCATTGGTTATTCCACGTATCAGAAAACCCTTGAATCCTGCCGGTCAAACCGGCCTCACCATTGGGGAAATCATAACAATAAGCCGCATTTTGAGAATGCAGGAATTCATCGGAACCCTAACGCTCGATCCGAGGCCAAGAGCCTGGTTGCGAAAGATATACGCCAGGGATTAGCTCCGGTTCTTCCGAACCGCTCGCCTGGGGCTTCGACAAGACCGTCGAGGCATTGGCCATCCGAACAAAATCGCTGTCGAGTCGGTTTTTCCATCGCAAAACCGTCGGCTCGTTGGTGTGCTCCGGGGCGATCCGACCCATCGCCATTCGGGCCTGCACCAGATCCGCAAGCCGCACCTGGGCCTCGATGACCAAAAGTTGCTTGTCCCATGCGGTAGGCTCGAGCCGTTCGGAACACTTTGCCAATAGCTCCTTGGCCTCCTTGGGCCGATCCAAGTCGGTGAACGTCAATCCCCGCAGCAGCAAGTGCTCGGAATCCTCAGCCACCGATGCATGCAGGTCGACCATGCGATCGAGGGTCGCCAAGGCTCGCTCCGGACGTCCGGTTTTGCGGTAGATGTCGGCCACCGCGTACTGCACCTGAGGATTATCGCTGCGCAGGAGCAAGGCATGGTGGTAGCACTCCAAGGAACTCGGCCAGTCTTTCTGGGTGCGATGGACATCGCCGAGCAAGGCCCACGCGTTGGTGTGGTTGCGATGGACGGCCAGCACGTCAAGCGCAAGGGCTTTGGCCGAATCGAATTGCCCTAGATCCAGATGCATTTGGCCCAACTGGATCGCGTAGTCCGGGTTGCGACCCGAGAGCCGAAATGCCTCATTCATGTGCTCGAGGGCTTTGCGCTTATCGCCGCTTTTCCACAGAACGCTCGCATAACCCCAATGAGCCCGTTCGTCCTGAGGTGATTCCGAGAGCGCTTGGGAAAATAGCAATTCGGCATCTTGGTCGCGGTTCCTCTGGAACGCGTCGGTCCCGCGCAACGACAATTGCCGAGCGTTGACCAGCGATTGGTTCCGCGCATTGCTAACGAGCATTCGGCAACCACTGCAAGTCGATATCGCTAGAACCGCTAGGATAGGAACCAGCGTTGCGGTGCGATGGAACATCCTAGGGATCCGCCGCAAAAACGTTGTCCGACAAAGCCTTACTCATCAATGCGATTGGATCCCACCGGTTCGGGTTCAAAGGGGTTGCGTCGCTACAGGGCTCTTGGCATACCAGATCCGATGGATTCACCGCAAGGCGAGAGGAAAACCCCAACCCGAAAGACCCCGTATCGCAACACCTGGGACTGTCCGGAGTGCCTAGCTAAGAATAAAACCACAGAACACGCCGAACACACGGAATAGAAGCCCTCTTTTTCCGTGTTTTCCGTGGTTTCCGTGGTTTAAAAAACGAACTTTTAGGGTGTTTCGATCTCTTTCCGAACGGCGAGACCGTAACCATCGCCCTGGGGGAAAATCTTTCAATTCGTTCCCTTTTTTTCTTGCATCGCGGTTTACGAACTGTTGGTTTCATCCAAAGCGTGCGAATTGTAAGCGAACAGGCACCTCGGGTAGATTCACTGAGGCTCAGGCTTGCTGATATACCCAAGGTCTATTAAGGCTCTCTATGGATGCTGCGGCTTGTTTACGTTTTGATCGCCTTGTACGACTTGGCCGACGGACTAGAAGTCCGTCGTACGCGCTGTACGACGGACTTCCAGTCCGTCGCCCCCAAAGATCGCGCTGTACGACTCCACGCGGCGAAAACATAGGCGAGCAGCCGATCGACTGGCAGAACTGCGCGACGGGATTATTGGATTGTTCGCTCTTGGCGATACGTTCGGCTCAAATTTGGGCGGTTCTTCGAGGACGCTAAGCGAGACATAAGCAGGATCTCCTTGAGAACCGGGATAGAAACAAGGACGCACCTTGAATCTACCCGCAAGCGGGCCCTGCGCTGAGAAAAATCCGATCAGGCGCGTGTACGCTTACGCTCACTTTAGCGTTGCATCCATGGGCAGGGATCCTGGCCGATGTGGTACTAGCAGCTTGGTCCTGTCTCCGATGACAAGAGACGGGCCAAGCTCGGAGTGCCAAGTGTCGGATTAACTTGGGTTTACTTACGCCATCAGGGAAGTTCTCACTTCGAACGGTTTGGTTTGTCGTCTGGCTTACTGTGAGCTCATCCAAGCAGGCAGTGGAGATTCTGATGCTTTTTGGTAGCGAGAGTTTCACCCCGAGTTTTGGCCCGTTTATCAATCACGACTGGTTTGACAGGTAATCTCGTCGAAGGTTGTTCTGCGCTCGCCCTTTTGGCCGGAAGGCCCGTAGCACATCGCAGGTAGTTCTACCTGTATAAATCTAGTGTCGCGGGAAAACCCGAAAAAATAACACTAACTGAAGTTAATTTTGTTGACTCGCGGATTGGTTTCCACGAAAAAAACGAAACACACACTTGGTTTTCTTCCAGCCCGAAGGCAGAAATCATGATTCCTCGACTACTGCGAACTTCAGTCAAATCTCGTCGGCAATCGTCCGCTTTACGCAAAACTCGAAAAGCCATTTTTGAGAGTCTTGAACACAAGCACCTGATGGCCATCGACTCGATCATCGGTGTCGATCCATCCAGAACGCTCGATTTACCTCCCGAT
>JAPLNM010000015.1 GCA_026692845.1 Planctomycetota bacterium | reverse complement strand
TGCTCGTGTGAAGTCTTGAGTTTTGACCTTGACGACCTGGAAAGAACACTGAAAAACAGCGAAACGCGTGAAACGAGACAATCAATCCCTGTCAAGAAAATGCGTTATTCCTTATGATTCTTGATTGCAAAATAGGCTTCTCTGTTATCAAACATCAAAACGGCTCGCATGAAAAACATTCGAAACTTCTGCATTATCGCTCACATCGATCACGGCAAGTCGACATTGGCGGATCGATTGATACAGGCTTGCGGAGGTGTCAATCAGCGTGAGTTCCATGATCAGATGCTCGATTCGATGGACATCGAACGCGAGCGAGGAATCACGATCAAGAGCAACTCCATCACGTTGACCTATCGCGCAGCAGATGGACAAAACTATCAGTTGAACCTCATCGACACGCCTGGTCACGTTGATTTTTCTCACGAAGTGAGGCGTTCCTTAATGGCCTGCGACGGAGCACTTATTGTTGTCGATGCATCTCAGGGCGTTGAGGCGCAGACTGTGGCCAATCTCTACCTTGCGCTGGAATACAACCTCACCTTGTTGCCCGTGATCAACAAGATCGATTTGCCTGCGGCTGACGTCGACAAAGTCCGCGAAGAGATCGATGCAGATTTGGGGCTTGATCCGTTCGTTGCGATCCCGGTTTCTGCAAAAACTGGACTTGGGATTGGTGAGTTGCTCGAGGGTATCGTATCGCATTTACCCTGCCCGAAGGGCGATCCTCAAGCACCGCTCAAGGCCTTGGTATTCGACGCATACTTTGATACCTATCGCGGCGTTATCCTTCAAGTACGCGTCGTCGAAGGAACGCTAATGAGTGGCGAGACGATCCACTTTATGCACGCCGGCCGCGACTATAAAGTCGACGAGCTGGGTTACAACCAAATTAAGCTGATTCCCAGAAAACAGCTTAGTGTTGGTGAAGTGGGTTACGTCGTTGCAGGCGTCAAAAGCGTCAAGGATATAGAGATTGGTGACACGCTGACCCATTTGGAACGACAAGCGGCTGAACCGATCGCCGGTTACAAGAAAGCTAAGCAAGTGGTGTTTTCGTCGATCTATCCTATGAGTACCGACGAGTATCCAGAACTGACCAAGGCGCTGGAGAAACTGGCGATCAATGACGCGGCACTAACTTTCGAAAAAGATAGCTCGGTAGCTTTGGGGTTTGGTTTTCGTTGCGGCTTTTTAGGATTGCTGCACCTAGATGTCATTCAAGAGCGATTGCAACGCGAGTTCGATTTGGGACTTGTCATCTCGGCTCCGTCGGTCAAGTACAAGATCGAATTGAAGGACGGGACGACGGTTGATGTTG
This sequence comes from Planctomycetota bacterium, assembly GCA_026692845.1. Lineage (GTDB taxonomy): Bacteria > Planctomycetota > Planctomycetia > Pirellulales > Pirellulaceae > JBKCUI01. The sequence continues at coordinate 15,909 of JAPLNM010000015.1, read as the reverse complement.
ACAATCCAAGTAATTGGCCTGATCCGATGTCGATTCAGTCGACCACCGAGCCTTTTATCAAAGCATCTATTCTCATTCCCGAAGGATACGTTGGGCCAGTCATGGAGCTTTGTCGGGAGCATCGTTCGGACAGCCAGACCATGAACTATCTGTCGGCCGGTAGAATTGAAGTGTCAAGCGAGATGCCGCTGGGTGAAGTGCTATTCGAATTCTACGGTAAACTCAAGATGATGACCCGCGGGTATGGTTCGTTCGATTACGTCCCAATTGAATATCGCGCTACGGATATTGTGAAGGTAGATATTCTGGTCAATCACGAGCCGGTCGATGCTTTGTCCTATCTTATCGCAAAGACGTGACAGAAAAATTATACGGTGGTGACGTGACCCGCAAGAATAAGTTGCTTGACAAGCAGAAAAAAGGCAAAGCTAAAATGAAGCAATTCGGCAGCGTCAATATTCCGCAAAAAGCGTTCATCTCCGTACTTCGATCCGATAACGACTAAGCCATCGTAGCCGAAAAAGTCAGCATATCGCGATAGCCCAGGACTGGCGGACACCGGCGCAACGGCATTTGACATCGAGTATTTTGCTTTCAAAAAGAAGCAATTAACGGATATCCGACCGGTTCCGCTCAAGACCCGCTGGCTCGCCCCAGCGGGTCTTTGCGTTTCTATCCAATAAAATCAAAGGGATTGCGAACTATCGGTTCGAACCGATATTCCCATCGCGTGACTCACCCGTGGCCGATTTCCGGTTACGACAAGTCTTGAACCAGCTTCACGCTGCTTGCCAGTCCCTGAACTTTTGTTTGGTTTCGATTTAGCCTTCGGATCGCTCTCCCTGTGAAGTTAGTTCCGTGAAGTTAGTTCCGTGAAGTTAGTTCTGTGAAGTTAGTTCTGTGAAGTTAGTTCCTCAACGATTTTCTCGATTCCGTTTGTTCGGAAACGAATGTCCACTTTGTTCTCTGATACCGTGACGGTCTCGATCAGCAGCTCGAGGATTCGCGACTGCTCTTCGGGGTACAAAACCTCCCAGATCGGATCGAGTCGGCTTAACGCGTTGGTGATCTCAGCCAAGTCGACGGGGCTAGCAGATGTGGTTGCAGCCTCAAGGTTGCGAATCGAGTCGTCGAGACTCTTCATTTGGTCGTTGAGCCGTTTGAGCTCGGATTTCACAAGCGGTCCGTCGGGATCCTTCAGGTCCAGAAGTGACCGAGCCGCCTGATACGTCTGGTGGCGACTCTGGCGTAGCTCTTCGAGTTGCGCAAGAACCTCCGGATCGGGCCCCGCCTGCGAACCGGCGCAAACCTCGCGGTACGTGTGGGCAATCACGTCCGGATGCCGGATCAAAGATCGCACTTGTTCGATGACTGTCTTTTCCAGCTCACCGGCTAGCCGCTCACGTCGGATTTGGTTTGCAAGGGGATTTCGACGCGAGGGAACCAAGCGGCGGTTAGTCTTCTACGAGCCAAAAGTAAAGCGGTCGTCTTTACACCAACAGAGCTAGGGGCTGGGCTTTGGCAAGAGGCGACCGGCAATCTTGTGATCCCTCTGGAATTGGTCACCTCCCTAGATAGCGGAACATTGATGTTGGACATCGAGGACCTCCAGGCACGCATCGAAGATGCAAGCGCTGTGGAAATTGGCAAGAGAGTGCCGACCAAGACAAAGCGATCTCAAAGGGCAGCAAACATCGAGTCACTAACCTGTGTGGTGATCGAGTTTCCAAGATCCGCTCGAGACTATGCGTTCGACACGAAGGAGAAAAATGGGTTTGCTCAGTTGTTGCCAAGGCCTGCGATTAGTCACTTCTGCAAGCAGGCTGGAATCAAGCCCCACGATTTTTCGAGATGCCTTGACGATGAATCTGCAAGAGAGCTGAAGGTCTACTGGGGGATGACCGAGAGTCTCGAGCAGATCATGAGTTTTAGCAAGAAGGCTGGTAGAAAAGAAATTTACCAAGACTAGCTCGGCAGAGTTATCTGCTGGTTAGCAAGGATGACTTCGCCAAGGCGGCTTGGGTGACGAAGCTACTTGTTGACGGTTGATTTCAACACGATTCGAACAAGGGTACTCACTACATAGAAGTACTTAAGATTCGACGGTCCACGAATCCGTAAAACCCTTCGGCTTTCCACAAAAACGCTAGAAAAAGGATTTTCATATGCCATTCAACGCACTCTGCAGTAGTACTTAGTTCGGCTGCGGCAACGCCCTCTGAATGACACGGACCCACTGCATTGGATCTCGCCGCGTTTTTCTACAGCGGATTTCCAGTTCTCCACGAAGTCCGTTGTCCCAGGTCACGATCATATAGCCCGACTGAATGTCGCCAACCATTAGGCCTCAAACAAGCGATCGCTTGTTTGTCAGAGTCTGATTTTCGCAGCGCAGCGGCGACCGAACCAGCAGGGCTGGTGTGATTTTTTCGATTTGGTTTGCCCCATCTTTTCTATTTCAATCTTGGTTTGGCCTTACGGTTGCGGTTCGCTTCGGACTTACGATGTCGAAGCTCTTCTTTCCAGCACCGTTTCCGTGCTGGAAATTGGTTCTACAGATTGAGTACAGCACACAACCGGAAAAATGCGGGCGTGTAATCCGTCCAGTTCAGGAGCCGCTTCTTTTCCGCTCGATGTTCTTGCTCTTGTCCAGGCGCAACGGGTGTCAATAATGCGGACCAGGATTTCAAGTTCCATGCGATACTCGTTATCACCATGTAAGCCCAGTTGCTCTCGAGATTGTCCACCGGAGCGCACAGCGAGCGAACCCCGCCGGAGAGTTGTGCAATCAAGTTTTCCTGGTCGCATCGGTCATTGCAGCCAAACACGATGTCCTCGCTCGATACCGCGGGCAGGTCATTGCTGATGTAAAATAGGTAGCGAATATCGTCAATGAGCCGAACATCGCCCTGCTCTTTAGAGATGCTCTTTCGAACAACCACCATTCGATACGTTTTGTCGCAGGCGTTGGGTTGGTAGTCGAACTCGGCCACTTCCTCATGCAGTAGCTCAAGATGGACGTAATTGCGTTCCCGTATGATTTGGCGTTTGACATTGGTGGGTTTGGTGCGCGTTTCGTCGGTCTTGTTATTTGGCAACGCTCGCGTCCGTTTTTTCCACGCCGACACATCAAGATTATCTGCGATTTCCTTCAGATTCGTTCGTGCCTCATAACCAAACTGGAAGCGTACTCCCAAGGCATCCCATCTACGTCGATGAGGGCTTGGTCAAAGAAAGAATCGTCCTGTTGCTTCCAAACGTTGATCCTGGCTTCGTTGATGGCTTGCATCAGGGAATCGGTATCAGATTGTTTGAAGCGACGGCAAAAGTCGCCAGCAGTGGTCGGATTCATGGTAGGGTGCATGCGACTTCAAGAGACGGACATGATTGTTGATTGCATCGGTCAACCCGACATGCTCGGCAAGCTTGAGCATGGCGGAAACACCAGCGTAGTTGATGGCCTGAGCGCGATCAGCGAGTTCGTATTTGACTGAATTCGAAGCGAGAACAGGATTCGGATTCGAGGTACAACGGGAGAATCGATTCTCTCTTGCGGTTTCGAGTCTTTTCAGGATTTGCTTCTTGCGTGCATCGATACGTTTTGCGAAACATATCTTCACCTGGAACCCTCCGTGTGTGTGGCTTAACTGATTTGTTGTTACTTCGTTAAACCGCGAAAACACCCGGAGGTTTCAGGTTTTTTCACAAAAATCTCAAGTATCCTCGATCAAGCTTCGCTTGATCGAGGTCTAGGATGTAATTGCCTTGCCACCAATCCGACGAGAGAAGCGGCGAGGTCGTCTCATTCGAGGACTCTCAATTTCCGTATTTCGCCACCCAAATCAAACATTTCAGCTCAAATCGAGTCCGAAGTCGAGAAAAAGTACCGAACTGGTTTCGATCGTTCGAGCGACAACGAACAGGTCTCGAACTCACGTAAGTCTCTGCATGTTTAATGTTTATGGCGAATCTCAAAAGAGAGTATTGTTACGAAGAGGGTTGCGTTCAGGGGGCTTTCGTCAGAGTGCGAACTTTGGCGACCGAGAGAATTCACGCTCGGCATCGAGAGATCGACTGCCGGGCGTTTTTCGTTTCAAGGCAGGACATCACAAGGTTTTGCGAGTTTATCGGGGTCGGGTCCCACAACTCGCTGCGATTTCTGTTCGAATACAGCGGCCAAGTCCATGGAGGTGCGATTTGCTCTCGACTGTTCCCCCTCTTTCCTTGTCTGCCCCAGCACCGCGAATGGAATTCGCATAACCCAGCGTCAGTACATTCTGAGCTTTTGCGTCCGAGAACTCAGCGGGCAGCAAGTGGTCCCCCTCCGAGTCGAGCAATTTTTCGATTGGCGTGGCTCGAACCGTCTATTAGCCCCCCTAATCCATCGCCATAACATGGCAAGTCTGCGAGTCTAGGACGCCGCCTCCATAAACTTGGTCACCGAAACGTGACCATCGGCAATCAGACCCGCTGGATAACCCCAGCGGGTCTTTGCATTTATCCCCAATAAAATCAAAGGGATCGGATCGCGAACTATCGGTTCGATGCGATCATCCCAACACGCGACTCACCCTTTTTGTCACCCATCGAATTTTTAGCGAAAATGGCCTATGGCAGTGACATGAAAAACCAGGCTAGCCATTCGAAAATGCTATCGCCTACTCTGCTTGCCCGTGTTTGCTTTTGCTATCGGTTGGGGTACAAATTACGGAAACCTGAGATAGGTTTACCTGATTAACGGGAGGGTTGCCTCAAAGTGAAGCTCAAGGATGAATTACTCAAAATCGTTGTGTGTCTTGATAAAGCAGGAATCGATTACGCCCTTTGTGGTGGGCTGGCCGTTGCGGTCCATGGTCATCCACGCATGACTAAGGATATCGATATCCTGATACGCCCAGAGTCACTTGAGGCAGCCAAAGCCGCATTGGCTGATATTGCGTATGACCTTGAATCAGGTCTTTTTCGTTTCAATCCGAACACTGACCAAGAAAGTCAAATGTATCGGGTTTCACGCGCAGAGGGCCATCACTTAATCACACTTGATTTGATGCTTGTTGCACCTGTATTCGAACCAGTGTGGAATGACCGAGAAACGGTCTCGCTTGGTGAGATTATGATCAAGGTTGTCTCAAAAAAAGGACTTATTACAATGAAGAATGTTGCTGGAAGACCACAAGATGTTGCCGATATTGATGCCTTGCGACGGCTGGAGGGTGAATAATGAATAAGGAACGAGACACCCATGCCGATACGTTGAAATCGCGATCACGAGGTACTAGCCGAGATATGTCTCCTGATGCAATCAATCGTCGACTCGACATCGTTGATGAACTTCGCGAGTTTGCACTTGAACTTCGTGATTCGACGCGGCATGGGCCTATTGAAAAGCCTTTTATGACGGCTGCAACTTCTGATGATCCGCACCAAAAACCGTTGCATTAGTAGCGCTCGCCCCAAACGGGTCCCGTGCCTTGACACCCTGTAAAAACATGAGTTTTCGCGATTTTGTCGCCGATGGAAGGTTTGGCGAAAATGGACAACGGCAGATGCATGAAAAACTGGGTTATCGGGTAGCGCAGAAAGGAAAATTTGGCCAGATTGGCTTTTAGTTGCTACCATGAAGCGATTGCCAAAATGGGGAATCGTAAAGAACTACCTGATACCACGGAGCCGTTTGTCATGCCCAGCGAAGAAATCCGAGTTCCGACTCCGGCTTGGTCGAATCCTATTTTGGAACAGAATCGTTTCTATATCGATATCGGGCTCCACCTGCTTCTCTTGGCCTTGGCCATCAGCCCCTTCGTGGTTTTGTATTCCAAACGTAAGTCGCCTACAGGTTGGCTGGATTTGGTCTTGCTCGTCGCGGCACTTGCGGGACTTCCGTTTGCCACTTCGTATGCCCTGTCGTTGCTTCCGGACTATCAGGCGGTTTTTGTCGGTGGGTACGCCGTACTCTGTTTTGTTGTGTTAGTCATTTCCATCGTCATGGTCATTTGGAGATTCAAAAAACGATCCTTCGGAGCTTACGCACTTCGGGTACTAGGAACCCTTACTTTGCTCGGTTTGCTCGTTGGCTTGTTGCTTCCTGCGGTCCCTTCGGCGCGCGAAGCTGCCAGGCGGATGGCGTGCGGCGTCAACTTAAGGACCTTGGGACTAGCCCTTATGAATGTCGACGGGAGAATTATGGATCTTAGGAATCCTCCTCCGCATAACGATTCGCTGGTCGATGGTGGACCTGAGGTCAGTTGGCGAGTCAAGCTCCTTCCGTATATCGAGCTAGATCACGTTTACCAGCAGTATGAGTTCAAACGCTCATGGGACAGCCAGGCGAACTGGGCGATTGCTTGTCGAAGGGTAGAGTTGCTTACATGTCCAAGCGAGCCTGATATGACGAGTCCCAAAGGGGGGCGATTCACCTCGTATGTGATGCTTCAGAACACCAACAAGGATCCCGGCAATCCGAATTTGGTCTACGATAAGGATCGCAAATTGCTCGACGCAAATCGCATTCTGCTTATCGAGTCTTGTTCTGCGAATGTTGTCTGGACAGAACCTCGCGATGCGGATGTAGATTCGCTCGGGTGGAGTTTGAAGGTTAAAAACAGCAGAGAGAAAAGGGAGCCATGGCGATCAAAGAACGTCGGGGCATCGAGTCACCCTGGTGTACAAGTCGTTTTCGGAGACGGTTCTGCTCGCTGCTTATCAAATTCGATCGATGAGGGAGTGCTACGAAAAGTCATTCTTGGCCAGGCTTCAGAGGATGAACTTGATTGAGCCATCCCGGTAAGGCCCGCCACGTCGTCATCAAGGTCGCTCTCTTCTTCGTCGTATTCGCCGCGTTGTACCTGAGTGGATTCGTGGTGGCTGTCAAACTTGGTCCCGGCCTGAGTCCGCCGATCTCGACCGTACTTTCGGTCGTCTCGAATGTCCAGGATCGACAGCTTGTCGTTTTGGAAATCCTGCAGGTTGTACCGAGCCATTACCGGTGGGCTGGACAAATCACCTTGGATGTCCCAGTTTTTTTCCTGGATAGATTTTTGCTTCGATCCTTTGCGATCTTGGCGCCTTGGCGAGAAACCCTCTTTTGCCGGCCCTGGTTGCTGCCCGGGATCCGGAGTCTCACCGCAAAGGCGCAAAGCACGCAAAGGGAAACAGCCGTGCAAGCAACTCGAAGCGATTGGTTGAAAGTAAGAACGCGGAATCGAGCTTTTCTTCCCAAAGGATGGTTATTGGTGGGCCCTATACGGCGGGATCTGTTTTCTCCGTGCCTCCGCGTGAGTCTCGGCTGTTTGGTCCTGCCCCCAAAAGCAACGAATGATCAGGGTTAAACGCAAACTTGGCGAGTGGACGAATCGAAGTCGAGAAAAAGTTAGAGTCCGTCGAAAAGTAATGGGATTAACTCCGTTACTGAATGAGGTCTAGAGGTGATGGCCTTTTTCATGGCTAATTTTACAACAGCTACCAACTTTGCCGCTGCTGGCGTGACTGGTCTGTCGGGTAGTATCAAATCTTCGTCGGCAACGGTATCCAGCAATGAATTTCCATCATGAGGACTTTGACCTGTAAGCAGATAGAAAGCTAATCCGCCGATCGCATAGATATCGGTAGCCAAGCTGATCGTGCCGAAGGCAGATGAAATCTGCTCGGGGGCGGCAAAACCAAGCGTTCCACCAGGTGATGCGATCGGCTCCAATGCAGCATCGTCGGTTATTGGTTTTTGCGAGTACGTTGCGAAACCGAAATCGGTAACGACGATTCGTCCGTTGTGATCAAGCAGAATGTTGTTGGGAGTCAAGTCACCGTGTACGACTCCGGCTTGATGTGCGGCTGCAACGGCCTGGCAAATCTGAGCCAGCCATTGCACGCAAGTCGACGAATCGTTTGGCTTCACGTTGGTGAGGGGCTGGCCATCGACGTATTCACAGACAAGATAAGGCCCACCGTGTGGCGACTGACCCCAGCCGAGATACTTCACAATGCCGCGGTGGTTGATCTTCGATGCATGGTCAATTTCTCGCAGAAACGAGAGTCTGCTATGAGGGTTGGTCCATTGATGCCTGTGCATGAACTTCACAGCGACGATCTGTCCATCGGACTGTAATCTCGCTCGATAGACTTTTCCGAGTGCCCCACTGCCAACGAGTTTCCCAAGCACAAACTCTCGGTAACTGATGTTGGGGAGAATGATGGTCTCCATTGCCGAATCGAGTAAAGCCCCATTTCGCTCATCGACGCAAGCGAGTTGCCCTTTGACGATTTTCTGCATCGATGTGATGCGCCGGCGGATAGTCCGTTCGTCGACTCCAAGCTGTTGAGCGATTTCCTTTTGAGTCGCATTCTCTAGGAGAAGTTCGAGAAGTTGCGATTGATCGGGATTGAGAAGCGAATGGATCTCGGCCAATAATTCATCGGCCTCGGTTGTAGAAGGGTTTGTTCTCAGATCGGGCTCGAGATCATCGAGAGACACTCTGGTCCGTCCGCCACTGCGTTTGACAGAAGTCTCTCGCTCTAATGCCCTCGAGAGTTTTCTGCGAACGAAAGTCGCCAGGATGTTCCATGCCGACGCAGTGCTCTCAAGCTTGATGGATGGGTTGGCACCTGCTCTCGTCACTCGGAAGAAGCTGCCCATGGCAGACTGAACCACGTCTTCAGGAGCAATGCCATCGCGATATTTGCGATTAAGACGAGATGCAACCAGTGCAATCAAACGGACCTCGTACCGAGCCAAAAGTACGCGAGCAGCGTCCTGGGAACCCGACTGCCACATTTCGACCAGTTCACGGCTAGCTCGGTTCGTCAGATTCGAATCCAAATTTTTTTGGGATTTGATGTCCGCTTTGTCGTCCAGATTCTCACCTCCTGGGGTACCCACTTTGTTTTCCACAATTCTAACCTGAGGATCTCCAATATGACAATGGTCGTCACTGAGCCATGCAAAGGCTGCAAAGACAAGGCTTGCTTGAAGGTCTGCCCAACCGATTGCTTTTATGAGGATGCCGATATGGTCTACATCCATCCCGAAGAATGCGTCGACTGTGAAGCCTGTATTCCGGAGTGCCCTGTCGAAGCCATTTTCTATGAAGACAATGTGCCAACGCCATGGCTGCCTTACATTGAACTGAATGCCAAGCGTTCCAAGGAATGTCCGCCAGCTGAACCTAAATAGAAAGCTTTTATTGATTCATTCGCACTCGATTCGTTTACCCAACCGCCGCCACAGTGGTCGTTATTGCAGACTTGACATCAAGCAGTTGCCGAGGGTAGTTGCCCGCGTTCTTGGCTCAATACGATGGCGACACACTGAGGGAGCTGATACTGATTTTTTGGATCTCCCGCAGAATTTGTGGGTGAAAAAAGGTCTAAGAGCCCTGAACTTTAGCGTTTTCCTCGATGCCGATCGGCAACCATCACCGAGTGGCCGCCAAAAAAGTCACGATTTCAAGCGACGTCGGCCGGAAACTTCGGTGCAAGGTTTTGTTCTGGCTCTTCGTCGTGCTCGTGCTCAGTCCGCCGCGGCGGACGGTGCTCGTGCTCGTAATCGACTGAAGAATTGTACTCGCTCGATAATTCCGAGACACCATCGAATTTCATCGCCATCCGAGTCAGCTTTGCGATAATCCGTACGAGTCTTGATTCGAGATCGATAAAAGACAAGTCGATCTCAGCCGAAAAGGTATTCCGTCATGATTGCCTCGATTCGATTACGAGCACGAGCACCGTTTCACTGAGCACGAGCACGACTTGGTCGCTCCTTGCCAGAACCAGTTTCCCTTAGCGATTCCATTGGTTTCCTGAGCTTATCAAGCCAAAACGGACCCACAAATTCTACTGACGAGGCGATTTTTTTGGTCAGCATGCTCCTGGCAGGTCGGCCGGTCCTAAAGCGGGCAGCAGCCTTTCTAGCCCTGATTTTCTGGGGCGAGATCAACCAGCTCGATACTGCCAGATGCATCCGTCCCACCAAGGGGCTACCTCTCCACTCGCGCCTATTGCTCAATCGAATAGCATGTTCGAAGCTTGATAGCGTCAGCTGTCCCTCATTTTGCCATCCAAGGACCAACGCCCGACGAGATGTACTTTGGGACCGGAATTAGTGTTCCTGCAAGTGCTGGTTCGATGGATGCCTGTAGGTCTGGGAAGAAACTTCAGGAACGATCATGAGTTGAATGCCGCCGAGTGAATCGTGTACGATACACTCGGCGTTTGCTGTTGGGAGATCGTGCGGGGAGGTAAGACGGACGGAGCCTTCTGGTGGGCATTGCAGAAAAGTTGTCACATGACGGATGGCTGCTGTTTGCGACTCGATGTTCGAGGATGTTCGCCTACGGACTGCTCTCGGTCGTGCTGGTGCTTTATCTGGTCGAAATCGGTTTGAAGGAATGGGAGGTGGGGCTTCTGCTGAGTCTCACTCTGGCTGGCGACACGGCCATCTCCCTGTGGCTTACAACGACCGCGGATCGTTTCGGTAGGCGGCGCACGTTGATCGTCGGCGCACTTCTGATGGTGCTAGCCGGGATTGCCTTTGTTTCCACCGGCAATTTCCTGTTGCTGGTGCTCGCCGCGACGATTGGCGTGATCAGTCCCAGCGGAAACGAAATCGGGCCGTTTCTGTCTGTCGAGCAAGCAGCACTCTCGCACATCGTCAGCGACGAACGCCGTACCGACGTATTTGCTTGGTACAACCTGGTCGGATCGTTTTCCACCGCCTTGGGCGCCTTGGCGGGCGGGTTGATTGCCGAAGCCTCACCGCATTTCGGTTTAACCGGAGCCGCTGCATTTCGTCCGGTCTTGTTGGCCTATGCAGGCATCGGGGGGGCGTTGATCGGTGGGTTTTCGCTGTTGTCCTCAAAGATTGAAACATCGAGAGATGCGTCTGTCTCGCCTCCCAAAGCCGTGCTGGGACTCCACGAATCCCGCAGGACGGTGTTCAAACTGTCGCTTCTGTTCGCTCTGGATGCGTTTGGCGGCGGCTTCGTCATCCAGAGCATCATCGCCTACTGGTTCCACGTTCGATTCCAACTCGACCCGGCGATGATCGGCACGATCTTCCTGTTCGCCAACCTTTTGGCTGGAGTCTCGGCTCTAGCGGCTGGTTGGCTCGCTCGGCGCATCGGGCTGATAAATACGATGATCTTCACGCATCTGCCGTCGAACGTGTTGCTGATCCTCGTCCCGCTGATGCCGGACGTGTATTGGGCCATCGGCCTTCTGCTGTTGCGATTCAGCATATCGCAAATGGATGTGCCGACTCGCCAAGCCTACACGATGGCCGTGGTGCGACCCGATGAACGATCCGCAGCGGCAGGCGTCACCGCAGTTGCAAGGTCGGTGGGTGCCTCAATCTCGCCAATGCTGGCGACCGTCCTAGTCGGTAGCGTTGGTTTGATGAGTGTGCCGTTCTTCCTAGCCGGTGGCCTCAAGATCGTTTACGACTTGCTGCTATATCGCGCGTTTGCGAATAAGGAAGACTCCAAGAAGTGAAAGAAAATTGCCATGCTGATGTTTCTCGTGCGGACGGTCATTGCGGCCTTGATTATCGGCGTGGTGTCCGAAATCGCCCATCGGAGCATGGCTGATGCTTGGTCCTTCTACTCAGTGACATCGTGGCCCCCACGACCAGAATATCCAACGCAGCCAGCGGCAGGCGTCCAGGATGGCTTCACCAGAGCGTTGTACCATTGGGTCCAGGGCATTTGAGAATCTTCTTTCGGTCAGGATGGTACTTGATCTGCGGCCTTGGTGAATGCGTGGCTACAATGTCCCTTACTTGAACATGATACCGGGATGCCGAAAAGTTGGGTTGCGAAGGTCGAACATGATCTTACGATGGCAAGACGACGGAATCGCGAATGGGCTGACCGATCGAGAGATCCAAAATGATTGAGAAAACTAAAATTGAGCTCTCCCTCCTGTTGCCCTCGGCAGCGGATACTCCTGATGCGTGCGTCGAACGTTTATGGGACTTGTTGAAAGGCAAAGACGGAATTGAGTCGATTCACCTTGTAGAGCACACCGACCAGGGACATGAAGAGATCTGCATCCACTACGATCCGAACCGACTGACGATTCGTGAAGTTCGAGATTTAGCAGAACGAGCCGGTGCGGAAATCGACAATCGGTTTGGTCACGTGCTGCTCAACTCCGATACGATCGTTGAATCTTTCAAAGCCGGTGTCAAGCCGCACGCAAAGCGACACGAGCAGGACGGTTTAATTGGCGAGCGAACGGAGCTGATATTCGCCGTGATCTGCGGTGGGCTATTGCTCAGTGGATTTTTGCTCTCTTTCCTGACCATCAATCCGTGGGTTCCGACTGGGCTTTACTTGGGCGCGTACGTATTCGGCGGCTTCTACATGTTGCGGCAGGCAATTAAAAGCGTACTTATTGGTCGCTTTGAGATTGATTTCCTGATGTTGCTCGCCGCGATTGGCGCCGCGTCCCTCGGGGAATGGGCCGAAGGCGCACTGCTTCTATTTTTGTTCAGCCTCGGACATGCACTGGAGCATTATGCAATGGGTCGCGCCAAACGCGCGATTGAAGCGCTGGCTGAACTGGCGCCTCAAACGGCGCTGGTCCGGCGAAACAGCCATATCGAAGAATTACCCGTCGAGCAGCTAAGGGTCACGGACGTGGTGGTTATCAAGCCAAATGAGCGGATACCTGCTGATGGGTTTGTCCTCAAGGGTGAAGGTAGCGTCAATCAGGCGCCGATCACCGGTGAGAGCGTGCCGGCTGAAAAACTGGCAGTTGACGATGCACAGCAGGCCGCCGCGAACCCGGACCGACTTGATGCGCAGTATCGGGTCTTTGCCGGCACGATCAACAATAGTGGTTCACTGGAGATTCAGGTTACAAAGCTTGCCAGCGACTCAACGCTCGCCCGTGTCGTCCAAATGGTAAGAGAGGCTGAAACACAAAAGTCGCCGACGCAGCGGTTCACCGATAAGTTTGAGCGATATTTTGTTCCCATCGTATTGGGATCCGTCTTCGTGCTTCTGTTTTCATGGACAGTGATCAACGAGCCGTTTAGCACCTCGTTCTATCGCGCCATGGCGGTGTTAGTTGCGGCAAGCCCCTGTGCTCTGGCCATCTCGACACCGAGCGCCGTTCTAAGCGGAGTGGCGCGAGCAGCTCGCGGTGGGGTCTTGGTCAAGGGTGGCGCGCCGCTCGAGAACTTGGGACGACTTGGTTCTATTGCTTTCGACAAGACCGGCACGTTGACCGAAGGAAAGCCGCGTCTAACCGATGTGGTCTGTTCCGATGGCGTAACCGAAGGCGATTTATTGCGAGTTGCTGTGGCGGTAGAGAGTCTTAGCGATCATCCACTTGCCGCAGCCGTCGTGCAGGGCGGCATGGAGCGACTCAAGAGCGATCGAGTCGCACCAGCGCATGATGTGCAAAGCATTACCGGACGTGGCGTCAAAGCCACCGTTGACGGTCAGCAGGTTTACATCGGTAAAGACAGTCTGTTCGCCGAAGTCGGTGGATCCCCGCTCCCTGATAGGTTGCGAGTGTCTGTCGAGCAGATGAAAGCTAACGGTCGCACCACAATGGTCGTCCGTTGTGGCGATACCTACCTTGGGGTGTTGGGCTTGATGGACACTCCAAGGACGGCAGCCAAGGATGTAGTAGGCAGCCTGCGAGCGCTTGGTATCAAGCGAATGATCATGCTCTCGGGCGACAATCAACAAGTTGCGAATGCGGTCGGCAAAGCGGTCGGAATGGATGAAGCCCGTGGTGATCTGATGCCTGAGGATAAAGTCAAGGCGATCAAAGAACTCAACAGTCAAGGAGGCGTGGCGATGGTCGGCGACGGCGTAAACGACGCACCCGCGATGGCCAATGCCACGGTTGGAATTGCGATGGGAGCGGCTGGCTCCGACGTTGCCTTGGAAACGGCCGATGTGGCATTGATGGCTGACGACTTGAGCCATCTACCGTTTGCCGTTGGATTGAGCCGTCAAACCAGTCGCATCATTCGTCAGAATTTGTGGATCAGTCTCGGGATGGTAGCTTTCCTGGTTCCAGCGACCATTCTTGGGCTGCGGCTGGGCCCTGCGGTTTTACTCCATGAGGGCTCTACGCTGCTGGTCGTCCTCAACGCCCTGCGGCTTCTGGGGTACCAAGACCCGTCAACGCCTCGCTGACGGCTCGTCATTTCACCCCTGAGGCCGTCGCATCATCGGTTCGAAGTGCGATCGGCGGGATTACTCCTCCCAGGTTTGCATACCGGTCATAATCTTCTTGAGTTCCTCTCTGCGTTTTTCGAACAATCCAAAGATGATGAGCATCGTCGCCCCGATGACGATCCCGCAGACATACCACAGCCAGGTTTGTTCCAGATCCACCGCAGCGTACCATAGGATGCTGAACATCGAGACGGCCAGGAACATCGAGCCGAGCCAGAGCATCGAGCGAATGCGAGCTGCGATACCGAAGAGAATCCCGAGAATGGACAACACGGCAAGCACGATTGGCAACCAAGGCGCTTTGGCGATCCCTTGGAGAAAGATCTCGCTGGTGGATGCGACGTATATCGATCCGATCGAAGCATAACGAATCGAGGCGAGCTGTTGCGAGGTCAAGCGGTCTTTGAAGAATTGGCAGGCTGCAAACACACAAAGAGCTGGCGGAATCACCCACAATTGGGGATGCTGAGCGAAGGACAGATCGCTTTTGTGGAGCAACTGCCACGAAGCGATGTTGGCACAAGCAATTGCCGCTGTGATAAAGATCGGTGAGGATCGCATGAAACCAAACATCCCATAGCCCACCGCAGAAACCAGCATCGTCACGCCATGATCCACCTGCGAGGGGGAGATCCAGGGAGCGAGGATTGGCAAGAGTGGAAGCAGACTGCCACTGTTGCGAAGCGGGTTGGCAAGTACAGCCCACCCGCGACGTTCGGCCCATTCTCCTACTCCCACTCCAGCGAATCCAAGCAGTACGGCGAGCATGGGCCAAATGCTTTGAAACCATCCACCGAAGAGGTAGGGCATCGTCACTCGCAGATGAATGACCAGCATGAGCAAGATCGCTTGGGCACCGTACACATAAGCCTCGCGATATTTTTCGGACAAACCAAACGGATCTCTGCCCGGGAGGATAGCGGCACCAAGGCAAAATACGATCGAGATCGAAAAACTCAGGAGGACACAAATCGTCGAATAGCTATCGAAAGGTTGCGAGCGTCCCGAATAGGACGATTCGATTTCAAAAAACACCGTAAAAGCACCGACGACGATCGATAGTGCGACGACCCATGGGCTTACGATCAAGCTAGCTTGTTCCCACTCCGATTTTCCACCGAGCCATTTGATCAAACCAAGTCCATACAAACAAGCCGTCAGGACCAGAGGTAGCGAAGTCACAGCGATCCGCGATACCCAAGGTGTTGCGGTGGGTTGAGCATGCCAGAACAACGCGATCGCATAAGCGAGTCCCAGAGCTAAGGCGAAGACTCGCATCGGAGTGGCCGAAACCCGGAGGCTTGCGTACCTTGCGATCAATCCGATCGCAAATGCCACCGCCATGATCGCATTGGCCGATAGGAATCGGAAATTCTGTGCCTCTTGAACGAATTGAGACAGCAATCCCAAAGAAGCGACGCCGAGGGCCAGTAACGCATTCATCGGAACGATCAACATCGAACGGGGTTTGTCCGGGGTCTTGAATCCCCCGAGCAGGCCGCTGAGTTCTTCTTGGATCCGTTCGCCGGATCGCCAGAAGAAGCTTGTGGCCAAGCAGTAGGCAGCTAAAACGATGGTTGCAAGCCACAAGAGAACCGAACCCGATGCACCCGTCAACTGGAGCAACCATACGGTGCTGCATAAACCCGCTAGGTAGATCACCGCATGTTCGTCCCTGGATCGCGGATTCCAAAAACCGGTGATGCCTCCGAAAAGACAA
>JAPLNM010000014.1 GCA_026692845.1 Planctomycetota bacterium | reverse complement strand
CCCGAGTACGGTTGGTTTAAACGCAACAGTTCGCAACGAACCCATACGGTTGGA
Organism: Planctomycetota bacterium; assembly: GCA_026692845.1. Taxonomy (GTDB): domain Bacteria; phylum Planctomycetota; class Planctomycetia; order Pirellulales; family Pirellulaceae; genus JBKCUI01. The sequence continues at coordinate 6,185 of JAPLNM010000014.1, read as the reverse complement.
CTCTTGGAGCCAAACGCTTGGGGCCTGTACGACATGCACGGGAATGTTTGGGAGTGGTGTAGCGACTGGTACGGTGAATATCCCAAGGGTGCTGTCAGCGACCCGACTGGGCCAACCATGGGCACGGACCGTGTGAACCGTGGCGGCTGTTGGCTCTACCTAGCCGCCAACTGCCGGTCGGCGAGTCGCAACTGGGCCAAGTCGTCTTACCAGGACGGTCTCCTTGGCTTCCGCGCTGCCCTGAGTTCATCTAAAATCCCCAAGTAGGAGGGGGCAGGGTCGAGGTGCGGACGAAGGCCTCGATCGGCCGTTTTTGACTTGCGCCCGAGTCAACTCCACCGCTTCGCTGATAGCGGGGCGTTATCCAAAAAGAAAGGGCTTTGAAATGGGACGAACCAACCGCCGACAAATCCTCTCAATGACTGCAATGGCTGCAACCGGATCCGCAATCGGTTGCAATTCTTCCAATGTCATTGATCCCATCACGAAGTCGGTTGATTCCGCAGCAGACGGAATACAAAGTGCAGTGGAGAGTACTTCGACCAGCGATCTGAAACGCTACAAAATTGCATTGCGCGGGTACCAGCTTGTTTCGATGTACATTGCTGGTCGCGTCGTGTTCTTGCCATATCCGGGAATGAGAATTCTATCGGTCATCATTGTCGCGTCATCGGTCGCTGCCAAACTGACTGTGGAATACATCGACGACGAATTGATTCAACGAAAAGTTGAGGAGTCGCTCACCTCGACCGAGCGTTCTATGATTGAATCAGACCGATATGTCACCTTTACTACCGAGAGTGGAATTGACACGAAGGAATACTTATCGCCCACCATGTACTCGAACCGCCCATGACGGGCGTAGCGTCATTCGTGCGTCGCATCGGATTTCGTCGTGCTCGTGCTCAGTCCGCCGCGGCGGACGGTGCTCAGTGAAACGGTACTCGTACTCGATGGCTGTTATCATTGGCGCTGCTGATTAAGAACGACGACCAACATAACAACAACGGAACCACACGATGCCCCCGATTATGAGAAATCTACTGGCTGTCATTGCAGGTCTTGTGGTCGGCAGCGTCGTCAACATGGCGATTATCACCGTCGGGCCGATGGTGATCCCGCCACCCACAGGTGTCGACATGTCGGATATGGACAAATTCGCTGAGAACATCAAGCTGCTCGAACCGGCCAACTTTATTGCACCTTGGCTGGCTCACGCCTTGGGCACACTTGTTGGAGCATTTACTGCCGCAAAGGTGGCGGATGCTCACAAGATGAAGTTCGCATTGGGCATCGGGGTCTTTTTTCTGCTCGGCGGCATCATGATGGTGTCGATGGTGGGTGGGCCGGTGTGGTTTGCCGTGTTAGACCTGATCGGAGCCTACTTGCCCATGGGATTCCTTGGTGGAATGCTCGGTGGAGCGAAGAGACCGCAACCGGCATGACGAGCCAGTTACCACCCCCGGGGTTGCCATTGGGCAGTCGAGTCCACTAGGCTGTAGAATCTCAGGAGCGGATCAATTAGACTCCGCATAGTTCAGACATGGCCAATTTCCTACAATCTCAAAACCAAACATGACCATGAACCAGCAGATTTGTCCGAAATGCCAAGGCGAAATGGAACAAGGATTTGTACTCGACAATACTCACGGGGCACGAATCGTTAGTCATTGGTCTTCGGGACAACCCAAAAAATCATTCTGGACCGGTACGAAACTCTCCGAAGATAAGCAGATCCCAATAGGCACATTTCGTTGCAAGGATTGCGGTTACTTAGAATCATTTGCAAGGCCTGAGTTTGATGCCAGTTGATCCACGCAAAGATCGCAGGCGCTCGGTACTAAGCTGGAACGAAGACGAAATCGGGTAAGGATGCCAGTGAAGCCGTCATTTGGTATACTAATTTGATAGAGATTCTTATCTCGCGCACAAGTCGCCGACGTTGCTTTTTTGATTTTTGACTCGTGATCTCCGGCGAAATAGTTGCAGGCCGTCGGCTTACGCACGACGGCAGAGAAGAGTCGTCCTCCGGGCTCAACGGTCGCCTCGATGTTGTTGGCGGCGTGTGTCTAGGCGAGCGCGGGTCATCCGTTCGCGCAGGCCACCTTCTACCAGGAAGGCTTTTTCTAGGGCTCGCAATTGTTGGTCCAACAGGTAGTTGGTCTGGTGGATCAGGCAGATGAGAATATTGGCCACAATATCGGGCGTACGAGTCTCGATATAGGACCCATAGGACCCATGGGACCCATGGGACTGGGCCGGGATTGATTATACAAATCAGGAGACGCGGTGACGGCATTTTGGCTCATGAATTAATCGCCTCCACATCGATTTGGCCCGAGAGCCCGAGAGCAGACGCAGCAGCAACAGGTCGCGTGCGGCACGAACTCATCACTGGAAACGCAGGCGACAACGGAGGCGCAATACTCTGAGCTACCATCCCAAACCGCTAAACCCGCTATCGGGAGATGAGCAACCATTTACCATCCCCGGGTTGCCATCGGTTGAAATCGATGCTGTCATCGCGCGGGCTGAATAAACCGTGGGCTGTTATCCGGCCAAGGTAGACTACAATCACGCCGATCCATTGACGACGTTGCCAAGAAACATCGCTGGCCAACGAATAGTCATCCAAATACCTGTAAACACAACAAAGCTCAGCCTCAACTTGAAAGAATCACCATGACTGACGATGGCAATGAGACAAACAACCAACCGAAAAATTCATCCGGAAATGGAATTGGAGTTGGTGTGGCAATTGGTGTAGCCATTGGTGCGGCCTACGGAGCAGCATCGGGAAACATGGCACAGAGCTTAGCAATGGGCGTAGCGCTCGGAACGGCTTTCGGAGCGATCTTTGACTTTAACCGACGTGGAAGATCGAAGGTTAGCCGTTCCAGAACGTAATTCTATGGGCGGATAACCAAGCGGTATACGAGAGCCGCCGAAGGTGCTTTGTTGACTTGTAGAATCGGTGGTTCCCGGCGGCATCGGTGACCACTACCCTTACGCGATTCGGGATGTTTCTTATGGTAACAGCAATTCTCGTTCTCTTGGCGGTTGCTCCGCTTGCGTTTTTTGACGCGACTTATCCCAGCACCGAAAACGTAGTGGATGTCACCAAGCCCCCCTATGGTGCGAAAGCCGATGGGTTGTCCGACGACACCGAGGCGCTTCAACGCGCCATCAATGAGCACACCGGACGGCACCACATCCTATACTTCCCAAGCGGCACTTATCTCGTGAGCGCCACGCTGAAGTGGCCGAAGAATTTTGGCGGGCGAGACAACTGGGGAAATACTATCCTCCGCGGCGAATCGCACGACAAGAGCACCATCCGTCTTAAGGACGGAACGTTTACCGATACGAAAAAACCCGAGGCAATGATGTGGTGTGGCGGATTCGGGAGCGCGGATTGGTTTCACAACTACGTCGAAAATCTCACGTTCGATGTCGGCACAGGCAATCCCGGTGCGGTCGGTTTGCAATTCTTCTCGAACAACACCGGTGCGGTGCGGGACTGTCGTTTCGTCGCTGCCGAAGGCAGCGGATTGGTGGGGCTTGATCTGGCGCATCGCGACATGAATGGTCCGCTGCTGGTGAAGGAATGCGAAATCATCGGTTTCGCTCGCGGCATCTCGACGGCGCGGGCGGTCAACAGCCAGGTGTTTGAGAACATTACTCTGCGCGGGCAAACACAGTTCGGTTTCAGCAACGAAGGACAGACGGTCAGCATCCGGGGGCTTGTGAGCAAGAACGCGGTACCGGCGGTGAGTACCTACGGCACGCTGTTGCTCGTGAATGCGGAGCTCACCGGCACTGGCGACGCGGCGATGCATCCTGCGATCGTCAACTTCAATGGCGGGCACATCTTTCTCCGCGATGTCAAGACAACCGGTTACCGGCGCGCGCTGGCCGACATTTCCACCCCGGATTTCGCCGCCGCTTATCGCGTCGATGGCGAGGACAAGCCCGGCTCGCTCGGCCCGGACATCGTGGAGTATTCTTCGCACGCGGCGACGACGGCATTTACCTCGCCCGCGACCTCGTTGCGACTGCCGATCAAAGAGACACCTCCTACGACTTGGGAAGACCCGGCGAAGTGGGCGGTTGTGGATGCCTTTGGTGCAGACCCGACAGCGCAGGCGGATTCCGCCAAGGCAATACAGCAAGCCATAGACTCCGGCGCGACGACGGTTTTTTTCCCCGGCCACTACAAAAGCAGCGAGACGATTATCGTGCGCGGCAAGGTGCGGCGTATCGTCGGTCTCAGCGGCGCGATCAACTATGGAAATCGGGATTTCGTGAACTTCCGCATCGAAGATGGCGACGCGCCCTTGGTGACGCTCGAGCACTTCAGCCATTTGGGCGGCGGCATCGAACTGGATACGAAACGCGTCGTCGTTCTGCGCAGCATGGAAACCTACACCATCCAAGGCACCCCGCGCAGCGAAGGGGGTGAGGTCTTTCTCGAGGACGTGGTAGGCGATAATTTTCGCTTCCGCAAGCAACACGTGTGGGCGCGACAACTCAACATCGAGAACGAGGGCACGCATCTTACCAACGACGGTGGCGACGTATGGGTGCTCGGCTACAAGACCGAGCGGGGCGGCACGCTTGTCCGCACACTCGGCGGCGGACGCACGGAAATCCTCGGCGGTTTCAGCTACACCACGACTGCGGGCAAACTCGCACCGATGTTCGAAAGCACGGACTCCTCGATATGGGCGTTCTTCAGCGAGGTTTGCTACAATGGCGACCCGTTCCTAGTGCGCGTCTCGGAGACACGCGGCACCGAGACAAAAAACCTGGGCAAGGACGACGGACACACCGCGCCGTATTCCGGTCGCCCTTAAAAACCCTAAATGGATTGGGAACGACAACATCGCGGGCCTTTGTTTACGGTTGCTTTCAAGACGAAAGTACGTGGGCGTGTGTGGAGGGAGAGCCTGAGCGATCGTGCCTCGCATCGTATTTCGTCGTACTCGTACTCAACGAAGCGGTACTCAGTGAAACGGTACTCGTACTCGATGGCTGTTTGAACTGCGCCGATCTTTGATCGACACGGTTCGCGGTAACTTGCGTACCAATGGTTCGGATTGCTATATTAATCGCATATCGAGTAGCATTGGACCGAGGGGCTCAATCGTTCGGCCTTGACTTGCGTTGATATCACTCCTCACCCTCGGTCTAGGCAGTTTTTTCGATCCTCGGAGGGTGCTCTAATGGGCAAAGTTGGCACGTCTTACCTTCTGACGCAACTCGGCTACCAGGCACCCGCGCTGCTTGTGTATCTGGTCGCATTCATCCTGGCGTTGGTTTACATGCGCCGGGCCTCGATGCCGTGCATCCTGACCTTGGTCGGCGTTGGAATTCTGGTTATCACCACGCTTGGGATGGCCGTGATGCAGGCATCGTTGATTGACAGCCGCCAGGTCTACGGGGGTGACCCCGAAAGGATTGCCCGGCTCTCGGGGAGCATCGGGCTGGCTGGGAGCTATGTTCGGGCTGTCGGCCTTTTTTTCCTCGTTGTCGCAATTTTCGTTGACCGACGCTCGCAGGTCAGCGACTGGTCCGAATCAGGACATCGGTGAAGGCCGTCGGCTTACGCACAACGGCAGAGAAGAATCGCCCTCCGGGCTCAACGCTCGCCTCGATGTTGTTGGCGGCGTGTGTCACCGTCGCAATGCGATGACGACCTCAATGCTTGCAAGTTCGATACTAACCGTTGTGCTTGCAACCTTGGTTGCTTCCGGAGGCATGGCGTCGTCGCCACTTTATGGACTGGCTTTCATGCATCTTGTTTTGGCCTTTTTTCATCCAGCAGTCCTAGGATCGGCCACGGAGCCGCAATGACGATCGCATGCACCGGAGTCGTTCGTGCGAACCGGATCGGACCGAGCATCGGAAAATGACAGATCCAGCGGATCCTGCGCCTAGAGTCCGGAATTTCTCGGCCTAACCCTCCTACGGACCCGATCGGATGGCTATAGTAGAGTCTAGATGCGGCCTAGTAGGGATCTCCTATAATGAACGGCAAATAAGGATACCCCATGAACGTTTTGCTTAGAAATCCAGCCCCAATCGCCAACCTTCCCCAGTGGGACCAACTGCTCGGGGCCTTGGTCGCCACGGGCGCCTACGGCCTTTTGGGGATCTTTTTGATGCTCGTCGGCTTCAAGATG
>JAPLNM010000013.1 GCA_026692845.1 Planctomycetota bacterium | reverse complement strand
ACGAGGTGGGCTGTCCTATGGCCAGAGCGACGAGATCGGCTATTACGTCGCCGAGGATCCGGTAACCCCCAAGGATCTCCAAGCGACGTTATTGCACCTGTTGGGTTTGGATCCTTACCGATTTGGCTATGAGTACCAAGGACTCTTTAATCGGCTTATCGGCCCGACGGACGAAGGCAAGATCCTAACGCGGTTGGTGGTCTAAGTCTGGCTGGATAATTGTGCTGACGTGGGGCTGTTTGTATTCCCTAGCGCTAGTCCACCGCTTGGCGGCAGGTGGTGGAGGCCCACAAGAGTAACCGGATCGTTCGCCCCAACGGGGCATAATGAGATAGCCCAGGGTAGAGCGCAGCGCCACCCTGGGTGCGTTGGATATGACGTCGTCGTCGGTGCGCGGCCACTATGTGTACATCGCGCATGGGTTTCCCCGAGGTATCGTTCCGCCCTTTCAGGGCTAGCGAAAATTTTTGCGTACCGAATCCCAGGGCGGCGCTTCGCTTTGCCCTGGGCTATCACCTTGCGCCCCGTTGGGGCATAAAACCATCGGGCATAGTTAAATCGCCCAACCGCTGGCGCTGGTTGGCTCAGTGAATCTGAGGATTTCACTGCCCTTTCGCGCACTTATCGCTCTTAAGTGGCAGATCGGAAAGGACATCCTCACACGTCAGGCGGAGCAAGGCTAGGGAGCTATGATGGTACAAATGCTGGAGAAAGAAACCCACAGCAAGGAGCTACTTCAGAGATTGATATCAGCGAGTCATTCGTACCAAGATGGCGCCGATGAAAAAACTAGCGCGGCGTTTGAAGGAGCGAATCGATAGCATGGTGACCTACTGTACGCGTGGGATCACCAATGCGGAGGCCGAAGAGATCAACAGTAAGATCATGTCGATAAAACGACGAGCGGGAGGCTATCGCAACATTGAAAACTTCAAAACGGCTGTATTGTTCTACTGCGGTGGATTGGATCTCGACTCACGATAATGCTGGATGGACCATTTTTTTTCCAGCCACCCATAAAACGGACAACGAAAACAATCACTGGATTGTATCCGAACCAAATCACCAGTGCCATAAGCAACGCCTGACGTTCGTGACGAAGAAGCGGCTCGTCTCACCCAAGTCACGTGGACGCGGGTTCCAAAACTGGTAAAATGCCGAATCGGCGAACTTTTGTTGGATTCGAAAGCGCCTGATTTACTCCTTTTCAATAAAATCAATGGCAAACGATTGATTCCATAATTCGGCCCAGCGATTGACCTTTTCCACATGCCATGAGCGACAAGACACCCGAACAACTCGCGACCGAATGCGAAGGTTTAGAACTCATCGATGATCTTGGGGCTTCCGTTGCGTCGGTCGAAAGCGACCTACAAGACGCACGTCTGGAACTGGTCGACTGCAAGCGGTACGTAAGACATGCACGCATGAATTACTTCCAAGCGTGGATACAAAACCTGAGGCGAGGGATTGCTCAACAACTTTCAGACCTAGTTCGAGGAATTCCGCTTTGGCCGATCGCAGTAGTGTATATCCTTGCCAGTACCGTCGGCTTGCTGCTTTTGCGGATAAGCTTACAAGCGATTCCGTTCCTGTCGGGATATCTCGTTACGATCTTGACGGGCACAGTTTTGGCACTGGCGATCATGGCTCTCATTTTTGGACTTATCATCGTTCGCGACGCTCGTAAGGACGCAAGGTCTGTTGCCATGTGCGCTGACAATGCAATGGCTCTGCTCGAAGAAGCAAGATTGATGCGGTTAGACTCCCGTGATCGACTAAGAAGTGCAAGGCAAGTTGTGGCAGCACTAGAACAGCAAACGAAAACACAAGCACAAGCCGAACAGCTAGCCAGTGATTCATCAGTATCCACATCGGTGAAGATCCGAAGGCGTTTCTCAAAGATTTTTTTTGGCGGAGGCTCTCAGGTGAGAACTGGGAAGGATTTCTTGCAGATCTTTTCAATGCACATGGATATAGCGTGGAATTGACCAAGGTTTCCGGAGATCAAGGCGTTGATCTAATAGTCCAGTATTCGAGAGTTCGACTTGCGGTTCAAGCAAAAGGTTATTCAGGCTCAGTTGGGAATGCAGCGGTACAAGAAGCTGTTGCGGGACGTATGTTCTACAATTGTACGCATTGTGCCGTGATCACAAACAGCACGTTTACCAAATCGGCACGTAAGCTTGCATCACGGACATCTTGTATTCTCATCGGCGAACCTGAAATCGATGATCTTATCACTGAAGGTCTAAAGCGATACTGCTGATGATAGGGCCTGAGGAACAAGAGATAGAAACCTTGTCGAGACACAACAGACAAGCATTAACCTAAAATTTTTTATTCGGGATTTCACCATGACAATCGTGTTTAATTGTCCAACGTGCGGGTCAGAGTTACGAGCACCAGACGAGTATGCAGGAAAGTCAGCGAAATGTAAAAATTGCCAGAGTCGATTAACAATACCTAGTTCCCAGGAACCGGAGATACTAATCGATTCATCCTCTCCGGCTGGTGGCTTGCAGCTTGACTACCATCAGCAACTCGAGCAATCGGGATTTCCTGCGATGATCCAGGGAATACCCATCGCAAAGCTATCCGCGGCAGACGCTAAGCAGATTTGGGAGTGGGGATTCAAGATGTTTCAAATAGCTTCGAGCGAAAACGGAACCATCGACGAAATCAAGTACGATGGGCACATCATCATCATGGATGATGGAACGCGGTGGGAGGTCGATGACATTGATACTGGTACAGCAGAATTCTGGGACACCGGAGATCGCGTTGTTGTAGTTGATGATCGCATGTACCGTCTCGATGAATCCGAGAGTGTGGCGGTGCAGAAAGACTAGGTTTCATAACTCGGTTTTTGTGTTGTCATTCATGCACCAATAGGCGAGCACTCAGTTATTCGCTTGGTGTGGCAATAAACTCGGCTGTGACCAAACCTCACTTTTCCCTCAACTGGGTAAATTCATATCGATCGTCCGGTCATTGGATCACTGCAAACTTTGACTATTGGTCTGAGGTGGGGAAAGATCAATCCTACAAACTTCGACTAGCTCGGCGATCTGCTCCTCGTTGAAAGATTGGCGGAGGTACGTTATCAGGTCTTCCTGGCGAGGCTGGCCGAAGACCATGCGATATAGCACAAGAGAACGTTGAAGTTGGATTTGCTGCAAAACCTCTCGGCTGTGGGGAAGCCGGGGTACGTATCGTTCGATCTTTGCGTTACCGTCTGGGGATATCCAAAACGGATAAAGGTCGTTTTGTCCATCCGGCCTTGATTTCCTCGCTTCTTCGAACATCGCACCCCATGGATCACTGAAGTTTGAATCGGTCGCATGTTCACGGAATTGTTGCGCTATATTCTTTCTCAACGCGTGACCTTTGTAGCGATGGATTCGTCCTTCGCGCTGCTCAAGATCCACGGGGTTTGAGGGCAAGTTCCAATGCACAATCGCGTGGCAATACGGGTGGAAGTCCAGTCCTTCCTGGCCAACCGATGTCGATACCAGGACAAATGGCCAGAATGGTGAATTGAAAGCAGACCGCGCTTGAGCAGGACGAGTTTGGTCTTCGTCTTCACTCTTCTTTGTTTGCCCAAAAGCCAAAGCAAAGCGATTACGCATTCGTAATGGCTCATCCTCTTTGCGTAACTTCTTTCCCTCGCACTCAAAGACATCTGCCTGCAGATTCGTCGTACGCAGCGACAAAGCCGACGCAATTTCTTGCACTAATCCAGCCAGGATCTCATCCACTTGCTTACCTGGTAAACCAAGCGATTCAAACAAAGTGTGGACATACTCGTCGAACGTGGACTGGATGTTTCCGTCGATCGAGTAGGAAAGCACCTTTCGCCAATACGGGAGCTCATCTCGTTTTCCCCGTATCAAACTCATCACCTCTGGCAGATTGAATAAAGTCAGCATCGAATGCCCAAGCGGCGCTGCGTAGTCGGCTATGTCCGTTTGGCCCTTCGCCGAAATCGCTTGATCGATAACACGCTGCAGACAGCGCAACGCTACGATACCTGGAGCCGCTAGTGCCATCTCGGCCAACACCAAACTCAAATCATCGGGTGCCTTGCCAAGAGTGCCAATCTCCTTTGCGGTCTGCCTGAAAAGCTCAACGTGTTTGCTCCAGCCCTCGGCGACATCCGTTTCTTCCCCATCCAGAGCATCTCCGCTCCAGATTTCAGCCAAACGATCGTTAGCCAGCCAGTCGAGTGTGTGCTCACCGTAAAAATGAAGATCGAGAAGTAGCGGTGCTGCCCAGTACCATCGATCGTCCGTGCCTTCTGTTGTCGAAGCAGCTTGTTCTTCTCGATGCTTCTCAAAAACTGGCTTGAGTAAGTCGCCGATCGTATCCGAATACAACTTCAAGACTTCTGCTTTTGACTTCGTCGCTTGCCCAAGCAAGCTCCTTGGGTCTAGTTGGCTTGCGAGCGTTCGACACGGATAAAGAACACCAAGGGCGGTCATCGAGGTCGGCCTATCACCCTTCGCAGAAAACTTGAGCAATCCCCTCAGTTTCTTTCGTTCCTCAGAGTCCCATTTCGGTTGACGATGGTGCTCCAACATCATCAACCGCTCGGCTTCGTAGCTAAGCAGTGAAGCAACTGCTTTCGGCACAACACGCCATGACGAAAAGACCAATCGCTTGGTGAATCCTTCGGCTCCAGCTTCGGAGTACGCACCAGAATTCGCGTAATACGGCAATGACGGAGGAATCCACAAGAGTTTCCACGCGTTCTTGCCTAACGTATCAGCTTGGAGAGAACGAAGGCAAGCATTGCCTGGGTCAATTTTCGAATACTCTTCGATGGCTTGCCTATTGAGAAGTCCGTCACCGAGCTTAAGGAACTGCTTTGCAAGCGAACTGTCGGTTTGTACCTCCATGGCATTGTCAAGCTTCCGCTTAATGTCGTAATGCTCCATGAAATTCAACAGGTAGGGTGCCGACTTCCAGTACTCAAGCATGTCCCCATGCTCTAACGATGAAGCAATTTGCTGCAGTGCGAGATAGTGTTCGACATCCGTCTCGTCCAGAGACATGGCTAGGCAGTCCATCTGCTTCAGCATGCCGTCGCGATTGGCGTCGATCGACAATCGCTCGGTACGAACCATGACGCTTCGCAACAGGTTCTCGAGCTCACGCTTGATTCGCAGGAGTCCATCGACTCCGCAATCCGAGACGCGAAACAGTTCCTCGCGGTACTGCTTAAGAGTCTGCTCAAAGCTGGACCGCTTTGCGGCGTCAGCGATTAGGAAGTTGAGAGTCAGACGAAAGTCCGCGTAGTGGTCGTCGCTAGCTAACTCGTCTGCAGTCGTGAACATCTTGTAGGGCGTCGCAGACAGCAGAAGAACCTTCGCGCTCGAGGTTTCGTTCTGGAAGTTGAACAAGTGCTCGGCAAGAGCGGCCGCTTCGGACGAGTCCTCGGTATCGCCGGCCATGAGATGTTTGAATCGTTGGAACTCATCCAAGATGATGAGGTCTGGCTCCAGCCAATGCAGGCAGGTCTCTGCTAGCACCCGTCGTAATTGACCCACCCAAGCAATGCACTGACTCGTGATCTCAGAGGGTATCTCCTTTCGAGGCGGTACAAGGCCAACTAGCTTTTCGTATTCGCCTCGAAGAAAACCGTTTGCTGAGACGGCTTCAATGAATGCTTGCTGCATATCCCCGTGAATCGAATACTCACCCGACTCCGGATCAAGTCGCTTTAACCAATAGGCGAATCCATCTTTTTTTGACGTGCCCTCAAAGGGACGTGAGTGAATCGGCTGATCGAGCTTCCAGGCATTCTTGAGCATCCAGTAGATGAGGGCACGCTCTTCCGCGATCCCACCGCTTCGCTTGAGATCGAACGAGGTTCCGGGGGTGAACGAAACGAAGTTTACACGCTGGTGCTCCAGGCTCTCGACTTTTATAGGCAACAGAGTGATTCTGGACGATAGGGCAAACTCATTGCACCCAAGGACCTTCAGGCGGTTAATGTTCTGGCGAGCGATATCCGTATTCGAGCAAACATAGACGACATCAATTCGCGGAGTGCTCTCCCACAAATGATCAATCGTCTTTGCTATGACGCCTCTCGCAATCAGTGTCTTACCAAGGCCAACTTCATCGGCAACTAGGAATCGACGATTGGAATCCAGGTCCGTGTACAAACGACGGAAAACATGCTCCACCGTACTTCGCTGAAAGTCCTTGAGGCCAGCAAGTATCTTGGCTGTTTCTGGTTTATTGATATCCTGTATCATGCTTTGCCCCGCTTCGATCCTCTGGCAAGTTGTCGCTGGGCAACATTCCAAATTGGTCGCCAGATGGCATCAAGTTCTTCTGGCAACAGTTCGCGGCCATCGGATGATTTTTCAAGATCACTAATGATCTCGGCGACCTGTTCAAGTCTTGCTGGATCTCGCTCGACACATTTCATCAAGGATTCGAACAAGGTCGGACCGTTAAGTAGGGACGAGAATTGAAAGGAGTCAGAGCCACCGTCTGTTTCATTGAACATGTTCGCGAATGCATCGGCATCTGCATCGGAAAGTAGCAGCATCAAGAAACGAAGTACGCGCTCTTTGTCGCTCAAGAGATGCTTGAGCAGAGCCTCACGCCGACCCGACGGCTCATTGGTCAGCGGAATGTTGAGGACGAACTCACGGGCCATTCGCTTGGGTGAATCTGTTTCGACCCGGAAAACATAGAATGATGTCAGGCTTAGCATCGCCAGCGAATCGAACCTAGCCCAAGTTGCTTCGTCGACATCGAGTCGGACAAATGGTGCAAGTGGTCGACTAGCAGGCCGAACAGATACAACGAATGCGGGATCAAGGACAACTTTGGTTCGTCGAGAGGGCTGAAGACAAATACAGAAGCCGCTTTCATCCCTGGCCTCCTGACACTCGGCGCTCAATTCGGCTTTTGCCAGTAGCTTCGCAATCTCGTCAACCAAACGTTCAAAGTTATCTTCAGTCGATTCCTCTATTGCAGCGCCGTCGCCAGGTTTGAATGGACGAAGTAGATCGGCAAGACTGGCCGCTCCAGGTTTCGTTTCTGCTGGATCGGTAGCTTCACCAAGGACTGCAGCCACGCCTAACTTGCTCTTCTTGCCGCGAAGCTCGGTGAGGAACTCAACGTTGCGGTTGAAGGCATCGTGTGTTGCATTCGCAGAGCCAGTGAATACGCTTGATTCCCATCCGTTGTCTAGAACATAGAGCTTTGCGTGAAGCCCCACCAACGCTGGTGCCGTAGGTTGCGCACTCGCGTTTTCGCCACCGGCTCCAGCGTTCGACTCTTCGGTTTCACTTGGCTCCGGTTCCGCAGTGTCATCGAGGATCCACACCTTTGAATAAGATTGTAATATTTCCGGCTTAACTCGCTCCAATTGTTCCGCCCGCGAGACCAGTTCAATTTGCGATCCTGTCGAGGCGAGATCTGTAAGTGCAGTACCGCTCAAGAATGGCGAAATCACCAGCGTTCTTTTCGACTGTCCAAATGGCCAATCCTTCTCTGGGTCAGAATCAGGATCGATCCCTATTGGCCAAAACTGCAATTGTTCCACCATGTCAGGCTTCTCAAAATCGACGCGCCGGATCTCGTAGGCTAAATCGTCTATTCGCTTCTTCCATGACTTCGAAACGCCACGAATCGCAATATTCGGCAAAGATTCCACGAATCGACCAAGCGGGTGGTTTTGCGTAAAGGCATTCGTTCGATCAATGAGCGGCCCTTCAAGGCAAAGCATCGTGTCCCAAGCGCGATCGAATGTCATGTTTCTGCTAAGACAGAGAAAGCGATACATCACTTCCCCTTCACTGCCTGCGAATCGCAAGAACCAAACCTTTGGGTGGAAACTACCGCCGCGCGGTGCGAGCGTTTCAACCAATGAAGATTCGATGCTGGCTAGCAGTGGCTGATAGTTATGTGGAACATGAATACGGCCGGCCTGAAAAAACAAGCACATTCGATCGGCATACTCACGTACTGCTTTCAGTAATGCCAACGGATCGCCAGTGGGACGGCCGTCTCTGTCCTGCCAGTCCGAGAACGCGAATGCAACAGGTGCTGACAACAAGGCAAATAAGTCCAACGTGTAGGTCGTACCGACCGCAAAGTCTAGTTTGAAACCCGTGGGTGGCGCGAGAGCATCGAACAACAAGCGACGATCAGTTGGTTGGAGCATCGCTGCTTACCTCCAACCGTAAGATGTCCGTAATGATCCGCCGGCTTGTTCGCCATCGAAGGTCCAATTGTTCGGAGCCAGCCGCACCGCTCCAGAGGTCTCTGGCACGTTCGTTACGTGTCCGAGCCAGCGAACCCTTGATCTGGTGTTCTCTTTGCGAAATCAAATCTCTAGCCGAAGAGCTATCCATGACACCAACAAGTGATGCCGCAGATTGCACGGTTGCAATCCATTGCTCGATAAACTGTTTCGCTCGTGCGCTGATTCGAGCGTTCACCTTGTAGATGATCGCCCAGAACTGCTTGAGGTTCCAATCCGCAAATCGTTCATGGCCTTGCCCCATAATCACCCACCAATCATTCATCCGCTTTCGGTATTCGTCTTGCCTATCAAGATTGTTGCTCTGCTCCGCAAGGATGAGGTTGTAGAGAAGCTGAGCCCCGTGCATAACCTCCGAGAAGTTTCGAGCGTGACCGAGCCGAGCGGATAAAGATTCGGGAAGTGGTGTTTCTAAATCCCACGCAAATGGAACGCCACGAACGTCAACCTTGCTCTTGAGAAGGTGCGCGAGTAACGAGTCGGCGCAGTTAGTCATGATGCGTTCCCGCAAGTAGCTCGCTTGTTCTTGCGTCAATTCCATTGTTGCAATACTGGGGAAGTCATCTGGTGGCTGAACGATGTTCGGATGCCAATTGGCGAGCGCTGATCCATTTACACCTTCGCCGTCGAACTCTGTAGCAGTGGCATCCCGTCCTTTCAGTCTGGCGTAGTGGAGATCGAGCGATTTGTGATATTCACTTTGGGACTTGGGATAGACTCGAACGCCCCACGCCATCAATCCCTGCCAATACACACTGCTAGGCAATCTTTTGAGCGAATCTTTGGCTCGTTTGCCGATGACTCCATCAGCATCACCGAGCGTTTTTGCCAATTCAATCTCGAACTTTCGAGCTCGCTCGGCGACCTTGCTTGACGGAACTTGCTTGCGTTCCAGATTCATGTACATCCATGGCACGAACAGAAAGTACTTTGCTACCGTTTGGATCGTGGTCGTACCTGGGAATAGAAGATCCGCAAATGCATCTCGCACGCCACCAAGCCCAAGCTCGTCTCGAGTTGTCTTTTCGCCAAACAACTCGATGACATCGAGCATCTTACGACGCTCGTGTTCCGAGTAATCGAGCCAACTAAAGGAAGAGGGCATGAATGAAAGCGTTGGGAGACAAAAAGAAAACCATGAATCACTTATTGGAGTCGCTGGAACGCTGGTGATCAATACCTGGCTTGCAATTCGACCGTTTGATTCGTCCTTAATGACTTCGCCCCAGCGGGCTAGCATCTTGGCAGAAAGGCGCGTCTCTCCGGCCTTCCGCGATTTCGATTCACCACAATTTACGCTAGAATGCACGCATTTCAAAAGATGAACGTCCCTCAGCCCGTAAATCCCCACCCATGAGCCATTTTGTCTTTGAGTGTAACAGCGATACCTATCTGGATTGCATGACGCATCAAGTTTTCGCTTCGAATACCGCTTGGCCGTTGCAAGTAACCCAAGGGGATTATCTCTTCTTGCACCACTACGAGACCGGTGTGCTACTGGGCCTCTGGAAAGCAAAGACCAATGGTGCCCGTGGCCTAGTTCCCAAACTTTGGCGCGGTAGGTTTCCGTTCCAAGTCATGATCGAACCGGCCATCGCTCGCCCTCAAGATGTCCCTCGCGAGACTCTTGTAGAGCTGGGGATTAACCCCTCCGCCGGACGCTTCGAAGGACTTCTCGATGCATCGATCGGCGAAAAACTCGCGAATGCGTTGCTTGCCCAAAAGCCCTAACGCTCAAATCCAGGATGCTTGGGGCTGCTCCCTGATAGCTTGGGATTTCGCAAATCGCGAACTTTGTTGCGCCGGGTTGTATGTTGCCATCCTCTCGGTTTTGGTAGACTGATGGCGCACTCAGGCGGAGCGGCACAACTTGCCCGGTGAGTCGAGCTATCCTGCGGTACCCCTCTGAGATTGGTCTTGGAGTACCACCGTGGATCGTTCACCGGACGGCTTGCGCCGTTCCGCTTTCATAGAACTGTTGCAATTTTAACTTTTAGCAGTGAACCGCTCGCGATCTGACCCATGGCCAAGAAGAAAGCATCCGAAACCAAGACAACCGCCAACATCGGGTTCGAGGCCAAACTCTGGCTTGCCGCCGATAAGCTCCGCAACAACATGGATGCCGCGGAATATAAGCATGTGGTTCTCGGCCTGATCTTCTTGAAATACATCTCCGATACCTTCGAGGAGCATCGAGCCAAGCTTCTGGCAGGCGAAGGGGACTACGCCGGGGCAAATCCCGAAGACCCGGACGAATACAAAGCGGAAAACGTTTTCTGGGTGCCCACCGATGCCCGCTGGTCCCACCTTCAGGCCAACGCCAAGCAGCCCACGATCGGCAAAGTCGTCGATGATGCCATGGTCGCCATCGAGCGCGACAACCCACGCCTCAAAGGGGTCCTGCCCAAGGACTACGCCCGTCCCGGTCTGGATAAACACCGGCTCGGCGAACTGATCGACCTCATTGCCACCATCAGCCTGACCGCTGCGAGCGAGGGGGAGACCACCCACCGCTCGGTCGATCTGCTCGGCCGAGTGTATGAGTATTTCCTTACCCGGTTTGCCAGCGCCGAAGGCAAAAACGGGGGCCAGTTCTATACGCCTTCATGTGTCGTGCGGCTGCTCGTTGAAATGCTTGCTCCTTACCAAGGTCGGATCTATGACCCGGCTTGTGGATCGGGCGGGATGTTTGTGCAGTCGGAGAAGTTCGTCGAGTCCCACGGTGGCAAGCTTGGGGACATCAGCATCTACGGCCAAGAGAGCAACGCCACCACGCGGCGTCTTGCGATCATGAACCTCTCCATCCGAGGCATCGAGGCCGACATCGGCAAGGAACACGCCGACACGTTCCGCAACGTCCAGCATCCGGACCTCCGCGCCGACTATGTGCTTGCGAATCCGCCGTTCAACGACTCGGATTGGTTCCGCAAGGACGACGACGTGCGATGGCAGTTTGGAGTGCCGCCCAAGGGGAATGCGAACTTCGCTTGGGTGCAGCATTTCATCCACCACCTAGCCCCAGAGGGCATGGCTGGTTTTGTACTAGCTAACGGGAGCATGTCTTCCAACCAATCCGGCGAAGGAGAGATTCGCCGCGCGATGATTGAAGCAGACCTTGTCGACTGCATGGTCGCGCTTCCAGGTCAGCTCTTTTACAGCACCCAGATTCCGGTATGCCTTTGGTTCTTAGCCAAGAATAAAAAATCGGATACCAAACGGGGGTTTCGCGACCGTCGCAAGCAAACCCTCTTCATCGACGCCCGCAAGCTCGGCACGCTCATCGATCGTGTGCACCGCGAGCTGACCGACGCAGACCTAAAGAAAATCACCTCCACCTACCACACCTGGCGTGGCATAGGCTTCCAGCCTGTGACGAATACCCGTG
This sequence comes from Planctomycetota bacterium, assembly GCA_026692845.1. Taxonomy (GTDB): domain Bacteria; phylum Planctomycetota; class Planctomycetia; order Pirellulales; family Pirellulaceae; genus JBKCUI01. The sequence goes on along the minus strand of JAPLNM010000013.1, from coordinate 4,308 downwards.
GCATAGGCTTCCAGCCTGTGGAGAATACCGGCGGTGGCATAGGCTTCCAGCCTGTGACGAAACCACAAGAGAACCACCACACCGCTCCCACCTACACCGACATTGCCGGCTTTTGTTTTTCCGCAACCACCGAACAGATCGCCTCGCATGGCTATGTTCTAACCCCTGGTCGCTACGTCGGTGCCGAAGAAGTCGAGGACGACGGCGAGCCATTCGTTAAAGCGAACCTAAAGGGGCTAGGTTATGGGCTTTAACCCCCAGCAACCGTACGACGATCTCCCATCGTTGCCACCGCGTGCGGACGTCGAGACCAAGGCTGTGCTCAAGCAGTGCGTTGCCGCTAGCCGGGCGCTTGCCGAACTCAAGGGTGCTGGCGGGCTGATTCCCGATCAAGCGATCCTTATCAATGCCATTCCATTGCAAGAAGCGAAGCTGAGCTCTGAAATTGAAAACATTGTCACCACTCAGGACGATTTATTTCGCGCGGCGGTGGAAGAGTCGGTGGATGCTGATCCAAGCACCAAGGAAGTCTTACGCTACCGCACAGCGCTTCACAACGGCTACGAAGCCCTTCCCTCACAGCCGTTTTCGATCGAACTCGTTCGCGAAACCTGCCGTATCCTGCGGGGACAAACCGTCGATTTCCGTTCGCCCAGCGATCATGTAAGAATCAGCGATACCCGAACGCGGAGCGTGATCTACACTCCGCCCTCGGGAGGGCCGGCATTGGTCGAGAAACTGCGTAATTTAGAATCTTATTTGCTTGCGGCAGATGGGCCAGATCCACTGATCCGAATGGCGGTCGCCCACTACCAGTTCGAAGCGATCCATCCATTCACCGATGGCAACGGCAGAACCGGTCGGATCCTCAACATCTTGTATTTAGTGCATATGGGATTGTTGCAGATCCCCGTCCTTTACATCAGCCGCTTCATCATCCAGAACAAGCCGGATTACTACCGCCTGCTGCGGGAAGTGACCGAAAGCGACGACTGGGAATCGTGGTTGCTCTACATGCTTCGCGGCGTCGAGGAAACGGCGCTTTGGACGACCGGTCGCATTCAGGCCATCCGGGAGCTCTTCGATCTGACCATGGACCGATGTCGTACCGAGGCTCCCAAGATCTACTCCAAGGAACTCATCGAGCTGATATTCCGACAGCCCTACTGCAAGATCAGTTTCATCGTCGATGCGGGAATCGCCAAGCGAAAGACGGCCTCGGAATACTTGCAGGAGCTAGAGCGAATCGGTGTGATGGTCGGCGAAAAGCATCGTAGAGAGACGATTTACAAACACCCGGCCTTGTTGGAAGTGGTTCAAAAATGATTTCGACGGCGACTTATCCGGGCCAACATCCCACATCGACGTGTCCAAAAGCGGCGGCTTTTTACCCATGTCCGCTGAACATGTCCATCGCGTGGACATATCGCCCACCATATGTCCAATTTCTGGCGGAATTTGGACATGTCTACCCGCGAGGTCGCGGCTGTGGTTCAGTAGATACGCAGATTTTGCGGCCCTTTCGCGAACTTATCGCTCTTTACTGGCAGATTGGAAAAGACATCCTCACACGACAGGCGGAGCAAGGCTGGGGAGCTAAGGTCATTGGACGTCTAACACGCGACCTATGGGCCGCATTCCCCGACCTGAAGGGCCTTGCCCTCGCGAACCTGCACTACATGCGTGATTTCGCTGAAGCTTGGCCGGACTGAGCAATTATCCAACAGGCTTTTGTACAATTTCCTTGGGGCCACAACATCGTGCTTCTCACCCGGCTCAAAGCCCCAGAGTGGCGGCATGCCTATGCCCACCAAGCCATCGAACAAAAGAGCGATCGCTTCAAGCCCGAGCAACTACGAATGAACCTTCCCAGTATTGAGCGAATCGAAGTGGAACTGGCTGGAGAAACATTGCCAAACGAGGACTACAAGGGAGACGGATCATGAATATCGAGGAAAAGATGCCGAGTGCTGTGGCTGAGTTGCAGGCACAATTCGACGAGTCCGCGAAGTTGGAGAAGCGGATCAAAGCAAATCTAAGGGGGCTAGGTTATGGCGGGTGAAAGACGAGAAGTCACATTCCAGCAACTGATTGACGAAGGCCTGTTGGAAATCGGGGACGGCTACCGAGCCCAGAACAACGAGCTTGGCGGTTCTGGCCCAATTTTCCTTCGCGCCGGTCATGTAACTGACAGCCACATTGACTTCGACGGTGTCGAGCACTTTCACGAACACCTCGCAGACAAGGTGCGATCGAAGATGTCGAAAATCGGCGACACAATCATTACGACGAAGGGTAACAGCACCGGACGCACTTCGTTTGTGACAGACCGGCTTTTGCCGTTCGTCTATTCGCCGCATCTCAGTTATTGGCGGAGTCGCGCCCCTGAAAAGTTGTTCAGTGGCTTTCTTCGCTACTGGTCCCAAGGCGTCGAGTTCATAGAGCAACTTTCCGCTATGAAGGTTTCAACGGATATGGCTCCGTATCTTAGCCTTACCGACCAACGCCGTCTCTCAATCACGCTCCCGTCTCTTGCCGAGCAAAAAGCGATTGCGGGGGTGCTTGGTGCGTTGGACGACAAGATCGAGTTGAACCGTCGGATGAACGCGACGCTTGAGTCGATGGCGCGAGCGTTGTTCCAGAGTTGGTTCGTGGATTTCGACCCCGTCCGCGCCAAACTCGACGGACGTCAGCCTGTTGGTATGGATGAGGCGACTGCTGCACTATTCCCCAACTCTTTCCAAGATTCCGAACTCGGCCCCATCCCGAAGGGGTGGAGAGTGGCAGTACTTGATGAGCTGATCAAGTTTGTCATTGGGGGTGACTGGGGTGCAACCGCGCCAACCGATGACGAAACGATCTCGTGCTATTGCATTCGCGGTGCTGACATTCCATCGCTACAAAGTGGTGGCGTTGGGAAGATGCCGACGCGATTTCTCAAACGATCAAGCGTGGAGAAGCGGAAACTCGAACACGGTGACCTTGCCATTGAGATATCGGGTGGTAGCCCGACTCAATCCACTGGTCGACCGGTATTGGCCTCCGATGCGCTCCTCCAAAGTCTCGGACGTCCCCTGGTCGCGTCTAACTTCTGCCGCATAGTGAAGCTAAAATCGCCAGCACATTCTAAGTTCGTCTATCTCTGGCTTCGTCGGCTCTACGATACTGGAGAACTCTTGCAATTTGAAAACGGTACGACGGGTATAAAGAACTTCGCATTCGTCATTTTCTCCGAAAGATATCTGCTCGTCGTGCCCGACCTTCGAGTATCCGAAGCATTCGACCGTGCAGACCCTACGCGACTCGCTGCTGCCGAAGCTGCTGAGCGGGGAGTTGAGTGTTGATCACGTGTCCGCAATCGGATCGGAGGTGCTGTAGTGGCTGAGTCGTTTAATATCTATCTCGATGAAAGCTGCCATTTGCAGCACGATCTGATCAGCACGATGGGATTGGGTGCAGTGTGGTGCCCACAAGACAAAACGCGTGAAATTTCAGTTCGAGTGAGAGACATCAAGAAAAAACATGGATTAGCAAATGATTTTGAAATGAAATGGACCAAAATCTCACCTGCTAGAATCGACTTCTATCTCGCGGTTGTGGACTACTTTCTCGATGACGATGACCTCCACTTTCGGGGGATAGTGATACCCGATAAGAGACTACTCGATCATCATGGCTTTAGTCAGGATCACGATAGCTGGTACTACAAGATGTGTTTCACTATGCTTGAACCTCTTATCGACCCCACGCAGCACTATTCGATCTACATTGATATCAAAGATACTCGTAGCGAAATAAAGCGAGCGAAGCTTGAGGAAATCCTACGCTCTGCAAAATATGATGGGTCCGGAAACATAGTTCGGCGCATCCAGCAAATTCGATCTCATGAATCCGAGCTGATTCAAATCACTGACCTATTGCTCGGGGCAGTAGTTTACGCAAATCGGGATTTGAGGCAAAGTACAGCAAAACGAGCCCTCATAGATCGTATTCGTCAACGAACTCGTTTCACACTTTGCAACACCTCATGGTTGCGTGAACCAAAGTTCAATCTCCTGATTTGGCAAGCCCGAGGTAACGCATGAGCGATACGATCAACTGGCTTCCACAATTAATAACTCTTTCGGATTATGATAACTGGAAAGAATACATAGATGCTATCTACAAAGTGTTCTGCGACGACTTCGTAAGGTCGAAACCACGTTACCCAGGGAAGCGATTCGCGCTGAAACGATTTCCAATCACACACCAGAAAGAAGCAACGTTTTGGCACTTGATTCAAGAAGGAGCTATTGAAGAGGACAGAAT
>JAPLNM010000012.1 GCA_026692845.1 Planctomycetota bacterium | reverse complement strand
TCGACCGATGCTCACGGAGCCTAGAAGGATGTAGGCGACAATACCAACGACGGGTGTCGTCACGAGCACCACGATCCAAGCGACCCGCGAGGATGGGTCCCGGTGGGGTCGCAAAATAGCTTGGATAATCAGCGATATCTGCAGCACCAAGTGCAGTACCACTCCAGCGATCACCAACCATTGCGGTTCCATTGCGATACTTTTAAGTTCGAACGATCGGAGCCAAATCCAAAACCGGGGGCATCGGGCACCCTAAAGCATCCGAAACCACCCGAAGCAATTCGACTTCATTGATCGTCGATCGTTGGTCATGAACGATGCAAGCACAGAACGAATCTAAGATGCTGCGCTTGAATTTGATATCGACCCTAGCGAGCAAATCAAGGGAGACATCAAATTTCTTCAACGTGCATTCGTCCCGATCCACCAGATCGGCAAGCCGCCCCTTTCCAAACAAGTTCGGCCCAACGACTTGCCAACCTGCTTGAAACGAATCCTCGGCATGGGTGTTTCCACCGACATTGGCCAACGTCGATAGGACTTGGATATACGCCTTTTCCAACTGCGAATCGACAATGACCGAGCCCGAGGATTCGTCGGTTCGCAGCACGATCCGACGTGTGATGAATCGCTGCAAGGCGTATTCGAAGATCGTCCAGCGGCGGTCTGCATCGATCAGTCGCCTGACGATCGTTCGGAACGCACCGGTCTGGGGCTTCGAAAGCTGGTCCAAAGCTGGCAATGCCATGCAGGCCAAGGGTAAGCGTTGCTCGACGAGCATTGCGTCGACTTTCGGCAAGAGGCTCTGCGTATGAGCAGCAATCCCCTTGGGTGCCGATTCGCTCAAGAGTGCAAGCTGCGCGGTTCGAACGCTATCGGATTCCGGGGCACATAAAAGCGCGAAGATGATCGCCATCGCACCAAAAGGCTCGTGCACCTCCTCGACGAGCAATCCATCGATCTCCTGCATAAGCCGATTGGCTTGCTCGATATGCTGATCCTCCGGGTTTCCGATGTGATCGACCGCATCGTGTGGGTTGGCTTCGAAATGCACGACGCCCGCCTCAGCGGCCACGTGAGCCGTTGTGCCCAGCGTTGTTGTGCCCAGCGTTGTTGTGCCCAGCGTTGTTGTGCCCAGCGTTGTTGTGCCCAGCGTTGTTGTGCCCTGGGCCTTGCGTTGAAACCCAAGCGTTCGAGGATCGACAATGTCGCTTTCAGAATGCTGCTGGACTTGCGTTGCCTCGAACTTGCCATTGAACGTCGGCTCGATCCGGCGAATCCGAAGATCCAGCGGTGGGTGGGTCGCGAAAAACTGGGAAGCAAGTCCCTTGCTGAAGAACAAATGCGACGCTTCCTTGGCATATGTCGCTTGGACGAACGATTTTTTTTGCCAGCCCCCGATCCGCTTCAACGCTCCAGCTATCCCAAAAGGATTGCGTGTGAACTGAACCGCAGAGGCGTCGGCGAGAAACTCGCGCTGACGAGAAACGGCCGCTTGGATCAAGCCCGCAAAGAAAACTCCGGTATAGCCGATCCCCAAAAGCAGCGCCCCAAAAACTAAGATCGCCACGACCAAAGCGGCCGCACCCTTGCCATCATCATCATTCCTGCCAGAGGAACGCATGGGCATGTACGAAGCCATCCGAAACAAGCTGTATCCAAGCATCGCAATCAACAGGATCCCATGCAAAAGGCCCAGGATCCTTATGTTGAGCCTCATGTCCCCATTGAGGATGTGGCTGAACTCATGCGCAATGACCCCTTGAAGCTCATCACGCGTGAGGGTTTCAATGCACCCGCGGGTGACTCCCACGACAGCATTTTGAGGGGTCGTGCCGGCGGCAAACGCATTGATTCCCTGCTCGCTTTCCAACAAGTACACCGGCGGTACCGGCGTGCCAGCGGCCAATGCCATCTCCTCGACGACGTTGAGCAAAATCCGCTCATTGAGATCCCGGCTGTTGGGCTGAACCTTGGTCCCTCCGAGCTGGAGCGCAACGGAGGATCCGTCTCCCGAAAGAAGCCATGTTTGGTAAAGACTACCCGAAGCGATCACCACACCGACCGAAAGGATCACCCCTAGGAGAATTACAGGATCGAAAATCTCGATCGGATGCGGTTTGTTCATGTTCCCAAACGCAAGCACCCCGATCAACGCAAAGTAGACCGTCGCCATGATGATCAAGACGGTGATGCCGAAGTAGAACACCAGCTTGACTGTGTTTCTACGCGCTTGGTCCTGATGTGCGAAAAAGTCCACTGTCGTCCCTCAATTCAAAGCAGCCCAAACCGATCGACTCGACACGATGGTGTTCTTAAAAGGGTTTGGTTTAAACCCAAGCATGAAGCTCCCTAGAACGAAACCTTCACAGGCTCGCGCTCTTGCGGATCGGTCAGCTCCCAAAGTGCCGCTCGCTGGAAATTCCCGAATCCAGCGATCAGATTGCTCGGGAAGGTCTCGGTCGCCGTGTTGTATGCGGTGACCGCGTCGTTGAATCCTTGACGAGCAAAGGAAATCTTGTTCTCCGTGCTGGTAAGCTCCTCCTGCAAGGCAAGCATGTTCTGATTCGCCTTAAGATCAGGATAAGCCTCTGCGAGTCCAATAAAACGATTCAAGGAACCTGCCAATGCCACCTCGGCGGTCGAGAGGTTTTCAATCGCCGAAGGATCCCCCGGATTGGCCGCCGCCTTCTGACCCGCCGACATGGCCGTGTTCCTGGCTCGGATCACCGCATCGAGCGTTTCGCGCTCGTGCTTCATGTAGCCCTTGGCGGTTTCCACCAAATTCGGGATCAAATCATACCGACGCTTCAACTGCACATCGATCTGCGCATAAGCGTTTTGAAAACGGTTCTTGAGCGTCACGAGTCCGTTGTACAGACCGATCAGATAGAAAAAAAACAAAATCACCAAAACTAGGGCGATCACCAAACCTACCAAGATTCCACTCATATCGCTTATCTTCCTTGTCCTTGTCGTTGTCGTTCTTGTCGTTTCCAGTCTTGTCGTCTCCAGATTGCCACCTAGGCAACTTGGCAATGCGTACCTGGGCCCCATTCTATCCTGGCTACCGGCCAAAATTCAGGCCGTAGTCTCTCTAGGCCCAATTCCATTGGGAATTAGTCGCAAAATAACACAATCCTCAATTTGGACACGTTCCCCAAGAGGAAACCACGGATTAGCCTCGCGGGTTCCTCGGGGGATTTAGTGGCTATCCTCCGAGGAATCGTCGGGGATCGGAATGTATCGCCAAGGCGCCAAGCTCGCAAAGCTAAACAAAATAGGGTGTTTCACCGAACCCTTTTTTCGCTACCTGTTACAAAGACGAGCTTCTTGCCTGGCTCTTCGACTTGGCGGACTTGGTGCCTTTGCGGTAAGTTTGGGACGCTTTCCTCATTTCCAGAGCTTCATTTCCAGAGCTTGATAAGCAATCGATCCATCGCTGGATCGTGCTCCTTGAGCTGCTCGCGCGTGAACGGGAAAAAATCGTTCGTCGAAAAAAATGCTTCCGTCGACTCCGCGAAATACTCGGCCGGATTGCTCATTCCATAAGCCCGAGTCTGACGGGCCGAACCGTCGCCGAGCCTCTGCTCGATCCGTTCGTAACTCCCCGATTTCTTCGCCCGCTCGAAAGCCTCCTGAATCTCTGGATTCGAAAAGCCGGCCTCGAGACATTGGTCATGATAAGCATGAGCCAATTCGTGGAGTGCAAAGTTCGGCATCCGCCGATACTCCGCCTCGAAAATCTCTACATTCGAAAACTCCACTCCCTTGGCCATCGCCGGATCTCGGCGATGCTCCTTCAACCAACCGGCCCCGGGATGGTACTCCGCCCGGGGTTGCTCGTCGGGGTAAACCGGCGAAAACCACAACGGAACCCGCTGGAGCTTGGCGACACAATCTCCCGGAACGACGCGGACGATCTGCTCGAGCTGCTTTTGAAGAATCTCCAAGGCCAACTTGAGCTTGGCGGCCTCGGCCTGGTTCTCGATCAACTCCCGACGGATATGTAGCTTCCATCCGAGCAACTCCTGCTGCTCATAGCGCCAGGGGGATTCCTGGGCCTGAGGCGGCGTCGTTTGTGAGGAACAAACTTCAGAGCCCTCCCGATTCCTTTCGCCATCGAAACCGACACTAGCAAGTAAAAATACCTGCAAAAACACGCAGCATTTCGTATGGAAGATCAAAATTTCTAGCCCCTGAAATAATCCGACCATTAAGAATATTCGGCATTCCTTGCCCAAAAATAAACGTCCTGTACGGTATTGGTTCAAGACGTATCGTCTCGGTAAGATATCCTTGCGACGCTCGGCCGAATAGGCGTCGCGAAACGGCCCCCGCAAAACGCGATAAAACACGATTAAAACGCACGAAGTAAACTGCCATGTTTGGATTCCATAGACTGAGTATCCAGTCGAAAATGATCCTGCTGCTCCTGCTCGTCTCCCTCAGCGCCCTGGCCGTTATGGCTTGGGTCGGATACGTCACCGGGAAATCGTCGATCGAAAAATCGGTCCAAAACCAACTCAGAGGGATCCAAGTCGCCAAAACGACCGCTTTGCGCACCAAGCTCGAATCGCTCCGAGACCAAGTCGTCTCGATGTCCGATAGCCGGGTCGTGCTCGAGGGCATGAAGGCCTTCTCCAACGCCTACGATGAGCTCGAACAGACACCCATCAACCCCAAT
>JAPLNM010000011.1 GCA_026692845.1 Planctomycetota bacterium | reverse complement strand
GCCCGGTGACTTCAACCGCTGGGGTATCATCCCGCGACACCTCGATGGAATTTGGGGAATCCTGTTTTCACCGTTTCTTCACGCAAATCTAGGTCACCTGCTGAGCAACTTCCTACCCGTGATGCTCCTGCTGGCCCTACTCGTGGCCACCCAACCAAACGCTTGGTCAACCGTCCTGCAGATCGTCCTCCTAGGTGGAATCCTGCTCTGGATCTTCGGAAGACCTGCTGTGCACGTCGGAGCAAGCGGACTGATCTACGGACTGATCGCCTACCTGATGGCAGCAGGGTTTCGCCAAGGCCGATTCGGACCCGCATTGGCCGCTCTGCTCGTTGGTTTCCTCTACGGCGGTACCCTCCTCTCAGGCGTCCTGCCGACGGTCGGCCCTCACGTCTCCTGGGAGGGGCACCTGACGAGCGCCATCGCAGGCGCACTACTCGGCTATTTTTCTACATCAAAAACCGATCCGCTCAGCGAATTCCCCAGTTCGAATTCAACCGATTCGAATTTATCTCCTTCATCAAAATCGGTATATTAGCGCAAGCACACACTACCCCTAACGATTGATCTGCTCTGCGGAATTTTTCTGAATCTTACGATCTACCATGCGCAATTCCTTCTCGGTACGCCTCTCGGCATTGGCAAAAAAACTCTTCGACTCCCAACGAAAATCCAAGCACCGGCAAGAATCCAAAACTCGCCGACGACGACCGGTTGTCGAAGCCCTCGAATCTCGAAAAGTCTTGGCCTTCGGCATCCCGGCAATGTACATCAGCGAGATCCAAGATGACCCCTTGTTTGGAGATCGAGACACCGACCAATACGTCGAACTTCGAGGCGCCCCAAACTCGACAATCCCCAATGGAACGTACTTCGCTATCGTCGAAGGCTGGGGCGCAGTTTCCGGCGGGCCCGGACACCTGCACAGCCTGATCGATCTGTCCAACCTGACCTTTGGTGCCAACGGCTTTCTGACCGTCACGCAATTCAATAGCCCCTACCAAGTCGACCCGCTGTCGGCTCGGCTCGCTAGCACAAGCACCGGCTTTGCGGGCTTGCCCGAAGGTCGATGGACCGATTCGTGGAGCCAATCAGATCGATTCTCCTTCATCAGCGGCTCGCAGTCGTACTTGCTTATCGGCGCTTCGAGCAAACCGATCGCAGGGGATGACTACGATAAAAACGACGATGGCTCGTTGGATAACGGAGCCGATCTTTGGACCACCTACGACTCCGTGGCGATGATGGGCTTTTCTTCCCCCGGTTGGTCCTACGGACGAATCACCTTCTCCCACCTGACGACCGATCATCAATACCCAGCAGGCAGCAACTACACCGTCCAAGAAAACATCGGCTACGTCGCCCGACTCGGTAGCTCAACGGGCTATGCCACCGAGGATTGGGTCTGCGGCACGACCATCGAAGATACCCTCAACGCGAATTCCAAATACCGGTTTACCTATGGTACCTTCGGGGACCCACGCCCATTGGTCTACTCTGGCCGCGCTACCAACCACGTAGGAACCTACAATTTCGGCGGCGGTTTCCTCGGCCAAACCAAACTCGATGCCGATCGCGATGGGCAAATCACCCCCAGCGATTCACCCATCGCCAACGTGACACTCTTTGCCGACCGTAACGACAACGGCCTGCGCGATAGCACCACGATCGATGTCATCGCCGCTCAACAAACTCTCGGCGCAGAACTCGCCAACGCCTTTCCAAACGCCACGCTGACGGTCGCAAATACCAACAACAAAAACATCGGCTTTGCCGTCCGTACCGTTCAGAAAAACGACAACGCAGGCAGTCCGATTCGCGTCCTATCGAGCGAAGGGATCCCCTGGTACGACGACGGCAGTCGACTCAAGGTCATGTTCTATCGTGAAGCCAACGCAGTCTCCATCGAAGCGATCGCAGCCGAAACACTCAGACCCTCCTACGGCCGCATCGAAATCTTCGACAAGAACGATCAGTCGCTCGGTGTCCGACTGACCAGTCCGTTGATCGGCACGGCTCGACAAACCATCGGCTTTACGCGCCCTAACGCCGATATCAAATACGCGATCATCTACACCGATACGACTCCGACCGATTCGAGCCCCTTTGGACCCTTCGACAAACTCCGATACTCCTACCCCGAATTCCAAACCAATTCGGCCGCCGACGGTAGCTTTCGTATCGACCAAGTCCCAACCGGCACCTACCGATTGACCGTCGCGAATTACCCCGGAAACCTCATCCCTATCACCCCCAATTCGACCGCACCGCTGACCGTCACCCGCTCGGAACACCTCCGGGATCTGACGTTCGGATACAAACAAAACCTTCCCCCTGAAATCCTCTCCTCCCAATTCAATATCCAAGAAAATCCGACTGCAAACTCCGTCGTCGCTACCGTACTTGCAAGCGACCCGGACGCAGGTCAGTCCCTGACCTACCGCTTCACGAGCAACTCCGGACCCTTTAGCATCGATCAAGTCACCGGCGAGATCCGCTACACCGGCAACGGAGCTTGGGATTTTGAAACCACCAAAGAACTCAACATCGAGGTCGAGGTCCGCGACTCGCTGGCCATCCCCGGATCGGCTAGGAAATTCATCAAGCTCGTCAATCTCGATCGCAACGAAGCCCCCACCGCTCAAAATGGGAACGCCACGATTGACGAGAACGCTTCGATCGGGACCCTTGTGGCGACCGTCATCGCCTCGGATCCCGACGCTGGAATCAACGGACAACTGTTCTACCAACTCGGGGCCGGTGCCCCAGCCGGAATGTTCAGCATCGACGAGAACACAGGTCGAATCTCGGTCGCCTCCCCCGGATTGCTCGATTACGAAACCAGACCCGTCATCAGCGTTCCTGTCGTGGTTCGGGATAAAGCCAGCCCCCCACTCTCAGGCAACGCCTCGATCCTCGTGACACTCAGAGATCTCAACGAAGCCCCCCTGGGCGTTGGTTTCAAAGACCTTGTTCCAATCTCCGAAACCACCGTCGTGATCCTACCGATTACCGTCGCGACCGTCTCGGTCCTCGACGATGCACTCGGCACCAATACACTGTCTCTTTCTGGACCCGATGCAGCCCACTTTAGCCTCATCGGCAACGAACTGAAATTCCAAAGCGCCTCGCCCCTGGATTTCGAGACCAAAGCCGTCTACCGAGTCACCGTCTCTGCCGATGACCCCACTCTCGGTGCGACCCCAGATGCAAGCGTCGTATTCGATCTAGCGATCGGAGATGTCAACGAGAAACCGACCGGAATCGTCTTTTCCAACGTCGTCAATCCACTCCTGGAGACAACTCCCGTCAGCACCGCAATTCGAGTTGCAAATTTTTCAGCATCCGATGATGCACTCGGCAACAACGTTTTCTCGCTGGGACTGGGACTCGATGCGAGCTTCTTCCAAATCGTCGGAAACCAACTCCAATTCCAATCCGCTAACCCCTTGGATTTTGAAACCAAAACAAGCTACCGCGTCGTAGTCCAAGTCGACGATGTGGCCTTCCCAGGGATCCCCGATGCACAGTCCACGTTCACCCTTTCGATCGCCGACGTCAACGAACCGCCAGTCGATCTGCGACTCAACAGCGCCGTGAACCAAATCAACGAAACCAACGGCCTCTCGGCCGGCCAAACCGTAGCGACCATCGCCGTGATCGACGATTCGACCGGAAACAACGAGTTGACACTCGAAGGCCCCGACGCGCTCTCGTTCGAAATCGTCAACACGCTACTGCGACTCAAAGCTGGCTCACCGCTGAACTTCGAGGTCAAACCGTTCTACGATGTAACCGTGCGTTTGACCGATCCGTCCCTGAATCCGACCCCTGTGCTGACGCGTTCCTTGAGGGTGAACATCGCCAACCGCCCTGAGGTCATCTCGATTTCCGACTCGACAGGCCAACCCCTTTCCGAACGCATCAAAAACGTTCGACTCGGTTGGGATGCAGAACTAGGGACCTTTGCTTCTGATGCGATCAGTGTCGTCAAGAAAGACGTCGGCTTCGTCGCTGTACCCTACATCGCAACGCGTACGCTAGTCGATGGTAAATCCGTCGTCGATCTTGTGTTCACCGGCTCACTTGTCGACACCCAAGGATTCCTTGTCGACGGACTCTATGAGGTGTTCGTTACAGGTTCCAAAACCGCCGCGGTAGGCACCAATGCAACCGGACTTTCGTACAACTCAGGAAACCTTCCGGTCCTCAACCCGGCCCCTCCTGCAACGGTCCAAATCATCGGCAACAACCTGCTATTGGCAAAGCAAAAATATACGTTCCAAGCCTCCGTGACAGGTATGAGCAATGCACCGCAAATCCTCCAATACGAAATCGATCTCGACGGGGACGGGACCGTCGACCGAAATTTGTCCGGACCGACCAACTTGTCGATCCCCGAAGTGAGCTTTGCCAACGCAGGCAGTTACACCATGAAACTGACAGCCAAAGCGGCCGGCGAAATCCTCGGTACAGCCAGTTTTGCCATCGCCGTGACGCCCGAAACGAGCTCGAACGAGAACTGGGTCTCAGCCATGGACACCGATCGAGATACGTCGGTCTCCCCTCTCGATGTTTTGGTCCTGATCAATAGCATCAACACAGGCGGTGGAACCTACTTCCTGGATTTCGATGTCGATCGCGACGGGAACATCTCGCCCCTCGACGTGCTGATCGTGATCAACTACCTAAATACCTCGGCCTCCGGTCGCGTCGATCCGATCGGAGACCTCGCGATGGTCGAGTCGGGCGGAAACTCCGGCATCACCGCCGATCGAACCGTGACCGGTCGAATCAACGGCAACACACGGTCCCTCTTCGCATCCCTCAACGGTTCGGATCGACTCGACATCTCACAAGTCGTCACCAACGATGGCTCCTTTACGATCACCGATGAAGTCTTTTCCGACCTCTTTGGAATCATCCCTGATGGAACGCATTTGCTGTCCCTATCGACCCGTTCAGGAAATAGTTTTTCCAGCTCCATGGACAAACGATTCTTGAATTTGAAGGACCACTTGGATCCGTTTTCCTTCGTCTCACTCGTCGGTAACAACGGCCAACTGCGAACCGTCTGGTCGGCATCGGCCCCAGGAGCTCGGTACAATGTCTTGGTAGGAACCAACGGCGGTCCCCTGACCCCATTGCGATCAGGACTTTCCGATACACGCCTGCAGGTCGATCTGGCCTCGGGTGTTTACGAGATTCAAATCGAGGCCGTCGATGCGGCCGGCAACAAACGAACGTCGGAAAAACGTACGGTAACAGTGTAGTGACTTGCGGATCGATCGGAGAGGTTCGAATGGAAGACAAGCCTGAGGCTAAGTCGAAACGTGTAGCGATTATCGGGGCAGGCATCGCCGGACTTGCTCACGCCTGGGTCGCCTCCCAACAGGGCCATCGGGTGACGGTTTTCGAAAGATCCGCTCGGGCTTCTGGAGCTTCAATCCGCAACTTTGGAATGGTCTGGGTCATCGGCCAACCCGATTCGATCCAAACCATCGCGATGAATTCCCGAGAGCGTTGGCTCGAAGCTGCAGAACAAGCCGGTTTCTGGATCCAACCCTGCGGCTCAATGCACCTGGCGCATCAGGCCGATGAGTGGCAAGTCCTCCAGGAATACTACGCCGAGCACCGGCTCGGTCCGCGCGGGGAACACCTGCGATTGCTCGACCAAAAAGAAACGCTGGCCAAATCGCCGGCAGCCAATCCCTCCGGCTTGCTAGGCAGTCTTTGGAGCGAAACCGAATGCTGCGTAGACCCAACCTCGGCCGTTCGATCGATCCCAGCTTGGCTGCATCGAACCTACGACGTTGAATTTCATTTCTCGACCGCAGTGACCCATGTGGAAAGCGGCTCGGTCCGCACCGCCGATGGTAGTTCGCATCCGTTCGATCAAATCGTGATCTGCTCAGGAGACGATTTCGCAACCTTGTTCCCCCAGGCGTATCGAGGTGTTCCCATTCGCGCATGCAAACTCCACATGATGAGGACCGTAGAGCAACCGCAAGATTGGCGGATAGGCCCGCATCTTGCAGGGGGACTGACCCTAAGGCATTACCCGAATTTCCGAAACTGTCCGACCCTTAGCGCCTTGCAACACAGAATCGCCGCCGAGGCCCCCGAGCTCGATCGGCTAGGGATTCATGTGATGGCCTCACAAAACCACTTAGGCCAAGTCGTCCTAGGGGATTCGCACCAATACGGAGAGGAAATCGAGCCGTTCGATACCTGCGACATCGACGCGTTGATTCTTAGAGAGCTAAGTAAAATCATTCAACTTCCGACCTGGGAACTCCAAGCGCATTGGCAGGGTGTCTATGCCAAGTATTCCGAAGGCTTGGTCTACGAACAAGTCGTTGCGCCCGGGGTAAGGGTATTTACAGGACTCGGTGGCAACGGCATGACCCTTTCGTTCGGGCTTGCCCAAGACGCCTGGCAACGTTGGGACTGCGAATGTCCTCAATAGCTCCTTGCGACGCGCCAGCGTCGCACTCTGAGCTTTAACTAAAACCAACAAAAGAAGAATCCAATGAACCACATCTGGCGATCCGCATCGGCCTCATTCGCGATCGATGACTTGCAAGGCATACTACTCGACTGGGCCGGCACGACGATCGACTACGGAAGTCTCGCACCGGTGCAAGTGTTTCAAGCGGTATTCGAGCAGTTAGGAATCGACGTGAGCGAAGCCGAAGCCAGAGGACCGATGGGTCAGGCCAAGATCGATCATATTCGCGCGATGCTCAGCATCGATCGCATCCAAGGATTATGGCAAAAGCGTTTTGGTAGGCCATCGAGCCAAGAAGATGTCGAGGATATGTACTCGAGTTTCTTACCACTGCAAAAGAGCGTTTTGAGCAAACACTCCGAGGTGATTGCTGGGGTTGCCCAAGCGATTTCCCAATTGAGCCAGCGCGGGCTTCGGATCGGTTCGACGACCGGCTACACGCGGGAATTGATGGATGTGGTCGAACCCTTGGCCAATGCCCAAGGCTATACACCGCAGGTGACGGTATGTTCCGACGAAGTCGCCGCCGGACGGCCGGCACCTTGGCAGATATACCGAGCGGCCGAGAAGCTCGGGATCTATCCGATGTCCAAGATAGCGGTCGTCGACGATTCGATCGCAGGAATTCAAGCAGGCTTGCACGCAGGATGCTGGACCATCGCCGTAGCCCAAACGGGCAACGCGTTGGGTCTAGGCCAATCGGAGTGCGAGTCGCTAGATCCTGCAGATTTGCAAACCAGACTCGATCGCATCGCCGAGAGCTTTCTAGCCCAAGGCGCCCATGTCGTAGTCCGCTCGGTTGCCGACATTCCCACAATCTGACCGATCCGTCCGATCCGTCTATTTAAGCGTCACTTTTTTGAGGTTGTCGGCCGGGACCAAATCGATCAACAAATTCCTCGGATCGACACCGGCTTGATAAGGCAATTCGTCGACGACGAACTCCAATTCATGCTTTCCGCCTACGAGCTGAACGCGCTCTCGATGCAACAATTTCCCGTATCTTTTGCCTGACTCGGGTTTGGCATAAGCCCCAATTTCCAGAAAGTCGTTCATAGGCACGACCTCTTCTACCCCCTTGGCGTCGGCTTTCTTTTTTTCGCACTCAACCGTAAGCCTGACCAAGTACTTGCCGTCAGCCTGTTTTTCTGCGACCGCCTCGACGGTTTTATTCTCAAAGAGCGTGATTTCCTCGAAGAGATCGGTAATGAGATACCGCAACTCCTCGGGAGTCTGTTCTCGCAACCGATCGACCAGCGCGTAAGCGTTCGGGTAAGGTGGGCCTTGGTAAGCGTACTGTTCGATGATCTGCTTCAGGGCGGCATTGATCCGTTGCTCGCCGATCATTTCAGCAAGGTAGTACAGGGCTAGACCACCTTTTTGATAATGGATGTAGCCTTGGGTCAATTCGACATTCATCAGCGGCCGCTCCTTGAGTTGCTCAGAGCCCCTAGACCGGAGATATCGGTCCATTTCGTAGCGGAAGAATTTGTGCATCATGTCGTCGCCATAGGTCTTGCGCATGACCATCAAAGCGGTGTACTGCGCCAGCGTTTCCGACAGAAGTGTTGCCCCTTGGACCTTGGCTCCGATGACCTGGTGGGCCCACCACTGGTGTCCCATTTCGTGGGCGACGATGTACGTCACCATATCGATGTCATCAGGTTTCTCCAAATTGGCGATAAAGCCGATCGACTCGGAATAAGGCATCGTGCCTGGAAAGGCTTGTGCGAAGGTGCCTACGCGTGGGAACTCGATGATGCGGGCCTGCTTGTGCTTGTAAGGCCCGAATTCGCGCGTGCAGTAGTCGATCGTATCGGCGATCGCTTTGGACATTTTCGGGACGTTCCAAGCGTGGTCTTTGTGGTAATAGACCTCGGTATCGATGTCGCCGACTTTGCCTCGTTCGACTTCGTACCGGGCGGAGATAAACGAGTAGAAATTCAAAGAAGGGTGATCGACTCGGTAGCGGTAATAGTTACGGTTCCCTTCCTTCCATTCTTCGACAAGCGATCCGGGTGCAACAGCGATCTGATCTTCGGAGGTGCTGATGACCGTCTCGACACTTACCCAGTCGGCATCCTTGGAGATGTAGTGAATCTTGCAGTTCTCATCGCAATCTCGCTGCAATTCGGGCAGGGAATCTACCGGCTCGAGACCATAAGACTTGCGGCGTCTTGGCAAAGCGATCCTTCTGGATTCATCGTAACCGAACGAGGGGGCGATGGCGTTGTTGAAAAAGGTTCCGTTTTGGACCACTTGCGTGTTGCTGACCTGGTTTTCGATTCCCCGAGTCTTGGTCTTGAGCGTGTACTCCATTTCGATCGTCTCGCCCGGTTGCATCGGGGGGTCGATCACATACGTGCGCATCATCAGGCGTTCATCGTCTTTCTCGAGCTTGGCCCGCGGGATCGTGATTTGCGTATCAAGATCTGGTGTGACATTCAGATAGAAACGCTCGATTGGCTGATCGCTCTTATTGGCAATGCTCTGGACTGCATGCATCGTGACATTGCGAGTCTCTGGAAAGATGTCGATTTTGTACTGGATCGATTGGATCTTTGGCTGGGCGATTCGATCGAGGCTCGAATAAGTCTTTTCGTAGTCTGCCTGGAGAAGTTCCCGAGTCGCTGAGCCGACGAGTCGGTTCAAAATCATGGTGTTATAAGCCAACCAACCAGCCATACCTAGCGCAGCACAAGCGAACATCGCAGGTACCGCAATGTTCTTCAGCGACATCTCATTGAAAAATATCCCAAAGCGCTCTCTAAGTCGCTTCGGTACCCCTCGATGCATGATCGCACTCGAGAGCCAAATCAGCACAACCGATACGAGTCCCCAATACGCTCCAAAAGCCAATAGACCAGGTCGAAACGGAGCGATTCCAAACATGTCCGAATACGTGTGCGAAGGAAACGAACCGAACCGAAACAAAAGGGTTTCCCATCGGAGTAACGACCAAATACGTCCGTTGACAATGAGGAATAAAACAAACAATGCATAGCCGACGTACTTGTTGGGCGCAAAGGTATGGGCGCTAAAAAGCTCACGACCATCAAAAACACTAGTCCCATGCCTGTAATACCGACGAGTTCTTGAAAATACACGCCGAGTTGGAATCGGTAGAAGCCCTGTGTCCATTGGTAAAACACTCCGATGCCGACCCCAAGGAGCAGGACAGAAAAGAGCAAAATCAACATCGATATCCATCGCGATGCTGTGAAGACGCTGTTGGGAGTTGGGGTCGCTCCAAGAATCTCATGGAAGCGACTATCGCGATCTCGCCAAACCAACACCCCAGTAAAGTAAGTGATCAATGCCAGTGGAAGAATCAACAAGCTTCCCGAAACCTGCTCAACAACGTTGTACGTTACAGGAAACGATGAGCTACCAAAGAGCGCCGCGGAACCTAATGCCAAGCTAAACCCGACATTGATCAGCGTAAAGCCCAGAATGATGATGAAGGTCTTGCTAAAGATCACCGACGAGAGATCCGAGGCGAGGGTCGAACGGAACTGGGTCCACCAATGCGTCTGCTGGGCCGTGGGCGAGACCACTCCATCCGATGCCGATTCCTGCGAGCGCACAACCCCAGGAAAACCCGATTCGACCATCGCAGCAGTCCGTTTTTCCTGCTTGGTTGCTCCCGCGGCAGTTTCGAATCGAAAACGCTTTCCGGCAATCCAAAATATCAACGCCGCAATGCCCAACCACAAAATGCGATTGCCGATCAAAAGCGGGGTCAACGGAATCGATCGTGTATTCTTGTCGTTGACTGTCCAGTACTTCGTGGCCTGCTCAAAGGGAGCCGAGCCAAAAGGATCGGTCCAAGCTGCAACGGATTCGTAGTCGAGTTGCCCAGCGATACCTTGGGTGGCCCCATAAAGAACCAGAACGACCAACAAAGACAAAAAAGAATAAAGCGTGTTTCGTGTGACACTCGCGACGGCAAAGACCAAAGCTCCAAACACTAGGGTGTTGGGAATCACAAAAACAAGAAACGGCTGCCAATGATGCCAAAATCGGCTCGGTCCCCAACGCTCGGCATCCGATCCATTGAACAGTTGGGCCAAAAGGATCCCTATCCCGATACCCATGGCAGGCAACAGAGCGATCAGGGTGGCCCCGAGGAACCTGCCAAGTAGAAAGCCCCATTTACTGAGCGGTTTACTGAAGAGAATATCGGACATCTTGTTCGCGAAATCGCGCGAGGCCGACGAGTCATAAATCGCAGCTGCCATAAACGCCGTGATCAGACTCGCGCCGGCATACCACATGGCTACCGAATACGGCGAGTTGCGCAGTATATTCCCACCGACACCCGCAACGCTGATCGCATCGGACCCAGCCGCGACCCCAAAAAGCAACGCGATGACAGCCAAAAAGATATAGACCATCCAACCACGGAGCCAGTAGGAAACCTCAAACCGAAAAAATTCTCTAAACATGGAAATTCGCTTTAATGAACAGCTTCAGATGGATAGTCGGATCGAGTAGACCAGCGTCGTTCAACCGGCTTTCGTACCG
>JAPLNM010000010.1 GCA_026692845.1 Planctomycetota bacterium | reverse complement strand
GTTTCCTACGAACGCATCCATCGGAGCAACCTCGTGGGCATGGGTGTCTTGCCGCTTCAGTTTTTGCCTGGAGAAACGGTCGCTACGCTCGGGCTAACCGGCGAGGAGACCTTCGATATCCCAGGTCTTGGCGAGTCGCTCGCGCCTCGAAGTCAAATCGAGGTCGTGGCGACCAAGCCCGACGGAACCAAGAAACACTTCCAGGCGATGGTACGCATCGATACTCCCGTCGAGATCGACTACTACCGCAATGGAGGCATCCTACCGACGGTCCTGAGAAAATTGGCCGAATAGCTATCGCCTAGCATTACCACCAATGCACGGCTTCAGTAGCCAAAGGGAATTGCAAGCCATGAGATTACCGCAGGAAAAACGCAAACTCGGTCGTACTGCGATCGAGTTGACTTCGCTCGGTTTTGGGGCCTCGTCGATCGGAGCAGAATTTGGTCAATTCGACATCGCAAAATCCCTCGATGCGGTCCGAACGGCCATCGACGCAGGAATCAATTTGATCGATACGGCCGCTTACTATGGTCGCGGGATGAGCGAAGTCCTCCTAGGACAAATCCTACCTGCCTATCCTCGCGATTCGCTCGTCGTCAGTACCAAGCTTGGGCGATACGCACCGAAGCATTTTGATTTCTCCGCCAAGCGTGTCGCCGAGAGCATCGACGTGTCGCTCGAACGCATGCGTCTTGATTACCTTGACCTGGTGTTTTGCCATGACATCGAATACGCAGATGTTGAGCAAATCATCGATGAGACTCTACCAGCACTCCGACGCCAAGTCGAAAAGGGCAAGGTTCGGTATGTCGGTATAAGCGGATATCCGATGCGAAATTTCCAAAGGGTCATCCCAACCGGATTGCTCGACTGCGTGATCACCTACAACCACTACACCCTCCAGAACGACATGGCCCTGCAATGGCAAGGTTTGGCGCAACAGCATGGCGTCGGAGTGATCAACGCTGCCCCTTTTTCAGCACGCTTGCTGACCGATCTACCCTTGCCTGTTTGGCATAAAGCTCCCGAGTCGGTTCGCCAAGTAGCAGCGAAGGCCTCGGCTTGGTGCAAAGCTCGCGGTACGACGATCGAGAAACTCGCTCTGCAGTTCTCCGTTTCCCATCCAGGCTTTGCAAGCTGCCTAGTCGGCAGCGCGATTCCTGCCGAAGTCTCGCAGTGGATCGCTTGGACCCAAGAACCGATCGACCAGGAACTCATCGACGGAGTTCGAGCCGAACTAGCTCCGATTCGCAATTGGTACTATGTCGAAGGTCGTCCAGAGAACAACGATTTAGACTGGCCTGATTCTGTTTACGGCAAGTCCTGATTCTACAGGTTACTCAACTAGCCCAGCCAAGACCTCTTTCTCATCCCATGGCAGACCCGATTCACGCTTCGACGACAACCATCGCCGAGTTGCAAGCTTGGCTAGACCAATTCGCGAGCGAGCGAGACTGGGAGCAATTTCATACGCCGAAAAATCTCGCGATGTCGATCGCCATCGAAGCGGCTGAGATTATGGAATTGGTCCAATGGCAAGACGGATCGGCCCCATTGGAAAACACCGCGAACGATTCCCCGATGGCAGAGGAGATCGCCGATGTGCTCTCTTACCTTCTGCGGCTCGCCTCGGTGCTCAAAATCGATCCGGCCCTAGCTTTGGCGCTGAAGATCAAGAAAAACGCGATCAAGTATCCAGCGCCAACTGCGCCTCGAGCAACTCCGCAATGATCATCCATTGCATCCATTGACCGATACTGAGCTCCCCGAGGTCTGGCAAGCGGATCGTTAGCCCCCTGCCCCCTCGCTGTGCCTGCTGAGCGAGCGTTTGCTCAAAGCGTTTTTTCGCTTGATCCGAGTACCCAGTGCCCATCGATTGCCCTGATGAGATCGCTCGAGGACGGTCCGAACCCGGATCCCAGATCACGTCGGTAGCTCTGGTAGGATCGAGCGAAAGGGAATCAAAACGGGCCCGCTCGACCCAAAGATGGTTGCAATCGGCAAGGTCCTTGTCAGAAAGAGGTTCCTGCATCGCATGGAGTATCCTCCAATCGCTTATCCCACCGAGCCATTGCGCTGAGGCACTGAGCCCTTGGCTCCAAATCGCAAGTTTGCGAGATTCGCAGCGATCATTCCAGGCAATCCATTGCTGGATCGGGTTCGTAAGACCGGCTGAGGAAACAAAGAGCCTCGAGACCCAGGCCGCTCCAGCCAATAACTCCATGATGTTGATCCCAAGGATCGCTGCTGGAAGCATCCCAAGAGCGCTAAAGGGGAGGAACGCAGACGGAAGATCGCAGGAATCCCGACCATTGACACTCGTAACGGGTTGGCAGTCGTAAACCAGTGGGCCGGGTCCGATCGAACTCGGGGATGTTTCGCCGAAACTTTTCCCCAGTTCAGCGAGCAACCGATTCCTCGCGACCCGAACACTCTGCGGATCATCACTGCTGTTGAGGACCACCAACCCCGTACCGTAGGGTTCGGCTCGGTTCGCCGGCCGTTGTGGCGATAGGACATGCAGAAGGCCCTGGAAAGCGTCGTTATCGAATGCTTCGCCCGCGAAATAAACACGAGGTTTGCTGCCCCTTTCACCGCGAGTCAACTCGTTCCAATGGGGGTCGCAGCAAGCCTCGAGCAACGAGCCAATGATCCGATGCGTAGAGGCCGACGCAACAAACACCACGCGATCGCATTGGGTTTGAAAGCGATTGGCCCAAGTGAACACTTCGCCAAGTCGGCTCGCAGTCCGCTGTTCGGAATATTCGACAAGCAATTGCTCCGGTAGATTTAAGCACGCCGCAAGGGGTACAACTTGGGGGCTGGATTCCAAAACCTTTTGTCGCAATGCCTCGAGTCGATCGATCCGCCCGGCCTGAATAGATTCCGAATCACCCAACGCCGGCATTGCCTCAAGGACGATCGGAACCAACTTGTTTCTGCGTAACTTCATCGAATCTCGCCTTTGCTAGCAAACAAAAGCGGGGTGAATTGGTAGAAGTAGGTCACGATTATGAAGAAAAAAAGACGATGAAGTAGGAGAACATAGAAAAACCACCTAGACATTCTCAGAGCGACGATTCTAGCATTTGGATTTTAGCATCCAACGAATCGAACCGGTAGCGACCCGAGGTGCTAGGATCGCTCATTACTTACTGAACTTACTGACCTACAATGAACCTTGATATTCAACAAGCATGGTGTCGGCATTGGGTTCGGGAACGCTTGGATATTCCGCCAAACGGTTCGCTTGTCCTGCTGATCAGCGACGCGAGAGAAACCGAAACTTGCCTGACAAGCAAGCACCGCGAAACGATTCGCCAGATCACGACCGAGTTGCGTTGGCATTTCAGCCACCCAGTATGCATCCTGCTTTCGATCGTCGATCGTCCGATAAAAATCGAATCGATGTACGGGATCGTCGACGAGCAAATCACGGTCGATAACCCGACGGACTTATGCGGATGGATCGGTGCTGCAAACTCTCTGCTATTGCTTTCGAGCCACAGCCCACCCGAACCACTTGCGCCGATCTTCGAGACTTTGTCCCGGTTAGCCACCGCGTTTCGGAACCCGTGGAACCCTATCTGGCTCGAAGACGAAGTAGCTCCCGCAAGCCGCCTGGATTGGGAACACGTTCACCAAGCACCGATCAACGCTCGCCAGCCCGAATCCAGGAATACTAGCGTTGATTTTGCGCAAGCGACACGCATGATCGAAGAATCGCTTAACGCCGGAAAGATAAACGCCGGAAAGATCAACTCCGGAACGTGCAACCGTTCGGGTCAGCCCTACGAATTCCGCCAAGCTGGGTGAGCGTCAAGCAGGTGAAGTGTTCGGGTTGTAGCGACTTGTTCCCTTTTCCTGACGGTTTGAAGCTACAGGGTTCGATCAAACCCCAGGACGCGTAACGGTCCGATCCACAAGCATTTAACGGTGGTTACGAACACCGAACCGACGTGAGGGAGTACGATTTTAATGAGTTTGTCTAAAGTCAACGTCTGGAAGTCTACGGTTCTTGGTGTCGCGTTTTTGGCCAGTCCTGGTGGGATTTTGGCACAGACAACCACCACCTCCGAACCGGTCCTGCGTGTTTCGAAGAATCAACCGATCAATGCTCCAGTAGGTCCGGCAGCATTGGCTCCGCATCCCCTGGATCCAGCATTGGAATTAGCACGCCAAAGCCTTTCGTTGATGCAAACCCAAGTGAACGATTACACGGCCGTGTTGATCAAGCGCGAGCGAGTTGCCGACGAGTTGGGCGACAATGAGTTTATGTTCATCAAGGTTCGGAATCGTAAAACCGAAGGGGATAAAATCGTTGTTCCGTTCTCGGTCTATCTAGCGTTCCTCAAACCTGCAGCGGTCAAAGGCCGCGAGGTGATCTTTGTCGAAAATGCGAACGACGGGAAGCTCATCGCACACGAAGGTGGGATGAAACGCGTTCTCGGTACCCACCGGCTCGAACCAGACGGGTACCTTGCAATGGCCGGACAAAAGTATCCATTGACAGACATCGGACTAGAGAATCTCTTGCTCAAGCTCATCGAAAAAGGGGAGCGAGATCGCAAGCATGGTCCTTGCAGCGTGAAACTTGAAGGGGGCGCCAAAGTTGGCGGACGCGAGTGCTCGATTCTTGAAGTCATGCATTCGGAAAAGAAGCCACACTACGAGTTCCATAAGGCCCAAGTCTTCATGGATAACGAATGGAAGATTCCGGTTCGTTATGCTGCATTCAATTGGCCTGAGTCGAAAGATAGCGAACCGGAAGTCATCGAGGAATACACCTACCAAAACGTCAAAATTAACGTTGGGCTGACCGATAAGGATTTTGATTTTTCCAACGCCGACTACAACTTCCACAAGTAATCCAACACGCCAAATGCATCGATTTTTACCTATCGATAGCTAGTTGCCCATCAGGCTATCGAGCGTAAAGGGGCGGAACTTGGTCGCCTTTCCGTCTGCGTCATCGTGCACGAGCATGACATTGCGATCGAGTCGGTTTGCTTGATTGTTGTCGATCAACTGATTTGAATCGTTGGCCGACATTTGACCTAGGATACGCAGTTCGATGTCTCTGATCGATCCGCGCGAGAGCCAACGAGAAAGTGTGGCCACCGAATCGGACCAGATGCACAGATGGATTCCCACACTAGGACCGTCAGAAAGAAGTTTGGAAAACACCGCGTCTGGCTTGCTTGTTCCGTTTTGATCACCGCCAAAGGAATAGTCTTCTTCGCGCCTCAACTCTCGGAACTTCGCTAGATTCAGCACACAAACGACGATGGAATTGTGCCGTTGGTGAGGCTGAGCAAGCCGTCTTTGGTGTTCCAGATCGAGCCGATTGAAAACCTCGTCGATTTCTCGGTTGGGGTAGATTTTGCACGCCTGATGGCCTCGTAGGCTAACGAGCAGTCTTTGAACCGCAGTGTCTTCAGTACGACTGCCGTCGAGAATCCAGAACGCATCGGTTGCTTCGATTTCGGCCTGTGCGTTCGCTCCACGATCCATCGGGCCCCTTTGATCGCTGGTTTTGATCCAGCTTGCGATAAGCGATGCAACCAGATCGTCATGACTCGTGACGATCATCGCATTGCGTCCAGGGGCTGCATCAAGGGTGCGAATCACTGCTGGCTCGATCGACACACTATCTCCGAGAGTCCAACGATTCGACGCTGGGTTTGGAATCGCAGCAAGACTGCTACGGATCGATTGTGTATCCCAAACGGCGAGCTTATGCCCCTCGAACACGACCCTTTTTCCGATCGGGTTGGTGGTAGGCGCGTGCGGAACAGCCACCGCAGGGATCTTGCCGAGCCTTTCGAGTTGCTCGTTTTTCGCAAGGTAAGCGACCTGGAAGTTTTGATTCGCTTCGAGTCGCCCACCGGCGGTGTTGTAGATCCCTTGTCCGGAGTGCCTCAAGCGTTCGGCCGCCGTGTTGTCTTCGCTGAGGATCAGCATCGCATCGGCGCTATCGCATTGCAAAGCGATGCGAACAGACATTTGAGCCAATGTTGTTCTGGGTAGGGAATAGGCGCCGCCGAGGGTTTGGGATGCAAGTACAAGGTGCATCCCGAAGGATCTACCCTGGCGAACAATGCGATCCATCAGCATAGAAGCTTGCTGGGAGATCTTGTCGTCCTCGACAAACAACTCCTGGAATTCATCGATCACGATCAAGATACGTGGCAATGACACTTTCGGATGCTTGCGCTTAAGGCTCGGAAGATCCTGCACGCCCCATTGCCGGAAGGCTTCTCCTCGAGCGCTGAGAATTCGGTCAAGATATTCGAGCGTACTTAGACCGAACTCGCGTCGGCTTTCGATGCCGATGATGTCGGTATGCGACAACTGCAGCTCGGAATAAACCTGGAATTCGACCCCCTTTTTAAAGTCCAAGAGAACCAGTCGCAGTTCCTCGGGTGCATACTCCAAGGCAGCGCTGCTGATCATCGTATGCAGCAAGGAAGATTTGCCCGATCCGGTTTTTCCAGCGATCAAGACATGCTGGGAGGTACCCTCTCCAAGCACCAAGGATTGGATGCGTCCAGAGTCGGAAATCCCTATAGGAATCTCCAGGCCCTCGGCGGAACTTCGGGTCTGCAGCCGGCTGGAATCCGAAGCGATCATCGAGAACGGAACGATCCGTTTTCCGATGCCCGAGGCAGCCACCAGGTGCTTTTGCATAATCGACGCAACGGTCGATTCGTCTGGCGGTGGTTCGAGCTCGACAGGGAACCCAACAAGTTCCGGAACGTCGATACGCAATTGAAATCCGCCTGGACTGGGTTTAGTGATATTTCCAAGCAGTGCGAATTCGCTCAGTTTGTTCGGGTCGGCAAACGTTGGACACTGGATCGAGCTGGGCCAATCGATCAGCATCCCAACGCCACAACGACTCCCCGAGGAAAGAATCGAGCAGAGGGACTGCCAAGAGGAGTCATCCAATCCGAATGGAAAACCGGACCAAACAATGATCCTATAGGGGATCGCCATCGGCCCGGCCTTCTGGTTGTATTCGTAAAGATCCCGGTATTCGTTCCGCAGACTCTGCTGGATCACATCCTCAATGTGTCGAGTGGTCAAAGCCAATTGGTTTGCGATATGAATCGGTTGGGTCCATACACGATGGTTTACCAGTTCCGGATCGACGTCTGCAAGATGCATCAGCCAGCTATACTTTTTGCCGAGCCCCTCGGGATCGATGACCGTCACCTGCAACATCCCTGCAGGAATAGCAGTGATGGCGCGTAGCAGCAAGTTTCGCATCACTAAATGGGCTTGCTCACGACACTCAGCATCCTGGGTCCTGAGGATCAATCCTCCATTGCCTATCAGGTCATAGGTCAATGGCATTGGACCGATCGCTTCGAGTCTCTTTGCGAGGTTGCGAAGCTGCTTAAATTCGTTGACTCTCGATTTTGCCGGATGGTCTGGCGAAACACTCTGATGGGGTTGAAATTTTCCCAGCGGGATTGCCAAAGACGCCTCATCGCGATGCCAGTTCTCGGCGGCAAAGCTCGGGTCGTTCCAGGGAGGAAAACGAAGCTGAATCTGCGTATCGGCCTGTTTTGAAAACTCTTGGAATTGCTCGACCCCGCACGTCCAACGCTTTGTTAGCGTCTGCTGGGAGTCTTGAAAACTCGACCGGAGGTTGTCGAGCGACGCTTGGGATTCCTTTTGAAAATCAAGGCTCAATTGAATATTCTTGCGTTCCAGCAATTCGCGTTGTGACGGGAACGCGTGATTCAAGCGATCCAAGTCAGCGATACGCTGTTCGCTGAACTTGCGTTTATCCCGCGCAGTCGATTCAAGTGTCGCTGCTTTGTTGGTTTGGTAATCAGAATCAATCTGTGCCATCAACTCATTGTGCCGTTCTTGAGCGTCGGCCAAATTTTTTCGGTGAGCCTCCTCGAGTCGCGCCGAATCCCTCTTGAGGGTCGCTTCTGCAATCGCCCGACCGCTCTGAAGCAGTTCGAACAACTCACGTTCCTCTTCGAAAAGCGCTTGGACCGTCGATCGGATCGAACGTCCGACCCAAGGAAGTGCCGCCATGTAGAGAATGACCGGCACAAGGATTGCGCTGAGCAATGATGCCACCGCCAAGATCACGGGATTCGATTTCAGAGCGTAGGCCACGCCAAAGGCACCCCCACCTGCCAGCAGACCTAGAATTCCTAGCAGGGGAACACGGACCAAATTGGCCGCCTTGCTGGACTCAAGAAACGCTTTCCTTTCCAAAAACTTGGCCTTGAGCGCTTCGTATTCCTTGGCCATCGCGCTGAGCGATTCGATCGAGGTCGTTGTCCTAGGAGGTCTGCCGCTGTCTGCGGACTGCGCCCAGGGCGTTCCACCGGTTTTCAAGGCGACCCACTCACGAATTTCGTTGCCCAGCTCCTCCAAAGAGGCTTGCTCAGTTTGCAGTTTTGCAAACGACTGGTCACGCGTATGGCGTGCCGCAGCGCGAGCCTTATCGAGTTCCGACTCGAGTCGAGCCCGGGCATTCGCATGATCGCTTTCCTGCTTGGCTTGCGAGTCTTTACGCTTGGACCTAAGCATCTTGAGGTTTTGGCGTTCCCATTGGGTCTTTTCGAGCGTGCCGAGCTCGGCTTTACCAACCGCAAGATCGAGTTGCTCGTCCCACTCGGTAAGAAGCTCATGGATCTGTCGTTTATGATCCGAGGCAAGCTCGAAAGACCTCTGTCGAAAATCCTGTTGGAACGCTTGGGTTTTCTCTGAAAGCACCACCGAATCGACTGCAAAGGAATCGGATAGCTTTTTCCAGCGGGTTGCCAATCCGCGGAGCTGTCTAGCTTGCGTCTCGAGCAGGCAACGGCCCTGAGCGGCCCCGAACCTCGCTAGTCCAGAAAAGTTCGGTAGTTGATCTCTCGATTCCGATGGATTGGGTTGCATAGTTCGACTCTGATTTTCGTTCGGATGGAACGGCGCAATGATGGTGTATTTTGGAGCCCACGAAGGTGCACTTGAATTAATGAAACCGTAACGAATTGTACCGATCCGACTGTCTTTCGAGCGTTTCGGAATCCCCTTCCGGTTTTTTTGGGACTTTAATCCTAAATCAACCTTATTTCGAGTACCAAAACTTCCTCTCGCGATTAATTCTAGTGTCTTGCAATCAAGCCTCGAAAACTCAATAAACTCTAAGGTTTTTT
The DNA here is from genome assembly GCA_026692845.1 of Planctomycetota bacterium. Classification (GTDB taxonomy): domain Bacteria; phylum Planctomycetota; class Planctomycetia; order Pirellulales; family Pirellulaceae; genus JBKCUI01. Next base: position 3,439 of record JAPLNM010000010.1, on the reverse strand, counting down.
CGGGTACCTACACATGAGCATCAATCGACGTCGCTTTATCGGGGCGACTACAGCCAGCGCCGCGGCCCTTGGAATCAACATAACTGAAACCGGCAATGCGCGGGCCCAGGACCCTTACGAACCGGCCGACAAGGGGCGGATCGCAAAGTTGTTCAACAAAGGGGAGCAGCATGTGCTTCCTGGTTGGGCGTTTAGACCTTCGAAAGGCTCACCACTTCGAATCGTACCGCACACGCTACGCCCCTCTCGGACTGATACTTGGGAGAACCTCAGTGGCGGCGTTTCCCATCAGTCGACGGTCGCTCCGTTTTCTCAAGTCGGCAACGACCAAGTTCCGATCGGAAAGGTGATGCATGGTATCGCCGTCGAATGGAATGGCAACATGATCGGTGGCAACCTCAAGTACAATCACGACCAAAAGACATGGTCCGCCGCGAATTCCTCTTGGGAAGCCATGCGAGAACGTGTCCGACCCGAAACGACCGACGAGTACGGCATTGGAGACCTTGGGAATTGGGGCAAGTTCGGGATCGGTCCTGAGAATTCCGAGCCGGCCGATGCCAAGGACAGTTTGGTCCGATGCTACAAAGTCGAGATGTTTGAAAAGATGCTGCCGGTGGTACCTAGTTTTCCACCGACCCTTTTCTACACCTACCAAGGGATGGTCCCTGGCCCAACCTTCCGTTTCCGCCACGGAATGCCCGCTGTGGTCCGATTCCAAAATCACCTGCAGACGGAGGTTTCGATCCATCATCACGGCGGCCACAATCCGACTCACGCTGATGGATTCCCTAGCTTTTATGCTTTGCAGGGCGAGTCGCGGGACTACCTCTACCCGAACATCCTGCCCCTTCGGATCAACAAAGAGGGATTGAGCGAGTTGGATTTCGGCGAAGGTCAATCGACGACTTGGTACCACGACCATGGACTCGATGCGACCGCCTTTAATGTCATGCGGGGACTCTCGGGTTTTGCACTTTGGTTCGACGAGATCGAGTTGAAGTTGATCCGTCAGGGTGTGCTACCGGGGCTCGGTGCGATCTCGTCCTTCGATTCGGATTTGGAGCGTGAAGCCCGACTTCTCGAGGCGGCTTGGAAATCCTTCAAAGAAGCAAATCCGAAGAGTTACTGGTCCAAACGGCATCAATTGGCCAAGAAGAACCTGCCGGATCCTGAGGAGAAACCAGGCGTCGAGTTCGATCGTTTCTACCGCGAGGTCGAAACCCCCTATTTCAACCCCTACGATTTGCCTTTGGTTCTGCAGGATCGTGTGATCGATCCACTGACTGGGCAAATCCTCTATGACAGCGATGGGCACAACGGATACATCGGAAACACGCAACTGATCAACGGGGTTCCTTGGCCTGAAATTCAAGTCAAGAGCCGCAAATACCGCTTGCGCTTGCTCGACGGATCGAACGCACGGATCTATCGTCTCCGATTCCTGGACAAAGATACTTTGGGTTTGCATCCGACCGGAAGACCGGATGGATCGATCGAACCGAATCGCATTCCCGAGGACCGCCTCGAGGGAAGCTCGATGGACTTCCTGCGAATTGGTAAAGACAGTTGGCTTTGGCCGACACCGCAGAAACGCAAGTCGCTCCTGTTGAACATGGCCAATCGAGCCGACATCATCGTCGATTTCAAGGCGTGGTTTGATGCTGCCGAGCGCGCTGGCCGCCTCAATGCAGATGGTCATGCCGAGTACTACATGGTCAACACCATGCCTCAATTCGACGGCCGAGGCCCCAAAGGTAAACTGGCCGAAGACGCAGGCGACCCGAATGTGTTTCCACTTCCCTTCGAGCTCGATGATCAAAACCCAGTCGTTCAGCAAATGATTGCCACGGGGCAGATTCCACCTTCCCTCTTTGGCGAGGGTCCTTTGGGTCGCATGCGAGAACTCGATCAGCCGATCGCCTTAATCAAATTCGTGATCACCCGCGATATGGGCGAAGGTCCCGATGCGACGATAGATGAGAATACCATTTTGCGGCCAAGGCACGCGATTGTCGATGAAGACGTTATGGCCGTGCGCGAGTTTATCTTCGAACGCGGCAAGGGAGCTTGGATGGTCAACAGCCGCTTCTATGACCCGACGATCAGCAACGCGAGTGCCATAATCGGCATCAAAGGTCAGAAATTCGAGGTGCCCTCTGGCCAGCCCAACACCCCCCCGACGCTCAAACCTTCTTTGAGTTACGCTGAAGAGTGGATCTTCCGAAACGGCGGGGGTGGTTGGTGGCATCCGATCCACGTCCACCTAGAGGGGCACCAACTCGTCGGCTATGAAAAAGATTTCGAAGCCGATGGGCTCGTCGGTGCCGATGGACTCCTGGGGGCCCAAGGACAAGCGCAAATGACAGGCTTACCCGATTGGGAGCAACTCGTAAGTACCTATGGTTTGGACCCCTTGATACTCGGCAAGCCGACGATCGATCCGACTCTGATCGATCTTCGCGATACCTTGATCGGAAAACGGCATCTTTCTCAATTGATCGCAAGCCAAAAGGAGTTGCGAACCTGGTTGCCTTCGGCGGGAATTCCATTGACGCCAACTCAAGAGAAAACTCTTGGAGAGGATTGGAGCCTACAGAGTTACCGAAGGGTCCTTGAGTGGTTCGACAGCTTCTCCCCGGAGGATCAGAATCGAATTGGCCGATGGTCGTTGGAGCAGTTTTACCGAGACGAAATGGACAAAGAGCCGAAATTCCGGATTCTGCTCGATCGGCCCAGTTCCGGCGCTGCCTTGTTTGAAACGATCCTCGGCAAATTTGGAAATCGGCTTCTGGGGGTTCCAGCGACGGTGCGAGCGATCCTCGATGGGCTACGCAAACTCCGATTGCAATGGGCAGGCGATGCGATCGGAAATCACGACACCCAGGCGCTTGGTCCCAATACGATCGCGAGGGTTCGAATGCGGTTCAGGACCTGGACCGGACCGCTGGCTTTCCATTGCCATAACGTCGAGCACGAAGACATGCGGATGATGGTCAATTTCGAGCCGACCATGAGCGGACGGGTCGATGAAGTCAACCGGCATGATCCGAATGTTAATCCGGCTGCTCGAACACACGGCCAAGACGTAACGGATCTGTTGACCAACCCAAGCGCCATAGGCGAGATGCCTTGGGAATCCATCGATGGTTTCCCAAGCTATCGATGGGAAGAGAAACCCGTTCCGGGCAAAGATGTCGGCAAAGCTCGGGATCCAATGATTCCGTCTCGACGACCCAGCAAAACCTCGAAGCCCTAGATCGCCGGAAGACTTGGATAGGACAATCGTCGATCCGATCGAGTATCGGATCTTAGCGTTCGTACAACTGCCACTTGGACTCCCTCTATGAACCCTTTCCCACTTTGGAACCCACCTGAGACGAATGTTCCGCGAAGACCCAAGCGTTCGGATCTATTCGCAAATGTGAAAGTTACGAAT
>JAPLNM010000009.1 GCA_026692845.1 Planctomycetota bacterium | reverse complement strand
GTTCGTGGTTTTGCGAGAGAAACCTTCACCTGCTGGCCGTAGAGCTGCAGTACCCTGGCATCGATCTTATCGGACTTCTCTAAAAAGCCGTGTCCTTTTGCGAAATCCCTAATGCGAGCCGGATTCGCAACGACCACATCGATTTTGGCATCGTGAAGCACATCGACCAAAGTGTACTCTAAGCCTCCAGTAGCTTCGCAGACAACGAGTGTCTCGGAAGGCTTCTTGATGAGCTTGAGGATCTTTGATTTGATGGCATCAATCGTGTAATCAATCTCATGGACGATCTTAGCATTCGAGTCTGCGATATCCAATCTTTCGATGGAGATATCGATCCCAATCACTCTTTTGTCCCATCCTAGTAAATACGATCTGGCCTTGAGGTCGATCTGGCAACCGTTCGGGTAAAAAAGACAGCCACACGATTCAAGCTCTCCCACAAACGCTCCTACGAGGTTTAGGGGGGAAATACGATCTGCGTGGCTGCGTTACAAAATCGCTGCAGGCGACTCGGCAACATCGACCTTCTAAGCCTCTCAAAGAAGCTCGGATTGGTCAACTAGCACATACTAAGGGGCTGACCGCGCGTAAGGCTGTTTGGTTTTAGCCCAGAGGGCGACACTTCTCTGCCATTAGTGCGTAAGCCACCGGATTTGGGGGTCAATCAATCCAAAGGGGTTTATTGCGATACGAGTTTGCACCTTCCTTTCGCCCCCATACGCAGCAACCTGGCGGTCTCGGTTAAGTCCCTCGCCGTTGGCTGCGGGTTAAACGATTGTTCGCTATGGGCGAGCAGGAAATTCAGCGGCGTCTCAAAAACTCGTGGACTGTCCCTGGACTTTCTAGCGATCTTTGAGGGATAACGATCTTGATGCAGTGCTCACGGTTGATTCCCCATCGCTTCATTCGTCGACTCGACAAACCACTGGATGGCAAGTCCGATCCCAAACAGGAGCATCGTCCATTGAAAAATGCTCAGCCCCATCCCAAAGGCTGGCTCAGGTCTTATCGTCTCGGTAATGAACCGGTAGATGCAATACAAAATTAGATAAAACTGCAATCGATGGGTCGCTAGCTGTTTCGAGAGGGTAAAGTGCCAAAGAACTAAAGCTATCGAACCGTGAAAGAGGACTTCGTAAATCTGGGTTGGATGCATCGGACCGAGCCCTTGGAAGTCGATTCCCCATGGCAAATCGGTCGCGATTCCATGGTGCGACGGCCAGAGGCAGCGCGAAACTATCCCCAGTTTTGAACCGGATTCCCAGGAATCGCTTGGCTATCTCGACGCACAAATAAGCTCCTGCTAGTCCGGCCGTTACCGTCTTGCCGTCGGCGGCCCAGGCCAAGAGTCCTGAGGATTGGCCGATCGAAGCGACCACGAACGGGATCTTGGCGCAAATCACACCGCCTGCAAATGCCGCGCTTGCCAACACAAATCGCTCGCGCAAACCCAACTGCGAAAGAGGCGAACTCTCTCGAGGTAAACAGCGTCGCACCAAAAGAAATGCACCGAAAGCCAGCACCATAAATATCGAATAGAGCAATCTTCCCTGATCGATCGCGCTGAGTTTCATGGATTGTTTCTACAACAGGTCTCGAAAAAGTAAATGATGCTAACCAAGATCCAAAGAAATATAAAGAATACGATCAAGCTGAAAAGTTTGATCAGTGAGGTCACCGATTCAAGAAAAATGCCGAGGGCCGTAGCTTCGCCTCCGGATTTTCCAAGGTTCTTGATGACAACCCCAACGATTGCCAGCACAACGCAGACAATACCCCCTATCACAATCCACGTTGTGATTGTCTCCATAGACCCTAGCGAGGTCAATCTAGTGTTAAACAGAATGAAGCCAAACCCCATCGCTAAACCCCAAGCCAGTATCTGGATTCCAACGCCCGTGTTTTGCAGATCCTGATTGGCTTGCTGGTAGACGACGTTGCGATCCTCTTTATCTACTTGCGATAATTCGCTGCTTGGCGGTGTGAAGGGTTTCTCCAACACTCCATCGAACGACTGTCCGCAGACTGGACAGTGCTTCCACGTCGCCTCCATTCCGCTGCCGCATCGATTGCAAGTCGGTTTCGTCGTCATCGTTTTCTAAACTCCCCGGCGATCGATGTTACCAAAACGTCGCGCCTGGCGGATCGTCTGACCAGCCAGCAATCCCGTCGTGAGCATCGACAGAACGATCACCGCAAGATCCGTCGTTTGAGGATCACTCCAATACTTGGCCGCACCAACATGCCAATACAGATAGAAGCCCAAACTGCAAAGATACGTCGCAATCGCTAGCCCGGTCGCAAAGTAAGCTAGCTTAAGCGAATGCCTCAGGGCCGTGGCCGTAATCGGCAACAGGTACAGCATGTTCCACACCCCCAAATACCCCTCGGTTAACTTGATCGTCAAGGCGATCATCAGGATGTCATAAGCCGTGGCGAGGAATTTCAAGTAGGGTGGACATTGCTGCCTACTGGATACCGCGTATACGGCGATCACTAGCATCGACCAGGTAAGCGCGAGCATCGTCGCTCGCAAATGGTACGTCGGATCGAATGGCGATGAGCGCGTGCAATACGTGCTGACCGTAGAACAAGGCGATGGCTACGAGCCTGATATAATTGACTCGGATCTCACCTGCCCACGATTCCCAATCTACTTCCTTGTTCAATATTGGGTAAACTTCTACCGCCATGGTCAGCTCCTAGCATTCAATACTTCAAGTGTTGATATTTGACGGTTCCATATGCTACCTATCATAAAACAATCCGTCGAGTCTCATCGTCACCCATCGATGTTTTTAGGCGCTTTGCCAATGCATCCAGGCCAAAGGAGTTAGGCTGAGCAACAGCAGAACGTTTTAGGCAAAGCCAAAAGATGGCTAGCAAAGCAAACAGGAAGACCCCTCTCAAATCTAGACGATTCATCTATATCCTCTCTCACGAGCAAACGACCCATAAAGTGTAACGATATCGGAAACTTGCGAACGGAGCAACTTTTGGATCGGCTGACAAGGCTGCAACAGTCTGCCCTAGATTCTGGCTTATGGTTCCGACGTGCAAATCGCCGTGGCAAGGAGGATTCTATCCAAATGACTACCCAAATTCTTCTATACTACTGGCATTCCACTCGTTTAGAACAAGCCAACTCAGCCCCTTCAGGAGACGATGAATCATGCGACGCTCGCTATCGTGTTTTTCTACTGCACTGGCTTTTGTCCTACTGATCTTTGCTGAGCACATGCAAGCTCAGCCGCCCAAAGAGATTACCAACAGCATCGGGATGAAACGGGTGCTGATCCCCAAGTCGCCGGAGGCGGACAGAACGCACTCTGCAGAGAGTGGAAAATAGACCAACGTAGACCGCCTGGCGTGGGATAGGCTTCCAGCCTGTCCTCTTATTCATGACGTTGATTCGGAGATGCCCTTGGTTACCGTCGATTTACTGTTGAAAGCGGACAGGCTAGAAGCCTATCCCACGTGCCTTAGTTCCGTGATATTGATCTACGCACCGAAATGACGCGACTGTTGCGCCGCGCCGGCGCTTGGCAGCGGTGGCTAGTAGGGGTTAGGAGTCTTGCTCAGGTTCCGTCGACGGCTCGGCGGGCGGTGTCTGGGAAATCGGAGAAGAATCCATCGACCTTGAGTTGCTCGATCAGTACCCGATGGGTCTGCTCTAGGGATTGCGACCAACGGGGCTGAGATTCTTTGCGCACCGTGTACGGATGGACCACCAATCCTGCTCCTTCGGCAGTGCGGGTCGCTAAGAGCTCGAGCGACGGACCCAATCCGGCGATCATCGAACTGAGCTCCTTGAGTTTCTCGTGGGCGATGGGACTCCCAATCAGATAGACCAAGGGAAGCTTGCAAGCGTGCTCTTTGTGCAAACTGACAAGTTCTTGCAATTCGAAGCATTGAATGAAGCATCTGTCTTTGGCTTCATCGAGCTCAAGGCCCTTGAGCAACTTGAGCAACTCGGCTCCCATCGATACCGAAAACTCTTTGCGATGGAACTCTGGACCCTTGAGCTCAATGTACAGGCCGGTCTTGCGACCGGTCGTTCGATCGAGTCCCTGCAAGAGTTGGATCTCCTCTTGGAGCCTCAGGACACGTTGTCCAAAGCCACCTGGAAAACGGCCCGGGAACGCTCGCTCGGCGGAGTCTTTGCGGGTCCGTTCGTGCAGGGTAAGGTTCTGGATTTCCTCCCAAGTGAAATCGGCAAAGTACCATTTGCCATCGTTTCGATGTCGGTCCGGATAGACCGTTTCGACGTCGGTCGTTTCGGCCATGGTGATGTCATGCGAGACGATGAACTCACGATCCTTCGTCAGCACGACGTCCTGCTCGATGAAGTCGGCACCTTGAGCATGCGCCAGGACCTTGGACCCCTCGGAATGCTCGACGAGGTAACCGCTCGCACCGCGATGTGCGATGACGATCGGCTTGAGCGCTTTGCCCGCCACCGGAGCATCGGGTGACTCGTCGGCTGGCCAAGGGAAAAATAAGAAGAGAAAAGCGAGCCACGAGCCGCCGGAGAGCACTCCGGCAAGGGTATGGAAAACGAAAGATTTCACGATGGGGTTCATGGGTTGAGTCCGAATGCGGGTTAGTTTTTTTACCACGGAAAACACGGAACACACGGAAAGCAAGAGGGCATGCCTTCCGTGTGTTCGGTGTGGTCTGTGGTTGTATTCTAACTTCTTTGAATTCAATCCGAAGCGGCCACTGCGAGGCGATTCTTGGCAATAACACAAACTTCACGTCGGTTGTGTCCAAGCTGCCTTGCGGCGACATCGGCGTAGCCCCAGGATCGGACGCGTTCGAGGAACTCAGGGATGCTGTTGGAGGTCTGCCACTCGGGAAGTTTGATCGTCAAGACCAGAGCGCGGAGGTTGGTCGTCGGATACACAACAATGCTCTCGACGGTGTCGAGTGTGTACCTTGGTGCGACGTTCGCATCGCAGACCAAAATACGAAACGGTCGAAACAGCTTACGCTTGAGTTGCAGCGAACGGCTTTGCCAGTGCGTGAAGTTCGGATGCTTGAGGATCCTCGGATCCATTTCGGCTGGATCGATCCCCGTGACGCTTGCTCCTTGGTCGAGCAGCCATTGGCAAGCCCCCCCGGGGCTCGAGCCGATCTCGGCGATTCTCTCGCCGGGACGGATTTGCAGGTTGCCCCAAGCGAAGGCTTCGGCAATTTTCATGTAGGCTCGCGAGAGGACCAGCTCAGGGATAGGGAATTCAGGAATCCCACCTGGCCAAAAGTCGTAGTTCTGCTGAGCCCGCTTCGTGGCGATCCACCATCGGTTCGGTTCATCGATGATGATTTCCAGGATGCGATCGAGTTTGGGGTCCAAGCCTTTAGGATCGACGACTGTAGGATCGACCCTTTGCGACTCGGAATCGAATGCAGGCCGGTTGGCGATCACGGGCCGGTTGGGGCTTACGGGCTGATCGGGGCTTACGGGCTCGGAGCTTTGGAGCAAACTTCGGAATTGTTCGGCGACGAGCCAGGCAAGCGGTGTGCCACCGGGTTCGAAGCCGTTCCAGCCCGGGTCGGCCATATCGCGTTGCCAGACATGGCAGACCTGCCAGTCGAGCGACTTGGTCGATTCGAGGATTTGGGCGAGCATCACAGCCGATTCGGTCCCCTCGACCTTGCCCAAGACCACACCACGGGAGCGAATCAAGGGGTGCTCGGGTAGGGCCCGAGACCACTGCGGTACGGACAATTGGGTTTTGAGCGTCAGCAAGCCTCGGGCCGAATAAGCCAAGCGAAACGGGCCATTGGGTTCGCACAAGGCGGTTTTCAGGCCGGCTACGGCTCCTTGCTGGCAGGCGACGTATAAGAAAGACTGCTTGGAATCAGGCGAAGTCATGATCACTTTAGGGGCAGATGCGGTTTCGATGGTGTTGCAGAGCCTGATAAGTTAGGGAAAATGCGCCAATGAGGTCCGGCTGGATGTGGACGCTCTAGGGCCCGATCGTCTATAAATAGACTTAATAACAAGCACAATGGCAAAGGGAGTTTCGACTAGGTCTTTTGCGAAACCTGAGCTTTTGAAACCAGATCATTTTTGAAAGGGAACATCCTCGGAACCTGTATGGCAAAAAACGAAGAAGC
>JAPLNM010000008.1 GCA_026692845.1 Planctomycetota bacterium | reverse complement strand
GGCTTTGGTTATCAAGCCCGAACCTTGAAAGAAGGCCGACCACCGACGGCCGAGGAGTTGGCCCAAATTTCATCGGATCGTCCCGTGATGATCGTCGACTCCTCAGGGCACTTAGGCGCCGCAAATCTCGCAGCCTTCGAGACCGCTGGGATCCGTTCTGATACCCCGGATCCGACCGGCGGTGCCTTCAGCCGAAAAGAAGATGGCAAATCGCTGTTAGGGCCTATGGAAGAAACCGCTTTGAATGCAGTTCGTGCCAAACGCCCAGCATTCACCGGCGAACTCGCAGCAAGAGCCATCACCGGTGCTGCTCAAGTGTGGACAAGCTACGGGCAGACTACGGCGATGGAGGCCGGACTTGGGCTCGGAAACGACGACATCCAAATCGTGACCAATGCGATTGAAAATAAACTCTTGCCGATCGACTTGTACGTTGCAGCAAAAGACTCCGCCTTAGATGACACCCTAGCGGCTGCTTATTCGGTCGCAACCCAATACAATCCAGACGCCACAGGGATCATTGAGAAACTCCGAACGGCTCGCCCTGATCTCGATAAACGGTACGTCAATCGAGTTCGACTCGGAGGGGTCAAGTTCTGGTTGGACGGTAGCCCCGATACCGCTTGGCTTACCGAGCCCTATTCGGCAAATCCGCAGGGCAAGACCGGAGCATACACTGGATACCGACAGATCCCCGACGAAGTCCTCGATGCGGTATTCGATAAGTACTGGACTTCCGAACTCCAGATCCACATGCACATGAACGGCGATGCGGCGGCCGACCAAGCGCTTGCGGCAATCGCAAAAGCAGTCCGAAAGCACGGAATGCGAGATCATCGACCGGTGTTTGTCCATGCGACTTGGTTGCGAACCGATCAAATCGAACAGATCAAACGCTACGGGGCTATCCCAACTTTCCTGACCGCATCGATCAGCACCGGGGGGGATGCGGTCATGAAACTTTGGGGCCCCGAACGAGCCAACAACTCGATGGCCTCAAGAACTTTTTTGCGGTCGAATCTTCCCTTTACTTTTTCGCATGATGCACCCGTGTCTCCAATCCCCTCGATTGTCGCTCTGGTCGATGCCGGCGTAAACCGCCTCACAGCCTCCGGTCTGAGAGCCGTAACGGCGATGGCCGCCTTTCAACTCAAGGAAGAGAGCACCAAAGGGACCTTAGAAGCTGGCAAACTGGCCGATCTGGTGATCCTCGATAAGAATCCCTTGAAGGTCGAATCGACGAGCATCAAGGACATTGCCGTTCTAGAGACCATCAAAGAAGGAGTTACGGTTTTCAAGAAGCCATAGCCAAACCTCTGTATATCCGTACCTCTGTACATTCCTACCTCTGTACCTCTGTGCCTCTGTGTTTTTTGGTTTTGATTTTGGTTTTGGTTTGCGCTCCTTAGCTAGCATATCCCTAAGCCAGCAAAGCTTTCGGCGAGTGGTATGGAAACCGCACAAGTGAACTTGCTAGACTCCTGCCCAAGGGCCAGCGTCCATAGGTTGGCATGGCAATGATCCTAGGAGATTCTGGATGTACAAGTTCCTTTTATGCATGCGTTATCTCAAGACCCGCTGGATCGCACTGGCCTCGATCGTCTCGGTGACCCTAGGCGTCGCGACGCTCATCGTCGTCAACAGCGTCATGGACGGTTTTACGACCACCATGCAGGATCGAATGCATGGAATCCTTAGCGATATCGTCTTGGAAACCCGTTCCCAGACAGGCATCACCCAGCCCCAAGGCTACGAAGAGCGGATCCGCGCGAGGCTCGGTGATCGTGTCGCTGGGGTCACGACGGTAGTAACGCTCCCAGCGATGATGACCTTCCAACGCAATGGAAACAGCCACACGCAACAAATCAATTTGATCGGTATCGATCAAAATACCTTCGCCTCGGTGAGCGACTTTAGCAAGTACCTGCTCCATCCGGAAAATAAAAAGCAACTGGACTTCCTGCTTAAGAATAACGGTTACGCTGTCGAACGCGAACGCATGCAACCCTCGGGCTGGGAGTACCGAGCCCCGATGGCTCGCTATCAGAAGGTCGTCCAACAACGGCTTCGCAATGCCCAGGAGCTCGAACAAGAACGGTTCGAACAATTGCAGCAGAAGATCCAGGAAGAAACCCAAGCATCGGACGGTGCGCAAGCCGATCCGGTCGCAGCCCTGATGGCCGGCCCGGGAATCCAAATCGCCAACAACGCGCAGCAAATCAGCCAATTCGACTCCGAGAAAGAGCAACGCACCGGAATCGTTCTTGGGATCAATCTAGGATCCATTCGCGGACGCGAACCCGATGGCACCGTGCAGGACTTCTTCTTCCTCAGGCCGGGCGATGACGTCCAAGTCACCTTTCCCAACGCGGGAACCCCTCCACGCGGAATCGACGAGCAATTTACGATCGTCGATTTCTACGAGAGCAAGATGAGCGAATACGACTCGACATTCGCTTTTGTTCCTCTGGAAAAACTCCAACACTCTCGCGGCATGATCGATCCGCAAACCGGTGCCGGCGCCGTGACCTCGATCCAGATCAAACTCAAACCTGGGAACGATCTGAATGCAGCCCGCGATGCACTCCGAGACGAGTTTCCTCCTACGCATGATTTCGTCGAAGTCAGAACCTGGAGAGAGACCCAAGGTCCACTATTGGCCGCCGTACAGCTTGAAACAACGATCCTGAATATCCTGCTGTTTATGATTATCGCCGTGGCTGGCTTTGGAATTCTCGCGACGTTCTTCATGATCGTCGTTGAGAAAACCCGCGATATTGGGATTCTTAAAGCTCTTGGAGCCACCGGCATGGGTATCGCAACGATCTTCCTCGGCTACGGTGTCTTGCTCGGAACCGTCGGATCAGGGGTCGGTGTCGTGTGCGGTCTGCTCTTTGTTTGGAAAATCAACGACATCGCACGAGTGATCGAATGGATCACCGGCCGCGAGGTCTTCGATCCGACCGTCTACTACTTCGATACCATCCCGACGATCATCCATCCTTACATGCTCGTATGGGTGTCGCTCGGAGCGATCCTGATCGCTGTTCTTGCCAGCGTACTTCCGAGTATTCGAGCCGCCCGCATGCACCCGGTCGAGGCCCTTCGCTATGAATAACCCAGATACGACCCTACATCCCCATATCCCGGCTCCCCATATGTTGGACATGGATTCGAAAACCGCTAGCCCTTATCGGGTCATCCGTCCTGAGGATACTGAATCGCTACGCACAAAGCGCAGCGCCAACGCTGGCCAACTCGACCCGATGATCACCGCGTCGGGGCTTGTTAAATCCTATCGCAAACACAAAACCGTCGTCCCGGTCCTCAAAGGGGTCGATTTCGTTGCGCCCAAAGGTCGAGTCACCGCAATCATCGGTCAAAGCGGATCTGGAAAAAGTACCTTGCTGCACCTGCTCGGTACGCTCGACCAACCCGATGGGGGTGAAATCGCCTTCGACGGCCAACGCATCGATTGCCTGACGGCTCGCGATCGCGATGCGTTCCGCAACCAACAGCTCGGAATGATCTTTCAGTTCTACCACCTCCTGCCCGAACTGACGCTCCTGGAAAACGTCCTGGCCCCTGCAATGATCTCCCACGGTCTGTTCTCCTACTTGAGAAACCGACGGATGGTGGTCCAACGAGCCAAGGAATTGATCGATATGGTGGGCCTATCGCACCGCATGAAACACCGCCCAAGGGAGCTCTCGGGAGGAGAAATGCAACGCACGGCGATCGCTCGGGCTCTGATCGCCAACCCCTCGCTCCTGCTTGCCGACGAACCCACCGGCAACCTGGATCACGAATCGGGTCAGATCATTCTGCGTATCCTGCGACAACTCAATCAAGATCACGGCTTGACGATCGTCATGGTCACCCATGACGAATCGATCGCGCAGCAATGCGACTCGGTCGTGCGGCTCAAAGACGGCAAAGTCGAACGGCTGCCTCCTACCCCTCTGAGAACCACCTCCGATGCAATTCGAGGTGGCTAAAGAACACTTCAAGCTATCGGTTGGCCATCTCCGAGAGCGGCATGTGACGATAGTAAGCCTCCAAGCACAAGATCGATAGCACTGTCGCATAGAGCCGTCCACCGGCACTCCCATGCGGATCCCCTTCGGGTGGCCAACTTCCTCGCTCCTTCCCAGACCGGATCTGCATCTCCGGAAGTTCTTGCTTCATCACGTCGTTCCATTTGCGCCAATTGGCCCCTCCGGCATGGTGCAAAGCATTGGTCGCATAGTACCAGTAGTAGTAGTCTCTGCCCTGGACCCCGGTGACAATCGGCTCACCTGTGACCTTACCACATCCCTCGGTGATCCGCGGATCGTCGGTCTTCCACCCTAGATACATCCTGCAGAGCATCCCTTCTGCTGTCATCGAAATCTTGGGCTGCGAGGGAGCCTGATACGCATACTGATCGCCATCGGGACTCGGACCGCGTACCCCCTCCTTACGTTGGACCGTGTCGAGAAACTGATGGATCCGATCTAGCTGGTCGCTCGGCACGTCCAAGCCTGCCATGCGGGCTGAAATCAATGCCATGACGTACCAACCCGTTACACTCGTATCCCCAGTTTGACGAGGTTCATAACGCCATCCCCCGCCTTGGTCCTGAGCTCTCAATGCCCAACCTACCGCGCGCTCGGCCGACTCCTTCAACTTCGGATCTCCAGACATCCCATACAACTCACATAGAGCGATCGTCGCCTGCGCTTGGGAATAGGTTCTTTGAATCCCAGCGGATTTGGCCGCGAAATAACCGTCGTCGTCCTGAAGCCTCAATAGGTAATTCAAGCCACGGTACACGTTGGGTTGATAAGTCCCGGTTTGATGCGTGCTGCCCGCCCCCATAAATGCCATCAACGCCATGGCCGTCGCCGCCGGCCTATTCTCCGAAGTGCCCCCACTGCTAAACGGTGTTACCAAGCTCCAGGAACCATCCGAAAGCTGATTTCGCTCGAGCCACTCAAGCCCCAATGCCACGGCTTTCTCGGTCTGTTCGGTACCTCCGTACGCCTTCAATAAAGCTCCCTTCATCGTCCCGGATCGACCCGTCAGCCCCTTCTTGATCGAGAAGTCCGCAACGGCCATCTGCGTTCCAATCTCCGTCAACTCCGGCGCAATGACCGATAAATCCGATGCACTCACGGCCAAGTCCTCGGCCGACTCCCCATCGTTCTCCCCAAGCATCATCTCCGATTCGGATAGGTTGAAGGATGTCAACGAATCGCCCTCGCCTCCCGCTTCGGAATTCCCAAGAAACAGAACCAACGACTTGGTCACCTCTTGGTGCAATGGGATCAACGCCAGGAGCAAGATGATCGCTATGTGAACCATCGTACTTACCAACCAACTCGGTGCCTCCTTGACCGACTTGGATATCCATCGGTCCCAACCCTCGGGCTCCTGCTCTTGCTCGGGATCCTGCTCGGGCTTGCTTACGCCCGAGTCGGAAAAGTCCTGCAACTGATTGATCGGCGTTGCTACCCCGCTGTTGGTCAAGGCCCCTGTCCTGAGCGTTCCGCCCGGCGGAGGTGCCGGTGGTCGTGCCAATGGAGCTACCGGTCTAGCAACCGGCGGAGGTGCCAATGGAGCTACCGGCGGAGGAACTACCGGCGGAGGACCCGGAGGCGGTGCGCCAGGCGCAGAGCCAACCGGTGGTGGTACCTGCCCAGATTCCCAACGGGATGGGATGCTGCCTTTCGATGGATTTGGATCGTGCGTTCCAGACAATTGATTCGGGTTCCGTCCTAGCCAAGTTCAGATCGTTTCGGACCGGGCGATTATACACCTTGAGCCAGCCAAAAACTCCCCCCTTGATCGATGCAGAAACAAAAACACCCCTCGGGTCCGCCGAGCAATCACTCGGAACGGACCCAAAGGGTGCTGCGTATCTTAGCCGACCATCTGGATCGGTAGGGAACGACAATTACGAACCGTTATCCTTCAAGCCGCGAAGATCCGAAGGCTGAACTTGGTTCGCCTTGCGGTTCTCTCGCTGAATCGCTTCGTAAACTTCTTGTCGGTGAACAGGAACGTCGTTGGGGGCTTCGATACCAAGCCGCACTTTATCCCCACGAATGTCCACGATCGTGACTACAATGTCGTCTCCGATCATGATGCTTTCATCTCGGTGTCTCGAGAGCACAAGCATAGGAGGCTCCTTTTCATTCTGGGTTGCATCCACTGCAACAGGCTTGGGGTGAAAGAACATTTTTCCAGTCAGGAACAGTCCTAGCTTGGAACAGTCTTCGTTATCGGCCTTCGAATCGACCTAAATGACGCTTTACGATTTACTTCCGCGCAGACAACGTCTAGCTCCTTTGGCAGTCCTAGCTTCTTTAGCAACACTAGCTTCTTTGCCGGTTGTTCGGACCGGTTCCATGGGAATCGGATGTAGGGACCAAGACCGCTTAAGCATGACGGTTTGGCTATTCCTCAAGCTTTAACATCCGATTCGACGATCCGATAACGAGCTTTACCTCTTTGTCATTGCAGCCTCAGAAATCCTTCTCGTGAAACGCCGAATCCCCTCTTTCCGTCCACTGTCGATCCCGCCTAAAACCCAGCTCTCGGGCATCGACGACTCGGGCAATGGAATCCCTGACGGAAATTCCTGCGACGCTATCTCCGAATGCATCCGAGCCTTTTCCAATGCCACCAATTGGGGCGTCGATCTGCATTCCCACAAAACGACGGGCCAGCATCCCTTCTTTGCCAGACTCGTCGATAACCTCATCACAACGGCACCCGAGGATCAAGATCCCGATGCCTACTGGAATCAACTCCCCTCGGTTTCTATGCACCGCGCAGAAGCCTTGCTGCAACAAATCGGGAAACTCGTCCAACGGATCGATCAAACCGAATCGGCACTGAGGGATCGCGAAGCCGAACTCTCGACGCTCGTCGCGGTCTCGAACCACTCGGCCCCCTCGCGGGAACTTGCCGCACGACTCGAAAGTGTCCTGGAAAGCACCGCTCGTAGCATCGGTGCAATCGCCGCTGCCCTATATTTACTCGATGAAGACACCACTGAACTGAAACTCCGAGCCTGCTACGGGCTCCCCAAATCCCGGTTTCTCAAGCCAGCCCGAGATCTACCCAGCAGCCTCGCAGACCTCGAAGCCCTTACCGGCAACGCCGTTCTCCTGAGCGATATCCAAGCCGCTCCCGAATGGCATTCCCCTGAGCCCTACCGCTCCGCGCTGGTCGTACCAATCGGTACGACGACGATGCCCCATGGCACCGTCTGGTTCTGGTCCGATCGCGTCCGATCCTACTCCGCGTCGGAAATCGAAGTTGCAAACCTCTCGGCAGGTCGTTTGATGGGAGAAATCGAACAATCGATCCTAGGCGGTGAAGTCACCAGCGCAAGACAACTGGCCAAACATCTCGATGCGGCCGCCGATTTCCAAAACAGCCTCATGGCCGATCGGCAAATCCTCCACGAAGACTTCGACCTGGGCGGATGGTCCCACCAACAACATCTCATCGGTGGAGCTTTCCATCACTGGAACCTCAATCAACAAGGCAAGCTCTCGATCGCCGTGGGTGCTGCCAACTCAAATCATGCGACCGGTAGCATGGTGGCCACCTCGGCACTGACTCTCCTGCAAGCATTCGAAAGAAACCCATCGCTGGCCATCGAAAGCCAATATGGACATGGTCGGCATCCTCTGCGAGCAGCGATGCAGGCGATCAACGACCAGCATTGCCATCGCGATCATGACACTTGGCAGTTGAACATGACCGCTCTGCAGGTCCATCCAGCAAGCGGTTCGGGGGTGGCTTGCTCGGCCGGTAAAATGCACTGCCTGATCCTCGGAGATCAGGGCATTCGGCATGTCGGCAGCGCTATTGCTTGCCTAGGCTCTGAGCCCGACGAAGCGTGCGGTTTGGGACGCTTTAGTCTCAAGTCCGGTGAGATGCTCGTCGCGTTTACCTCGGGGATGCTCTGCGACGCATCCCTACCCCATCGCAGCCCATCGATTCCAACCCAGGGGTTCGATGCGGCGAGGATGCTCAAGTTCCTTCGGGACTGGCGCGAGGAACCTGCTCAGGATCTCGCGTGCAGCATCGCCGAGCAACTGCCGGCGCTCGACGCGCTCGATTCGGCCTCTTGCGACCGCGCGTTGATCATCCTGAAAAATCTTCGCTGATTTCCTAACCTGTCGGTTATTCGAGTGAGCATCGCGACTTGTCGGAAAGCTCGGCCTCCCCAGGCCACGCCAAGAAGGAAGTAAGGAACTGCAAAAGCAAGAGCGATAAGCGTTGACAGGAAACACCGACGGCGGCTTCGGTGCAGGCGATTGTCACTCGCTGGTGTTTGAGAGTTCAGGATCAAGAGTTGATGGGTCCGTTTCATCGTCGGTCACCTCCAATAGGATCGCGTATTTCGCATCGGCCACATATTGCGACTGAATCCGTGCCGTTGCGCCTATCTTCATTTCAGCAATCGTTTGATCGACGATCGTCGCAATAGTCTCGAAAAGTTGCGCAAACCATCACGGGAACCAGTAAGCCTCCAATCACGCGCTACGTCGTCACGAGTGTAGTAAAAACCGAGTGACCTCCAATCGTCACGGATCATCGCGTCAATTTTAGCCTTGGTCATGTTGCGATTCTCCGGGGCGGATAACGCTTTGGTACGCCCGTCACGGGCATTGGTTGATGGGGTGTACCTTGTCCGATTACGTTGGCAATTATTACAGTACGTCCGGGTCCCGGCGATTGATTACGACGAA
>JAPLNM010000007.1 GCA_026692845.1 Planctomycetota bacterium | reverse complement strand
GACGAAAGATCTTGTTGTCATTGGTCTGCTGGTCGAAATCCCTGCACCCTTTGAGCATCGCACACATTTGCACCCGCAAATCCGATAGCGTCTCGGGGGTGCCATTGGTCAGCGACATGCGGATCGCTAAGTGGTCTCGATAGGGTGTCGCGAGAATCTCATAAGCGATCTTGTTGGGCAGCTCTCTTCGCAGGAAATAGCTTCCGTCGGGTTTGCGTGTCCATTCCAATCGATCGAGCTTGGTCCCCTGCTTGTCCCAGATCGTATCGATGTGGGTATGGGCTAGATACGTTAAGCCCAGGTTGGACCAAAGGGCTTCGGGCGCATCGAGTACGACATAGCTCCCCGGATCCCAAGGGGTAAAGATGCTGAGTTTTGTCTCTCGCTGAGGTTCGATGGCGCCGTCGAGGAAGCCGATTCGTGGATGCCTTCCCCCTGGATAGGGAAGCACGAAAATCGGAGGGTCCACCTCCGCAAGAGGCTTGGTCTTGGGCGAAATATTCCACTCCAGAAGCGCTCGGTCGAGGGCGTCGGGCGCAAGTCCCGTTACCTGCATGATTTCCTCTCGTGAATAGTTATGGTGCCAGACCATACTCTCCAACCAATGGCGAAGCTGCGTTGGATCTTGGCTCGTGCGGGTTTGCCCTGGCAGCTTATCTTGGATTGGGGGACTATTTAGACCGAGCGCAGAGCTATTTAGACCGAGCGCAGAGCTATTTTGACCGTGCGCAGAGCTGATCAGGACCCCGGTAAGCAGTGCGATCGAAATGCAGCCTGCAAGCGATCCAGTCGGATTAGCAAAACAGCTTGGTCTTGAAAGCATAAATCGGCCGTCGGATTGGAGAGAATAAAACGGACAGGAATGCGGACGGATCGGAATTATTTCGGCTCGACGGGCGTGTCGAGCAAACGCTTGGCCTCGTCGAGCAAAAAGTCTGCATCGGTAAATGGCTCGTATCCGATGTCCTGCCAGCGAATTCGACCTTGGCCGTCGACGAGGATCGTTCCGTGGAGCGGTTGGCCCTCGAAATCGTCGAAGCATCGGAAACTTTTGAAGACATCCAAATCGGCATTCGAGAGCAACGGGATGTTCATCGTTCCATCGAATCCTTTCAGTCCGTCGCGAAGCGAAGACTCATCCTCGGTGCTGATACCGACGAGTTGGATCCCTGCTTTTTGGAATTCGGCGACCTTGGGCGAAAAAGCTTTGAGCTGCTCGGTGCAGTGCAAACAACCGAATCCGAGGTAGAGGATCATCACGTAGGGTTTGCCCCGCAGACTCGATGAGGATCCGATGGTCTGAGTCGGCGGCTCGGAGCTGGCCAACGGTTTTTGGGATTGGAACTCAGGTGCACCGAGGCTCCAAGAAGGGGCGACTGGAGGTGTCCAACGCACGGGTCCGAGCGAATCGAGGGGTGGTCGATCCCCGAGGTCTTTGACCTGCGGTGCTTGGGTATCCCAGAGAATTTCGGGTGCGACGGTCCCGGAGATCTGCTTGGCTTGGTCGATCGCTTGGATTCCCGGTTCGCTGGCCCAGGCGATTTTCGCGCACCTTTCGAGCGCTCGCTTGCGATCCTGCTGCCACTTTTCTAGCTCCTTGGATTGCGGGTTGGCCTCAATGGCCCGATGGGCAACGATTGCCATCAAGGCACTGGGCAAGACCTCACCTTCGGCGCCGTTGAATGCATCGTGGGCTTTGCGAACTGCGATCGAATGTTCGCCCGAACTCTGTGCCCAAGCGATGCGTTGCCAAAGATCGATGTTGTCTCTGGCTTCGCTCGAACGCAAAAGGGCTTGTCGGAAATCACCACGGTTGGCTGCAGCGTACGCTTCGAGTGTATTGATGTACCCGGCGAGTCGATAGCTTCGGTAGTTCTTCTCGTGGATTTGCTTGGACTTGCCCTCGTCAAACTCTTGCGTGACTCGATCGACAAAGGGTAGGTCCCTTTCTTCTCCCCAAGCATCTTTAGGAGCATCGGTGGGCTCGAGGAGTTTCGGGGGCAATCGTTTGGCGGAATCCCCGCTTGGCTGGGCTGCTTCGACTTCGACGAGCAGACTCCGTCGCAGTTCCTTCATGCCTTGGAGAATCGACTCGGCTTGCTCCTTTTTTCCGGTCTCAAAGGCAGCGATTCCTCGGAGCATTTGGACTTCGTCGGCTCTCGGGGTTCCCTCGGAGGCTTTCAGGTAGACGCTATCGACCAACTCGGCGGCTTGCGGCCAAAGTCCGTAGGTTCGGATCGCTTGCAAAAGCCGTTGTCGTCCAAAATTCGAGCTGCCGTTTCCTGTTGGCGAATTGAATTTCGGATGCCTTGGAAGCTCGATCATGTTCTTGGCCAACGAGACGGCTGCCGAAGGTCTTCCGATGTTGAACCAATCGCGGATCAGCCATTCGTTGTTGTGGGCATAGTTATGGATTTGGTCGGGCATGACCCGATCGCGGATCATGTGCGCGTGATCGACGCGCGCAGAGGCTTCCTGCTGCCAAGCCGCATCGGCATAGCGATGGAGTCGCGAGTAGGTGTGGCCGGGCATATGCCACATGTGAGCGATCCCCGGCGCGCTCGGTCCGCATTCGGCCGCAGCGCGCAGTGCAAGTTTCTCTTTGCGGTAATCCCACAGGTGGATCCGGAAATGGTGAGCGGGGTGACGCGGGTTGCGTCGGAAGATTTCCTCAAGCATCGAGTCGATGGCCGTGTAGCTTTGGATATCGTGCCCTTGGCTCTGGTTTTGCCATAGCTGCAAGACGAGCATCGCTTTGAGTTCGATTTCCTCGGGGTAGTCTTGAACGATCTCATCGAGCTCGCGAGCGTAGGTTTTGAAACGCTCTTTGCGTTTGTCGCGCACCTCATCGCTGACGGCTGGTTTCTTCTTGCTGGCTTTGGGGTCCTTCTTCGGCGTCTCTTTATTGCCAGCCTCTTTATTTTCGGCTTCCTTTTTTTCGGCTTCGTTTTTTCCGGCTTCCTTTTTTTCTTCCGGCGGTTTGGGCCAGTCCTTGACGCGCCTGCTCCAAGACTCGATGAGCCGCCGCTCCAGAGGGCTGGATTTTTCGATCCGCTTGACGGCTTGTTCGATGAAGCCGGCGGATCGTTCGGGGTTTTCGACGTTGGCCCTGGCTATGCCCCAGTAGTGGATCGCACGCTCCGGATCGATCGCTGCGGCTTGGCGAAACGATCGCTCGGCCTCGAAGTACCAGAACCCATGCAACTGCGCGATGCCTTGATCAAAGAACCGCTGTGCCATGGGGTTTTCTGTAGAGATCTTCCAATGGACATTGCCCATCCCCTGCATCAGATAAGCCGCTTGTCGGGGGCCTTCGTTGAACACTTCGGCATGAAAGGAGTGCCCGGGCGATTTGTCTTTGGCCGGATCGGGTTGGTCGTCGGTCCCGAGCACCAACGGCGGAACGAAAAGAGTCCCGGCGGCTAGTGTGCGGGCAAGCAATTTCGAAAGGGTATTCGCTGGCATCGGTACATCCGGTAGGAGCGGCGGGGTATCTGGTTAGGTAGGTAGTTAGGCAGGTGGTGATACTCTGAGAGGATCTCAGCCAGCGGCCAATCGC
>JAPLNM010000006.1 GCA_026692845.1 Planctomycetota bacterium | reverse complement strand
TTGCCTCCATATCATTGCAGAATGAAATCGTTTGCATTTTGGACATTCGATGAACTGCGAGTCTGGCTTGAGCCAACTGCCGCAATTTCGACAGAGGAATACTGTGCGTGGAATTCGTTGGCCAAAGAAAAGTTCATTTACAGCAAGTCCAGGATTCAGCATCCAGTGAATTATCAACGGATGTAGCAATGTCCACGTTTTGAATTCTTCGCAGTGACAGTGATGGCACTGACGAATAGTGGATGTCTTCTCGTGCTCGTGCTCGTGCTCGTGCTCGACGCGATCCAGTATAGCAATCCGGCCCATCGGTCCGCAAGTAACCGCTACCCACCTCGAACCACGATCGGCATCGCCGCAGCTCAAACAGCCATCGATTACGAGCACGAGCACCGTTTCACTGAGCACGAGCACGACGAAATCCGATGCGAGGCACGAAAGCTACGCATCACCGCGAGTGACGCTCGATTGAAAAAACGGCCGACCCGCGACTCCGGTGCATGCGATAGTTATTTTGGGGGTTTAGTGACGTATCCGATTTCCTTTAGGTCCTTCGCGATCCTCTTAAGGGTCGCATCAGGATTTAGCGATTCCACAATTTCAGTCGTTAACGGACGATGTTGGTAGACGTGTTTGATACTATTAATTGGAAGTTCGGTCTCATAGTAATCCTCCGCGAACGTTTGGTATGTTTTCGGTTTCCCGTCAAGAAATCCCAAGAGGTAACGCGAACCGTCCGGATCGGCGGAACGCGGGAACTTGATTTTGCCAGTCGACCAGTTTTTTTCGTCATTCAGCCGCCAAATGCAGAAAGTAACATCTGACATTGAGAAAGCAGGTTCGAGCAACGCAGCCGAAAACGAGTTTGGCACATCCTCGAGTAGGCCTGTCCAAATCGACGGCGGATTCTCGCGATATGGGGTCATTGGCGATTGATGAACGAAACCTTTCAAAAGGCAACCACTCCGATTGAAAAACGCGAAGAAGTCATCGCCGCTTCCATTTCGCATCGAGCCCATTTCCTCCCCACGACCCCATTTTGCGTTAAACGAAAAGTACCGCATGTCCCATTCGTCGGGCGACATAATGCAATCAAGAACGGCGAGAGATTGCAGCAGCGCTTTCAGTGAATCAACATCGGGAAGTGGTGTAAGGTTACGAGTTGAAATCGAAGCCATTGAGTTCTCTTAACAAAAAAACGGCAACCATCACCGAGTGGCCGCCAAAGTGATTCTAAAATTGAGCGCGGCCGACCGGTCTCTTCGGTGCATGGTTTTGTTCTGAAGGTTTTTCGTGCTCGTGCTCGTGCTCGTACTCGTGCTCGTGCTCGTAACCGTACTCGAAGCGTTCGAGCATAGCAATCCGGCCCATTGGTCCGCAAGTTCCCGCGAACCGCTTTGATCAACGATCGGTATCGCCGAAGTTCGAACAGCCATCGAGCTCTTCTTGGCCTCCGTCGGCTTTATGCCGGCGCGGCCAACCCCGCGGCAACGATGCCCCACACGCTCCCCGGTCGGAATGCCCCAGGCCCCCGGTTGGCTTGCCCAACCGGAAGCCGAGCTTCGCGAGCTAATCGGAAGCCAAGGTTCGCGAGTTAACCGGAATCTGCTTCCCCTTCCGCACAAGGCGGCAGGGGTCGTAAAGTGGGGTTGGTGGAGATCCGCCAGCTAGCTGCCGAACCTTGGGCTCCGGTGGCTCAAGGCCACCCGGGGGCCGAGATCTTATGATCAGTGCGCGTGGCTCTGCGAGCGAGAACGCCCGCATTGACTGCGATAGCCCAGGACTGGCGGACACCGGCGGAACCTAGGGGCTAGATCGGTGCAGCTAGATCGGTGCCAGGCACCCGTTGCGGCGTGGATGGATGCTAGCAAACTGGGGGCTGGATCGGTGCCAGGCACCTGTGGCGGCGTGACACGCAGCCAACGGCGAGGAAGCAGCTATTTGGCACTCAACTCGTCCTAAGCATCGCACAACCTGCACCAACTGGGATTTGACTTCGATAAGAGTCAAGTCGATCTCAGCCGAAGAAGAATTCTGTCATGATCCCCTCGATTCGATTACGAGCACGAGCACCGTTTCACTGAGCACGAGCACGACAAAATCCGATGCGAGGTACGTACCGTCGGACGATCAAGCTCACCTGCCGGGGGGCATCATTAAGCTACAAGTCAAGAAAAACTTACATGTCCCGCCGGTCAGGTGCACCGCCTGGTTCGGCGTGCCCAGACCGCAACCGGGTGGTCCACAACAAAAGAAACCCAAAGAACCACCCCAGCAGACCGGATGCGAGCCGGTCCGGCTTGCGGTCCTCGAAGTAACCGAGCAGTTCGCAGCCTAGGATGATCGCACCGCCTGCGAATAGGAAGTACGCCAGCGCATACCTCCATGCCCCCAAGGGCTTGTTAAATTCCGGCTCGCTCATCGATATCCTCCACCGCCAAACGAATGACAATCTATCCTAACTGGAGCGAAGCGGAACGCAAGGATAGACCACACGTTGGACTAAGTCGCTTCGCCGTATCTTCAACACATTTCCCGTAACTACGCGCTCGCGATTGTTATTCCGTTTCCGTGGTCGATGCTAGTACTGCGGGATGAAAAAAAGCAAAACCAAGTTGCATGAATGCCAGTCCATAAAGTGGCGACGACGCCATACCTCCG
>JAPLNM010000005.1 GCA_026692845.1 Planctomycetota bacterium | reverse complement strand
CAACCATCCTTACCAGACGCTCGCGATCGGAGCGAGTTTCGGTTTTGCGTTTTACTTTCGCCAACGCTTAGCCCAAGCGTTCCTGTGCGGAGTCTCGTTGTTTTCCTTGCTGCTACCGACCCCACTTCGCCTTCGCTACAGCTTGCGTTTGCTGCGATTGCGGATGTGGCTTTGGAATGAGCCGTTGGCGACGCATGCGACGCTCCAGCAGTGGCTAGGTCAGCAGCTTACCCAGCGCGCTAGTATCTCCCCGAATGCGGCTCGGAGCTTTATCGGAATCGCTCAACGGCTCGCTTATGCGCCGCTCGACGAGCAGCGATTGGATCCGGGGCAGGAAGCGCTGATCGGCCAGGTCCTCCGATCGATCATCTTTTCAGGGCTCAAGTCGGCTGCGATCCCAGGACGAATTTCACCTATCGAGAATGCGATTTAAGAAAGACTATCCATGAATGCGATGACCACGACCGACCCTTCAGCCGTCCCGTCTCCCGGGGATGTCCAAGCATGGATCGGTGGGCTACGGCGCGAGCTGAACAATGTTTTGCTTGGGAAAACCCAAGTTGTCGAACTGCTTTTAGCAAGTCTATTGGCCCGAGGGCATGTTCTGTTCGACGACCTGCCTGGACTTGGAAAAACCACGTTGGCCAAGGGGCTAGCCAAAGCCGTAGGCGGTAAGTTCATGCGGGTCCAGTGCACGCCTGATTTGCTTCCGAGCGATGTTACCGGATTTAGTATCCTGAATCAAAAGACCCGAGAGTTCGAGTTTCGACCCGGACCGGTCTTTTCCGATGTCCTGCTTGCCGACGAAATCAACCGCGCGACTCCTCGTACCCAAAGCGCCTTGTTCGAGGCCATGGCCGAGCGGCAAGTGACGATCGACGGAGAGACTCAGAGCTTGAGCCAATCGTTCCTGGTACTGGCCACGCAGAATCCCGTCGAGAGCGTCGGGGCCTATCCGCTTCCCGAAGCCCAGCTCGATCGTTTCACGATGAAACTTAAGATCGGATACCCCGACCGAGCCAGCGAGTTGGAGTTGCTCTCTCGCAGCAGAAGGACGACGAAGGAGTTCGAAGCCGAAGCGGTTCTCCATGGGGATCAAATCGTGCAGTTGCAACAGGCCGTAACACGCGTGGCGGTGGAACAATCCGTCCGTGAGTACCTGCTCGATCTGGCCGAATGCACCCGAAACCACCGGAGCTTTCCATTTTACGCGATGCTCAACGAGCGAAACTTTGTCATACCAGAGGATATCCAGGCCGTGGCCGCTCCGGTACTGAGCGTGCGACTGACGAGCAACTCCATAGCGACCGATCAAGCGATCGAATCGGTGATCGCTTCGGTCAGTGTCCCGCGATTGTAATCCGAGCGACCGGTCTAACGGTTTTGAAACCTTCAGCAGGGCATCTTTAGGCCCCAAGCTACCCCAAGGAGAGCGAACCCTATGATGAGTCAAGGCAATTCGAAGTTCGTTTTTTTTATGGGCTCTTGCCTGCTCGGCCTGTTGGTCTGTTTCGGGTGCGACTCGAAGTCAGGCAGCACGTCGGGCGTCTCGGACCAGGAGCATGAACATTTTCCTGCGCACTGGCCGGATAGTATTTTTCGAGCTAGCCAACGGATCGATGGAATCTTGGCCGACCCTGTCGCAACGTCCGTTGGCGCAACATCAGTAGGCGCAACGTCCGTAGGCTTAAAGACCGAATCACCGACCCTTACGTCGGTTGCTGAGTTGGCTGATTTGGTCGGATGGCTTCCGATCTTGGCCGCCGAGAGCGATCTGGGCAGGGAGGACTTCAGCCGCATCGACGCTTGGTCGGCCCAGTGGACCGAGCCTTTGCGTAAGCATGCTCTGGGCTCAGGGGCACTAGCGGGCAACGGAACGCTCAAGGGCTTTGGTCAAGTCGACGGGCTTCGGGAGATGGCCAAGGGTTTGTCTGAGATTTGTCGAAACGAGCAAGCTCGGATCGATGAATTGCAAAAACGTTACGCCGAGTAAACCGTAGAGGGACAGAACCGATGGATATTCAAGTATTGATCTGGGGTGCGCTGACTCGGATGGCACAAGCATTGGTCGTCGGGAGTCCGACGATTGTCGTTGGCTGGTTGATCGCAGCGGTCTTTGAACGGATTCTTGGTCGCGATGGGACGTACCGTCTTTTCGGTGGGGACACTTGGAGGCAGTTGCCCCAAGCTTGGTTGCTCGGAATGCTTTTGCCGGTCTGTTCTCTGGGTGTCATTCCGGTGATGCAGCAGATGCGAAAGAGCGGTATTTCGGGAGGGACGATCCTTGCGTTTGGATTGACCGCACCGTTGTTTAATCCGATTTCGATTTTGTATGGACTGACCCTTTCGGACCCTTGGGCAATTCTTGCGTTTAGCCTTTGTTCGCTGGTGCTCATCACGATCTTGGGGGTCCTATGGGACAAGCTCTTCCCCAATAGTCGAATCCCGGCCGAGCCGTTGGATCGAACTCCGTATGGACTTCGGCGGATTGGGGCTGTGGGATTATCGATGGTCCAGCAAGCTTCGAGTCGATCGACGCTGTACATGCTCTTGGCGATCCTTGGGGTTGGTATTCTAGCGATGCTTTTGCCGGCAGGGATCTTGCAGAGGGCAGCGGGCAAAGAGGATGCGTTTGCACCGCTGACGATGTCGGCGGTTGCGACGCTTGCTTACATCACCCCCATGACGGCGATAGTTCAGGTCGCATCGATGTTCCAGCATGGCAATTCGGTCGCTGCGGCTTTTGCGTTGCTCACGCTGGGTACCGGAGTGAACCTGGGATTGTTGCTCTGGATGATTCGTCATTACACGCTGCGTCGTTCTTTGGTCTGGCTCGGTTGCCTTGTGACGATCGTCTTGGTGATGAGCTATTCGCTCGATCGGCCGTTGCGGCCCAAGGGGATCGAGCCTGCTGACCACACGCATGCTTTCGACGCCTACTGCAATCCGTTTATCTCGGGCGATCAGGACTATGGGACTTCGGCCAAAAGGATCCTTCAGGAGTCGGCAACGCCGGCGGAGATTGTCGCGCTAGGATTCGTCGCGGCGCTGTTGGCTTTGGGTGGATTGAATGCTTGGCTCGATCCGCAGAACCGTTGGATGCAGTGGTTGCTCAGAGCACCGTCGGTCGACGCGACCGATTTGGTCAAGAAGCCCGGTGGGATTCGGGACGTCGTTTTACCTGAATGGGTGATCGCTTGTGTTTCGCTAGGAGGATTGGTCGTTGCCAGCGTGATGGGTTGTTTCTTGTACTACCCGCCTGTGAGGGAGATCCGCAAAGAGATGCATAGCATCGAGGCCGAGATGTTTACCGCGTATCAGAGTGGCGAGTGGGACAAGCTTGAGTATTGGATTCCGATCCAAGAGGATTGGGCGCACAAGATGAAGGTCAGCGCGTACTTGCGAGGCAAGCCCTTGGATCGGTATACCGATTTAAAGTTGCAGGTGTACAAGAACAAGCTGGAGTTGCTCGAGCATGCGACGGAGGATCGCGATTCGAAGGAGGCGTTTGATTATGGCCGCCAGGGCTCGTTGGCTTTTGGACGGTTGAAACGTGCCTTAGGAGATTAGCGAAGTTACCAAACGATCGATTGGGACTCGAAGATGGGGCCTTCGACGCATGTGCGTCGGTAGTCCCAGGTCCCGTCACCTTGGTCGATTTTCGCTACGCAGGTAAAGCAGATCCCGATGCCGC
>JAPLNM010000004.1 GCA_026692845.1 Planctomycetota bacterium | reverse complement strand
GCTTCGGCAATAGTGATCCCCTGACCAGCCGGTATCGAGCACATGGGAGAAGCCGAAAAAACGCTCCTTGGGGGTCGCCGAGGGGAGCCCCTGCCACAACTCGTACTGATCCCTCGGTCCGCAGAACATGACCACGCGGTCGACTTTCTGGTGCAAGGCGAATCGCGCCGAGGTCGTCGCTCCGTGGGAAGCTCCCGAGAGGATGACTCGGTCCCAGAGGACTTGCTTAGAATTCTTCGGGTCGCTTTGCAAGTATTCGCCCCAATGGCCCTCGGGGTCCTGCTGCTCGAGCCAACCCAAGAACTGCCCGACCCTTTCGGCCAGCCCGTCGGGCCGATCGATCGAGACGAGCTCGCTGAAGTCTTCGCCCGTGGCCGCCTCGAGCCGGATTTTTCCGAGTGTGTAGCGATCCTCAGGAGGTGGCTCTTTGCCAAAGCGATTGAACCATCCGTTGGCGTAATGGACTCGCAGGACATGGAATCCCTCGTCGGCCAAAAAGTGAAATAGCTCTGGGCTGTGCCCCATGAACCAAACGACCAACTTGCCCCGCATCGGAACATCAGGTCGACGGCAAGCATGTCCCAAATCGACCGGCTTGCCATCCTTTTCCAGATGGAAGTCGATCTGCGGATAGGCTTTCGCGCGAGGATCGATGGCACTAGCCCGGGCGGTCAACTCGCGATAGGTTTTCGCGTCGGCTTTCTTCTGAGCTTTGTCTTGCGGAGCAACGTCGATTGTCGGAGGACTTGCACTCGCCTGGCCGATGCCCGCGACGAACTGCGAGCAAAGTCCAGCCGCTGCAATAGAACATGCAATGGCCCATGCGGCCTTCCAAGCAAAACCGCTTGATACCGTGCTGCAAACACAACTCCGTGCGCTGTTCTGCGATTTACCTCGCAGCGATATACTTCTCATGATTCGACTGACGGTACGATGGATTTCGATTGCAGGTTGAAAAGTGCGTTTAGAACTTCGCAAGTATACCCGGAGAGGCGAGTGAAAATATACTTCACCGATCGATTCGTTCTACCGCTGCCCGAAGGCCATCGCTTTCCGATGTCCAAATATCGGCGATTGCGAGATCGGCTGATCGCAAGTCCAGTTCACTTTGGGGATGTGTTCCTCGAGCCTCCGGCAGCCAGTGACGAGGAGCTTAAACTCGCCCATGACGCTGAGTATGTCGATCGGGTCGTGCGTGGAGAATTGACCGCAAAAGAACTTCAGCGGATCGGGTTTCCTTGGTCTCCAGAGATGGTCGAGCGATCGCGGCGCAGTTCCGGCGCCACGTTGGCTGCAGCCCGGACGGCCATCGGCGAGGGGATCGCGGTGAACCTAGCCGGTGGCACGCATCATGCCATGCGAGGGGCAGGAGAAGGCTACTGCGTGTTCAACGACGCGGCCGTAACGATACGCACTCTGTTGGACCAGGGGTTGATCGCAAGGGCTTGTGTGATCGATTGCGATGTGCACCAAGGGAACGGAACGGCGGAGATCTTGGGACACCAGGACGATGTCTTTACGTTCTCGATTCACTGCGCGAAGAACTTTCCGTCGCGCAAGCATCCGAGTCACCTCGATATCGACTTGGACGAGGGGACAGGGGACATTGCGTATCTGGCCAAACTCGAGCAGGGATTGGCCGAGGTCATGGCCTCGGGTCCTTACGATCTTGCGATTTATCTTGCCGGTGCTGACCCTTATGCTGGCGACCGG
>JAPLNM010000003.1 GCA_026692845.1 Planctomycetota bacterium | reverse complement strand
AGCGTTGGCGCTGTGGGAGTCAAAATTTAATTGGGTGCTGCTCTTCCAGGCCAAGCCGAACCGGCTTGAGTTTGAGAAGACATTGTGGGATATCCACCGGATGCTCAATGGGGAGCTGAAGCTCTACCGCGAACATGTGCAAGCGAATCCTGCCGATGCCATTCACCGCGAGGCCACCGCCGAGTTCACCGGTCCTGAGCGACTGCAGCGGCTCACTCGCAACCTGCTCCGCGCGCTCAAGGACGAGCCGATCCTGATCGTGCTCGATAACTTCGAGACCAATCTCAAAGCGGCGGACCCAGCGACGACTCTCTCGGCTTGTCAGGACAAGGCTTGGGACGACTGCCTGGCGCTGCTGGCCAATGAGCTCGTCGGCTCCCCCTCTCGGATACTCATCACTTGCCGCCGGCCACTGGCGGCGCTGGCAGAGGGTGCGGCTCATCCCGTCCAGCTCGGGCCGCTTCCTGGCGGAGAGGCGGCGCTTTACTTGAGGGAGCAGCCCACGCTGAGCCGAATGGTGTTTGGCGGCGATGGCGCGGACATGGAGCTGGCCATACGCCTGCTGAGTGCCAGCCGCTTTCACCCGCTACTTATGGACCGGCTGGCCAAGCTGGCTGCGCACGCCCCGCCGCGCACGCAGCTTTTGGCGGCTCTCGAGACCTTGGAAAAGACCAAGGACTTTGCGAAGCTGCCAGCGCTCTTTGCCGTCGAACCAGGAGATGCCAAGGAGCTGGCCTACCTCGACGACGCGCTGGCCACTTCGCTCGATCAACTCATCCGCGACTCCAGCACCGCTCCGGCAAGCCGGTGCCCGAGGCCCCGGACCCGGTGTTCCTCGCCCGTGCACTCACCGGCGCACTCGACATCGCTCGGGAATGCCACTTTGCCAGGAAAGACTGGCCCGCGGCCCTGCGCTGCATGGATGACACCCTGGAGGCACAGCGTGCGTTGGGACGTCCGGTGGAGGAAATTGCCAGGACACGCGTCAACCGCGCCATTATCATAGTGGAGCTGCCGGGCCGCATGGATGAGGCCAAGGCCGAGCTGGAAGCATGCCTGACGCTCTTTGAGAGCGATCCCGCAGGGAGTGCTACAGTACTTAGCTCCCTCGCTGACGTTTTAAAAAAGCAAGGCGACATTCCCCAGGCCATCATCCAGGAACGCCGCTCCCTTGCCATACGAGAGCAGTTGCCTAATCCGGCCAACCGCGCTGTCTCGCACCACAACCTAGCCAACTACCTCGAACGCAGCGGCACTCCGTCTGCACTTGCGGAATCCTCCCTCCACCGACTTGCTGCCCTGATTTACACTCTGGTCGCCGGGTTGGGAGAGTCGCTCAAGACCTCGCTGGGCAACTATGCCCTTCGCTTTCGCGAAGCTCGCGCCGCCGGCACTGTGCTTGCCGTGCCGCGCGTTGAGGAACTGCTCGCCAACCCTGCCTTTGCACCGCTGGCGCAATGGCTCAGCAACCGCAAGGTGCCGGTAGACCAACTGCAATCTGTCGTGGACCAACACCTCGACCAAGCCCGTCAAGCCGGAGAATCCAATTGAACCTTGCCCAACTTGTCCAAGAACTCACCGCCGCTCCACCGTCTGGCGACAGGTGGCTACGTCCTGAGGAACCCACTCTTTCTCTACATTTGCCCGCCTTGGCCTCGTCGGGCGATTGTATCGGCCCAATCATCAAATACCACAGTTCCTCCAACGAACCAAACCACCAAACCCGGCTGACTCCCTGTTTCTTTCAATTCGACAACGTCGACATCCCGTTGAATTTCAGGATTGAGGGCGTATAGGCAGTAAGATGCCAAGCATAAAACTAGAAGCGGAGTGGCGCAAGCCGTCCGGTGAACGTTTGCTAGATAAGACACCTGACGGCTTGGAAAACGGATGGATAAACCGGTTTGGAATAGGTAATGAAAGTGTCCTACAGAGAAGATCTAGCTCATCACTTTGGCCTTGGCTGGTGCGCTGAACGTGGTAACACGTTGGAGTCACCTGGAAGTGAACCGCTGATTCAGCAAGTCCATCGTTTTCTTCTGGCGTTTCAGGACGACTGCGCGAGCAACTTCCGTCTTTGCTTTCGCAGCTGTAAAGTCCCTGGCCATTTCCCACAGCCATGATCGGTCAGTGCATTTCGCTGCCGAATAATCCAGCGCTGCGAACGTAAACGCTGAGCGCCATATCGGTCAGCCAGAAATTCTTTCGCCAAACCACTCGATCTTCAACATCATCGGGCAATCGGTCGTAGAGCATCTCTTTGCCAACGGCCATTTGCGTCATATCCTCGGGGCACAACAGAACTTTCAAATCTGTTTCGCGAACCACACGAATGATGGCTTCGCGAATTGGAGCATGGTCGTG
The DNA here is from genome assembly GCA_026692845.1 of Planctomycetota bacterium. Lineage (GTDB taxonomy): Bacteria > Planctomycetota > Planctomycetia > Pirellulales > Pirellulaceae > JBKCUI01. The sequence continues at coordinate 3,497 of JAPLNM010000003.1, read as the reverse complement.
TTCCTCCATCTCCTCGTTCCGTGCGTGCTTTCCCTCGTCTTTCGGACGTTTGTCGTTGGCGATCGACCAGTACGGCGTGTTTCGCAAACGAGACAGGCAGCACAGGAACTTACCGTGTTCAAGTTCGTTTTCGGCAAGGAACGTGATTGCCGATTCGTCGTTGCGCAAGTCTCGGTACAGCAATCGCCGTAGACGCCGCGAGTGAATGCTGAAGAAATCTTCTTCTGTCCATAACAACTGTTCCTACACGCCCGGCGGTTCGACTGTCGTTCCGATTATAATCAAAAAACTTGTCGATTGCAGTGGTCTATCGTTCAGATGTGACTGTCATGCCGATAGATGCTACAATGGGATCTAGGAGCAAAACTCATGACCCAATCCATCCAAACATCCGTTGACCGAACCGTTAGCGAGATTACTACCAATCAGCGTCACGCTATAGAGGAGCTGGTCGGAGGAGATCTGGCTCCTGACCAACGGATTTTCGTACTTGCTTATCGCCCGGGTATCGAACCGAGCGAAGCTGTTAAATCGGCTGCTCGAAGTCTGATTGACGAGCTGCTCACGAAAGCTCATGGAAATGCTAATCAGCAAGATTTGGTACCTGGCGAGATTGAGGCCGCTATCGACGAAGCCATTCAAAGCGCTAACGAGTAATGGCAAAGATCGTGCTCGACACGAATATCATAGTTCGTGCTGTCGCTTCACCATTTGGTCTAGCCTCTGAGTTGTTGCGCCGTACGATCTCAGATGGAAATTTGCTCTGTACGTCCAACTTCATGTTGGCGGAATTAGATCGGGTGCTCCGATATCCACGGGTCAGGAAAATTCATGGCCTTTCCGACACCGAAATCGAAGACTTCGTCCGATCTATTCAGCAGGTCGCTTTAGTCGTCGAAGTCGACGCTGCGAAATCGTTACGGATTACGCGAGATAAAGACGATGATCCGGTAATTGAGACAGCGCTCCGCGCCAAAGCGAATTACCTATGCAGCATCGACAAAGATATCGGAGCAAAGGAGGTCGTCGACCATTGCAAAGCAGTCGGAGTGGAGGTCGTAACAGATACAACGCTCATCGAAATCCTCCGCAATCAAGATCAGGAATAGTACGTCAGGCGGCGAAGTTCTGCAGGCACATATTCGCTCATCCCTACCTAGCTTCCTTGCCTCGCATGTATCCGGGCCTTCACCATACGCATCAAAAGTTCAGCTTGCTCGTACTGGTCCAGTTCGTGCTTAACGTCGTCATCCATTTGACCAGTCCGGTTCAGCGACAGAAGCTGCGAGGCTCGTTGGGCGACGTCGGCATGCTGGACCTTCCATTGAGAGTCTTTGGACTTTATTTCATGGCATAACTGCAACCGGCTCGATTGGCTGCTCTGCTGTCCGCATTTGCTGATTCAGTGTTGAACTCCTTCATTCTACCAGCCGTGGCCTAATGATTCGAGCTTAACCGGTGGGGCAGTTTCCAAACTGTATGTTGACGCGCAGATCCGATTCCGGCCCTGCTGTTAGCCCTGCGTTCGTCTAGTTGAGTGGTCCGGTTCGGTCGGACGGAAGCAACATTAGGAATTTCTGCCAGCGGTAAGAAAGGCAAGTACGCGTCACGCAGGGGCCGAAAAACCGAAGATGCCCAAATGTTGGGGATGTGAGCGATTAACGCATCGCTAGAAAAAGCCTCTCAATCCGCGAACTGGCGTGTTGCCTGTAGTTCGCGAGATTGATCGAGTACGCCCGGAAGGATTTGAACCTTCAACCCTCGGTTCCGAAGACCGATGCGCTATCCAATTGCGCCACGGACGCATAACTCTGGTGAGTTTAGCGGACGCCGTCAAAATTTTGAAGGGGGGGAACCGGCAATTGGAAAAACCTTGGGAGGGGTGTTTTTGGACGGGTTGGGAGGAGTTTGAGGGCTTTTTGGGGGTTGATTGGGGGAGGCTCCAGGATTTGGGGTTATTCGGCTCGCAGGAGAATGCTCTCGGAATGGCTGTTGAACTCCGGTGCATACATGCACTCAATCGAGGCATATCCCATGGGATACTCCCCGGCCAGTTGCACTCTTACTGGGTACTCGAACACATAGGTTCCCTTGCGCAAGTAATCGATGAAGAAATGTGTGGCGGTGTCTCGGGTGCTCTCGTAGTAAAACAACCCGTCCTGGGATTTGTAGGTGCTCAAGACGTTCACCGGCTCGGTTCCGCTCCCTCGGTAATCCCGCAGATGGACGTACTCCATATCCCGGTCGGTTCGCACCACGACGCGACAGATCAGTTCGTCGCCGATGGACACCGGAGCGACTACGGCCTCGAGGACCGGGCCACTTGCGGTCAGCACCCTCTTGAAGAGCTTCTTCTCGAGCTTCAAGGGGGTTGCCTCGTGCGCGGTGATCTTGCTGATGTCCTCAAGGTACTCCCAGTGGAGCCCGCCCCAACTGACCCCCTCGTCGGACTTGGTCACTTTCACCTTGCCCATCTCAGGTCGGATTTCGTTTCCAGCGAATGTTTGCTGGTAGAATCCAGTTCCCCGCTCGACATTCTTTGGCTCAAGTTTGGTTCCGGCGAGTTCGACCGCTACGAGCGCGTCGGATGCAAGCCAATTTTCGCCGCGTCGCAACAAAGCGTAAACTGCATCGGCCGTGGCTTTGGTGGTTTTCCAGTCTTGGGTTTGCTTTTGCTTGAGCAACCACACTTTGCACTCCTCGACGGCTTGGATATCCCCGGCGACTTCGTCGAAGGCTTCGATCATCATGGCTTGGGTCTCGATCGGGGCATGGTACCACCACCAGGATCGCTCGGTGTCTCTCCAAAACATTCCTAGTTCTTCATCGGTAACGCTTCGCTCTTTGAAACTCTTGATCATGGCCTTGGGTGTTTCGGCATCGCCGAAACGCTTGAGGGCGACGGCCAAGTGAGCTTGCGATTGTCGTGTTTGTTCCACCCAATGGTCTTTGCCTTGTGCCAACCAGTACTTCAGCGCCGTTTGGTATTCCGGTGCGATGGGCTGATTGTTTAGGAAGAAACTCCTTCCATACAGATACAGCGCGATGGTGGAACCCAAGTGCGATTTCTTGGGATCCTTGTCCTTGATCTCGTTGTACTGTTTGTTCATCCATGCATCCAGGGCTCCGAGGGCCTTAAGTGCGATGCCTTCGTCGATCGCAACGCCGAGATTCCGTAAGCGGCCAAATCCGGTCACGATATACAAAGAGAGATACTCGTTGTCAGGTCCGCCGGGAAACCACGGCCAAAGACCGTTTGGACGCTGCATCTGGGATAGCTTTTGCAATTGCGAGTCGGTCTCGCTATTGAGGCGGTTGACATCGAAAAGGATTCCTACATTTCGGCGGGCTTGGGATTCTCGCTGGGCATCTCTGAGCCAAGGAGTTTCTTCGAGCAGGATCGACTGGATGTCTTGGTTTTTGCTCAGCGGCGATTCGAGAGCCTCGGGCTGGAGGGTTCTCCAAGTCTCGAAGACTTTGGCGACTTTCGGGTCGCT
>JAPLNM010000002.1 GCA_026692845.1 Planctomycetota bacterium | reverse complement strand
CGTTCGCTTTGGCATGTAGAGCGTTTCTTCACGTCGAAAGTGGGCGCCTTTAAGGAGAATTGTTATGTTGTGTTCAACTGTTCGAAACGTAATTGCTGGATTTGCACTCTTTGCTGTGTTATCCACTACGAATGTCGCAAGATCGCAAACCGTAAACATATTGCCATTGTCGAATGTTGCAATGGAGGGTAGCTACGACGTCTCACCCGACGGAAAGGGAGTTGTATTCTTGGGGAACGGAGCAGGGCAAGCGGATTATCTGCTCGTAATCAATAACGATATCGAGAATGCGTCGATGCTCTCAATTAGCCCAGACGGATCTTTTCTTCAGCCTAGCAGTTTTGGCGAATACGCGTTCAGTGCACCGTTGGTGAAAGGTAAGGATGGTGTATTTTCCGTTTCGTTCGTTGCCGTTCCTGCAATGGATCGTGGAACCGGCTCAGAAGTGAGCGCGACGAATCAGTGGTCAAGTAATAATTCCGCTTGGTTTGCAGGTCGGTTCGGGTTTGGCTGGCAGGATTCGTTCGGAGAGTGGTTGGCTGCAAACGTACTTATTCCCGTCGTCGGCGTCGAAAACCTCGCTGGCGCATCTGATACTGTTCTTATTGTTGGAACAGTCGGCGTTGCAATTGCCGTTGTGGCTGGCGGTGAAGTCGTACTAGGAGTCGGGACGCTTGGCGGTGGAGGCGCAGCAGCAGCGGCAGGAGGCGGTGGATTGACCACAGCCGCAGCTGAAGCGGAAGCAACCAGAAGATACATCAATCTAATTGGAAATGCAGTTCGTACAGGTAAGGATCTAGTACGACGCGACCCGACTGATTTTCTTTAAGACATTGCCTTGCTGGAATTGATTGTTCCATGAGTGAATTCGACGCTTCCGTAAGAAGAATTGCGATTCAGATCGGTATTAACGATCCAGTTGCAGTCAGCAGTGACTTTGAAAACTCTTCTGTTAGAGTTGGCTATAGTTTTACTGGTCGTTCAGCAATTCGAACAGTCAATATACAGTTTGGAGCAATGGTCTCAATACTCTCAATGTGCGAACTCGATGCTCTGATAGCGCACGAGTTCGCACACGTCGTAGCTGGACATACAAGTAGGTTAGGGTTTCGATCTCTGCATGCCATTCAGAAACTACCTCCTAGCCCAGTAAGAACTTTTTTCGCGAATTTAGTTGTTACCACACTTCGATACAAGTCATTTTGGCTCGGAAGACAGCGAGAATTCGCAGCAGACAAAATAGCTTGCGGCAAAGTATCCGCATTGTCTCTTGCTTGTGTTCTCGTAAAAACCGCAGCTTTCGAAAACGCCATTGATGAATTATGGAGCCACAAAACAATTGGCGGGTATACGCCAGTTTTTGAAAGTAAATCGATCCAGCCAAGATCGAGATTCCCAAACGGGCTTTCGTCCTTAGAAATCCTCCAAGTCATATCTGACTCATTTGAAATGAATATAGATGCGTTTCGTTCATGCTCGAAGATGGCAAAACAGCTAGACAGTTCGACTCGTGACCACCCTAGCAATCACGAGAGACTTGAACGAATAGGGCTTGATTGGAATACCGCTGAAGCAAAGTGTGTTTTCGCACCGGAGAAACGATTAGACTTTAACGCATTTAGAAAGTGGATTTGCGAATCGAAGAACAAAATAATCGCAACAAAAGCGAACAATGCGATGGACGCGAAGGGCTCGGTCACGGCGCGCTGACTTGTGTTAAGTCAACTCCTCGCCCTCGGTCATCGCGGTCGTTCTGGCTCGCAGAGCCACTCGCACTCATCATAAGATCTCGGCCCCCGGGTGGCCTTGAGCCACCGGAGGCCAAGGTTCGCCAGCTAGCTGGCGGATCTCCACCAACCCCAATTTACGACCCTTGCCGCCTTGTGCGGAAAGGGGAAGCAGCTTCCGGTTAGCTCGCGAAGTTGGCTTCCGGCTAGCTCGCGAAGCTTGGCTTCCGGTTGGGCAAGCCAACCGGGGGCCTGGGGCATTCCGACCACAGGATCCCATCGTGCTCGTGCTCAGTCCGCCGTG
>JAPLNM010000001.1 GCA_026692845.1 Planctomycetota bacterium | reverse complement strand
GCTAACTTGAGGTGTTCCGAAGCGATCCGCAGGTGGTGGACCTGCTCGGCGGCTTTGTGAAATTTCTCCATCTGCTCTGGGCTTGGACCGCGTCCCTCGAAGCGTCCTTGGGAGTTCATGCCCTCGAGTGTTTTCATCAACTCTTCTTGCTCGCGGAGCAATCCTGCGACTTTGTCCTTGCGACCCTCTTTAAGAAGCTGTGCCGCTTGCTTCTCGATCTGGACGATCCGAAGCTTGATCTCTTCGCGTTCGTCGCCGAAGGTTGAGTAGCCGGTTGCAAGGCTAGTGCAGATCGCAAAAAGGGAAACACGCAAAGCGAGTCTTGTTAGCATCAGGTGAGATTCCTAGAGATGAAGAGGGCGTGGATTACCAAACGGCATGACAGTGCAGGGTCATCAGTGCAAGATGACCAGTGCAAGCACCTAGCACAGATGGAACTGATGATAGTTTACCGCGATGCATTGTCCATGAGCCTTGCCTCGACCCCGACCGCATCGAATCGACCGGGTTGCCCGGATTGAGTCGCAGCGCAAATGCCGCACGATTTCGCTTTGCACCCATAAAAAAACCCAGCGATTTGCTGGGTTGTGATGGGGGGAGAGTCCCCCCGATGGCATACCTAGTGACCCCGACGGGAGTCGAACCCGTGTTACCGCCGTGAAAGGGCGATGTCCTAGGCCTCTAGACGACGGGGCCTTATGCTGTTTCTATTCCTCAGACGCCGAACTTCGACCGCCAAAGGACGCGAAAGTGTAAGCCACGGACCGAATCTGTCAAGCCAAAAAACCCAGCAAAACAAAGCCCTAACCAACCCAATAGCCCAGCCACCAGTCTTCAACAGAAAAAAACCACTGTTGAATAGTTAGCGATATTCCGATATGTTGAAGTGTCAGCGGGGTCGACGCCTTGTCCCCCCCCTTTCCCCAAAGCCTCAAAAACGCACCCCGAATCGATCCGATCCCTGAATCCAATTCCATGGCAAGCACAACTCCAACCCAACTGACGAGCCTCGAGGCGCTCGGACAAGCCGCCGAGTGCCTTAAGGTACTGGCTCACCCCCACCGACTTCGCATGCTCCAAATGCTCCAATCGGAACGATTTACCGTCTCCCAACTGGCAGAGGCTTGCCAAATCCCAACCCCCATGGCCTCCGAACACCTCCGCCTCATGCAACGCTGCGGGTTCCTATCAAGCCAACGCGACGGACGAAAAGTCTATTACCAAATCATCGAACCGCACCTGAAAAATATTCTCCAGTGCATCGAAGACCGCTTCGGCGAAAAACCCAATCCATCCCACTCCTCCGGGTTGGTCACTTGATCTCTCTCCCCTAAAAGCACCATGTCGACTCAAACCATCACCCCAAAATCCCTCTACGATCTGATCTCCAAGGGCAACTCGGTCCACCTAGTCGATGTCCGTACCCCGGCCGAGTTCCAAGAGATCCACGTCGATGTCGCGAAAAATGTCCCCCTGGATCGACTCGACCCGGCCACCTTGGGACTCGATCCCCAATCGAAAGCGCCCCTCTATGTGATCTGCCGTTCCGGCGCTCGAGGCTCTCAAGCTTGTCAAAGCCTCCTGCGCTCGGGTCTGTCGAACGTGGTCAATGTCGAAGGTGGCACGATGGCCTGGGCCCAAGCCGGCTTGCCCGTGATCCGTGG